>NC_010525.1:0-600000 GCF_000019805.1 Pyrobaculum neutrophilum V24Sta
AATTTTTTGTATACCCGTGTACACTGAATCTTGTGTAGACTGAAAATATTTATAGCTGTCTCGTCTATAGCCACATGGGCATTATCGCCAACGAAGCCGTATTTTCGCCCAGCTATGTCCCCGACAGACTCCCCCACAGGGAGCAACAGCTACAGCAGCTCGACACGTTGTTTGGCGGATGGCTGAGGAGCCCCGGCAACCACTACCCAAGAGCTACCCTCCTCGGCAGGCCGGGCACCGGCAAAACAGTCACCTTGCGCAAGCTGTGGGAGCTCCGCAGAGGCGAGGCGGCGGCGCGGTTTGTCTACATCAACGGCTTTCTATTCCGCAACTTCACAACCATCGTAGGCGAGATAGCCAAGTCGCTGAATATACCCTTCCCGAGGCGGGGCCTCAGCCGCGACGAGTTCCTGGCCCTCCTCGTTGAACACCTCCGCGAGAGGGACATCTACGTTTTTCTAGTTCTAGACGACGCCTTCAACTTCGCGCCAGACATACTCTCGACTTTTATCAGACTTGGGCAAGAGACCGACAAGCTCGGGTCTTTTCGAATAGCCCTCGCCGCCGTGGGCCACAGCGATACGATCCTCAACAACCTGGACCCGTCCACCAGAGGCATCATGGGGAAATACGTCGTGCGTTTTACGCCATATACAAAAGACCAGATCTTCGACATATTGCTCGAGAGGGCGCGGGCGGGGCTCGCAGACGGGTCCTACAGCGAGGAGATACTCCAGATGATCGCGGATATAACCGGGGCGCAGAGTCCGCTTGATACAAACAGGGGAGACGCCCGGCTCGCGATAGACATTTTATACAGAGCAGCCCACCTTGCTCAACAAAGCGGCAGGAGACAGATAACGCCAGAGGACGTCAGAAGATCATCCAAGGAGGTCCTATTCGGCGTCTCGGAGGAGGTGCTCGTGGGCCTCCCCCTCCACGAGAAGCTCTTCCTACTGGCGGTCGTCAGAACGCTTAAGACCACCCGCGCCCCATACGTCTCCTTCGGCGACGCCGAGGAGGTGTACAAGATGATATGTGAAGAATATGGAGAGAAGCCCAGGGTACACAGCCAGCTGTGGACCTACCTAGGGGATCTACGGGAGAGGGGCATAATCGAGACGCGGCAGAACAAAAAAGGCGAGGGCATGAGGGGCCGCACGACGCTAATATCCATAGGGACGGAGCCTCTGGACACGCTAGAGGCCGTCCTCACCAAGATGATAAACGAGGAGCTTAAATGATAGAGCTCATTCTGGGCTCGCCCCTCCGCATACGTATCGTCCTAACCCTCTGGAGGTTTGGAGAGCTAAACGCCACAGAGCTCGCGAAGAGACTTGGGACAAACTACAGACAGCTGACGGCACACATCAAGACGCTGGCAGAAAACGGCATAGTGGAGGAGAGGCGTATAGGCAGGGCGAGACTTGTAAAACTGCGGAACACAGGGTTTGTGGAGGCCCTCGCGAAGGCCTTAGCCGAAGCCGAGGAGGCTCTGTTGAGGAGAGCCTCCGCTTAACCATCACCTTTTTAGCCACCGACATACCCACAGGCGTGGGGGCTAGGTTCGAGCGATATGTCGTCGATCTACTCCCGGCTCTAGGCCTTACGCCCAAGGCCACCCGCTACAAGATATACCGCGACGGCGTTGAAGTGGGCGAGGTAGACATCCTCGCAGTTGACCAAAACGGCAACACCTACGCCGTAGAGGTAAAGGCGGGCAAGGTGGACGTCAGCGGCGTCAGGCAGGCGTACGTAAACGCAAAGCTAATAGGGGCCAAGCCCCTCGTCATCGCTAGAGGCTATGCCGACGAAAACGCGCGCCAGCTGGCCAAGGAGCTGGAGGTAGAAGTCGTCCTTCTGCCGGACTACATCTTCCTGTCTATAGACGACTTATACACGGCTTTCACCAACGCCTTTGCCCGCTTCCTAGCCACCGCAGTCGCCGTAGCAGCCGCCCTCGACAAACGCGAGATGGACGCCGTGGAGAGTTGCCCAGACTTCCAGTGCCTATGCGAGAAAGTGGACTGCGAGACATTCTTTAGGAAACTCCCAAGGGAGGCGAAGAACTACGAGCTACTTGTCTCCGTTGTGAAGGCGGTTAGACACCTCCCAGCGCTGTGTGGAAGGCTGTAGGGATCTCCGCCTTGGGTTCCCGCGTGACAAGGTCAAGGCCAACCAGGAGGATGAGGCGTAGGCTTGTCGTAGCCGCTCTGCTTACAGTGGGGGCGCTGGCGCTACTCCTAGACGAGCCGACGGCAGGTGTCGACGTGGTACACGCCCTCGAGGTGGGGTACGCCAAGTCGAGGGGGCCCCGAGTCGCGCGGTGTGACCCGAGGGCGGCCGCGGGTCCCGGGGAGCCGCAAAGGGGGCTTGCGCGGAAACGCCGGCAACAGATAATAACCTGGCGCAAGTCGGCCATATGGAGAAGCTTGTAGAAGAGGTGAAGAGGAGGTTTAAGCCGAAGATAAAGCCAATAGAGTGGAGGGGCGATAGGCTGATCCTCCTCGACCAGAGGCGGCTGCCATTTGAGACGAGGTACGTCGAGGCGAGGACCGTGGCGGAAGTGGCGGACGCCATACGGAACATGGTGGTAAGAGGCGCGCCTGCCATAGGCATAACAGCCGCCTTCGGCATGGTTATATCTCTCCTGGAGTCGAGGCCCAAAACGGTGCAAGAGGCGCTGGCCGTGCTAGCCTCTGCAAGAGACCAACTCTCTAAGACAAGGCCGACAGCCGTTAACCTCTTCTGGGCGCTCGACCGCATGTACAACAAGGCCCAGGCCCTCGCCACATCTACAACATCGGTGGAAGAGCTCGAGGCTGGACTGGAGAAGGAGGCGGTGGCCATATTCGAAGAAGAGCTCGAGGCTGAGATAAGGATGGGTCTCTACGGCGCTGAGCTTCTGGAAGACGGCGACACTGTGTTGACCATTTGCAACGCCGGAGGGTTAGCCACAGGCACAGGGCTTGGCACAGCCACCGCCCCCATCTACGTGGCGAACATGTTGGGAAAACGAGTCTCCGTAGTAGCCCCAGAGACAAGGCCTTGGCAACAGGGGGCTAGGCTCACCGTCTACGAACTCGTCCAAAACGGCGTAAATACGACACTTATCGCGGACACAGCCGTAGGCCTCGTCATGTACCGCAAACTAATCAACCTAGTGATGGTAGGGGCCGACAGGGTGTTGCTAGACGGCCACGTCTACAACAAGATAGGCACCCTCAACGAGGCCGTGCTCGCGAGGGAATTCGGCATTCCGTTCTACGTATTAGCTCCAACGAGCACCATAGACCCGCGTAGCAGAGTAGAAGACGTCAAGATAGAGGAGAGAGATCCGGACGAGGTGCGCACCGCGAGGTCGGAACAGGGCGTGGTCTATGTAACCATGAGGGACGTCCCCGTCTACAACCCAGTCTTCGACGTCACCCCTCCGAAGTACATTACAGGCATAATAACGGAGCGGGGCATCGCGACGCAGCCGCTACATAAAACACTACGCCGTCTGTTGAAGAGCTAGTTCGAAAAACGCCGTTTGAAGACGCGATATATACTTAAAAAAGAGGCCTCTGGCAATATACTATACAAAGGTGAAAAATTTTTTAAGTCAGGTGATCCAATGCCGGCAATGAGGTTTGAAATAGTAGAGAGAAAGCTTGTCGAAGCCTTAATCATACTCTTAATCAACGCAAAGGGCCGCGTGGTCAGCATCAAGGCCACCTCTCTAGCCAAGCTCGCCGGCCTTGGCACAGACCACAGCGCCATCTTGCGAGCCGCCAGGCTCCTACAGAAGCTGTCGAGACACAACTTCCTCTCCACCGCGCCAGACATAAAAAGAAACAAGACCTACCGCTACGTTCTAAAGGAAGACGACGAGCTGTGGCAACTGGCAAGAAGAGACCCGGAGAGGGCCAAGGAGCTACTCGTCAAAATCCTCCATAGATGAACATACATGGAATAGAGATCGACGACGAACTCTACAAGCATTTTCTCCAGTTTCTTTCCGACAGCGAGATAGACGCCCTATTTCTCTCAATCACGAGACCGCCAAGGCGGTACTACATAAGGGTGAACACGGCAAAAACCACGAGAGAGGAGCTCATCGGGCGGTTGAGAGCGCGCGGGGTGACTGCCTACCCAGACGAGCGCTTTGACGACGCCTTATGGATGCCGGTGGAGGGCCCCTTTAAGATACCCACCGCGAGGAAAAGGGTAGTGGTGGACAAGAAAGCCGCAGAAAGCGTTATGATGGGCGCCGACCTCTACGCCCCAGGCGTGGTAAAGACAGACCACGTGAGACGCGGAGAGGAGGTAAACGTGGTGTCGGACAACGGCGTTGTGGTAGCCTTCGGAGTCGCCGTTTCGGACAGCGACGAGGTGATGAAGACGCGGAGGGGGCTTTACATAAGGGTTGAGACGTCTCTGTATAAAACGCCCAAGATCCGAGATCTCCCAGAGTACAGAGACGGCCTCTTCTACAGCCAGAGCCTGCCCGCCATCGCCGTAGGCCACGTGGCGAAAAGAGCCGGCGCGGCCACCGCCGTGGATCTCAACGCGGCTCCCGGCGGCAAGGCAACCCACCTCGCCCAGATGGACATGCGGGTTGTGGCCTTTGACAGATCGTGGCCGAAGATCGAGAGGCTGAAGAGAGAAGTCGAGAGGCTGGGCCTAGCCGGCAACATAGACGTGATACTGCACGACAGTAGATACGTGGATAGGGACTTCCCCAGGCTCCGCGCCGACCTCGCCCTTGTGGATCCCCCCTGTACAGACATTGGGGTGAGGCCGAAGATATATCACAGGGTCACCATGGAGATGGCTAAAACGCTATCCCGCTACCAGCTACAGTTCCTCAAAACAGCCCTAAAGATCGCGTCAAACGTGATATACTCGACATGCACCCTGACTTACATAGAAAACGAAGATGTGGTGAAAAAGTCAGGCGCCGTACCGGCCGACGTTGGGTTAGACGTGGGAGGGCCCGGCTGGGGCTGTCCAGAGTGCAGACGGTTCCTTCCCCACGTACACGACACGCCGGGCTTCTTCATAGCGCTCCTCAGCCGCCGGTAGACGAAAGGGATTTCACGGTCTTCGACACGTAGAGGTCGCACTGCTTCTTAAAACTACAGAAGCCGCAGGCGGGGGGGCTCTCCCCCCTCAACCTACGCTCCACAGCTTTACAAAGATTCCTTATGTAGTACTGCGGGAAGCAGTCCCTACATACAAACACGTCGCCGTAGATATACGCCACGTTCTTGAAGTTCACCTCGTTTCCACATACGGCGCAGCGAGGCATATGTGTAAGACGCTAGAGGTAAATAAGCTTGGCAAACTTATATTACCGCCGCTCCGAGGCTGATATGGCTGGCGCACTCTTTAAGCCGTATACGATCGAGGAGGGGGCCTACCTAGTTAAACTGGCGAGGCGCGCAGTCGAGATCTTCCTAAAAACAGGCCGGGTTGTGGAGCCGGAGGGTCCGCCGGCCAGGCTACTGTTGGACAACTACGGGGTGTTTACGACCATAGAGACCGCCGGCGAGAGGCTGGAGCTCCGCGGCTGCATCGGGTACCCGGAGGGGTATAGAAACGTAGCCTACGCCACGATCCACAGCGCCATTGGCGCCTGTTGCCAAGACCTGAGGTTTCCAGCTCTACGCCTGGAGGAGCTCCCAAACGTCGTCTTCGAGGTATCTGTCCTAAGCCCGCTTAGCCTCGTGACGGAAGACCCGAGGAAATACCCAGAGGTGGTGCAGGTAGGCCGCCACGGCCTGGTGGTGAGGCGCGGCCCCTACTCCGGCCTCCTCCTCCCCCAGGTAGCCGTCGAAGAGTGCTGGGACCCTGTAGAGTTCTTGATACACACCTGCGTAAAGGCGTGGCTCCCCGGCGACTGTTGGCTAGACAAGAGGACGAGACTCTATGTCTACGAGGCCCAGATCTTCCGCGAGACGGCGCCAGGCGGCGATGTGCAAGAGCGGGATCTTAAGGCGGAGGCCGCTAGATGTAGTCCAAAAACTCGCCGATAAAGCGGATGGTGAGGTAGTCGAGGTATTGGCCCCCCACGGCCACGAGCCTCTTTTCCCCCCTCTTCACGACGTAGACGTACGAGTCGCCCAACTTCGCCTGAAGAAGATCGACGTCTAAGCCCTCCAACTTGTCTAGACCCTCCACCCTCGCTCCTAGCTCCCTATCCCCAAGTTTCACATAGGTAAACCCAAGCAGGTCCCTCAGCTCTTCAAGCGAGGAGGGAATGTAGCCAACTCTGCCGTAGGGAGGAATAAGCTTATCTATCCTCTCCCTGAGCTCCCCCACCTGCCTAATGATCTCCTGTTCCCCAGGCGTATACCTGGCTACCGCCTCCGCCTGAGGCGGCGGAGGCTGTCTACGGGCTATGAAAAAGATTATGAAGCCCAACACCGCAACCGCCGCCGCCAACAACGATAGCTCCAACACTTGAAGATACATAGAGATGCCACAGTTGTGTGTATATAATGGTTACAATTAAAAACAGACCAGAAGCGGTGCCGCGTAAAAGCGCTTCAAGACCTTGGCAAGTTGCACTGCGGAGCCAATGCGTTTGGTTCAGCATGGGCATCTCTTCACAGGTCAGGAGACCCTTAGCTCGTCACCGTTGATACCTCGCCATAGGTATTTATGCGATTATACGTTTCCGCTGCCGCGACAAGGCCTTGCCCAGCCTGTGCATGTTCCCGAGAAGCAACATGGTAAGACCCAGCGCCACGAGCTCCGGCTCGCCCCCGATAGCCCCCATCGCCAACACCACAGCCCCATACACCGCCACCATGTGTATGAACATGCCGCTATCTACGTCGCCTGATTTAAGAACTACGCTTAAACAGATTTATAGGCAATGGCTACAGCTGTGTCGGTGAGGTCGCACGGGGACGGGCTGAACATGATGTAAATTCCGCGCGTCTGAACCACGCTCCAACATAACCGAAAGCCTCTACGGTCGCCATGCAAGAGATCAGCCGACGCCCTTGGCAAGAAACAGCAACCGAGGCCCTTGCTGTGGAAATCCCCTTTAGAGCTGAGAAGGGATCTTAAAGGCGGGCTCAGCCGCGAGAAGTGTCTTCACCTCTCTGCAAGTCCTGGAGTCATCAACGTTTATAAAATATGGACATCGGTCTATATATGCTTAAGATAGAGGAGATACTCAAGAAACTCGAAGAGGTGGACAAGGCGGTGAAAAGCGCCGACGAGGTAAAGATGAAGGCGCTAGCTCTCTCGGACCAGATTTCTAGGAAGTACTCCGACGAGATCGTGAAGAAGATAGAGGAGATAGTGAACAACGCCGTTGTTAACTACAAGAAAAACGCGGCAGAGGAGGCGAAGAAGCAAGCTGAGAAGATACTTCAAAACGCCGAGGAGCGAGGCAGAAAAATACTCCAGAGATACCAGGAGAGAAGGGGGGAGCTCGTCTCTAGAGCCCTAGCTATCCTCAATATATGAAGTTCGCCGTATCCGGCGCCGCTTCGGCGATCTTACGCCGGCCGCAACTCGGGCCTAGGGTAAGGGGGTTGAGGATAAGGGAGCTTCCCCGGGACAAGCTCATTTCGTTGATCTACGCCAACTCGCTTGAGGAATTTCTAAACACGTTGAAGACCACCCCATACGCGGTAACGCTAGATAGGCTAAGTAGAGACAACCTCGGCGAGCTCAGGCGGGAGCTCGTAAAGCTGTACCTCGACAGAGTTAGATCGATCTACCTCAGCGCCGGCGGTGACGCAAAAGCCGTGGTGCTCTCCTCCCTCAAGTACTTCGAATACGAAAACATAAGGAACCTAGCCATCGCGATAAAGGCCGGTAGAAACCCGGAGGAGTACATACTATGGGAACCCCTCGAGTTCACAAAGAGGCGCCACATCATTGCAAACCTCCTCGGGGCGAAAAACGTGGAGGAGGTGGGCGAGCGGCTTAAGGCGGCTAGACACATGGCCTACAAGGCCTTCGAGCTGGCGACTAAATACGGCGAGGACAAACTCTCGATTTTTCTAGATAGGCAGTGGATTGAGGACTTCTCCACAACTGCGCCGACGGGGAGAGATAGATCTCTCGCCACGTTTGTGGCAGACATAAGGGAATACTTCAACGTGCTGGTCGCCATCAGGGCGAGGATATGGGGGCTCGCCGAGGAGCTGGACGAGCTGGCAGTTGGAGCCCCGACCCCCCTCGTCACATCGGCGGTAAAGGACCCACCAGCCAAGTTTCTGGAAAACGCAGGCGGAACGCCGTGGGGCAAGGTCCTCCTCGATATGGTCGCCGAGGCGCCGACGCTGGAGAACATATCTATAGCTATGGACAATATATACCCAGCGTATGTGAAAAAGCTTTCAGATATATACACGGCGAGGTACTCCGAGTTCTCCCTCGGCGCTCTGGCGGCCCACCTGGAGTACATGAGGGCGGAGGTTATGACCCTCGTCAGAGCCGCCGCGTTGCTGGCAGAGGGGGTACCAACAGAAAAAAGAAGAAAAGTGTTTGAACCTCTCGCGAGGACTTAAGCCGTAAACACCAACAGGCCAATCAACAGGCCGTAGATCGCCACAGCCTCAGCCAGCGCCAGATATATCAAGTACCAGATCCTTTCCTGCGGCCTCTCGACCAGCGCCGACATGGCGGCGGCACCCGCAAGGCCTAAGGCTATCCCGGCGCCAAGACCAGCGAGGCCGGCGGCGATGCCAGCCCCCAAGTATTTTTCGCCTCCTGTGTGTGTTGTCTGTGCCATTGCCAACATCGCCATTAACACAATTGCAGATAGCGCTTTGGCGTTCATATGCGCCAGACCTCTTAGGTTTTTAAGTATTGACGTAGCTCTTCTATCTTCCTATCGATGAGCGTCTCAACTTCTTTTACCTCGTTCTTTATGTTGGCCATGGCCCTCTCAATTTCCTTGTCTATTAGCTCCTTTACGGTGGTGTTTAGATCCTTCATGGACATGTGGCTGTTGGACCTACTGTCTTATATACGTGATGTTATTATCTTTCTCCTTATGAACTCCTCTCTTTCGCCTTCCTCAAGCGCCAGCCTTATGTACTGCATGTTTTCTCTTATGCGTGGGATTATCACGTAGTCTATGCTGTTTATCATCCTCTGGTACTCCCTAACCCTCCTCAGGAGGGTGTAGAAGAGCGTCTCCTTTTCTGCGAACTCCACAAGCTTCTTGAGGAGCTCTCTCATCTTCACGAGGGCTACGTCGAGCTCCGCGGCCTCCGTGGCGAGGCTGTAGGTGGGGTAGGTCACGTAGTTGCTGACCTCGAGGCCGGTGTGCGTCCCCCTGTTTACCAGCTCTACCTTTACGGTTTTGGGGGTGAGCTCCGCTATGTTTTCTACCCTGTCGATGCCGGTCTTGGCTATCGCGATTTTGAAGTTGGTTGCTACCTCGACGAACCCGTCGGCTATCTCCCGCCTCAGCCTTTCTAGGTCGGGTATGAGGGCTCTGATCCTCTGTATTGTGGAGTTGCGCGCGTCCTCCAGGGTTTTTTTCATTCTCTGGAAAAGCACCAGCTGCCGCCTAAGCCTTATCAGCTCCAGCCTGGATGGGGGTGGTCTAAACGCCACTTGGCCCACAACGCCAAGTTTTTTAAATATTGCCTAGAGGGCGTCGTGAAGGAGACCTGGAGACTCGTGAGGAGGGTTGTGGAGGACGGCGATGTGGTTTTGGAGGTCCTAGACGCCAGAGACCCCCTGGCCACAAGGAGCGAGGAGGTGGAGGAGCTTGCGGATAGGCTCGGCAAGAGGCTTCTCGTCGTGTTGAACAAGGCCGACTTGGTGGAGAGGGGGCTTCTCGAGGAGTGGAGGAGGTATTTCGAGGGTCTGGGGAGGGCTGTGGTGTACATCAGCGCCAAGTATAGGCTGGGCACCCGGAGGCTGATCACCGCCATCAGGTACCTGGCCCCTAGGATCCCCGCCACCGTGGTGGTGGTGGGCTACCCCAACGTCGGCAAGTCCACAATTATCAACTACCTCAAGGGGCGGCATGTGGCGCCCACCAGCCCGAAGCCCGGCTGGACTAGGGGCGAGCAACTCGTGAGGGCTAAGAGCTGGCTCTTGGTGCTGGACACGCCGGGCATCGTGAGGGCTACAACCACGGGGGACCTAGCGCTTGACGTAGTTAGGGGGTTGGTGGATCCCGGCACCGTGGACGACCCAGTGCCGTACGCATACGCTCTGCTCAAGCGCGTGTTGAGCTACAACCCGGACGCCCTTAGGGAGGCCTACGGCGTTAACTGCGGCTTGGAGGAGGCGCTGGAGGAGATCGGGCGAGCTAAGAAGAGGCTTCTGAGGGGGGGTAGGGTGAACGTGGAGGAGGCGGCGCGTATCGTGTTGAGAGACTGGGTGCTCGGGAGGCTGAGGTACGCGGCGCCTCCGCCTAAACAGATATAAACACCCGGCGGATCCCGGCCGTGTGGTTGTCTATACTGGCGGCGGCTCTAGCCGTGTTCGTGGTTTTTGTAAACCCCTTCGCGAGGCCTCTCTACGCCACGGCCCCCGTAGACGTCGGAAATTTCGAAATAACAGCCGGGGGGGAGGTGGACAGGTTTCTACAGATCCCGCCGGCTTTAGCCGCCGCCGTCGCCGTGGCGTTGCTCGCCGCCGCTGTATATGTGGAGTTTTTCGCGAAGCTGAGGGTAGGGGGGTTGCCTAAGGTTCTGGCTCTGTTGGCCTTGGCCTACGCGGTGCCGCTTCCATATCTCTATCTGGTGAAGTTCAGCGACGTGGTTGTCGTGGTGAGCAACTTCGCGATGTATCTATCCCTCCCCATGTTCGGCCTCGCCCTTCTCGTGGCCGTCACCGAGAACCTCCTGGTCCCCAGGAGGAGGGCTAGGGTGATCGCTGATCTGTCAGTGACAGAGGAGAAGACCGAGAGGGGGACGTGATCTACTGCTTTTTCTGTATGCGGAGGCTCGACGTGTACAACGTCGTTAGGATAAGGTCCGAACTCTCGCTCCCCCTATATACCTACTCCTGCGACGAGTGCCTACTTAAGTACAGCGATCTGATCCTTGAGGTCGTGAAACGAGGCGAGAAAATTCCCAATTTTTCCAATAGGCACAATAGGAACGCCGTCCGAAATAGCGGCGGCTTCCGTAGAGGTTACTACAAGCGGTACAACAGAGGGGGCAAAGGCCTGTAGCTTTGTGAGGCACCTCCTGACCTTTTCTAGGTGTCTACGAGCCACCTCGCTCCAGCGGCCGCCTTTCCACCTCTTGGCCTCCGCCACGAAGGCCACCTCCCGGCTCCACGCAACCACGTCGAACTCGGCGCCTCTGCCGCAGCTCAGCCTGACGTTTGACGCCACCATGTATCCAAACTCCGAGAAGACGTGGCGTATAAACTCCTCGAACTCCCTCCAGTCTAGGTACCTGGCGTAGCTGGAGACGTCTATGCCCAACTTCAGCGCCTTGTAGAGGACGTACCCCCTTGTGGAGGGCTCCCGCCCGTCGAGGAAGCCGGCGTCCCTCAGCACCTCCAAGGCAGATCTGTCCCCGGCGAGATATCTCTTCACCGCCGCCTCTAGGCCCGCCACGTTTTAAAACTGCGGAGCGGCAATAAATACGTGATGATGAGCTGTGTGTGACCGGTGATCGAGGTCCAAAGCGCTGAGGCGTAGCAAATTTAATATAGCTCAGACAGCTACGTGCCGTGGGTTGCAGATCGGCTACCACATGTTCTCCCGAGGCCTCTCGGGAGGGGGATCTAGAGGTCGACGTGTTGGTTGTGGGAGGCGGCCTCGGGGGGTTGGCCGCCGCTCTGGAGCTTAAGAGGTACGGCTACAGCCCCAAGGTTGTGTACGTGGGCCGCCTAGGGGGACACCACGTGTTGGGCAACGCGCCGAGGTATTCAGAGGACGTCGACGTGCAGTCCATAGTTGGACGGTCCCGGGAGCTCGACCTCGTCGAGGGGTTTTTCGACGGGGTCTACGTCTACAGCGGCGGCGTGCGGTACAGAGCTAGATATAGACATCTGGTGTTGGCCACAGGCGGCGTTGATGTGCCCATCGCTTTCCCCGGCGGCGGAGGCGCGCCGCAGAAGACGGCCGAGGAGGTTATGGAGGCGCCGCCCAGCGGCCTCAAGATCGCCGTGTGGGGAACCACCGAGTGGGGCCTCCGCACGGCTATTACGCTTAGGAGGGCCGGCAACGACGTCGTCGTCCTCGACAACTCTGCCTACCTAAGGGACGTCAAGTACTTCGAGAAGGTCAAGGCCTCGGCGGACTTCCCCATCGCCACGGCGGTGAACATAAGGGAATACACACGCGGCGTTGTGAAGTACTTGGCGATGACGGAGAAGAGGAAGGCGGAGGTTAGAGAGGAGAGGGTCGATCTGCTCGTGTCCGCCGTTAGGATGGTCAACCCGTACGTCCCGGCAAAGCTCGGGTTTAGGGTCTACTACAGCTTCGAGCTCAACTCCCTGGTGCCTAGGCGGACGAACACGGGCGAGTTGCTTATACTAGACGCGGCGGGGAAGGCGGTGGGCGGCAGCAACGTCTACGCTACGGGGCACCTCTACGGCGCCT
Organism: Pyrobaculum neutrophilum V24Sta; assembly: GCF_000019805.1. Taxonomy (NCBI): domain Archaea; kingdom Thermoproteati; phylum Thermoproteota; class Thermoprotei; order Thermoproteales; family Thermoproteaceae; genus Pyrobaculum; species Pyrobaculum neutrophilum. Next base: position 12,539 of record NC_010525.1, read on the forward strand.
TGAGGGAGAGCCACGTCGTGGAGCAGGCCAGGCTACTGGCGGCGTATATAGCTACAAAAGACGGCCTAGAGAGCCCAGACAGAGTTAAAGACGGGCTCGACCGCTTCCTCGCCAAGCTAGCTGTGGAGGCCAACTGGCTGTTCAACCTCGGCGGTAGGCTGGAGCGGGGGACCGACGGCACTGGGCGCTATGTGGAGCCCAACGTGATAGACGTCCCCCACTGGGCCTCCTACTGGCCCCAGAAGGAAGAGGTGGAGGAGGACCTCGTCGTGTGTCCCTGCGACGGGACGCCCCTCGGCAAGATATTGGAGGAGGTGAAGAGGGAGAACAGGCTGAGGGAGGTGAAGGTCACGATCACGCACGAGGAGACAGACCTGTTGAGACAGCTCAAGGTGCCGCGGCTACATTTCGGGGAGTCCGTATGCGCCGAGTCCGTGTGTATACCCTACGCCGCAATCCTCCTGGGCGCTCTGCTGGCCCAGAAGCCCTCCTACTTCCTCTATGGGAAGCCTGCTATGCTCTACGCCGAGATGAGCTGACCGAGGAGACTCCTCAGTCTCTCGAGCCCCTCTTTTGTGCCCGACTCCATCTTGACCCTCAGCAACGGCTCGGTGTTGCTCGGCCTAATCAACAGCCTACCCTCGGCCGTCCTCACGTCTATCCCGTCTAGCTCGTAGAACTCCAAGCCGGAGGCCCTCCTCTTGGCCTCCTCGACCGCCCTCCTCGGATCGCCTACCCTTAGGTCTATCCGCTCCTCGTAGACCTTGGGGGCTTCCTCCAGAACGCGGTCTAGGGTTGTCCCCGCCTCCGCCACCGTCTTGAGGATCTTCAACGCCGCGTAGATACCGTCGTCGAAGTAGTTGTTTTCCCTGAACCCTATATGTCCGCTGTATTCAGCCCAGAAGATCGCCCCATGTTTGGCAGCTGTGGGCTTCTGGAAGCTGTGCCCTACCCGTTGCCTAACCACCTTGACCCCCCTCTCCTCGGCGACCTTCTCCAGATACAGCGGCATGGTGACGTCTAACACGACCACGTCCCCCGGCTTGGCGTAGTAGTTGAGGAGGGCGTACACCATCTTCTCCGGCCTAAAAATCCTGCCCTCCGCCGTGACCAAGCCCACCCTGTCGCAATCTCCGTCGAGTGCTATGCCTACGTCTAGCCTTTTCTCGACGACTAGCTTCTGTAGCTGCGCCAAGTTCTCCGCCTTTTCTGGGTCAGGCAGGTGGGCGGGGAACCGCCCGTCTGGGCGGTCGTTTATGGCGGCGACGTTTTTAAAGGCCCTCTCCAGCAAAGGCTTGAGCAAGACGCCGGCCGCATTTGCTGGGTCGAACCCGACCGAGAGGTCCAACTTGCCGAAGATCTCGGCGTAGTGGTCTATGTATCTTGACAGCATATCTCTCACGTATACAACGCCGCGGCCGGCCGGAGGCGGTGTCTCCAACATGGAGGCCAGCTGCTGTATCTCGTGGCTCTCCAGATCTCGGCCGCCCGGCCTCATGATCTTCATGCCGTTGTACTCGGGCGGGTTGTGAGACGCCGTTATCATGACCGCCGGCTTGTTGAGTACGTACGAGGCATAGTGCGTCACAGGCGTCGTGGAGGTCCCTATAAACACCACGTTGCTGGAGGATAGGAGCCCTCTAGACAGAGCCTCCGCGATCCTGAAGGAGTGGGTTCTCACGTCCATGCCCACTACGACGTCCTCGCCCCCGAAAAACTTAGAGATGGCTACCCCGATCTTCTCCACAAGCTCCATGGTTAGCTCTCTGTCGACGACGCCGCGTATGTCGTATGCCTTAAACACCGTCATGGCCCACCAACCACTACAAAGTTATATATTTTGACGGTGGTACACCTGTGAAGCTTGGCGGAGTTGCAGATCTGCCGCTACACGACGGCCAGGTGCCCCCCTGGCTACTCTCCCGCATGCGTAAGCTGGCGGCTCTGATGCTACACGTCATGAACGACCTCTACGGCCCGGACGGGATAGTGGAGAGGTTTGCACATCCCGTCTTCTTCCAGGCCTTCAACAACGTAATAGGCATGGACTGGGACAGCTCTGGGAGCACGACTGTGACGACGGCTGTGGTGAAGGAGGTTCTGCGCGACTCCCCCATCCCCGTCAGAGTGGCCGGGGGCAAGGGGCGCCGCGCCTTAGAAACGCCGGCTGAGCTTACAGAGATAGCGCGGCGTTTTGACCTAGACGCCGAAGCTCTCGTGACCGCCTCTAGGCTCACCGCCAAGGTGGACAACGCCTTGGTGCAAGACGGCTACCAGATATATCACCACGCCTTCTTCGTCTCAGCTTCAGGTAGGTGGGCCGTGGTACAGCAGGGGATGAACCCCGAGGTTAAGATGGCCCGGCGCTACCACTGGCTATCAACAGACGACTTCTTCAACAGCCCCCACACGGGGATAGTGGGGGTACGCCGCTCCAGAGTCCTCAACCTGGCGTCTAGATACAGCGCTGACGACAGAGCCGTCGTGTTGGAGCTGATAAACGGGGGGCCCCAGAGGGTCGCCAGGCACCTCGCCGCCCTTAGAGGCCAGACGACGCTTGTGGGAGCCGCCTACTACCACCCCTATATGAGGATAGACGTCGATGTCAGAGCCGTCTTGAGGAATCTGCCGCCTCCGGGCTCCGTGTCGAACTTCAGGGAGCTCCTGCTTAAACACGGGGTGGGGCCTAAAACGCTGAGGGCCCTGGCGCTTGTGGCCGAGGTTGTTTTTAAGGCCCCGGCCGACTGGAACGACCCCGCGGTGGACCCCTTCAAATTCGCCTTCGCGGTAGGGGGGAAAGACGGCGTGCCCTACCCAGTGGACAGGAGGACCTACGACGAGCTCATCGCGTTGCTGGACGCAGTAGTGGAGAGGGCAAGGGGCGACCCAGGGCTCTACCGCTACCTCTCCCACCTCGCCAAGAAGTCGGAGAGCTGGAGGTTTCCAGCGGAGAGGAAGAGGCCGACCTAGGGCGTTTCGAAGCAGGTGGGTCTGTACTGGGCCCACTGCGATATGCGGGCGGGGTCCTCCAGCACATATCTGCCCACGATCTCGAAGTCCGCCCCAGCCTCTATCGCGGCCCCCGGTCTGCCGCCCTGGGGCCCTATGCCCGGCGAGATGATCCTATAGCTACACCCTATCCTCTTCCTCGCCTGGGCGACCACCTCGGGCTGGTTGCCGGGGAGGACGAAGCCTCTGACGTCTTGCACGGAGTTTAGCAACTTCTCCCACATTTCGTCGTATATGGTAGGCGCGGTCATCTTGACTAGCACGTATACGTGTTGTCCCCTGGGGAGGGAGGGGTGGAGGAAGCCGTGGACGATTACACAACAAGCGCCTCTGTTGACGAGCTTCTCCACTACTCTGCTGGCGACGTGCGGCACATCCGCGATCTTTAGGTCGACGATCACGTTGCCGTATCTCGCAATTTCGCCTACTATGGAGATGCCCCCCTCGAATATCAAATCCCAGCCCACCTTGAACCCAGCCACGGCGCCTTTCAGCCTCTTCGCCACGTCGATGGCCTTTAGCACTTCTGTGTCTAGGGCAACAACCAGAGGAAGATTCGCCGCCATACGTCAAGCGTCGGCAACACTAGGTTTTAAACTTATGTGTTGCGCGGCAGGTGTCTATAAAAACAACGCCACACCTAGGGCTATGTGGCGCGGGAGAGATGTGATTTCTGCACGCGATTTCGGTAGGAGGGATCTCGAGGAGCTCTTTGAGACGGCTAGGTACATGGAGAAGTACTCAAAAAGCCGGCTGGAGTTCCTAAGGGGCAGGGTGATGGCAGTGGCGTTTTTCGAACCCTCGACGCGCACCAGGCTTAGCTTCGAAGTCGCCATGAGGAGGCTCGGGGGCGACGTCATCGGCTTCTGGGGCGCCGAGGGCACCAGCGTAGAGAAGGGCGAAACGCTTGTGGACACCGTCAAGATGTTGGACGCCTACTCCGACGTCATAGTGGTCAGGCACCGGTACGAGGGGGCATCTAAGCTGGCGGCCGAGGTGGCGGAGAGCCCTGTGATAAACGGCGGCGACGGCGCCTTCAACCACCCTACACAAGCCATGCTCGACGTGTACACCATGTGGAGGGAGTTCGGGACCGTCGATGGGCTAAACGTCGGGCTAATAGGCGATCTGAGACATGCGCGTACGGTAAACAGCCTCTTGGAGACCCTTACCAACTTCAGAGTAAGGGTCTACCTCATCTCGCCTGAGTATCTCCGCCCGCGTGTGGAGACCATCGACTACGTCCAGTCGAGGGGGCTCAAGCTCAGCTTCCACACCAACGTCGAGGAGGTCATCCACGAGCTGGACGTGTTATACGTCGTTAGGATCCAGAAGGAGCGGTTTATAGATCCGCTGGAGTATGAAAAGGTGAAAGGCAGCTACAGGATCACCGTCGACATGTTAAAAAACGCGAGGAGACACCTCATAATACTCCACCCCCTCCCCAGGGTCGACGAGATAGACCACCGAGTCGACGCGACGCCACACGCCAGATACTTCAGACAAGCGGCGTTGGGAGTGCCGCTGAGGATGGCCCTTCTGTACTTGATCCTGCAGTCATAACAACGGCCCCCGCCCTTTCGGCGAGTTGGCCCGGGGCTAGCGGCGGCGCTCTTCCCTGTAGACCGTAGCACGCCGTCGTATGCATAAATATATAGCTCAACTTTGTGCCGATGGCGGTAGATGTGGCGGTAGACGGGCCTCAGAGGTTTCTCGGGAGAGATGGGAAGACCGAGTTCGTGATACGGGAGGCCCAGATGGGGGATCTGCAGGACGTGGTAAATATCAACAGGAGGGTGCTCCCCGAGAATTACCCCGTCTGGTTCTTCGTGGAGCACCTCGAGCAGTTCCCGAAGGCCTTCGTGGTGGCCGAAGTCGGCGGCAGGGTGGTGGGCTACGTGATGTCGCGTGTAGAATACGGCTGGAGCAACATCGAGAAGGGGAGGCCGGCTAGGAAGGGCCATATCGTCTCCGTGGGCGTTCTGCCGGAGGCGAGGCGGCTCGGGATAGCCACGGCGATGTTGAAGAGGGCTATGAAGGCCTTGAAGACCTACTACGGCGCGTCTGAGGCATACCTAGAGGTGCGGGTGTCCAACAAGCCTGCTATATCCCTCTACGAGAAGCTCGGCTACAGAGTCGTGGGCAGAGTTCCGCGTTACTACAGCGACGGGGAGGACGCCTACATAATGGCCTGCACACTATAGAGGGCACAAAACAAAATATTTAAGTGGGAGAAGGTGGATGCTCGTGTTTAGCCCGTTGATCAAGTGGCAACTGAGGGGTATCGAGAAGACCGACCTCGACCCTCTGAAGTTTAGGGGGACAGCCAGGCTCTTCAACCTCCTGGGCTTGGGGGTTTTGAGCGCCGGCGGCGTTTTCACGGCGCTGGGGGCGCTCCCCCTCGGCCCTCTGTTCCTCGGCGTAGGGGCTCTGCTCTTCTTCTTCCCCAAGCTTGTGGTCTCTCTACGCGCCGGCTCCATCCGCGAGCTCTTGACCACCGAGATGGTTTTCTTCACGGCGCTTGTCCAGATGGCCTTCGCAACGAAGGCCCACCTGAACCTAGTCATCGAGAGGATGATGCGCTATAGGGAGCTCCCAGGCGTGAGAACCCTAGCGATAGCCGCGTGGAACAACGCCAAGATGATCGGCATGGAGCCGATGGACGCCATGAAACGCGCCGTGGAGAAGCTGGCCCCCCAGAAGCTGGTGTACCGCTTCAACTCCCTATACACCTCCCTCCGCATCGGCGAAGATATCGTGGCGAAGCTCTCCCTCTACATGGATATGGACATCGTGGAGTTCTCGACGGCTATGCAGAGGCGTATGGACAGGCTGACGTCCCTCATATCGTCCCTAGTGGTGGGCCTAGCGATGCTGTCGGTCACGGCGGTGGTCATCGGGAGAGGTAACCCGGCCATGCTCGTGCTAATGGGCGGCCTCCTCCCCGCCATCTTAGGCGTCGTCATGGCCCTCTTCATAAACGTGCCGCTTATGAAGATGGACTTTAGGATCCCCCCGCTCCTCTTTGGCATCGCCGCAGCCGTCGCCATGATCGTGCTGGGCTTCACGCCGATGTCCTTCTACGCGCCGCTCATCGCCTTCGGCATAGCACTGGCTGGGTGGGTTATCACGCGGGAGAGGGTCGACGCCAAGGCCTTCGAGAGGGGGTTCATGGACTTTGTATATACGGTGTTTGACGAGCTTAAGAGGGCCCCCTCCGTCTACCGAGCGGTTGAAAACGCCATAACCTTCGGGGACTACGGCCCGTTTAACAGCAAGGCGGCCGCGCTCTTGCAGACCATGAAGGTGGGAGACAGCAGGCTTGAGGATGTAGCTTTAAAAGGCATGCAACCGGTAATGTCTGTGATATTGAGGATGCTCTTGGATATATACCGCCTCGGCACGTTGCCCCGATCCACCATAGACCAGCTACAGAACTTCGTGGTGAAGCTCTTCGAGTACAGGTCCGAGATCGGCAGGACGTTGAACATAACCCGCTTCCTCGCGCTCGCGGGAGCCGCCATGGTGGCCTTCGTAAACACCTCAATGATTAGGCTGACTGAGGCGATGTCTAAGATCTCCGGCGGGGCGCAACTGGGCGGCATAGGCATGAGCATGCTGTATCTAGCGCTCGCCATAATGTCCGTGGGGTACTACTTCCTCTTCACCAAGATAAGCTTCTCCACTAGAGGCGGGCTTCTGTATTTAGCCCTGCTGTATCTGGCCGTATTCGTTGCGTCGTTTGCGGTGGGAGTGTTCCTCAAGGCGTAGGCCATGCTGGACTTTAGACTCGACTCCTGCAGGGGGGCGGTCGTTGAGGAGTACCCCTCCGAGGGGGCCCGCATCCAGATATACAGGTCTGAAGACGGGTACTGCTACAACGTGGCGTACGCCTTCCCCTACTCGGAGAAAGTGGGCGAATACGCCTACAAGGTGGTGGAGTACCTCACGGCCAACCAGATAATTAGGCCTAACCTCACCAGGGAGGAGCTCGGCAAACTTATCGAGATGGCCATGGCGGACATTGGGGTTCCGAGGCAGCTACGCGCCGCCGTGAGGTACTACGTCCAGCTCGAGGCCGCCGACTACTCCTACCTCACGCCGATTCTCTACGACATAAAGCTGGAAAACGTGAACATAAACGGCACAGACAGCCCCATCTATGTGGATCACAGAGACTACGGCTACAACGTGAAGACCAACGTGATACCTACAAACAAGGAGACCCTGATCAAGGTCATAGGGAGGGTCTACGCGGAGACCGGCCGCCCGCTGAACGAGCAGTACCCCATACAGGATACGTACATACGCCTCAGAAACGGGGCGCTTCTGCGCTTCGCCACTGCGATGTCTGGCAGAGTGGCGAGAAACCCGCCCTACGTATCCGTCCGTATACAGCCTCCGCACCCCATATCGCCCACCGAGCTGATAAAGAGGCGCACCATCTCCGCCTTAGCGATGGCCTATCTATGGTACCTATTCGAGCACCACAAGTCGGTGATGGTTGTTGGCGGCACCGGCACGGGCAAAACGACGTTGCTAAACGCGTTGCTCGTCCTTCTGCCCCACAAACGCCTCGCCATAGCGGAGGAGACCCCCGAGATCAGGATGCCTCCTAGCTACCAGAACGTGGTTATGCTTTTCACATCGCCGATGTACGACTACATGAAGAACCTGCCCGGGTCGGAGTCCGCGATATACCTAATAGACCTCGTCAAGTATCTGCTCCGCGCGAGACCTGACATCATCGTCATAGGCGAGAGCCGCGGCAGAGAGATCCACGAGCTGATACAGGGAGTCTTGACGGGCCACGGCGGCGCCACCACCTTCCACGCCGAAGACATAATGGAGGTGTTTATGCGTCTCACAGGAGAGGCCATGGGGGTATCCTCGGAACACATATCCGCGTTCCACGTGACGGCCACGATAAAGAGGTTCGAGTTCGGCAGAAGGGTCACCTCCATCACCGAGGTCGTCTGGCTCAGGGCGTATCCATACGCCGCGCCGGGCAAGATAAAGATCAAGGAGGAGGAGTTCGGGCTTATAAACGTGGGCTGGTACGACCAACGTAGCGACACAGTAGAGGTGGATCTGAGGCGGTCCTACTGGCTTCAGAAGCTCGGCGGCTATGACGAAATAGCGGAGAGGGCTAAGTTCCTCACGTCTCTGGTGGAGCGGGGGGTCTTCGACGCCGAAAAGGTGGGCGAGGCGGTGAGGGAGTACTACAGGCAGAAACATGCTCTACTACGGAAGGCCTGAGGATCTGGCGAGGGCCGTGCGGCGCGAGATCGAGCTGCTAGGTGCTTTGCTCAACATCGACGAGAGGCTGGACGCCTTCATAAAGAGGAAGATAGAGCTACTGAACAGATGTCTTTCCCAGGTGGAAAGGCTGCCGCAGGGCGAGTACCAGCTTATCGCCGTGGGCGGTTGTGAAATAGTGCCGATATGATCGACCTCTACATAGCGGGGGCTGTGGCGGTGCTTTCGGCGATGGGCGGCATCTTCATAAAGGACTTAAAGGCGTTATCTATCTTCACAGTTCTGATAGCCGCAGCCGCCTTCTTGTTGGCATACGCCGTGGGTATGCCTGCCGTTGTGCTAGGGCTGGTGGGCCTCTCCACCGCCGCGGTAAAGATGGGGAGGGCCGGCAAACGCGTCGTCGAAAGGAAGGTGCGCACCTATAGGTCGCGGAGGAGGCTAGCGGGTCTTGAGGAGTCGGTGAGGGCCATACCTGAGAACATACTCGACGTGGTGCCCGCGGGCTCCGTGAGGGCGATACATCCGAAGATCGTCGGCTTAGTCGCCTTAATCAACGACGCCTACTCCAAGGGCTACACGGTAGAGGAGCCCGCCTGGTTCAAAGTGGTTAGGCAGTACCTCGCCTCGGTGGGGCCTCAATACACCGCGGATAGGGCGAAGGTGATCTCGGAGTATGAGGTAGTCGAGCTGGAGCGTTAGTTTTTATGCCCGTTGAGGCGTCCTACGTCCAAGGAAGCGCTTAAAAAGGCCTGGGCGCAGACGCCCTGTGTCCTTTGAAATAGTTGCTAAGGACTTGGCCGGGAGGGTGGGGCTACTCCACACGAAGAGCGGGGTGGTGGAGACGCCGGCTCTCTTCCCGGTTGTAGACCCTAGGAAGCAGGAGGTGCCTCTGGAGGCGGTCCAGCGGTATTTTGGACAGGTGATCACGAACTCGTACTTCATATATAGGCTGACCGGGGGGAGGGCCGTTGATGTGAAAAAGATGCTGGGGTGGGGCGGCGTCGTTATGACGGACTCGGGCGCCTACCAGATCTTGAGGTACGGCACCGTGGAGGTTGACCCAGATGAAATTCTGCGCTTCCAACAGAAGATCGGTAGCGACATAGGCGTAATTCTAGACCTCCCCTTCGACTACGAGGAGCCGTACGGAAGCGCGTTGCTCAAGGTGGAGGAAACCATCAGGCGGGCGAAGAGGGCCGCCGCCTATCTGAAGGAGATGGACATGTTGGTGGTGGCGCCTATCCAGGGAGCTCTCTACGCCGACCTCCTCGCCAGATCCGCCAGAGAGCTTTCGAGACTGGGCTTCCACATATTCGCCATAGGGAGCCCCACCACCTTGCTGGAGGAGTATAGGTTTGACCTCATCCTCAGGGTGGTTCTAGAGGTGAAGGCCAACATAGCTAGGGAGGCGCCTATACACCTATTTGGGGCAGGGCACCCGCTGGTGTTGCCCTTCGCCGTGGCGCTGGGGGTGGACCTCTTCGACAGCGCTTCCTATATACTCTATGCGCGAGACGACAGAATCATACTTAGGGACCGCACTCTCCGTCTAGACGACGTTAAGACAGACTACCTCCCATGTAGCACTAAGCTCTGCTACACGCCTGTGAAAGAGCTAAGGGAGATGCCCAAGCAGGAGCGCACGCTTCTAATAGCGGAGCACAACCTGGCCGTCCTAAGGGAGGAGCTCCTGGAGATAAGACAGAGAATTCACGAAGGCACCCTCTGGGAGTACCTGGAAATCAAGGCGAGGGCGCATCCGACGCTGTATAGGTTCCTCAAGTCTATCGACCGCCGTCTACTGGAGGAGTACGACCCGGAGACGCATCCAGATCCACACGGCCTCTTCTTCTACTCAGACACCGCACCGCGGAGGCCGGAGCCGGCGAGACACAGGGAGAGGCTAAACAACGTAGAGCCCCTCTCTAGGAGGGCCGTCGTTATAAAGGTGGAGGAGAAGCCGTACAACCGCAACTGGCAGTACCTCTACCTGAAGAAGACGCTGGGGGACCGCGCCCACATACTCTTCTACGACCCCATCTTCGGGATTATTCCAGAGGAGATCGCTGAGGTGTACCCGCTGTCTCAAAACGAGTCAGAGGGCGAAGACGAGGAGGCTAGGGCACACGCCTATGAGTGGCTGAGGCGCTACGACCTGGTGGTGCTGTACAACGTCGATATCCCGCTGATGGGGAAAAAGGTCGTTAAGGCCAGATCTCTGGAGGAGGTAGCGCTATATATACAGCCTTGAGGTCTCCTCCCTCTTGCTCTGCTCCTCGAGCCTCCTGCGCACCTCCTCCAACTCCCTCTCCAGCTCCTCGGCCATCTGCCTAAGACCGCTGGTGTCTATCGAGATGCCGAAGAGCTTTGAGAAAAAGTCGACGGCGATGCTTGCTGCGTATGGATCCGCGGGCCTGGTGACGTCCGCATAGGGCAGAACCACAAGGGCGGGGAAGTCGAGCTCTTCGAAGAACGAGGTTAGGAGGGCGAGGGGGCCCACGATCTGGAGCCCCTGCTCAAGCACCTTGGCTCCGCCGGTAGGTAGCCCGGCTCTTCCATAGGCCGAGGTGTAGACCACGCGCAGTAGGTCGTCGCCCTTACGTAATCTGCCGTCTAGCCCCCCGAAGAGGACGGCGGTTTTAAAGCCGTTGGCGGCTACCCAGTGGGCTAAGGCCCTAGCATAGTCGTATGTGGCGGCTTCGTGGATGCCGTAGTTGTTCACGACGCCCACGACGCCCCCGCCGCAGGAAAAGATCTCGTTCTGTAGCAGAAGCCGGCCTCCCTCTATAGACACCACGGGGGGCTCCCCCCTGTACCTCACCACGCCCACGACTTCGCAGTTTCTCGCTATGTACTTGGTGGCCAGATGGCCCACTATGCCGATCCCGGCGAACCCCGTTATAAACACCTCGTAGTTCTCCACCGGCTTGAAGACCTTGAATTCTATCTTCATATCTTATCTATAGACTCGTACGCCTTTGTAAGCTTGTCGATCTCCTCAACGTTTTCCACGTACTCAAGCTGCGTGCCGCAGACCGGGCACACCCCGCCGTAGTTTACGGCTTGGTCTAAGGTGTAGCGCATGTGGCAGGTTGGACAGACGTAGTACGCCCCCTCGGTCAACGACTTAATCAAGGAGGATATCTTCTCCTTCGCCACCTTCGCCCTGTTTTTTATCGCCTGGCGTATCACGTCGTCGTCGACGTACCAAGTGTACTCGATCCTGTAGTCCTCCGTCGTCCTCTTCTTAACGCCGACCAGACCGAGTTTCATCAGGTACTGCAGTATCCTCCTAGTCTCCGCCGTGGATATGTTCAAGAGTATCGCAACTCTGTCGTCTGTCAGATCCTCCTTACGGTCGTAGAGAAGTTCGACAACCTTACGCGCAAGTCTCCCATACTCAGGGCTGTCGAACTCCCAAGCCACGGACTTCTCGACGATATATAGGTAGGCCTCCTTCACGCCACCTACCCCCTACGCCTTTATAAGTTTGACAGAGGTCTGCCGACTTACGGCCGTCGGCGACGAATCAGACGGCCCTGGGGAGGACGCCACTATCTCGCATCATCTCCGCGGGCGGGTCCCGAGCTCCCCCGGGGAGACCGGGAGCCGCAAAGGGGAGCTGGGCGCGTGGCTACGAACGTCACATCTCCGACGCGTAGGCCTCTTGCCCCCTCTGCGCTGGCGGTTCTGGATATCTGGTAGCCCGGCGTTTTGAAAAACAACACGGCTTTGAGCGCCTCGATCCCAAAGCCGGTAAGGGCGGACACCGGGATGAACCAGCTGAAGTACCTACCCACTATGCCCCGCAGATTCTTCACCTCCGCCACCCCGATTTTATCCACCTTGTTGACAACGGGTATCACCCTGTCTCGGCTTATGCCCACCTCGCCCAGGGTTGCCACGGAGGTCTCTATCTTGCGGGAGATCTCCTCCCGCGGCTCCGAGCCGTCTACGACTAGGAGAATGACGTCGGCGTCTATGATCTCCTGGAGCGTCGAGTGGAAGGACTCGACGAGGAGCGGCGGGAGGTCATCTATGAAGCCTATGGTGTCTGTCACAACGACTCTCTTGCCCCAGAGGTCCAGAGATCGGCTGTAGGTCTCCAACGTGGCAAAGGGCTTGCCGTCCACCAGTTTGTCCTCGCCCACCAGCCTATTGAAGAGCGTCGTCTTGCCGGCGCTGGTGTAGCCGGTGATCACCACCTCGGGAACCCCCGCCTCCTTCCGCTTAGCTATATGCATGACTCTACTCCTGCGCACCTCCTCCAGCTTTCTCCTAATCGTCGAAATCCTCTTCACCATGTGGCGGTAGTAGGCGTCGACTATGTACTCGCCGGCGCCCATGAAGCCGAGCTGCTCGCCCATCTTAGCTCGCCTCAGGTACTCCTTGACCTTAGGCAGTTCGTATCTAAGGCGGGCTAGCTCGATCTGGAGCTTCGACTCTATGCTACCAGCCCTTTTTTCAAAGATCATGAGTATGACCAGAACCCTATCCAGCGCCCTACGTTTAAACAGCCTCTCCAGGTTGAACACCTGTAGAGGGGTGAGGCTGTGGTATGCGATAAAGACGTCGAAGTCCTTAGCCGCCACCGCCTCGGCCTTGCCCGGGCCGAGGTAAAACCTGGTGTCGGCTCTGCCGAACTGGGTAATTAGGTCCACCACCTCGAACCCGGCCACCTCGGCGAGGGATACAAACTCCTCAAGCTTGTAAGCTAGGTTGGGCGTCTTGGGGCCTACGTATGAGAGAAGGGCCCTATTCCTCACCCCCGTCTCTTATCTCCGCCACTTCGCCCAACGTGAGACCCCTCTCGGCCCCCCTCCCCGTCTGGGCTACGCCCTCTTCCACAGACTCCACCAAAAGCCTAACTCCAAGCGTTTTCTCCAGCTTCCTCGCTAGGGCGAAGTCGGGCTGCAGTTGCCCGGCCTCGATCCTCCTCAACACGGTCTCCTTCACCCCCAACATGGCGGCTAGGGCCTCTCTAGATAGGCCGAGGTTCTCCCTCGCCTTTTTCACCACCTCGCCGAAGTTCTCCACAATCTCCACCTCGGGAGGCGGCGGGCGGGGGGCGGCGGGCTTAGGCCTCGGCGTCTTCTTCACGGCAGGCGCGGCTTGTTGCTGAATCACTTTCTTCCCATATGTGGCGGCGCAACTTCTGCAGACGTATAAGACGGCCTTATCCACCTCTATCGGTATCGGCTCGCCCTCTATGGGCCTTCCACAGATTTCACAATACACGCCTCTCCCTAGTGATGTATTTATAAAGAATTCTTGGGGGGTCGCGTGTCGGCGGTCTTGAACATAATCGCCTACATATACGGGAGGGGCACGGCCGAGAAGTTGAAGGGCAGGAGGGTCGAGGTTGAGTACAACAAGGCCGGGAGGGTCAGGAGGGTGTTCATAGATGGAAGACTGGCCTTTGTGTTACGTAACAACGACGGCTATCTACTGCCGACGTTATACGGGGCCTCGTTTCTAGAAAACAGGGTGGTTGTGCGGGGGGAAGCCGCCGAGTATGTAGCTGGCGGACGCAACGTGCCGGCTAAGTATATAGCGGACGTCTCAAGCGGCTCTAGAGCCAACGGGGAGGTCGCCGTCGTAGACGCAGAGGGGCGCCTAATCGCCGTGGGAAGGTTGGTCTACAGCTCTAGGGAGCTGTCGCTGGGGAGGGGCTACGCCGTCCGGGTTCGAGAGGCGTTGAAAGACGTCACTGGGAAAGAGCCGCGAGAGCCTCCTCGATAGTGCGGTACTCGCCCAGCGGCTCGGAGCCTCTGAAGACCTCCACCTTCTTGAGGACGCACTGTTGGAGTATGTTCTGTGGCGTAACGCCGGGGAAGACGCGGCTCCAGGGGGCGGGCCTCCCCTCCTCGTCTAAGGCCTTGATCTCCCGGTCTATGCCGACTTTGCCGCGGCACTTGGAGAAATGTAGAACGAAGCGGATCCCCCGTGTTCTAGAGATCTCCACCAAGCGCTCAAACGCCTTGAGCATAGACGTTGCGGGGGAGTCTGATCCTCCTGACGAAGTAGTACGTCACTGTGCCGTCGTTGCTAACTAGGGCCAAGACCGTGTCCATAGAGAGCGTCTCGCCCATGTTTATAACGCTTAACAACGTCTGGGTTGTCACCTCCACGCCCTCCACCATCACGTAGAAGAGGTACTTCTCCTTCTTCTCAGCTACGAACATCCTGTCGCCTAGCTTTTCAAGGATCTTGAAGCCCTTGGATCTTAAATCCCTGGTTACCTGCTCAAAAAGGACGTCGCTCACGTCCCCCCACTCGGCGTCGGTTTAAAATATTGTGTGTAGACTCCCTTGTGGGGGCCCGTCGGGCGTAAAACTTTATATATCTACCCCAGTGCTGAGGCATGGCTTCGGATATATCTAAGTGTTTCGCGACGTTGGGCGCCACGCTACAGGACTCCATCGGCAAACAGGTGTTGGTGAAGCTTAGGGATAGCCACGAGATCAGAGGCATACTCCGCTCCTTCGACCAACACGTGAATCTCCTTCTAGACGACGCCGAGGAGATCATAGACGGCAACGTCTACAAGCGTGGAACTATCGTCGTAAGAGGCGAAAACGTCCTCTTCATATCGCCGGTGCCATGAAGGGCACCCCGTCGATGGGTAAACACAACAGAGGCAAAACCCACATTAGATGCCCAAGATGCGGCAGACACTCCTACAACGTCACCAAGAAGTACTGCGCTTCGTGCGGCTGGGGGAGGACCAAACGTTGGAGGAAGTACAGCTGGGCAAAATAAAAAACCTCCGCCGCTATATAGAAACGGTGGAGAAGGCCCGTCATCGCTGATAGGTGAATGACAAATCTGGGTTCTGACCTAATGGAGCTACTGACGGCCGTGGTTGCCCTCTACGTAATAGTTGACCCTCTCGGCAATATACCCCTATTCGCAGCCCTCACGGCTGGGCTGAGCGAGGCGCAGAGGAGCAGGGTGCTTCTGCTCTCCGTGTTGGTGGCCTCGGCCGTGCTCGTGCTCTTCGCCGTATTCGGCGTCGAGATCTTCGGCTACTTCGGGGTGGAGCTAGGCGATTTCATGATAGCCAGCGGCCTCATCTTGATCTCCTTCTCCCTCCACCAACTGATAAGGCCCTACGAGCAGCGTCCCGCAACAGACGGCCTTGAGGTGGCGGTCGTCCCTCTCGCTGTTCCTTACCTGGCGGGCCCCGCGTCCATCTCCTACGTCCTCCTCATGTCTAAACACATGGGCGTCGCCCCCACTCTCTTGGCCGTCGCGGCGGTGTCGCTCCTCACCTTCGCCACCCTACGCGCCTCCGGATTTATAATGAGGGCGTTGGGCGTGCTCGGGATTAGGGTGGTGGAAAAGATAATGCTTATCCTAAGCGTCGCAATTGGGGTATCGTTGGTGAGGAGGGGGCTAGAGGCCGGGTGGTCTCTCGGCGCAAGTAGCAGGGGCTAATTTATAAATTCACAACAACGTCTGTCTGTGTCGGTAAAAGTCAGCATCAGGGGCCAATCCGCCGCCCCCGGCTCCCTCGCCGACGCTCTAAAGGGGGTAAAGCTGAAGCTCGTCACAATATCAGGCAAGGGAGGAGTTGGGAAATCCCTCGTGACCGCCTCTATCGCGGTAGGCTTCGCGATGAGGGGCTACAAAGTCGGCGTTTTAGACGGGGACGTATACGGGCCGACCGTCCCGAAGATGCTCGGCGTATCGAACAGCACCCTCTTCGTAGACGAGAGGACAGGCAAGATCGTGCCCGTCACGGGGCCTCTCGGCATCAAGGTGGTCTCTATAGAGTTTGCGCTTCCGAGCGACGACACGGCGGTCATATGGAGAGCGCCGCTTGTCAACCAAGCGCTTAGGGACTTCATAGCGCAGGTGGACTGGGGCTCCCTAGACCTTTTAGTCGTTGATCTTCCGCCGGGAACCGGCGACGCGCCTCTCACGATCGCCCAGAGCCTCCAGGGAGGGCTAGACGGCAGTATCGTTGTGACAATACCCACTGAGATCTCCAGGAGGATCGTGCTTAAGTCCGTGGACTTCTCGCGCAAGTTGAACATCCGCGTCGCAGGCGTGGTTGAAAACATGTGCTGTTTCAAGTGCCCCGACAACGGAAAGATCTACTACATCTTCGGGAGAGATGCGGGGAGGAGGGTGGCCGAAGCCGCCGGAGTGCCGTTTCTAGGCGGCATACCGATCGACCCCGAGCTATCGCATTACCTGGACTCGGGCAGACTCCACGAGTTCCTCGCGAAAGAAAACGACACCGCCAGAGCCGTATTGGCTATAGTGGATCAACTGGCCGAGATGTATAAGGATAAGCTCTCCCAACAAGTCAAAGCCGAGGAGAAGCCAAAACGCCTATCGCTCCTTAAACTGCCCGGCGAAGAGGAGGAGTAGCCTCCTTTTGCAGCCCCCGGTCTCCCCGGGGGCTCGGGTCATTGGGGACTGGCGGCGCCCCCGTTTCTGCGCCGGGCCCTAGACCGGGTGCGCGGCTCATAATACAAACGTCGCCGGTTCCCGGCGGAGCGTGGCGGAACAGAAAGAGGACGGTCTTGGGCTTAAACCTCACTCCTAGGCGTTTTTGGCAGCCGGGTTGGCGTAAAGGGGTTGGGCAGTAGCTCGCTTAATTTCGCCGTGTATGTCCTGGAGCGCCCCGCCATCACTATCAAGGCGTCTGGGTTAAACTCCGCTATCACCTGCCTACAGGCGCCGCAGGGCGGCGTGGGCTCTTCGGTGTCTGTGTAGACCACGACGGCTTCAATATCTCTGTCTCCTTCCGATACGGCTTTGAAAACCGCCACGCGTTCTGCGCAGATCGTTAGCCCATATGAGGCGTTTTCCACGTTGACTCCAGTGTATATCCTCCCGCTTTTTGTCCTAACGGCGGCCGCCACTCTGAAGTTGGAGTAGGGGGCGTAGGCGTTTTTCAGCGCCGCCTTGGCCCTCTCTATCATCTCCTGTAGTCCAGGGGGCTCCACGGAGGTGCCGATGTGGCAGTTTATATATGTGGTTCAAGCATGGCGCTTGTGCCCTCTGCGGAGGAGGTGAGGAGGAGGATCGTGGAACACGGGCTCTCTATCCGCGACAAGGTGGTTGAAACTCTTCCACACAGCTACGGCCTTGTCGTAGAACAGGTAAAGTCGATATCGCGTGTCTACAAAGGCGACTTCGAGACTTATCTGTCGAGTCTGTCAAACGTGAAGGGGCTTGATCTGTTGGTTATATACGCGGCGCTCGTGGCCGCGCTGTATAGCCGTAGGCCTATCGGCGAAGAGGAGCTGAGGAAGCTCGCCGGCGCTTTTGAGGCAAACGTGTATGACGTGGTCTCAGCCTCGAAGCTGCGTAGAGCTCTTGAGGCTGTTGGGGTCGAGAGGGAGGTGGCAGACGAGACCATCTCCAACCTCTTGAGGATGTTGAACGTGGTGGGCGTGAGGTATAAATCGCCGTATCTCTGGGTGGCTAAACAGAGGAGGTTGCCCAAGTTCGAAAAGGAGGTTAGAGACTTCATCTTCAGGGGCAGGGGAGGGGGGCGCGTGGGGAGGGGCGTAAAGCTCTTCCTAAGGCTCTTCATACACGAGACCAACATCCCGCTGGCGCTCAGGATCGCCTACACGCCAGAGTATAGAAAATACATACTACATGGGGATATGTACACCGCGTTGGTCACGTTGAGATCCGGCGCCTTCGAAGACGTGACCACCCTCACGGCGGAGCGGATAAGGGCTAGGGTGGCCAAGAGGATACTGTGCGAGGCCAGAGAGGGGGGTCCCCGGTGCCGCGACGTGGTTTTTAGGCTTGAGAGCGTCCGCGGCCTTGTGAGATACGTGGGCAAGATAAGCGGCGATCCTGTGTTGTACGAGAGGGGGGCCTACGACATAGGGGCTAGGTACTGCCGTGATCTAAAATGCGATTCGTGCCCAATAAGGGACGTGTGTAGACGCTACACCTTCATTAAGCTGAAGTAGCCAACGTTATAAGAGGGGGCTCTTCTATACCTATGCTAAAGGGCAAGGTATCTATAGTCACCGCGGCGAGCAGAGGGATAGGACGCGGCGTTGCCTCCGTTCTCGCGAGGGAGGGCTCAGACCTCGTAATCGCGGCTAGAGACTGGGGGCGTCTAAAGGAGGTGGCTGAGGAGCTCTCTTCACAACACGGCGTCTCGGTGGTGCCGGTCGCCGCCGATTTGACAAAGAGGGAGGACGTCAAGAGGATAGTTGAGACGGCCGTGAAACAGTTCGGCAAAGTGGATGTTCTGGTGTACAACACGGGGCCGCCTAAGCCGGGGACCTTCCTAGAGCTTACCGAGGAGGACTGGGATTACGGCGTGAGGCTACTGCTCATGAGCGCTGTGTGGATAACAAGAGACGTCCTCCCACATATGGTGGAGAGGAGGCAGGGCAGGCTCATATACATAACATCCAGCACTCTGAAACAGCCTATACCGACCCTCACCCTCTCCAACGTCGTCAGGATATCTCTCGCGGGTCTTGTAAAAACCCTGGCTTACCAGCTGGGGAGGTACAACATCCTCGTGAACGGCATAATGCAGGGCTACGTCGACACTGACCGGGTGAGGGAGGTGGCGGCAGCCAGAGCCCAGAGGGAGGGGCGCACCGTCGAGGATATACTAGAGGAGATGGGGCGGGAAATCCCGTTGGGTAGGCTGGCGAAGCCCGAGGAGATAGGCGAGCTCGTCGCCTTCCTCGCCTCCGAGCGGGCTAGCTACATCACGGGTTCCCTTATCCTGATAGACGGCGGGCGCACCTTATGTATTTAGGTTCAGCGAATTAAAGACCTTCTCGACCTCTCCCCTGTCTATTTTAAACCCGTACTTGATCTCTAGGTAGGACTTCCTGAACTCAACGACGTCGCGCCGCACAGCGGCTGGGTCCTCGCCGCGGAGCACGCGGGCTATGAATCTCGCTATCTCCCTCATCTCGTCCTTCCCCATCCCAAACCTAGTCATCTCCTGTACCCCCATCCTGATGCCGCTGGGCTTCAACACGCTTTTATCCCAGGGCAACGCGTTCTTGTTCACTATTACGTTCGCCTCCTCTAGAAGCGCCGCCGCCTTGTCGCCTCCGCCGAATTTGGACACGTCCACGGCGACTTGGTGCGTCCTCGTGTAGCCTAGCTTCTCCGCGACGGGGGGCACCCCCTCGGACGCCAAGGCCTCGGCCAGAGCTCTGGCGTTCTCCACGATTCTGGAGGCGTATTCCCTGCCGAAGACCTCCATCTCGACAAGCGTTACGTAGGTGGCGGCGTATCTATGTAGGTGGTAGTTGGAGGTGAAGGTTGGGAAGACCGCCCTCTGTATCTGCGAGTTCCTCTCATCGTCTAGCGCCGTGGCTATCACCCCGCCTTGGGGGCCTGGAAAGGTCTTGTGGGTCGAGGCGGTGGTTACGTGCGCCCCCTCCTTCAACGGGTTGGGGAAGACCCCGCCCACTATGAGTCCAAAGACGTGGGCTGAGTCGTGGAGCACGTAAGCCCCCACAGTCTTCGCCGCCTCGGCCACCTCCTTAACTGGATGCGGGAAGAGGTACAGGGAGGCTCCCAGTATTATCAGGTTAGGCCTCTTCTCCTCTATAAGCTTACGGGCCGCGTCTACGTCGACGTTGAAGTTCTCCAGATCCCACGGCAGTTCAACGGTCTTTAGCCTAAGCGCCTTAACCCCCCCGACTGTGTTATGGCTTATATGGCCGCCGTATTTCACGGGCAGAGACGCCACAGTGCCGCCCTCGGGCGTCAGCGCGAAGTACGTGGCCAGGTTAGCCACAGTGCCAGATATGGGCCTTACGTCTACGAACTTGGCCTCTAGAACCGCGGAGAACTTCTTAACGAGGGCGTCCTCCAACACATCTACGTACCTTGTCCCCTGGTAGTATCTATTCCCCACCGTGCCCTCGGCATATCGGCCAGCCAAGTCGTTTATATAGTACAGCTCTGCGAGAGGCGACATCACGTTTTCGCTGGCTATGAGGTTTATAGTCTCCTTACGTCTCCAGGCGTTGTGCCTAGTGACCACGTCGAGGATCTCCCCTAGTTCCCGCGGAAGCATTGTCTCGATAAACCCGGTATTTAATTATGCATCCGCCTCTCTGCGGCTCCCAACCACGACGGGCCCGCCACAGAGCCTCCAAGCCTCTACGGCCTGGCCCCCCTAGGCCTCGTTGGGGGTCCGAGACGTCAGCCGCGGAGCGTTATGACGGCGATCTTCGTAGCGGGGTACTGGCCCATCTCGTCTTTTTCCCACTTCTTCACCATATCCCAAATGGTGAGGAGCGCCACGCCAACTGCGAAAAGAGCCTCTGGTGCTGGCGACATGTCTCTGGCCTTTACAGTGGCTGTGGCCTCGACGCGGCTCCCCGCCTCTATGTCGATCTTGAAGTGTTGGATGGAGGGGCAGGGGCCGCCCAGGAGCTCGCACAACCTCTTGGCGTTTAAGGCGGCGGCGGTCTGCGCCGCATATATCGGATGTCCCTTCTCCACAGGTCCCTTCGCCAACTCGACGTTTCTCAACACCATTTCCCCATATGCCGAGGTCTCTAGATCGCCGCCTCTGGCAAAAGGCGTCTCCTGTAGCGGCCCGGCCGAGAGGTCCGGCGGCGCCTCCCCCTTCTTTTTGACGTCTACAGAGAGATTTCTTATTGTTTCTATGCCGGAGGCCACGGAGCCGACCAAGGCCCCAAATAGGACGTCCATCTCAACCCCCGTCTGCCACTCGGCGGCTCCCTCAACGTAGAGCTTGCCGCCTCTGCATCCAGCCGAGGCGCGTAGAGGCAGAGGATGTAGGAAGGGCAGATATCTGTACGCCTGTAGGGCGGCCCGCGCCGCGACCGACGTGTTGCACCGCTCCGCGGCCACCTCCGCGGAGGCCACGGCGTATCTATACACGTCCGGCTTCCTAGATACGTCGACGATCATTGGAAGCACCTCTCGGCGTCGGAGTAGAGCCTCGCGAGCTCGGCTTTAGAGAGCTTGCGCCTCTCCGCCCTCTGGATGAGTATCTTAGCCGCCAGCAACCTCGCGTTTTTCTCGTCCAGCTCCTTCATCAGCTGGGCTAGAAGCTCCTCGCAACTCTCCGCCGGGGCGTCTATGTACTTCTCGAAAAGCTTAGCCTTCTTTATATCCGTCTCGATCCACGTGTAATCGACGTGGGGTATAGCCCATCTATGTCCACAGCGACGACAGAGAAACTCGTTGCTAGGCAGAAGGGCGACCTCTCTAGAGCCGCACTTGGGGCAAGACACGCCGGTATCTGCTCCGGTGCTTAAAAATTTAACAAGTGAGCCCCCTCTGCTCCAGCCAGCTTCTCAGACGCGGGCCGTAGACCCGAGGCGCCGACGCGATATCTTTGACAGTCCTAGCGCCTATGAGAAACATGGCCGTCTTCACCTCGGCTACGACGGTCTCTATCTCCTCCTTCAGCCTCCCCTCCAGAGCCGCCTTTAGAAGAGGTTGCGACATGGTGAAGAAGCTGGCGCCTAGCGCCAACGCCTTCACGCCGTCGAGCCCGCTTCTGATGCCCCCCGAGGCGATTATGTAGCCCCCGTAGCCGGACTTCGCCTCACATATCGAAGCCGCGGTGGGTATCCCCCACAGCTTAAACGTCTCGGCGATCCTCCGCCGAAGCTGGGCCCCGGCGCCGGCCGCTCTAGCCCCCTCTATCGCTATGAAGGAGGTCCCCCCGTAGCCCCCCACGTCGATGGCGTCCGCAACCCCCGCGAGGCGTGCGGCCACCTCCCTAGATATGCCGTTGCCAACCTCTTTTACAATAAGCGGCCTGCCGGCCGCCCTTTTCACCACCTTGATCTTCTCCAGCACCCCCCTGAAGCGGGGCTCGCCCTCCGGCTGGACAGCCTCCTGGGCGGCGTTTAGGTGGATAGCCACCGCGTGCGCGTCGACCATGTCTACCGCCTGCGAAACCCACTCGGCCAGCTTAACCTCGTCGAGTTCCACAAGCTGGGGCGCCCCCAAGTTCGCCACCTTCGGCACAGTTGGGGCGTTCTTCTTAACAACCTCGAAGGTCCAGCGCACCTCTGGCTTAACCAACGCGATCCTCTGGGAGCCGACGTATATCGGGATCCCAAACGCCTCGGCGGCTTTGGCCAACTCCGCGTTTATCTTCCCAGCTAGCTCAGTCCCGCCGGTCATAGCGCCGATTCCAAACGGCGCCTTGACCTCGGCCCCCAGGAACTTGGCAGTGGTGTCTACCTCCGACAGATCTAGCTCGGGCAGGGCGTTGTGGATTAGGATTACCTCGTCGAACCAGGGGGAGCCCACTTGAGAAATCTCGGAGCTCGCCAGATAAATGTGGTCGTTTTTCCGCCTGTCAATCTCCATTACTGCTTCTGTTGCGCCCTAGCTCTCACACAGCCGCGGCCTGTACACCTGGAGCCGATGAAGCCCACCTTCTGGCCGGGAGGCGCCGTCTTCGACACAGGCGTGCCGCCCTTCTGGTGCGATCCGCCGCCGTGTGGGTGGGCATATGGAGACATGGCTTTGCCTCTGACTAAGGGGTACTTCCACGCCTTTGCCCTCGCTCTGTAGTACTTCTTCCCAGCCTTAACCATGGGCTTTTCTATTCTGCCGCCGCCTGCCACAAGGCCCACCGTCGCCCTCCCCCTGGCGTCCACCTCCATCGTTCTACCGCTGGGCAGCCTAACGATGGTCTTGTTCTCCTCGGGCTTCTGCCCCACGACCACCGCGTAGGTGCCCCCAGACCTCGCGAACTTCCCCCCATCGCCGGGCCTCTTCTCGACGTTGAAAACCATGGTGCCCTCCGGCGCCTTCCCGAGAACCACCACGTTGCCGGTCTTGGGAGACGCCGCCTCGCCTATTTCGATCTCCTGCCCTACGTACAGACCCTCGGCGGCGTAGTTCAGAAACTCCAAGCCGTTTTCGAGACGTATCTTGGCCACAGGCGCGTTGAGGCCGGGCACGTGGATTATGTCAACGACGTAGCCTCTGCCGGCTGTGCCGAGCGGCGGGTACCTAACGGGGCCCTCCCTCCTCCAACTCGGCGACCTAAACTGAGAGCCTCCTCTGCCCCTCCTCTGCACAAGTATCCTCTTGCCCATCGCGCCCCTAGAGGGCTAAGGTTTATAAATATTTTCGGAGGATAAGCCGCGTTATATAGCGCTGTCGTGATGTCATGCACCTCGTCCGAGAGGTGAGGAGCTCATGGCGTGCTGAACATTTAAATACACCCTACCGGCTCTCGCGCCATGGGTCGCGTTAGGCCCAGATACATTAAGTCCCTCGGCGACAAGCTCCTCGAGATGTACCCAGACAGGTTCACAGACAGCTTTGAGGAGAACAAGAAGGCCGTGGCGCAGCTGGCAGATATACCGAGCAAAAGAGTTAGAAACAGGGTAGCCGGCTACATAACGAGGCTGGTGAAAAGGCGCAAAGCCCAGGAAAAAGCTGAGGCAGCGGCGTAACCATGCCGCTCGCGAAGGGAGACTACATACTCCTTGACTACACGGTTGTTGTAAAAGACGAGAACAAGGTCGTCGAGACAACTCAGGAGTCTGTGGCGAAGGAGGCGGGCATATACAAGCCCGAGGAGATCTACGGCCCCCGTCTGGTTATCCTAGGCGAGACCCCTCTCTGGGAGCCCGTAGAAGCCGCGTTGTTGAAGGCCGACGAGGGACAAGACTTCGAGGTAGAGGTGCCGCCGGAGAAGGCGTATGGGGTAAGAGATCCGGGGAAGGTGAAGGTGGTCTCCATTAGGGACTTCCACCGCCACGGCATTGTCCCAAGCGTCGGCGACGTGGTCGACTTCGAAGGACAGCGCGCCAGAGTTGTCTCCATCTCCGGCGGACGGGTGGTGCTGGACTTCAACCACCCGCTGGCGGGCAAGACCTTTATCGTGAGGGGGAGGGTGGCCAAGAAGCTCACGTCTGTCGAGGAGAAGGCTGTGGCGTTGCTCCGGCTGTACCTCCCCAGGGTGCCGGAGGAGAAGATGAAGGCCTCTCTAGAGGGCGGGGTACTCGCCGTCTCGCTACCCGCCGAGGTGTTGCTCTACGAGCGGATAGGCGGCGTCCTCCTACAGTACGCCTCCGAGGTCTCCGCAAAGTTTTCAGACGTGAAGAAGGTGCGGTTTATCGAGGAGGTGGAGCTCAAGAGCTAGTATTTATTAAGTCAACACAACACACAGCCGATGACCACCACCGTAGGCATCGCCGTTAGAGAGGGCGTCGTCCTCGCCACAGATAAACGGGTAACGGCCGGCTACTACATAGCGCATAAGCAGGGGGAGAAGATATGGAAGATAGACGACCACGTGGCCGCCACGATGTCGGGAGGGGTGGCCGATCTACAGTCTGTGCTCTCCTTCCTCACCCTGCGGGCGCGTGAGTACAAGATGGAGTACAAGAGGCCTATCCCAATACGCGCTCTGGTGAACTACGTCTCGCTGATCCTCTTCTACTCCAGGCCCTACATATACATAGTACACTCAATAATAGGCGGCGTTGACGATGAGGAGGGGGCTGTCCTATACATGGCCGACTGGCTCGGCACCGTGACCAAGGAGAGGTACATAGCTACGGGCAGCGGATCGCCCTACGCCAAAGGCGCACTGGAGGTGGGCTACAGAGAGGATATGTCTCTAGAAGACGCCGTGGATCTCGCCATAAAGGCGGTGAAGGCCGCGATTAGAAACGACCCAGGCTCCGGCGAGGGGATAGACGTAGTGGTTATCACCAAGAGGGAGGGCTTTAGACGCGTGTTTACGGCACAGCAGAAGATCGTCTTAGCCGAGTAGGCCTACGCATAAATACCACCAAATTCCGGGGGGCATGCAGATCGAGGACGTCTGGATTAGGAAGGTTTTCACCGGCCGCGGAGATATAACCGTTGAGGTGGAGCTCACCGCGGAGGACCCGGCCGCCGGCGGCTACGTGGTCACCAGGGCGGCGGCGCCCGCAGGCGCGTCGAGGGGAGCCCACGAGGTTCTGTACTTCCCCGAGGGCGGTGTAGACGCCGCGTTGGCGGCCTTTGAAAAACTGGTGGCCCCCGAGGTGGTTGGGCTCGACGTCACGGAGACCTACGCTGTAGACGGCAAGCTCGAGGAAGTCGACGGGACGCCTAGGTTTGAGCGTATAGGAGGCGCCGTGGCTATAGCTACGTCCTTCGCCGCGGCTGAGGCCGGCGCGGCTTCCCTAGGCGTCCCCCTGTTTACATTCCTCGGCGGGGCCTACGCGAGGAGGCTACCTCTGCCGCTCGGCAACGTGATCGGCGGTGGTAAACACAGCAGAGGTCTAGGCCCGGACATACAGGAGTTCCTCGTAATTCCGCTGAATCCGCCGGACGCGTTCACCGCGGTTTACGTCAACGCCGAGGTTCACAAAAGGGCGCTGAAGTACATCCTCAAGGTCGATAGCTCCTTCACAGGGGGGAAAAACGACGAGGGTGCCTGGACCCCCCGGATCTCGTCTATAACAGCCTTGAAGATCTTGAAGGAGGCCGCCGCCGAGGTGGAGAAGGAGCTGGGGGTGGAGGTAGGGCTTGGGGTAGACGTCGCAGCCTCCAGCCTCTGGAACGGCGGGAGGTACGTGTACAAAAACGAGGGGGTCGAGAGGGGGCCTAGAGAGCAGATGGAGTTCATATCTAAGCTCGTGGAGGAGTTCGACCTAATATACGTCGAAGACCCCTTCCACGAGGAGGATTTCCAGTCCTTCGCCGAGCTCACAGACAAGTTCAGAGATAGGCTCATAGTAGGCGACGACTTATTTGTGACAAACCCCGACCGCATAAAGAGAGGCGGCGAGATGAAAGCCGCCACGGGGGTCATAATAAAGCCGGACCAGATCGGCACCTTGATGAGGGCCCACCAGGCGGTGGAGACGGCAAAGAGGTTCGGCATGCGCGCAGTTGTTTCTCACCGCTCCGGAGACACCGAGTACAGAACCTTGGCGCATATAGCGGTCGGCTTCGGCGCAGACGTCATAAAGACAGGCATCATGGGCGGCGAGAGGACGGCTAAGTTAAACGAGCTGATAAGAATCGGTGACTACCTCGGCAAGTGGGCCGCCATCGCACGCATAAGGTAGCGTTGCGACCAAGCACGTCGATCCGGTTTCCCGCCCGCCGCGTTTCTCGCGGAGGGGGCGAGACTTGTCGCTGTTGTGAACGTATTTTAATAGCATCAAGTGTGTAGTCGTGGCGGTTAAAGTCAAGATGCGCATCTGGGTTGACAAAGATGGGCAGGAGATCTTGGGCCCCGGCATCTACAACATCTTGAAAGCGCTGGAGGAGACCGGGTCTATCGCCTCGGCGGCGAGAAAGCTGGGATATTCATACAAATTCATATGGACATATATAAAGAAGCTTGAGGACGCGTTAGGCGTGCCCCTCGTGGAGTCCCGCCGGGGCGGCAAGGAGAGGGGGGTCACGGAGCTGACGGAGGTGGGCAAGCTGCTCGTGGCCTACTACGAGTCTATGAATAGGGAGTTGGAAAACGTTGTGAAGACTTGGGAATCTAAGTTCTCCGAGCTCGTGGCTACGCTTGAGCAGTACTCCAAGGAGGCGAAGGAGGAGGGGGGCGGAGAGGAGATCCCCTACTACGAGGAGGAGTGAACGCCGCCTGAGGGTACGCCCGGCTCCGCTGGGCGTGCCAGATACAGCTTAAACCTCGGCTCTCTCTGCGCCAACGCGGTTTTTACGGCATATAGCAACCCCTCCTCGTCTCTAGCCTTGATGAGGGGCATCAGATCAACGCTCGGCTCTGCGTATATGCAGGTCTTAAGTTTTCCATCGCTCGTCAGCCTCATGGTGGTGCATCCGCTACAGAAGGAGGCGTTGCCGTAGTTCTTTATCAGCTCTATGGCCACCCCCGCGAGCACGTAGATAGGCCTGTTGTGTAGCTCCTTCCTCAGCTTGAGAGGTCTACCGCCCAGCTCCGCTACGGCCTTGGCCACCGTCTCAACCGGCTCGTAGTACTGTTCGAAGACGTGGGCACCCTCGCCCGTAGGCATAAGCTCTATGAACTGCAACGACGCGTCTAACGACGCCGCCAGCTTGACCAGCTCTTTTACGCTGTCTCTATCCGTGTTTACGCCCCTAAGCACAACGACATTTATCTTCAGGGAGATGCCCAACGACCTAGCCTCGCGGAGGCCGCGTAGGACGGCCTTTAGAGCGGCCGGCGGCGCCCCGGTGACCTTCGAATACATGCCCGGATCCGTCGAGTGTACAGAGACGTTGACCCTCTGGAGGCCGGCGGCGGCGAGCTTCGCCGCCCACCTCTCCAGCAACAAGCCGTTTGTGGTAAGCGTAACGGCGCCCCCCGTCTTAGCTATGTTGTACACCACGGCGTCTATGTCCCGCCTCAGCAGAGGCTCTCCCCCCGTTATCTTGAAGTCGGAGACCCCCACCTTCCTGAAGACAGAGGTGGCGAAGCCGTAGTCTTCGGCGGTCAGGTAGACCCCCCGGCGCCGGGCCTGCCCCTCGAAGTGGCAGAAAATGCAACTGTAGTTACACTCGTCGTTTAGGATATACCTAAGCTTCAGGAAAGGTCTCCCGTATCTGTCAAACAACACGCCCTTTCTCGAACTGCAGATTAAATATATTGCCGTCTACGTCTACTACACGTATACTTATATCCCCTCCCGTTTGATTCAACGGTGTTGAGCCTGCTGTGGACGCTACCAGCCATCTTAGCCGCCGTGGCCGGCTGGAGATTCTACAGACACAGTGTCGCCCTCCTGTGGCTAACCGCGGCATCTTCCCTGGCTTTCCTCTTCCCAGAGGGCGCCGCGTTGTTCGTGAACTCGCTCGTCGTCGCGGCCGTGGCGGCGAGGGCCATATTCGACCGATTCAGGAAGCCGATAACTGCCGTGTTTATAGTTGCGGTTGTCGCAAAGCTCTACATATTCACCGAGTACTACCTCGACGAGCGGCTGAGCTACGTCTACTATATAGCAGACGGCGTATTTACCGGGCTGTCCGCGTTCCTCCTGCTGGCCTACACGTTCAAGCCGCCGAGGGTTGGGGAAGCCCTCTGGCTGTTGCTCCCCGCCTCCGCGCTGTCTTCCACCTACACGCTGGCGGTGCAGCCGCTCGCAGGCGCCGTCCTAGCGCTGGCTGACGCACGTCCGCTGTACGTAGCCGCCGCCGCGGCGGCCAACCTCTACCTCCTCTTCACCTCGGGCGACCCCCTGCCGGCTCTCCCGGCCTCCCTCCTCGTGCTCGCCTACGTATTCACACACAAGAGGGTGACGTACCTCTCGCCTCAGTCCCCCGTTGGGTGGCTCCACGCGTGGCTGGGCGGTAGGTACAAGGTGGTCCGGCTCCTCGGGGTAGGCGGGTTTAGCTATGTTTTGGCCGTCAAACAGAGGGGGGCCCTATACGCCGCCAAGATACTGCGCTACGTAGACGACTACGGAAGCCCACTCGCCGGAGATGAAAACATCTTGCGCATCTTTGGGCAAGAGATGCAGAGGTACCTAGAGATAAAGTCGGACCACGTGGTTAAGGCCTACGAGGTATATCTACCCGCCGTGGGCTACAGAGATGTGGCTCAATATATGAGGAACCCGCCGTATATCCTGCTTGAGTATATGGAGGGGGGGACCCTCAGAGATCTACTGAGGGCTAGGAAGAGGCTATCTATCCCGGAGGCGGTGGAGCTGTTTAGACAGCTGGCGCGGGGGCTCCACGACATACATAAACACAGCGTGGCCCACCTCGACATAAAGCCCGAGAACATCATGTTCACGGGGGATAGAAAAACGGCGAAGATAGGCGATATGGGAATCGCCAAGGTGGTAAGCGGGGAGTACGTGCGGAGTAGCTACATGTCCCCCGCCTATGCGGCCCCGGAGGTTAAAAAAGGCGCGGCGTCTCTGGCGTCCGACGTGTACTCCCTCGGCTGCGTCATGTATGAGGCGTTGACCGGGATAAACCCAAACGTCTTCGTCGAAAACGGCTACAGAGTGCCGCCCCCAAGCGCCTACAACCCAGAGGTGCCGCCGTGGCTCGACGAGCTTCTGCTTAAGATGCTCGACGTAGACCCCGCCAGAAGGCCAAGCGCCTCGGAGTTAAACACCTTTTTAAACCGCCTCTCCGGGGGCTGATAATGCCTTGGAAGTGTCCTGTGTGCGGCGCCGAGAACAGAGACGAGGATCTGACCTGTAAAATATGCGGCGCCTACAAGCCCGAGGCGACTACGAAAAAGGTGGCCCAGATCCCGAGGGAGACTGCGACGGCCGTGCTGGCGGTGGAGGTGCTGGAGAGCCCGGTCGAATCTCTGGTGGGGAAGAGGTTCGAGTTCAGGGTAAACAGCCCCGGCGTAATAGTGACCGTGGGGCGGGCCGTGGATAACCAAATCGTTGTGCCCGACCCCGCGGTCTCTCGGAGACACATGAGGCTGATAGCCACCGCCGGAGGCGTAGTTGTAGAGGACCTCGGCAGTAGCAACGGGACGTATCTAGTGGAGGGCGGCGGCGAGCGTCTAATAAAGGTGGAGAGCGTGGGGAAACAAGCGGTGGTGAGGATAGGAAACACGAGACTGAGGGTAGCCCTCGTTTGATCTGGCGCGGGCTCAATGTTTTTAAACCCCTAGAGATGGCGTCGTCGTATGGCAGAGGAGGCCTATGAGTATCTGGTCCCCCTGGAGAAATACCTAAGCGCCGGCGTTAGGTTGGGCACACGCCTCTCCAACAGGTACCTCGAGGAGAGGGGCTTCATCTTCGCGGTTAGGCCAGACGGGCTGAGGATCTTCGACATAAAGAAGATAGACGAGCGCTTGAAGATAGCGGCTAAGTTCATCGCTAGGTATCCGCCCGACAGGGTGTTGGTGCACACAACAAGGCCCTACGGCTTCAAGCCGGTGCAGATGTTCTGCAAATTCGTGGGTTGCAGGGCGTTGACCGGGCGGTTTATCCCAGGGACCTTGACCAACCCCAACCTCCCCCACTACCAGGAGGTAGACCTCCTCTTCGTCGTCGACCCCAAGCTGGACGCCCAGGCGGTTACAGAGGCGGCTAAGATGGGCATACCCGTGGTGGCGCTGGTGGATACAGACACGCCGCATCAGTACATAGACCTCATGGTGCCCTGCAACAACAAGGGCAGGAAGAGCCTCGCCCTGATCTTCTGGATTCTCGCAAGGCAGATTCTGAGGGAGAGAGGCGAGCTTAAGCCGGACCAAGACCTCCCGGTGCCCCCCGAGGAGTTCGAGACAAGGCTCGTGCAGTAAGTATATAAGCCGGGGGCGGATCTACCTCGATGGCTAGAGGCGTTAGGAAGCCCGCCGTCGCCGGCTATTTCTACGAGGCCGACCGGGAGAGGCTTATACAGCAGATAGAGTGGTCTATAAAACACGAGCTGGGGCCGAAGGCGCCCCAGTTGCCTAAGCTCGGCGCCGAGGCCCTCGGCGGCGTTGCGCCACACGCGGGATACATGTACTCGGGCCCAGTCGCCGCCTGGATATACGCCGCCCTGTCGGGCTTCGGGAAGCCCGACGCCTTCGTCATAGTGGGGCCGAACCACTACGGCATCGGCGCGCCCGTGGCCATAATGAAGTCCGGCGCCTGGGAGACGCCCCTCGGGAGGGTGGAGATAGACGCGGAGCTGGCCGAGGAGATAGCTAGAAGCGGGGCGGCGGAGGAGGACCCCCACGCCTTCTCTAGAGAGCACTCGATAGAGGTGCAGATACCGTTTATACAGTACTTCTTCGGCGACGTGAAAATAGTGCCAATCGCCCTCTGGAGGCAGACCCCCTCGGCGTCGCGGGAGCTGGGCAAGGCGATCGCCGCCGCGTTGAAGAAACGAGGGGGGAGGATATACGTGATAGCCAGTAGCGACTTCAACCACTACGAGCCCCACGACGTCACGGTCAAAAAAGACGAAATGGCCATAGGAAAGATCCTGAAGCTTGACGAGGCCGGCCTCTTCGAGGTAGCCTCCAAGTTCGACATATCCATATGCGGCCTGGGACCCATAGGCGTGCTCATAACGGCCGCGAAAGAACTAGGGTACAACAACGCTACGCTCCTAAAACACGCCACCTCTGGAGACACAAGCGGCTACAGAGACGAGACGGTGGGCTACGCTAGCATCCTCATTCACCGGTAAACCTCAGCCCCGACCCTCCACAGAGCCACGGCGCATTGCGAAGAGCGGGCTCGGCAAATCCCGCCGAGGGCGACCAGCGCGGCGGTTACACCGCCCTCTCGATCCGCGGCCTGCATAAACTCAAGCTCTCTCCTGTGAGCCAACCGGCCCTGGGGGAGCCGGCCGGTTGCAGAAGCCCGTCCGCGGGGCTGGATCCTCGGGCCGATCGGCGGACAGGCCCGACCCGAGGGGGACATTACAAAGGGGGAGCTGGCGGCTACAGTGCTCTAATTCTCTCGCCTACCTTAGGCACCACTGTAGTTATCTTGTACTTCAGCTCTATGGAGGTGGCCAGGCTGACTATCTTGGAGGGCTCGCCGTGTATCAACACGATCTTTCTAGGCTTGGGCTCGAGGTGCTCCACGTACTTCATGAGCTCCCTCCTATCGCTGTGGCCTGAGAAGCCGGGTATGGAGACCGCCTCCATCCGCATCTCTACCTTCGCCTCGCCCCCCACCAAGCTCCTGACCACGAACTCCCTCTCGCCGTTTAGGATCCTCCTGCCGAGCGTCCCCTCGGCTTGGTAGGAGACGAACACCAGCTTGTTCCTCGGGTCGTGCGCCAGCTGTGAGAAGTAGTCCACCACAGGCCCCCCGTTTAACATGCCGTGTGGCGCAATTATGACGGCTGGCTCCTCGCTCTGGGCTATCTTGGCCACCTGGTTTATCCTATCCTCCACCCGTTTGGCGCGGTCCACAATGACCACGCTTCCCGAGGTGGTGAAGGGGTTGACCCCGCCGTAGACCTCCTCGGCGACCTCGGGGTTTAGGTAGTGGGGGTACATGAGGTAGGCGTTGAGCGTCTCTACAATCATCCCGTCTACGTAGACGGGCACCCTGGGGATCAAACCCCCCTCGATCATCTTGTTGAGGATATAGAGGATCTCCTGGCCCCTCCCCGTGCTGAAGGCGGGGATCAGCACCTTGCCGCCTCTCGACACGGCCTCGGCCACGTGTTTAGCCAAGGCGTTCTCGGCCTCAACCCTAGGCGGTTGCACGTCGTCTCTACCGCCGTAGGTGGACTCCATTATGAGCATCTCCACCCTCTTGAACTTAGACACGGCGCGGTTCAGAAGCCTCGTCTTGCCGTATTTGAAATCCCCGGTGTAGAGGATGTTGTACCTCCCGTTGCCTATGTGCAGATGCGCCATGGCAGACCCGATCTCGTGGCCCGCGTCGTAGAAGGTCAGCTTGACGTCTGGCGCTATGTCGGTGACCTCCTCGTAGTCCAGCGTTATGGTGTGGTATATGACGGACTCCACGTCGGCTTTGGAGAAAGCCGGCTCCAGCCCCTCCCTCTCCTTCAGCTCTATGTAGTCCATGAGGAGTATAAACGCTTGGTACTTGGTGGGGTCGGTCATGTAGACAGGCCCCCTGTAGCCGTACTTGTAGAGAAACGGGAGGCAGCCCACGTGGTCCATATGGGCGTGGGTTAACACAACCGCGTCTAGCCTATCGATATCTACGGCGTCTAGCATGGGGAAATCCTCGTCGTATTGGCCGGGCTTCAGCCCGCAGTCGAGCAACACGTTGCTCTCGGTGGTGCTGACCAGTATCGCGCTGCGGCCCACCTCCATCGCGGCTCCGAGAAAGGTGACAGTTATCGCCCCCTCCTTGACCACCGGCTCCTGGTGTATATATCTGGCCAAGCGCTCCATAAGCTCCCTCCTCTGGGCGTAGGCACCGTGGAAGATCTGGCGCACCCCCACGATCTCGTGGGCAGGGAGCTTGACCTTGTCCCGGGGCACCCCGCTCTCCACCACAGCCCTCCAGCCGGTCCTCACGAAGACCTCCCGCGCTACGGCTCTTATCTCCCTCTCCCGCATCGGCTTGGCGAGGTAGATATAGACGTCGCCGCTTTCCTCGAAAACGACGTCGTCGACGTCCTCCACCACCTCCCTAATTATCTGGGAGGCCTTCTTCTCCGGCAGTCTGCTGGAGGCCTCGGTCCTCAAAACCACGCGCTTCTTGAGGGCCTTGGCCACCTCGCCGACCATGTCTAGGAGAGCCTCCGAGGGCTTCTTCACATAGATGCAGAGGTTCGGGCCCTCGTAGCTGACTCTGGAAACCTCGGCGCCAGATAGAATAGACCTTACCCTACTCTCAACTTCCGAAAAAGACACGCGCCCCAGAAATGCACATGTATATAAACAATGTGGTTCGGGGGTGGCGTGCGGATCTACAACACCGCCACTAGACAGGTGGAGGAGTTCACAACGTACGTCCCCCGCCTGGCTAGGGGGTACGTGTGCGGCATAACCCCCTACGACCACATGCACGTGGGACACGGCAGGGTCTACGTCTTCTTCGACATATTCAGAAGGTACCTGGAGAGACTGGGCTACGAGGTTAGGCTTGTTATAAACTTTACAGACATAGACGACAAGATCGTAAACAAGGCGAGGGAGGAGTTCGGACACGAGGCGTACAAGAGGTGGAGGGAGGTGCCCGAGCGCTACATAGCCGAGTACTTCGAAATGACGAGAAGGCTCTACATAAAGCCGGCGTATGCGTACCCCAAGGTGACGGAAAACGTGGAAGACATGGTGAAGTGGATATCTACGCTCGTGGAGAAGGGATACGCCTACGTTGCCCCCGACGGCTCCGTCTACTTCGAGGTGGCGAAGGTGCCCAACTACGGCGTGTTGTCGAGGCAGAAGATAGAGGAGCTCATAGCGGGGGCCCGCGTCGAGCCGGAGCCCGGCAAGAGAAACCCCCTCGACTTCGCCCTCTGGAAGAGCTGGACCCCTGGCGAGCCATGGTGGAACTCGCCGTGGTGCCCCGGGAGGCCCGGGTGGCACCTCGAATGCGTCGTCATGTCGACGAAGCACCTGGGGGCGCCCTTCGATTTCCACGGCGGCGGCGCCGACCTCATATTTCCACACCACGAAAACGAGATAGCGATAGCGAGGGCCTACTTCGGCGTAGACAACTTCGCGAGGTATTGGATACACGTGGGCTACCTCACAGTTAGAGGCGAGAAGATGTCTAAATCCCTCGGCAACATAATAACACTGAGGGAGGTCCTCTCTAAACACAGCGGCGAGGCCCTAAGGCTTGCATACGCCATGAGCCACTACAGAAAGCCGATGGAGTTCACCTACGAGCTGTTGCAACAGGCGGAGGACATGGCGAAGACCCTCTACACCGCCTACGACGAGTTGAGCCAAGCCCTCCGAGACGCCGGGGAGAAGGACCAAGAGCCGATAGCCCAAGAGGCGTTGAAATACGCCGGGGCTTTCTACGGCGCGTTAGACGACGATATGTCGACGCCGGAGGCCGTACAGCAACTATACGGCATGGCTAGGTACATAATCTCCACGGTTCTGCACAGGGTCGAGAAGATCTCGCGCGAGACGGCGCTGGCCGTGTTGAACAAATACGTAGAGATGGCCGACGTCTTAGGCGTGTTGGAGAGGCGCCAGATCCCAAAGGAGCTGGAGGAGGCCGTAAAAGCGCTGGTGGAGACCAGGGCAAGGCTACGCCAAGAGCGGCAGTACCAGCTGGCGGACTACATCAGGCAGAGGCTGGCCGAGCTCGGCGTAGAACTACACGACTTCGGCCCAAGGACTTACTACACCTACAGAAGGGCTTGAACTGCGCCAGCTCTACGCAAAACGCCTAGCCACAAGTATCGAGAGGCCCAGGAGACCGTATATGGCTGGCTCTATGTGCCGGAGAGTCTCAACTACAGCGAGATTCGGCGTCCGGCCCGCCGACAGATCGCCCTCCACCAACGCCCGCGCCAGGAGAGTCATTGGAGTCGGCGGCGCCGTATAGAGCTGGGAGATGCCGTCGACAAGAGCCCAATCCCCAGTCGCCACCGCCTTCTCCACAAGGAAGCGGAAGTACTCCGCGGCGCGTTGCGACATGTTGCCGGCCGCTTCGGAGGCCCGGATGTAGCTCTGGGGAGGCACGGCGAAGCCCACAAAGGCCGTCTTGTTCCTAACTCCCATATACTCGCCGTAGATGGTGAAGTTCACTAGGCCAAGCGCGTCGTAGCGGCCCACCACCACTACGCTACCGTTGACTCTAGAGCCGTTTAGGTACAGCGCGGCGGATAGAGAGCCGGCGGCGAACACGGGAAGCCCCCCGGCTGTGCCGAGGATCAGAGCCTCGGGTCTCACCTCCAGAGGCCCCCAGTAGAGTCGTCTGGAGACAAGACTGGAGTTGGTCCGGAAGACCAGATGGAGGACGCAGGTTCTGTTGTAGACGAGATCCAGGGTGTAGTTCAGCGGCACCGTCCTCCTGAACTGCTCGCAGCCCCAAGCCTCGACCACCGCGGAGACCGCCACGCGGGGCTCCACAAACCCCCCAAGCACCACCCGCGCCCCGGCGCCCAGAGGTAGCGCGGCCGGCCCCGAGATGGATAGGTTGTAGACCCTGTACCACAGCACCGGCACAGACACAGTGTACGGCCCCGCCTTAAGCACCACGAGGTATCTGCCGGGCCTCTCCGGGGAGGTCACGTTGACGGCGTATTGGGCATGTGCCCCCGGCCCCACGTCGACAAAAACGCTCTGCGTCCCGTTGACGTAGAGGGGAACTCTCAAGGTTAGATTCGGCGGCGTGGAAACGGCAACGAAAACCCTAGCCGGCGTGCCCAACTCGGCCGCCTCGGCGCCGGCGCTCAACCTGAGGGGTGGGCGGAGGATGCGCACCTCCCCAAATCCGTAGCTAAAGACGGCCGCCCCGTCCGAGGCGGCGACCTCTACAACCTTGGAGAGGCGCCCACGCACCTGATCCCCCCCGACCACGTAGGTGTAGTTGGGCGGGGCGTAGATAGTTAGGTTGAGAAGGGCGGACTCCCCACCGCGGTCCACACGCCAGTTGAGCAAGCGGACAGCCACAGTGGGCCTGGGGATGTGGATGACCTTTTCCACATCGCCGAAGTTCGTAGAAAGCGTCAACCTGAGATCCTCCCTGTAGGGAAGCGACGCGCCGGCCGTAGCCCTCCCCGTCGCGCAGAGACCGGCGCCGGCTGGAATATGTAAGACCGTCCCGTTTATATAGACAAAGTAGTCCGCGTCGACGGAGGGGTTGCAGATAGACGCCTCTATAGACAGGGACACGTCTACGCTTGAGGGCGTTACCACCACCCTGGAGACGTCTATGCGGAAGCTGGGGCGCGGGAGCCTAACCGATATGGAGCCCCGCTCGACGGCCGTGTAGCTGATGTTTATCACCTCGTCGTATCTAGCCTTGAGGATGCAGACGGAGGCGCAGCCAACGCCGCCATCTACCCTCACGGTGATGTTCAAGCCGGGGAAGTTGGTCACAGGCTTGAGGAGTAGCTCCACGACGGAGCCGTTGACTCTCGCCTTGACCACCTCAAGCCTAACCTGCGGCTTTGGAAGCGCAAGGGTGTACTTCGCCTGGCCTACCCTAACGTCGACGGCGTTTTTACCGATCGGGGCGTCGTAAGCCACGGAGAGGGCGGACTGACCCACGCCGGCTGGGCCTGTATCTATACGGATTTTGCCGGCGTCGCGGCCGTCCACGGCGACTGTGGCGAGATATGTGGCGTTCGGCGTCCCGGAGACGGATCCAACGACGGTTATGGAATACTGTAGCAGTCCCCCGCCGGCTCCCACGGGCTTTACGTCGATCTTGAAGTCTGGCACGGCCAGGCGTATAGATAACGTGGCCGCCGTGTAGCCGGCCCCCGGCACCCTAAGCGTTGTCGAGAGCCCGGTGAAGTTGGCAGACGCCGCGTATCCCCCCAAAGTCGCGTATACAGCGCCGGCTCCCCTGTCGAGGTCGTAGTAGATCCTGTACGTGGGCCGCGCCGCCTTTACGGAGAGCGTTGCCGTCGAGCCGGCGTAGGAGATAGAGAGGAGGCAGTCGCCCGGCGTGGAGACGTTGAAAGGTAGCTTAGCCAAGGCGCTACCGCCCGGCGGAATCTGCAAAACGGCGCCGCCCCCGAAGCCGGGGCACCCAGCCGCCTTCAGCGTCCCCACAACGACGAGGGGGTTGGGGTTGTAGACCGTGACGTTGACGGCGCCCCAGGCCCCAGGCCCCACCAGCAACACGCCCGGCGCCGCCGCCAGCTGGAGGCCCGTCAGATTTACCCTAACGACGGTGGTGTAGCTACCGTTAGACACAACCAGGGCGTAAGGCCTTAGGGCCCCCCTTGTGACATAGGTGGCAAACCCGCCCCTGGCCGTCACGCCGGTCCCGTTTATGTAAACCACCCCGTTTGCGGGACTCCCGTCCACAGCAACGTAGAGATCCAGCGCGAGGGTCCCGTTGTCGTAGTAGGCGCCCCCCGTGAACTTAGCGTACAGCCCTCCGAAGTACATCTTCACGGTGGTGTATACGGGAGACGTCGTGGGGTTGACGAAGGCCACCCTCAACGTGCCGTTGACCCAGATGGGCTGGCCCAGAGGCACGTTGGAGACAACGCCGGCGGCCTCTATTGTGAGATATCCGGGGTAGGGTGGCGAGATCTCGTAGTAGGCCGCGGTGAGGCCGTCTAGGCTGAGCGGCTGGGGGTTGTAGCCGGGGGCCAGCTGGTACTTCTGAAAATCGGGAGCCAGTTGCACGCCGCCTATGGAGACGCCTTGTGCCAGAGCTAGGAGGAATTTCACATACATGGAGACGAGGGCAGGGTCGGCGTTGCCCCTCGTTGCGTTTACCACCACGGGAGTCCAGTTCCCAAGGCTCTGGAGGTACCAGGCAAAGACGGCGCTGTATTTATACCAGTCGTCGTGGGAGGCGGAGTAGGGATTTACCTGGTAGAGCTTGCCCGAGAAGTATCTGTAGGGGAAGTAGAAGTACTGGGCTCCCACGGCCGCCATGCCCTCGGGGAGGGCCTCCACAGGCCACCTCTGGTCGTAGAGCATGTCTGGGTTGATGTACCTAACCTGGAATACGTGCGCCACCTCGTGGTAGGCAAGATGTCTAAGCTCCACGTCGCTAAGGCTTTGGCTGAAGTCAAGCCTCTGGACGCACACAGTTGATCCCGAAAGGCCCACCCGGGTGTCGCCGGACGCCACCGATGTGATGTTGACGAAGTACTTTCCGCCAGAACACGGCGGAGCAGGAGAGAGGCCTTTCCCGACGTAGAACCCGTAGGCCTCCTCAAGGTAATTGGCGAGCTTCTGGGAGTATGTGTCGTTGCCCACCACATAGAAATGGGGGGTCTCCACGGCGAGAACAAGCGCCGCGGCGACCAACAAGGCTAATACAAGCCTCACGGAGGTTTGGGCGGGGGGTAATTAAAAACCTTTATTTAGCTACCGCACCACGGCCCCATGAGATGGCTCATTCCCCTGGCGGTGGCGGCGGCGTTGATCGCCGTGTACCTCATGTTGCAACCACCTCCGCCGCCTCAGGCGGGGATAACTACGACGGCCACGCCGCAACA
Organism: Pyrobaculum neutrophilum V24Sta; assembly: GCF_000019805.1. Lineage (NCBI taxonomy): Archaea > Thermoproteati > Thermoproteota > Thermoprotei > Thermoproteales > Thermoproteaceae > Pyrobaculum > Pyrobaculum neutrophilum. The sequence continues at coordinate 51,284 of NC_010525.1, forward strand.
GCCCACAACCGCCCCAACCCAAACGACGGCAACCGCCCAGACGCCAACCGCGACGGCGCAGCCCACAGCTACGACGACAACGGCGCCGCGCCCCCCCGCGCCTCAGCCCGTCTACCTGCCCAAGATAACCTGGAGGCTCTCCGCGCCGCCTGTAGTAAACACGACCAAGTTGCCTCTCGCGGTTAACTACACCATAACCCTGGCCAACGAGGGCAACGGCACGGGGGCGGTGGAGGTAGACGGCGTGGTGTACACGCTTAAGCCCGGCGAGAGGATAAACGTTACGAAGAGCGTAGTGGCGAAGACCGCTGGTAGGCAGAAAATAGCCGTGGTGATCAACGGCACAGAGTACGCCTACGCCACGGCCGTTTACTACTACGCCCCCAAGCTCGTGGCGGAGCCCATCGCGGTAAACGTAACAAAGATGCCCGCCAACGCCACAGTAGAAATAGTGATCAAAAACGTGGGCAACTACAGCGCGGTGGTCGACGGCGTTGTTATACAGCCTGGGCAGACTGCCAGGATAAAAACCACGTTAAACATCACGGCGGCCGGCACCTACTACGTCAACTACAGCGGCGTACCCATAGCGGTGACCGTCAACTACCTAACCCCCAACGTAGAATACAAGCTGGGCGGCCCCACGTACCTAGAGGTGCTCCCCGGCGAAAACGCCACGGCGTGGCTCTGGCTCTACAACAGAGGCAACGCCACGGCGGAGGTCAAAATCGACGGCAGAGCCTACGCGATAGCGCCCCGGAGCTACATCAACATCACCAAGAGCGTCAGGATAAACAGCGGCGGGCTCTACGCCGTGGTCTTCCACGCCGAGGGGGCCCTCAACGGCACGTTAGAATGGCGCGTAAAGGCGGCCCTCGTGGCCGTGAGAGTAGAGATAGTCGTGTGGAAGCCGGACCTAATGAGGAGCTGGCCGGCGCCCACCGACACCCTAGCCCTCTCGGTGACCAGCAAATCGGTAGACATAGCCTGGGGGTACATCATATCGACAAACGCCACCTACAGACCCATCACCTTGAACATACAGGGACCTGGAGGCGGGACGTACGTCCTTAAGCCGGGGGCTTACATATCGGCGAACTCCACAGCCACGCTACAAGCGCCGGGGACGGGAGAGCTCGCCGTATACATAAACGGCACCAAATACGCCACCACTATACGGCTAGACCTAAAGCCGCCCACGGTTTCCGTGTCAGACGTAAGCCAGATATGGTTCGAAGACGCTAGACCCATATACTCCGTCCAGATAAACTGCAGAGTGGCAACCATCCAGTTCGACCTCATGAGGGTAAGCGGCACTGTGACATACAGCCCCACGGCTACAAACCTACAGGGGACAATAACGGTGAAAACAGCAAGCGGCGTCTACACAGGAGACTACAGCGGATACGTCTCCGGAAACTCGGGACACGTCAGCATAAGCATAGCAGGGCGCAGAGTAGACATAGACTTCACGGTATCCCCACTAGCCCCAACTAGGATACTGGTAGACGGAAGCCAAGTCACATGCACAGCGCCCACATACCTAATACCACCTGTGCTATACCGACAGAAGCCGACCACCCCGCCGACGTCTGCCACAGCCTACGCCTCCGCGCTAGTTTCGCTCTTCGCTAAACAAGACGGCGACAGAGCTCAATCTGCTGTGTGGAACGGAGACTACGTGGAGGTCACAGACGGGTGGGGCAACAAGATGGCTGTGTACATTAGACAGGGCCAGATCGAGATAAGCGGAGCCCTATCGGCAAGAATTACCGCAGTAATATCATAAGGAGAAAAAAACTTTTAAACTCCACCTTTTTGAAAAGTCATGCATAACAAAACAAGGTTACTCCTGTTAGGGCTACTGCTCGCTGTCGCGCTCCCCGCAATGATATACGCACAAACTCAGAGGGGAGGGGGATACGTCCTACCCTCCACCTTCAATGTGGTAATGCAGATAAACGACGCCAGAGCCGCATACCAACTAGACCCCAACTACGTCCTCTGTAACCCCTGGTCAAAATCGCTCTCGAACTACCCGACCTATAGATTCGCGGCAGGCAAAAACTTCACCCTAATAATTAGAGAAATAAGACAAAACCCCGTATATCCGCCCCAGTTCAAGGACCTAAGGACTAGCGCCACTGCAAATGCCACAGGCTTCGTAAACTTCCAGATAAGCTTCCCAAGCGGTCTCAATGTAACAAAACCTTCGGACTGGTATGTCGCTATCGTCGTAGAGTGGCCCCGGCCAGGCTACTACTTCCTCATATACAACAAGACATTTACAAACACGCCGCTTATAGACGTTCTGGGCAATCTGACGGGCAGACCGGATCTCACTGGCCAGGAGGTATACAACGGACCGTGGGGCGTCATAAAGGTTTATAATGGGCAGGGACACTACGGCAACTTCTCCGCCTCGACGATACACACGTTCTACATAGGCGTAAACACCCTGGGCAAGCAGTTCCCGCTTACGCTTACTAGGACTGTCACAATTGGGGGCGCCACCATAACGCTGGATAACAACGTCGGCCCGGCGGTAGGGCCGACCAACTACGTTAGGAGCATAGATCCCAACGTGCAGGCGGTATTTGGCCCGTTCACATACCTAGGGTCCTACGTCTATAACCTCGGTGGCGCGGGTACAACGCCGGATCAATACAGCGTTAAGGTTGACCAGAAACAAGTGTCGTATGGCTACTACATCTACCTCACCATTGAGGGCAACACGGGCGTTGTGATACAGAGCAAGAACTCCATCCAGTATGCCTACAACCTCCTGAGGTACGTATCTATGACGCTTAACAAGACCGCAGGCCCCGGCACCGGCACGCCGGTGCCCATGTCCTGCGGCCTGGTGATCTGGAACATGACGACGTACACCGTCAAGATCACAGGCTTGCTAGACCTCAAGGGCAACCCGGTATTCAACCCAGAGAGCTTCAGGTTCAAGATACAGACGAAGATAGGCGACAACTGGGTCACCTTCGACCGCGCCCAGGGCTCATGGCGTTTGGACATAGGCGATGTCAAAGCCGCCCTCAACCAGGTCTGTGGTACTATAACCAGCTTCAACGACCTAAAGCAGTGCTACTACAACCTAGGGCCTGATGGGTTCAGAGCAGCAGTGCTGAGCTTGTACCAGCCGATAATTCTGACAAGACTCGGCGGGATGCTGAAGTTGACGGATACCACCGCTGACCTATCTACACAAGATTTCGTGACAAAGCTGGTGGCCGAGTACGTATACAACAGCGGCAACGACGTGGTCAACGCCCTCGTGTTCGAAGCTCCGCTTATGGCGCCGGTGAACTGGCAGGGCGTCCTCAACGTGTCGATTCTGCCCGTCCAGATTAGGCTGTGGAGGTGGAGCAACCTGTCGCTACCTCCTGCGTTGCCTAATCCAAGGGAGTACTACTACAGCGATCCGCTCGACCTAGCCTCGCTGAGGTTTGTGGTAAGCGGAGACACCGTGTACATTGACAGATATGCCTACGACGGAGCTATTACGTACGATCCATGGCTCGGCCAAGTGATATGGTCCCTGCCGCCCTATGTGCCTGCTCCCGGGTTTGTCGGCAACGTCAGAGTTAGCCTACTTGCGTGGTTCAACGCAAGCGGCTACCTACCAGCCCCGACCTTGATCGCCAACTTGACAACCAGCGGCTTTAGGTACTTCAACTACAGCGATGCCATGGCGTACAGCGGCTACTTCTCCAAGTTCAACATTGGGATCGTCGGAAGCTACTCCTACAAGTTCAGGATCTACTACAACGACGCCCTGGTAGGTACCGCTAACATCATCGTGAGGTATCCAAACGTCACGTCCACGGGCTTGATGAAGCAAGACGCCGCCTCTGTCAGAGGAGTGCTCCAGCCGGTATATGACTCCAACAACAGGGTTGACATGTACAATGTTGAGTACGCCACCCCCGCCAGATTCTACGACAGGGAGCACGTGATACACATAGCGATTATTAGGATATTCCAGAACATACTTCTGAGGGACGCATGTGGCAACCCGATATCCGGCGTATCTGCCGGCCTGGCCGGCGCCTACCTAACGCTGAACGTGACGGTTGGAGACCGTAGCGTAACAATCAGCAGGCTACCGCTTGGAAGCGAGGTGCCTGTCGACGTGTACATACCGATTGACCAGTGGGGCAACCCGCAGCTCGACCTAACAAGAGGCTCTATTGTAGCGTATCCAGTCCTCTACTACTTCGGCTACAAGCTCTACCCAGTGGCCAACGTTTCCCAGATCCCGGCGAGTCAGCCCATGCCTCTGACGATTCCGATTAAGTTCGGCGTTGTGAGGAAGCCGGTGCTCTACCTGCCCATCGCGCCGTTGCTCTTCAGAGTCTGGAGCCAGGCGATATCAGCCGACTACGACCCGCTCAAGGAGCCGCTTGTGGGCTTTGTAGTTAGAGTCTTCAGCACTGCGACCGGCGACGAGATGGCGAGAAGCATATCCAACGTGACGGGCTACGCATACGTGCCCAATGTGCCTATTGGCGTGCCGCTGAAGGTATCCGTGAGGACCATCGTGCCGTCTTCTGACAAATACTGGAGCTATACGTACGAGCAGATCAAGAGGTCTAACGACTATGCCTCCTACGCGACGTTCATGGGCCGCAACCCCTCGGATAACGTCTACACGCTGGGCACAAGGGGCGCGATTGACGCTGGGCTAGAGGTGAACAAGACGACCATAGTCCTCACGGCGGGCAACGCGTCGAAATACATATGCGCCAAGGAGCCCATTAACCTAGCTACGCAGGTGTTTGACCTAGTCGTGAGGCTGTGGGATAAGACAGGTAAGTACCTCCTGAGGAGCCAGTACGTCTACTTCGGGCCGTATCCGCAGGCAACTAGGCCGTATTTGATGAACGTAACGCTAGTCGTCGACGGCGGCGTGTATCCCGACGCCTCTAGATGGATGAACTACGCCACGAACGACTACAAGATTTTGACGGACTTCCGCGTAATAGGTATAACCGGCATGAGGTCGATATACCAGAAGCTAGCCTCGTACTACTTGAAGCAGGCGCAGACCTATCTCTACTGTCCGACGTATGCGGCTGCCAACTACTCGGCTGCTATCAACGCGTTTGCCCTAGCTGCGATGGCTGGGTACATCGCCAACGCCTCGACGGACAGGTACGCCGCTGTGTTCCTGCTGACGTCGCAGCAGCCGAAGGACTTGATAGATGTGTGTGCGATGACGCCTTCGCAGGTGGGTGCCTCCGAGCTGGCGAGGCTATTTATGCCGGGCCAGAGGCTGAGGTTCGTCGTGTGGTACCTAGGCCAGAAGGTGTTTGACGACTACGTGACTATCACAGGGCCGGTTGTGGACATAAGGACCGACGTATACCCAGTCAACACCACGACCTACACAAAGAGCATGAGGTTGCCCGTCGACGCGTTCGTAGGCTTCACGCTGTCTGACGTCTACGTAGGCGTCGCTGCCAACAAGACGCCCGTCGACACGTTGTTTGCAAACGCGTCGGTGGCCTCGAGGTTGCTTGCTCCGTTTGACTCGATGTACAAGGTATACAACCTCGGCTGGCTTGTTGACAACGAGCTGGCGAAGTCTAGCCAGACGATGTACAACGATATGGTATACGCGGTCAGCGGTGACCAATCCCAGACGTGGTACTACGGAACCTACAAGCCGACCACCTCTGGCGTCGAGTTCGTGTATCTGCCTAACCTCGCAGTGATAAGAAACGGCACAACTGCGAAGTACCTCACCACGTTGCTCAACAGCGTCCAGCAGAGGACGGTCACACAGAGAACCGCCAACTCCATACCGCTACAGAACTTCACGGTACAGGTCCCCGCCTCTTCCAGCGGCACGGTAACGCTACGCGGCGCCTATATCAAGTACGACCCGGCGTCCAACTCCACCTACCTCCACCTCACCGCCTATAACGGCACTGAAAACGGCGTCTTGGTTCAGCCGTATGCCGTGTTGAACCTACAGCTTGCCGTGTTGCCAAACGGCACCGTTAAGAAGGACTTCGTCCGCGAGTATCCAGCCAACTACACAATAGACCTCTACGTCTACGCCAAATGCGGTAGCGTGACGCTTCAAGGCGCCCCCGGCGACATAACTGTTAACGTAAACGTGCAGGCAGGTAGCTGTCCCGCAACTATCGTGCTGAAGGGCGTCAACATGAGCTATCCTGTTAAGACGATCGTGTTGCCTGCAACACCCAGCGCAGAGTACGTCGTAAGCTTCGACAGATGGTTCAGTACGATGTACGACACAGCCTTCATGTCCTACAGTGTGCTCTACCACTCGAGCGATGTTGTCGAGAGGAACCACATCCTGTCTGTGTTGACCTATCCGGGCGCCAACAGAATATGTGCTGTTCAGACTGCAGTTGCGCAAGTGGGTGAAGACGATGAGTACACCTACAGATTGTGGTTGAGAGGCGCCAACGTGACTAACTACAGGACCTTGTTGGTGACTCTGCCGTGGAAGATCGCCGGCGGCGGAAAGGCTCTGGTCAACATCACCGCCTACTTTGACAACAACAACACTCTGATCGACTACAAGGTCTACAACTTGACCTCAATGCTCAACGGCACGAAGGGTGAGCAAGCGACGGTAGCTCTGCCGCTGAACTTCGGCAGAGTTGGCCAGCTGGCCTATGCCATAGCAACCACGGGCGCGAGGGTACGCTACGAGATAAAGTTCTACATGTATGACCCGAGGACTGCTCCATACAGCGTCTGTGCGGTTAAGTTGGTGCCGCTGTATGCCAACTACAAGACGGTGTCTATGTACGACTGCGCGGTACCGTCTCTGGCTGGCCCAACTAACATCGACCCCACCACTGTGGTTTACAGCATCGACCCAGCCGGCTCTGCCAACAACGGATTCACTGTGACGTTTGACCAGTATGGCGGGTTCGGAGCTCCGATTACCTACGTGGTGAGAGCCGGAGACGTCGCTCTACTGCCGTCTTGGTACCACAAGACCTCGGTGGCTGGCTCGCGCATCTCCAGGATATGGCTGATCGCCGCCAGCGACGACCCGTCCAAGGGCCCGGCGCTTGGTACAAAGTATGTCGAGCTAACGGCTAAGGACGACAAGGTCGCTGTGGAGGGCTACAAGCTGTTTAAGTACCTCGTGATCAACTACATACCGCCCGTCTGCCGCGGCTACGTCACCACCACCTACCTGGACGAGTTCGACGGCTCGGGCAGAATTAGCGGCCTGGGCTTCGGCGTGGGCGGCACGAGCTCGCTGTTGCTGAGCAACTACACGCACGTGGCTATGTGGAACTCCACCGCCATGTGGATGGCCGGAGGAGTGTTCAAGTTGCCCACCGTGGCTCTCGACTACTTGAGCGTGCAGAACGACGCCCAGTTCCCGATATATGTCGGATCGCTGACTGTGAAGTACCGCGACTGGAGGTACGAGGTGCCGATGAATTTGACGAGGGTTGACGCGAAGTCTACCGTGAGCATGATTCCGCTGAACGGCTACGGCTTCGGCAGGACGTACATGATCAACGCGACCGACGTCTGGGGCTTCAGGCTGGTGCAGCCCAACTACGCCTACGGTCTGAAGGTCTACCACGGCGGTTTGGTTGACGCGATTAAGTACTTCGGCATACCGACCATGCCGAAGACGCTTGATAAGTACATACAGCCGCTGACGAGCCAGTACTACCTGCAGAACGTCTTGTACGCGAGCCATGCCGAGACGACACAGTGGACGTTTGGCATACTGAACAACAAGATCTCCGAGGTGACCCGCGGCGTTTGGGGCAACTTCGACGTGAACACCACCAACTGGGACTACAAGTACGTGTTCAACTTCCCGACTCTGCCGCTGAAGGAGATACGCGACTGGAACGACAGACCGCTGGCTAACCAGACCGTGGCGCTGTTTGACAGATCCGGCAGGCTCTACGCTGTGGTGTACAGCAACAGCTTGGGTAGGCTGGCATATCCGTTGCCCGATCTGTCTTCGGTAGGCCTATCTAACGTGGTGAGGGTGGCGTGGTACGACGGCTACATCGTCGAGCTGTTGATGGGCAAGCCCGAGTTCACGATATGGGTCTACGACCAACTGATCCAGAGAGATGTCACTGAGCTGGGCGACGCATCGGTTAACGACAAGATAAGGACCTATGTCTACCCGCTGACTGTCACCGTGAAGGACGACGCCGGGAGGCCGCTGACGAATATGATAGTGAAGGTGGTGGACACCTCGACCGTAGGGCAGTTGGTGAACGCGGCTAATAAGACCGGCGCCGACGGCGGCGCCCAAGTCGTTGACTTGAGGATTTCGAAGTACTCCACCGGAGTGCTCTCGCAGATTCCGCCTACCAGCTACTACTACTACGTCTATGATCCGTCCGGCGCCTTGGTTGCCGCCGGCAGATTTGAGATACAGCGCGGTGCCTCTGTGCCGTCGACCGGCTGGAACGTTGTGGCCACCGTGAGGTATGCCACCGAGATACCCGTGAAGAACAGCGCCACTAGGGGCTATCTGCTGATCAAGGGCGTGGAGTTCCTCAACGGCACTAGGAAGGATATCAAGATTCCGTTCACTATATCGGGCGGCGTGATGATCCTGGGCGGCAAGGTGCCTGTGTCTGTCGAGTACCCAGTTGAGATCTACGTGACCCACGTGACGTTAGGCGGCCAGGAGGTGCCTGTCAAGGGCGGTCAGTTCCTTGTGTACAGCGGAAAGACCACCGATCTGCTGTCTGGGCTTGACTTCGCCGAGCTTGGGCTGACGGGCGTAGTGACGATACAAGCTGTTGACGCCAGCGGCGCACCGAGGAGCGACTGGACTGTTCAGGTGCTGTACGGCAACCTCACCGCTGCACAGGGCGCTGGCCAGGTGCAGGCCGTGTTGCCGAGGAGCGACGTCCTTGGCCAACCCTACACTGTGAAGGTGATTACGAACGCCATGACGCCCGAGGGCCGCGCCTTAGTCAAGACGCAGGTGCTCAACCTAACGCAGAAGGCGCTGTCTCTCCAGATACCCGTCTCGACGGTGAAGGTGGTTGTGCAGGTGGTTGACGGCTTTGGTGCTGTGAGGAGCGACTGGCCTGTGGCTGTGGAGAACGTGGGGTCTGGGATGGGTCAGCTGTCTGTTGAGCTTGTGGATGGTCAGCAGTACGTGGCTAGGGCCACCGGCCTAGGCTTCACCAACACCACCGCCTTCACAGCCAAAGGTCCGCAGATGGTGATAAGGATCAAGATACCCACCGGCAAGATAGTGGCCCAGGCCGTAGACGGCTTCGGCAACGTCAGAAGCGACTGGACTGTGCAGATCGTCGGCGTCACCACAGGCCAGGGTAGTGTAGGGCCCGTGGAGGTGCTGGCCGGCACATACACCGTTAAGACTTCGGTGTTTGGCAAGGAGTTCAGCCAGACTGTCAACGTGCAGCCGGGCCAGACCGTGACTGCGGCTGTCCAGGTTCCCACCGCGAAGCTGAGCGTCACCGCCGTAGACGACGACAAGAAGCCCATCGACCAGTACGTCTCGTCTGTGGAGGTAACCGGCCCGCAGACGTTGATGTACTCCAGCTCGCCGAAGAACGTGGAGGTGCTGGCGGGCACCTACACGGTTAAGGTGCAGGCTCTTGGGAAGGAGGCCACTGCGCAGATCGCGCTGAATCCGGGCGACGTGAAGAACATACAGGTAGTGGTGCCGGGCACCGCCGGGCTTGACTTCTTCGGCACCAGGATACCGTTGCCGACGCTGGTGCTGTACGGCCTGCTGTTGTTGGTAGTGATAGTGATACTGGCGATACTGATCATCGAGTACAACAACTGGAGGAGGAGGCGCTTGATGCAGATACTGGCGCCGCCTAAGTAACCCCCTCTTTTTCGTATTACCCCCCAACCTTTTTATTTCCCTTTTCCCCCTTTCCGCATGTCTCTTGGCCAGATCCTAGTGTCTCACGTCCGTTCTGCCATGTTGGCTAAGCTCCGCGGGCAACCTCTTCCCGAGGCCCACCCCGTGCTCTCTGGCATGAGGAGCGGGGTTTTTGTCACTGTGGAGGCCATCGTGAGGTCCGGAGGCTTCGAGAGGAGGGAGGTCAGGGGGTCTCTGGGGGTTGTGGAGCCCTACAGAGATCTGGCGTACGACACGGCGAAGATCGCGGCGAAGCTTGTATACAGCATCCCCCGTTTTACCGAGTTCGACCTTAGGCGTTCTGTGGTTGAGGTGACGCTGGTTGGGGCGCTTCGAGAGTGGGACGGGGAGCTGGAGGGGTTTGGCTGGGGTAGGGAGGGGGTCTACGCCGTGTCTCGCCGGGGGATGGCTGTGGTGCTTCCTCAGACCATGGTGGAGAGGAGGATCTTGGGGGATGCCCTGCATAGATACGTGGAGTCCCTGGTGGGGCCTCCCGAGAGGCTGTACCGGTTCGATACTCAGATCTTCTACGAGCTACACCCCGAGGGGGAGGTTATCGAGAGGGAGCTCTGGAGATCCCGTGTTATTAGGCAATTTCTGGAAGTTGTGCGTTAAGCTTTTATATCTGGGCGCCCCATTTGCCAATGTATATTGAGTTGTTCGTGGTGGCTGGCCAGAGCGTCGATCTTGAGAACGCCCTTAAGAAGGCCGTGGAGGAGCTTAGGGGTCAGGTGCAGAGGGCGGACAAGGTTAGGCTCGCCACCGTCAAGATCAGGCCCGACGCCGTGGACCAGGTGCTTAAGCTCGTTGGGGAGTCGCCCGACAAGATCCCTCCGCACTACAGATCTCTCGTGAACATGCTGAAGAAGTACAGCATATCGAGGTTCCCCGCCGTGGTAGTAGACGGGGTGAAGGTCGGCGAGGGCGACGTCTCCATAGAGGAGGTGCTTAGGGCCGTCCAGGACAGGGCAAGGGCAGAGTTCCCCGAGCTCTCCGCCCTGGAGCTCGTCCCGCCGAGGCCCACCCCCGCCCCGGTTCAGCCCGTACCCGAGGTCCGACCGCTTGAGCCTCCTCCGGAGCCTCAGAAGCCGCCGGCCGAAGCGCCTAGGCCGGAGCCTGTAAGGCCTCCAGAGCCGCCCAGATTTGCCCCTCCGGAACCGCCGAGGCCGCCGCCCGAAGTTCCCAGGGCAGAGCCTCCGCGGCCGCCGCTTGAGCTCCCCAGGCCGGAGCCGCAGCGTCCCGTTGCGGCTGAGCCCGCGCCGTCGGCCCCGGCTGCCCTCCCCAGGCCCGCCGAGGCCTCAGTCCCCCGCCAGCTCACCGCCGTGGTCAAGCTGGTTCTGGGTCGGCCGGACAGCTGCCTAGAGTGTGCCTATTTTGGCCAGCTGACGTCGCGTTGCTTCCTCTTCGGCTTCGCCGTGGCTAACCCCGCCTCGCCGCCTTGTAAACAGTATGTTAGAGGTGGAGGTTAAATACAGGGCGCACCTCGCCGCAGTTAAGAGCCGTCTGCCGTCGCTCGGCTTTTCCCCCTCCGGCGCCCAGTCCGAGGAGGACGTCTACTTCCAGCACCCCTGCAGAAACTTCGCGGAGACTGACGAGGCCCTCCGTGTGAGGGTTGTGGGGGGCAGGGTCGAGGTGACGTATAAGGGGCCGAGGTTGGGCCTCGGCGGTAAGACCAGGGCGGAGATCACGGCGGAGGCCGACTTGGGGGTTCTGGAGGTCTTGGAGCGGCTTGGCTTCAAGCCGGTGGCTAGGATTAGGAAGAGGCGCGAGTACTACACGGGGAGGGGGCTGACCGTGTCCCTCGACTGGGTGGAGGGCCTGGGGGAGTTTGTCGAAATAGAGAAGGTGGTGGAGGGCGAGGGGGAGGTGGCGGCGGCCGTCGCCGAGATCAGGAGGCTTGCGGCTGAGCTGGGGGTGGGGGAGGAGGTGGGGGAGACATATCTGGAGCTTTTCTTGAAGGCTTATAAAGGAGGGGGCTAGACTCTACGTGCAGTTTGGGGAGCTGGTGAAAACCCTCGCCGCTGTGGAGTCCACCACCCAGAGGACCACCATGGTTAAGCTCCTCACCTCCCTCCTCAAGAGGGCGAGGCCGGACGAGGTGGACAAGATAGTCTACTTCGTGCTGGGGGATCTCAAGCCCCCGTGGGAGGGGGTGGAGCTGGGCGTGGCTGAGAAGCTCTGTCTCAGGGCTGTTTCTAAGGCGGCGGGTACGCCGCTGTCTGAGCTGGAGGCAGTCTACAAGCGGACTGGGGACGTGGGCGAGGCGGCCAGGAGAGCCCTCTCCGCGGCTAAGAGGCCGGGTCTCCTGGCGTTTGGCCAGCAGAAGCCTCTGGAGGTGTCGGAGGTGTACGACACCCTCCTAAAGGTGGCGAAGGCGGCGGGGGAGGGGGCGCAGGACATGAAGATATCGCTTCTGGCCTCCCTCTTCGCCAGAGCTACCCCCGAGGAGGCTAAGTACATCGCCAGGTTTGTGGTGGGGAAGCTCAGGCTCGGCGTCGCCGATATGACGTTGCTGGAGGCGCTCTCTGAGGCCTTCGGCGTGGGGAAGGAGGCCCTCGAGAGGGCGTACCACGTGTGGCCAGATATGGGCAAGCTGGCGCGCCACGTGGCCGAGGGCCGGCCCCTCGAGGAGGTCAAGATCACGCCGGGGGTCCCCGTACTCCCCATGCTTGCGCAGAGGCTCTCCAGCGCTTCCGAGATCTTGGCGAAGCTCGGCGGCGCGGCTGTCTGCGAATATAAATACGACGGCGAGAGGGCGCAGATTCACATCAGCGGCGGCTCGGTCAAGATCTTCAGCAGGAGGCTGGAGGACATCACCCACGCCTATCCAGACGTGGTCAAGGCCGTGAAGGAGTCCGTGGCGGCGGGGGAGGCCATACTGGAGGGGGAGATAGTGGCGGTCGACCCAGATACGGGGGATATGTTGCCGTTTCAGGAGCTGATGCATAGGAAGAGGAAGCACGAGGTGGCGGCGGCTGTGGAGAGCTACCCAGCGGTTTTAAACCTCTTCGACGTCCTCTACCTAGACGGCGAGGATCTCACGGGGGAGCCCCTCATCTACAGAAGGCTGAGGCTGTCGGAGGTTGTGCATGAGACGGAGAAGGTCTCGATAGCCAGGTGGAGGCTTTTCGACGACCCCGGCGAGGTAGACGTCTTCTTCCACGAGGCGGTCTCCCTAGGGATGGAGGGCTTGGTCTGTAAATCCCCCACGTCTATATACGAGATGGGGGCCCGGGGGTGGAACTGGATTAAGTACAAGAGGGACTACAAAAGCGAGATGATTGACACCGTGGATCTGGTGGTGGTAGGCGCCTTCTACGGCAGAGGCAAACGGGCGGGGCTCTACGGCGCCTTCCTCCTAGCCGCCTACGACCCCCAGACGGACATGTTCTACACAGTGTGTAAGGTGGGGAGCGGCTTCACCGACGCGGACCTCAAGAAGATGTATGAAGTGCTGCAGCCGTACAAGATCCCGCATAGACACCCGCGGGTGGTCTCGAAGATGACCCCCGACGTCTGGTTCACCCCCCAGGTGGTGATCGAGGTGATCGGGGCGGAGATCACCCTCTCGCCGCTTCACACCTGTTGCCTCGGCGCCGTGAGGCCGGGGGTGGGCCTCGCCATTAGGTTCCCCAGGTTCACCGGCCGGTACAGAACCGACAAATCGCCGGAGCAGGCCACCACGCCGGCAGAGATGGTGGAGCTCTACAAGAGGCAGAAGAAGGTGGCTCAGCCCGAGTAGACCTTCTCCAGGGTCCACCTGAGGACCCTCAGTATCTCGCGCCTCCTGTCCTCGGTCCTGTAGTTGTAGATCTTGATCGCCGTGGCCTCCGCCTCGCCGCCCTCCAGCTCGTATCTAAGCACCTCCTCCTGTTTAAGCGTTCCCTGCCTCGCCTCCCTTGCGTCTTCCTCCCTGTACTTCTGGAGGAACTTGTCCAGGAAGAACCTCTTGAAGAGGCCGTCTAGCCGCACGGGCTCCCTAAATTTGACGTATAGGTAGTTCGGGTAGACCTCCGCCGTCGCGTACACCTCGCCGCCCTTCCCCCTAACCTCCTCCACGGCCTCCGGCTTGGCGACCTGGGCGGCTGTGGAGAAGGACCTCTCCCCTATGGCTTTATCTAGAAGCTCCAGGAGGGAGGTGTAGAGCTTGAGCTCCTCCTGAAGCTTGGCGATCTTCTCCTCCAGCATCTTCCTCACCTCCAGCATCTTCTGGACGTCCACGTCTGCCCCACTACATTTATATTTAAAGTTTTGAAGAGGCGTGGAGATCGCCTCGGTGGGCAACTTGAACTTCGACGTCTACCTACGCGTCTCCGAGCTGCCGGGGCCGGACGAAAACGCGGAGGTTCTCGACTTGTACACGGGGGGAGGGGGCTCGGCGGCTAACTTCGCCGTGGCGGCGGCTAGGCTGGGGCTGGCGCCTAGGTTCATAGGCGCGGTGGGCGAGGACCCCCTGGGGGAGATATCGTTGCGGGAGCTGAGGGAGGAGGGCGTTGACGTAACCTACGTCAAGAGGATAGCGGGGGTTAGGTCGGGGCTGGTGGTCGTCCTCGTCCACCCCGACGGGGTCAAGAGGATGCTGTCCTACAGAGGCGCCAACCTGGGGCTGGCCCCCGGCGACCTCACGCCCGAGAAGTTCCGCGGCGTTAGACACATACACCTCGCCACGGGGAGGACCGAGCTGATACTAAAGGCTAAGGAGGTGGCGAGGGAGGTGGGCGCCTCCCTCTCGGTGGACGGAGGGACTGCGCTGGCAAAGAAAGGCCTTGACATAGTTAGACCGGCGGTGGAGGGCGTAGACGTCCTCTTCATGAACCAAGCGGAGGCGAGGCTCCTCGCCGGGTCGCACGACCACAGAACCGCGGTGGAGAAGCTGGCGAGGGAGTTGCGGGTGGGGGAGCTGGTGGTGACCCTAGGGGCGAGGGGGGCCGCCGCATACGGCGGGGGGAAGCTGTTACACGTCGACGCCTTTAGGGTAGACGCGGTGGACACCACGGGGGCGGGCGACTGCTTCGCCGCCGCCTACATAGCTATGCACCTCAGGGGGCGGGACCCCTACGAGAAGCTTCTGTTTGCCAACGCCGCGGCGGCGATAAAGGTGACTAGGCCCGGCGCGAGGTCCTCGCCCCGCTACGCCGAGGTGGAGGCTTTTCTGGCGTCGCTCGGCTACAAGATTTAAATATTGGGCCGTATGTCGAATAGTGGCGCAGAGAACACAGTGCCTAGGGCCTAGATGCGCCTTTGGCCCAAACGGCACGTCGCTCTTTAGATGCGGCAAGAAGGCCCTAAAGCCGACGATTAGGGGTAACAAGATCGTCTTCTGGTGCACCTGGCTAAACGACGAGTGTATCGGCGCCAAGTGCCAGTATGCCTACTGCGAGGCCAGGGCCATGACCCCGGAGGGCTTCTGCACGTACAAGGCCGCGGGCGGCGAGGAGCAGAAGAGGGATATCTTGGCCGAGGTCAAGAAGATGGAGCAGGAGGTGGAGAAGATCAGGGCACATCTAAAGCGGCAGGGCCTCGGCGACTACCTGTGAAAGCCGTAGTCCTAGCTGCCGGCCTCGGCACGAGGCTAAGGCCGCTTACTTTCCTAGTCCCCAAGGCCCTCGCCACGGTGGGGACGAAACCCCTCGTGGACTACGTAATCGAGTGGCTTAGGTTAAACGGGGTGAGGGAGATAGCTGTGGTGGGGTACTACATGCAGGACGTGCTGGAGAGGTACCTAGCCCAGTTTCACCCAGACGTGGTCTTCCTCAGGTCGAGGAAGCTCCTCGGCACTGCCGGCCAGCTGTACTACGCGAGGGATTGGGTAGATGGAGACGCCGCCGTGGTGAACACAGACGTGTTAACCAACCTAGACTTGAGGGCCCCCGCCGAGCTCCACCGATCGAGGCAAGCGCTTCTAACAGTCGTGGGGCAGATACACAGGGTGTCTCTGAGGTTCGGCGTTTTGGAGGTGGAGGGCGGGATGCTGAGGAGCTGGAGGGAGAAGCCCACCTTGGAATACATAACGTCAACAGGTATTTACATAGTCTCCGAGGGGGTGGTGAAGAGGCTTGGGGAGGAGTACCTCGACATGGACGCCCTCGCCCGGTCTCTGATCCCCAGAGTCGCCGTCTACGTGGCGAAGGAGGCCTTCTTCTACGACGTGGGCACCATCGAGGATCTGTCGAAGGCGCAGGAGGTTAAACTCGACGGTTTAAAGCCGTAACAAATATATATTTTCACGTCACCCGTACGCGATGAGCGTATGTCCAGCGTTGAGGCGTTCCGAGGGGGGGTTCGTATGTGGATACAGCAACAAGCCCATAGACCCCTTCAGTTGGTACTGCATAGGCAACTACGCCGAGTGCCCCATCTTTATCAGGTTTTCACGTGAGAGGCCGCCTGCTCCGAAGCCGGAGGAGGCGCCGAAGCCTCTGGCCGAGGTCCTCCCCCTTGCGCCCGAGAAGGCGGAGGCCGAGTTCGAGAAAGCCATCAAGCCTGTTATAGACAACGTGGTTCTGAAATACGACGACCTCGTGAAAAAGCTAGACGACATGTGGAAGGAGTACGAAAGCGGGGTTGTGGGAGCGCGGAGGCAGTGGGAGGTGGAGAAGATGTCGCTCCTCAGGGCCCAGGAGCTCCTCAGCCGAACCATTGGCGACTACGAAAAGATGCTCGCTGAGGTGGAGCTCAAGAGGGACTTCATGCCGCAGGACGCCTACGAAACCACTAGGAAGGACCTAGAGGCAAAGCTGGAGGCGCTGAGGAGCCTCCTCGAGGAGGTCCGCTCCAAATACGCCGCGTTGGAGGAGGGGCTGGGCGCCCACTTCAAGAGGGTGCTCTCCACCTCCACAAGCACGGAGGTCATCTCTCTAAAGCTGTCGCTGTCTAAACTCGACGAGCTTCTAAAGGAGGGCAAGATATCTCGCGACACCTACGAAAAGCTTAAGAAAGAGCTGGAGGAGCTGTTGAAATGAGCCTCGACGTAGCGTATCTGGCCCTAGGCGAGCTGGAGAAGCTCCTTTCGCAGTACGACGAGAGGCTAAAGGGCATCGAGGACACGTGGAAGGCCTTCGTAGACGCCTCCGCCAAGGCGAAGGCCAGCTGGGACGCGGACCTCCCCAAGATAAAGATCAGGGTAGACCAGCTGAAAAACGTGGTGGAGAGCTTGAGAAAGGAGCTGGAGGTTCTGCTGGCCAAGAGGGAGCTCGGCCTCATCTCTGAGAAGGACTACCTAGACCTAACCGCGGAGCTACAGAAGAAGATCGACGAGTACCAGGAGAAGCTAGCCGCCCTAACCCAGAAGATATCCGAGATCGAGAGCCGCATACTCTACCTCTGGTCGAGGTCTCTCACCAGGGACTACCTGGCGAAGTTCGACCTGGTGGAGCTGGAGAAGAGGATCGAAGATGCAAAAGCCGCCGGTAGGATAGACGACGAGACGTACGCGAGGGTTAAGCAGGAGATCGCCCTGATGAAACACACCTGGGAGCTCCTAAACCTCGTCGCGCCGCCCCCCAAGCTGTGACCCCGCCCTAAAGGGCGGTGGCTGTAGTAGCCTTGGCTACACGCGGTCTGTAGCCGCCATCGCGCCCGGCGGCATCAGTTAAAAACGGCCGCGTAGAGGTGGAGGTGTTTACGGTAGAGGTGCCGGAGGGCTATTCGGCGCTGGTGAGAGGCCCGGCTAAAGTCCGTTGCCGGGGGGCGTGCAGGGTCTTCGGCGGCTTCTTCCAAGGCTTCGAGGTGCCGCCCCACAAGCAGTACCCCGTAGAGGGCCCCGCCGTATTTGAGCTAGAGAGCGGCCTTCTTGCGTTGGCGAGAGGGTCAGCCATCCCGCGGGACTGGGATATGGAGCTGGAGGGGGTGGTGGCGCTTGTGGGCCCCCCGGACTCCGGGAAGAGCAGCCTCTCCACCTACCTGCTGAATACACACGTGGCGAGGGGGAGGAGCGTATGCGTCGTCGACGCCGACGTTGGACAATCCGACATAGGGCCGCCGGGCTTCGTGGCCTACAGCTACACGGCCGCCCCCGCCCCCCACATCTCCGAGCTGGAGCCCCACGACGCCTACTACGTCGGCTCCACAAACCTCCAGGGACTAGAGGAGCTGTTGGTCGCCGGAGTCGTATGGGCGGTGAAGAGGTGCCAAGCCCACTACCCCCATCTAACGGTGGTGAACACCCCCGGGTGGACGACGGGCAGAGGGATCCAGCTCCTACGCGCCGTCGTAGACGCGGTAGCCCCCGCCGTTGTAAACATAGGAGAGGCTCTGCTCCCGGGACGCCGCGTCTCGAAGCCAGCCCAGGTGCTCCCCAGGGGGCCTCAGGAGAGGAAGGAGCTGAGGAACCTCTCCTACAGGAGACACGTAAAAATCGTCGACAGGGTTGAGATAAGCCACGACATGCTCACCCTCTGCACGTGGGAGAGGGGGCTCAACTGTCCCTGGGGGAGATACCTCCCGGCCGACGTGGCTGAGCCACAGAAGAGAGGCCGCGAATACGCCGTCCCTCCACACCACCTGAGACACCTCTTCGCCGGGCTCTACAGAGGAGGCCGCCTCGCCGGCTACGCCATAGTCGAAAAATTCGAGCCAAGGCCCACAGCCTACGTCACCGCAACGGACTTCGACGAGGTACGCATAGGGAAAATACGCCTGGACCCCCACGCCCTAGAGGAGCTGGAGCCACTGCCCTAGCGGGCCCGGTGGGATTTGAACCCACGACCTACGGCTCCGCAGGCTCGGCGGACCAGAGGTCCTCCGCCGCTCCATCCAGGCTGAGCTACGGGCCCCGCAACAAGTAGAGCTAGGCTATAAGAATTTTTCTACCGGCCTAGGCGGCTAGACGACGGCGCCCGCCAAGACCTACCTCCTGCCGCCCCCTACCACGGCCCGCAGACCCGCCGGCTCCACGCATAAGAGCCGCGCCTTTTAGAACAGCGCGTCTTATCCGCTCCCCTGTCCACGGCCTAAAAACAGCTCAATAATTGGCGAGATGAGGGCCTTCAGATGGGCGCGGCCCTTGGGGAGAAGACGTTGGTGCCCCGGCCGGGATTTGAACCCGGGTCACGGGCTCGAAAGGCCCACATCCTTGTCCGGGGTGGAGGCCACCCGACCGGGCTAGACTACCGGGTGGGGTAGCCGGCTGGCTACGGCCCCCGTCTAGCCGGGGCTGGTTTCTACATAGCTCTGGGATTTATACTTTTCTACAGTGGAACCTCAGCGTCCCCTCTGTGAGAGCTCTGTAGATGAGGCATCTGCCCTCCTCCCCTGAACACCTCGCCGTACATGTGATGGTGTAGCCGTCGATTTCGCACTCCAGCTCGTAGGGCTCCCCCGTCTTGTCTATATACCGGATGCCAACCCCGTAGGCCAACGCGGCGAGTAGCAACTCTGCGGGGGTCAGCTGCGTGACGTCTATCTCCTTACCGTTTACCGTTACTTTCCCGCCTGCTACTCTGGCCTTATAGCTCCTCTTGTGCATACCAACGCGCATGCGCCGCATCCGGTGCAGGTCTGGAGTAGCTGGGGGACGCCCCCCGGGGTTGGGGCCACGGCCGGGCACCCCGTTTTTAGACAGTCGCCGCATCGGTCGCACAAGCTCGGGTCTACGACGTAGCGCCTCTGGTCTGGGCTGTAGCCGACCACGCGCCTTTCAAAGAGCTGGCAGGGGTCTCCGCCCTCGTCGAGAACTACGGCGTAGCCGCCCAACTTCGCCAACTCCTCCACCAGCCGATCTCTGGCTTTTGCGATGGCTACCACGGGGCCTGCGCTGTAGCCGCCCGCCAGAACCCCCAGGGCTATGGCCGCGGCCTTGAGCGGAGGCAGATACACGTCGACGACCTCGGCGACCTCGGAGGGGCTGTGCCATGTTGGGATAACCATGTAGTCGGGGGAGCCGGCGCTCCGGGGCTGTAGCCTCACGTCGGAGATAACCACGGGCGTGGCGTCTAGAGCCTTCAGCTTCTGGTAGAGACACGCCATAAGCGGGAGCAGGCGGTGGCCCACAGCCGGTTCCTCGCCGGCGCGAGCCCACCGCCACGGCCTTAGGTAGTGTTTATTGAAGGTGGAGACCCTCCTCCTCTCGGTCGCGGGAAGGGGGCCCTCGTACCCCACGGGGGTGGAGTAGGCCTCGGAGTAGTCCGCAGCCTCCTGGAGATCTTTGAAACACGGCAACTCGGGGGGACACGGCGTAATCAAGAGGGCGCCCCACACGCCGCCTACCGCCGCCTTCACCGCCTCTGGGCTGGGCCTCGCCACGGCCAACGCCCGCCGGAAGGTGATGGAGAGACCCAGCGCTATGGCCAGTTTTTCGTCTTCGCCGTAGTCCCCGTCTACTATGTACTCAACCATGGATCTTGAGCTTCACCACCAGCTTCTTGAGGGCGGCCTTCTCCGATGGGAAGTGGTCAAGAGGCTTCGGCCCGTTGATCTTCACCCAGAGGCAGCGGTCCGAGAGGTATATCTCCCCCGTCTTGAGGTTCAGCACCAGCGGATATATCCGGCAGGAGAGAGGCTTCTTCTCGTGTATAGTGCACTTCCCCCTGTAGAAGGGGCACCAACCCTCTATCACCCACCGGTGG
Source organism: Pyrobaculum neutrophilum V24Sta (assembly GCF_000019805.1). Taxonomy (NCBI): domain Archaea; kingdom Thermoproteati; phylum Thermoproteota; class Thermoprotei; order Thermoproteales; family Thermoproteaceae; genus Pyrobaculum; species Pyrobaculum neutrophilum. Next base: position 71,747 of record NC_010525.1, read on the forward strand.
AGCTTCACGCCGTTGTACTCGCCGTAGGGCACGAAGTTGAGTTTTACACCTATCTTCTCCGCCTCTCGCTGGAGGACTGGGATCTCCTCCTCCAGCACCACCGGCGCATCCTCGGGGCTGTCAAATCTGCAACAGTCGGAGGGGCAGCCGATTGGGCATGAAAACATGGCGCCTCCACAGCCCCCGTTTAAATCTCTACCGTCTTATATATATATCAAAAGTATTTTTGTCGTAAGTAGATATACTTTCTATTATGAGCTCTAGTGTATTCGTAAAGGTGGCGGCGTCTGTCATCTCCCAAAGATATGTATTTGGTATCCCCTTCCCTCTTGGAATAGCTAAAGTTCAATTTATAAATTTTCAAAATAACGTTTAAATATATGTCGCATAGGGGTAGCACATGAAGAAAGAGAAGAAGGAGGAGAAGAAAGAGGAGAAGAAGAAATAACGGCCCGCCGCGTTAAGATTTTTAAAACCCCCGTCTTTTTCCCTCCCATGGTCAAGGTCATCGACGTCGGTAGAGTCGTGGTGAAGGTCCTGGGCAGGGAGGCGGGTAGAAAAGCTGTCGTTGTAGACATCGTAGATGAGAACTACGTAGTTATCACGGGGCCGAAGCAGCTTACCGGAGTTAGGCGGAGGAGAGTGAACGTTAACCACATAGAGCCGACCGACAAGAAGGTGGAGGTCAAGAGGGGGGCGTCCGACGAGGAGGTGCTGAAAGCCGTCGAGGCGGCGGGGCTGGCAGACTACATGCGCGAGCGGGTTAAGCCGCAGATGTTTGGGATAACGGCGTCGGAGGTTAGGTGAGGTGCGGAAGCAGAGAGGTTTTTGTAAAGATACAGGAGGCCACTAACCCGGAGTGGGGCAAGCCGCCCTCTCGGCGCTCTGCGGAGGAGCACATCAAGTATTCCCTTGTCCTTCTGGACAAGCCCAGGGGGCCCAGTAGCCACGAGGTGGCGGCTTGGGTGAAGAAGATACTCGGCGTGGAGCGGGCCGGCCACGCGGGGACGCTCGACCCCAAGGTATCCGGCGTACTGCCGATCGCAGTGGCCGAGGGCACGAAGGTGCTTCTTGCGCTTTCTCGCTCAGATAAAGTCTACGTGGCTGTGGCGAAGTTCCACGGGGATGTAGACGAGGGGAAGCTCAGGGCTGTGTTGGGGGAGTTCCAGGGGATCATCTACCAGAGGCCTCCCCTCCGCTCCGCGGTGAAGAGGCAGCTGAGGACTAGACAGGTGTACTCCATCGAGCTTCTGGAGCTAGACGGGAGATACGCCGTGATTAAGATGCATGTCGAGGCCGGCACCTACGCGAGAAAGCTTATCCACGACATTGGGGAGGTGCTGGGCGTGGGGGCAAACATGAGGGAGCTCAGGAGGGTGGCCGTCTCTTGCTACACGGAGGAGGAGACCGTCACGCTACAGGACGTGGCGGACGCCTACTATATATGGAGGAAGTACGGCGACGACACCTACCTCAGGAGGGTTCTGCTACCTATTGAAGAAATCGCGAGGCACCTCCCCAAGATCTGGGTTAGAGACAGCGCGGTGGATGCCCTCTGCAACGGTGCCCCCCTTGCGGCCCCGGGTGTGGCCAAGTTCGAAGCGCCGTTTTCAAGAGGCGAGCTCGTGGCGTACTTCACCCTCAAAGGCGAGCTCATAGGGGTAGGCAGAGCTTTGGTAGACAGCGAGGAGGTGAAGAAGATGGAGAAGGGGCTGGTGGCTAGGACAGACAGAGTGGTGATGAAGAGGGGGACGTACCCGCCGCTGTGGAAGCGTCGTGGCGAGGGGGCTAAAGCTTAAAAGGGGGAGGGTTTAGAGGTAACGTGGGGGAACGTCCTCCAATACGCCGTATAGTGATAGACGCCGCTATACCTACTAAGGGGATAACGATAGTGGATGTGGCTAAGGAGCTCTACCGGGTCGAGGGGGTTAAGGCGGTGCGCGTGACCGTAGACGACGTAGACGTCGACGTGCTCGGCCTCGCCATAGTCGTCGAGGGGGTCAACGTCGACTACGGAGAGCTGGAGAAGGCCTTGGAGAGGGTGGGGGGCGTGGTGCATTCGATAGACGAGGTGGTGGTTGGGGAGTATATACCGGAGGCGGGGGCGACGACGTGAGATACCTCGTCCTCGGCGCGATAGACGGCATCATCAGCGCGGGGACCCTCTCCGCCTCCCTAATACTAAGGGGGGGCGCGGTGAGCCTCGACTTCGCCCTATCGTTGGCGGTGGTGGTAGCCTCCATAAACTCGCTTACGGTTTTCGTGGCGGAGTTCTCACACCAGCTTCGGGAGGTGAGGGAGGTGTCTTACAAGGTCTCCCTGAGGGAGGAGGCGCCTAGGTGGACGTTGCTCCACAGACGCGCACTCTTCTCCACGTTTAGATCTGCGCTTTCGAACTTCGCCGCCTCGCTCCTTGGGGCGGTCTCCGTGCTGGTGCCGGCATCCTTCGCGCCGCACGCCACCTTTGTGGCGATCGCCGCGGCCGTGTTAGCCGCGAGCGCGGCGGTGGCGGGGGGCTCGCCGAGGGAGTTTCTGGAGTTCGCCGCCATGGCGGGGGCTGCCATTGGGGTAGGCCTCGCCGTGGGCTTGGCGTTCCCCGTGATCTCTTAGATTTATATACACCGCAGGTATAGCACGTGGCTACGTTACCTGTCGAATATCTGAGGACCACCAGGCTGTTTAGGGAGAGGGTGGGGGATGTGGAGATAATATCCTTCGAGGTGCCCGTCCACAAGTACTTCTCAAGGAACGAAATCCCCTACCTAGCCACAGCCCTCGAGGCAGATCCGCGGAAGTTGGAGAACATGCTCTCCGACATGAGGTACGGGAGGGTGGCGGTGGAGAAGCTCTGGGCGTATAGGCTAGACGGCGATTTGATACGGGAGAGCAAGAAGGTCCTCCTGCCCGACCTTGCGGCAAATAGGGAGGTAGACGGCGAGGTGGACGAGCTTGAGGACGCCAAGATCTTAAAAATACACGTGGCCGGCGTGAGGGAGCTCGTGAGGATATTCGTCAGAAGGCAACAGGGCTATAGGGAGGTGGTCGTATACAGAAAGCCGCCTCATCCGGCGCTGATTAGGTACGTGGCGTTTCTCTAAAGATTTAAGGGCGTCTATACGGCCACCCGATGAAGGTCGCGGTGGTCGGCATAGGGGGTTGGGGGAAGAACCACCTCCGCGTTGTGACGCAGCTGAAGGGGGAGGACCTAGTGGAGGTGGTATACGCCGTAGATATAGACGAGGCGCGGCTTAGGTGGGCCGAGAGGGTCTACGGGGCGCGGCCTGTGAAGGGCGTCGAGAAGGCGCAGGATCTAGACGTAGACGCGGCGATCATCGCAACGCCTACGTCTCTCCACGCCGCACACGCGGCCGTCTTCCTATCCAGGGGAATCGCCACGCTTGTGGAGAAGCCCTTCGCCGCCTCGCTAAGGGAGGCGCACGAGTTGCTTGACGCCGCCGGCGGCACCCTCGTCACAACGGGCTACCTGCTGAGGTTCCACCAGGGGGTGAGACACGTGAGGAACAACCTGGGCAGGCTCGGCAGGTTCCTCACGGCGTATGGCAAGAGGACCTCCAGGTGGCCTGTGAGGCCGGGAGACGTGGGCGTGATAAAGGACTTGGCTATACACGACGTGGACCTCCTCACATATATCACGGGGAGGCGGGCCGCCTCGGTCTACGCCCTGGGGGGCTCCACGAGGGGTCAGTACGAGGACCACGCCCAGATCTTCGCGAGGTACGACGGCGCCTCGGCGATCTTTGAGGCCAACTGGCTAACGCCGTATAGGTTTAGGAAGCTGGAGCTCACGGGAGACCAGGGCATCTACGTGGTGGACTTCGCCACAGACGAGGTGTATTTCTACGGCGAGGAGGGGGTCTACCGCCCCCGTATAGAGATGGCGGAGCCTCTGCTGGTGCAAGACAGGGAGTTTATAAAGGCGGCGGCGGGGAGGGGGGGCGAGGTTGTGGACAGAGAGGACATCCTCTACACCATGAGGTTCTGCGAGGCGGCGGTGGAGTCGATAAAGACGGGCCGCGTGGTGTACCTAGACGAGCTCCACACGTAAACTTCGCCATCCTAAACACTGAGGCTTTTTACAACGGGGGGCACACCTATATGAAGCCGGGAGAAGAGCTCACGTTGGGAGAGCTCGAGAAGCTGGATATGGGGCACGACTTCAAGCTGGCCTTGTCTAGAGCGGCCGAGGGGGGCAACGTATACCTCGTGGGCCCCCCCGGCAGTGGAAAAACCGCGATGCTTAGGAAGCTCGGGCTCTACCTCTCGAGGCTGGGCCGGGGGGCTCTATACCTAAAGCTCGAGTGGGTGAAATACGGCTGGAGCCTCTCCGACTACGTCAAACACTACGGCGATAAAAGCCGCCAGCTCCTGGGAGGCGAGATCGGAGACGTCGTTCTCCTCGACGACGGGGAGCTCCTCTGGGGCTACGGCTCCGCCTACAGAAACATAGTGAGAGACGTCAGGGGGAGGCAGATAGTTGGGGCTTTTAGGGAATTCGACGTAGACGCCGCCACGTTGCTCTTCGGGGACGGCTTGACCATCTACATACAGCGCCACCACGCGCCGCGGGAGGCGGCCTCAAAGGTGCCGCTTGGACTTGCCTTCTTGAACAAAACCGTGGAGATCACGGTAATATAGAAAGCAGAGCGAGGAGGTTGTTCAGCCCGTGGAGAACTATAGACGATAACGCCCCACCCTTTTTGAAGGAGTAGGTTAGGATGAGGCCCGACGCGAAATACAGCGGCGTCAGCGCGGGGAGGCCGTGGACCAGGGCAAAGGCCAGGGAGTTCCCGACGTAGCCCACTAGGGCGCCTGCCCTCCTCTCCAGCTCGGTGTAGAGGATGACTCTAAAGAGCGTCTCCTCGACGACGGGAGCTAGGACGACGGCGGTGATGAAGAAGTACAGCAGCCAGCTCGGGCAGCCGGCAATGGCCTCCAGTAGCTCCCTGGTAAAGGCCTCGTACTCCCTCAGGATCGGGCTAAGCAAGGCCTCAAGCCCCCACAGAGCCGCGAACATGCCGAGCGAGACGAGGAAGTACCTCGGCCTCAGGGTTAGGTACCGCCTCGAGTAGTAGACCACCGGCGTCAGCGCTAGATAGGCCGCGGCCATGGGGATCGCCAAGCCGCAGCCGGGCGCCAGCAACGCGGCGGCGCCCATGGCTATAAACATAGCGGGGAGCGACAGCGCTAAGACGACGAGACGCATAGATATATACATGTCTCCACTTATAAACGTGGAGATATACGCAGTAGCGGCTACGGCGGGGAGGAGGAGGCTCTTCATAGACCTAACCCATTGGGGTTTGGTGGAGAAGCGCCTCAGGCCCTTCCTCGTCAACTCCGGCTGGCCCCAGGGGCTGGCCTCTCCGCCTGTCGACATCGGCGTATATATTCGTGAGGTCGAGGAGGTGTACAGAGAGGCTCTGGAGGAGGCCGCGGCGGCCCACGCCGAGTTTATAAAATCCGCTAGGCTGTGGCCGCTGCGTTTTCTAATGCCGGTGCAGATAAAGGCGTCCGCGGCCCCTTGGGAGGTTAAGACCCACGTGGAGTCCGTCTTGGGTAGGAACCTCGCCCAGGTCAAGGCCGTAGGCTCCGGCCGCGCCCCGCTTGAGGTGAAAAACGGAGCTGTATACGTCGGCGGGGTGCCCTCCCTGGGCCACACCTACCTCAAGCTAGCCGGCGCTCTTCCGATATAGAGACGGCGCCTCCGAACCTGGCCTTCAGCAACTGGACGAGCCTCCCCACGGCGGCGTCCACAAGCCTGTCCGCCTCGCCTCTGTCGAACGCGCTGGCGTAGACGTGGATGTACAAGAGCGGGGCCTCCACCTCGCGGCCCCTTGGGTGAGATTTCACATATATCCTCGGGTCTAGCCGTAGCACCTCCCGAATAATAGGCGCAACGTCGGCCTCGGGCACGCCCCTAACCTCCAGCCCCCTCTCGGCGAAAAACACGGGAGGCCCCCGCGACTTGAGAAGAGGCTCTACGTACCCCTCGAAGATGGCCTCCATCTCCCTTGGGACACCTGGGAGGAGAACCACCACCTTCCCACCCGCCTCGTATAGGACCCCGGGGGCCGTCCCCACTGGGTTTGGCAGCGGCCTCGCGCCGGGAGGCATCTGGGCCATCTTGACCCTCTCCGGCGTGAGGGGGTACCCCCGCGATCTGTACCTCTCCTCGACCATCCTCAAGGCCTCCTCGTTCACCGCAGGATCGACCCCCAGGGCTCTGCAGAAGGCTATGTTGGTTATGTCGTCTGGCGTCGGCCCGAGGCCGCCCGTCGAGACGACCACGTCTGCCCTAGCCAGGGCCTCTCTAAAGACCTCGGCTATGTCCTCCTCCACGTCTGGGACCGTCACGATGCGCCTCACGGCGTAGCCCAGGTAGGTGAGCCTGCCGGCTAGCCACGACGCGTTTGTGTTCACCACCCTCCCTATAAGTAGCTCGTTTCCCACGGTGACGATCCAAGCCGCGCCTTTATGCATGTAGAGGGCTAGCCCGAGATTTTTAGCTCTTCTCTAATCACCAGCGCCAGCCCCACGAGCGTGACGGCGACTCCGACGGCCTGCACCGGTACGCCGAACACGGCGGGACCCCCGGCGGGCACCTCCCCGAGCACGGCCGCTGCAAGCAACGCCGCGCCGACCGGCTCGCCGAGGGTTGCAACGGCGATTGTGACAGCGCGGTATCTCCCGAGCAGGTAGTTGAACACGGTGTGTCCCGCCATCATAGGCACCGAGGCTATGAGGAGAAACATGGCGAAGGTGTAGCCGCTGTAGTTCGTGAGATTGACCCCGAGGGCGAGCCCAACCGCAAGCGAGATAAGGGCCGCTACGCCGTAGGAAACAGCCGTATAGCCTAGGGTTCCAACGGCGGCTCTGACGAGGCGGCCTACGGCCAAGTAGCCGGCGAAGGAAAGAGCGCCGGCAAGAGCCAACAGATTGCCCAGCAAGCCGCCCGGAGATAGGGTGATCAAAACGCTACCGGCTACAGCCACGGCGGCCCCCACCGCCGTACCCCTGCCCACCCTCTCCCCCAGCCTCCTAGACAGAGGGAGCATAAAGAGGGGGTGGACGTTGACGAGGGTTGTGCTAGCCGCCACGGTGGTCAAGAAGAGGGACGGTATCCAGCTCAAGAAATGAGCCGCGAGGAAGACGCCCGAAAGCGCGGAATACGTCAAGGCCCTCCCCCGCGGGAGCTCCAGCCCCCGGACAAGCCCAAGCGTCAGCACAGCCGCGGTTGCGAAGGCAAGTCTCCAGAAGGTAATGGCGATGGGGTCGGCGGGGGTGAGCCTAATGAGCACAGAGGCGCTCGATATCGCCAAGACGCCCACAGGCAGAAGCCAGAGCATACACTAAAGTTGTTATATACAAAACGCGTCTTGTGGCATGGAGTTCCCGGATCTGGAGCTCACGGCGCACACGGGGGAGAGGGTGTCGCCTGCCAGAGCGCCCAAGGCCGTTGTCTACTTCTTCCCGAAGGCCTTCACCCAGGGATGCACGAGGGAGACCGTGCGGTTCAACGAGCTCTACCCGAGGTTCAGAGAGAGGGGGTACGAGGTGTATGGGGTTTCCACAGACGGGGTGGAAACCCTGAGGAGGTTCGCGGAGAGGTACAAGGTGCAGTTCAAGCTCCTCAGCGACGAGGGGGGGAGGCTCGCGTCGCAGCTGGGCATCCTTAGGCCTACGGGCACCGCCGAGCGGGTCACCTACATAGTAGTGGGCGGCAGGGTTGTCCACGTGCTTAGGGGGCTTAAATCCGCCGACGAACACGCCGACCGCGCCCTAGAGCTGACATGAGGAGGTACAGGGTGGAGGGCCCCTGCCCGGAGCTCGGCATGGTCTTGGCGAAGATGACCGCGGAGCTGGCCCCGGGGGAGGAGGCGGTTGTGGAGAGCCGATGGCGCTACGTGGCTACAGATCTCGCAAAGTCTGCGGGGCTCGTGAGGATGTCGGTGGTGGACGTCAAAGAGGGGCCAGGAGGCGTTTTCGAGATACGCGTCAGAAAGTTAGGATGAGGTCGGCCTCCCTCGCCAGCGCTAGGAAGGTGAGGGAGCCGGCCACCTCTACGCCCTCCAGCGGCTCTATGCCGAGCATCTTAACCACCGGCTCGTCTACGTAGACCTTGACGCCGGTGGATAGGCACTCCCTAGCTAGATCCTCCAGCCTCCGGGCTCCCAGCCTCCTCAGCCTCCACCTTATGTACAAAGACGCCAACGGAGTCAGCCCCAGCAGCCTGGTCTTAGGCCTCCTGCTGAATAGGTAGGCGCCGAGGCCCGTGGCGAAAAGGTGCACCTCGTAGCCCAGGGACCTCGCCGAGAGGGCCACCACCAGCGCGTGGTAGGCGCGCGCCAGGTCGTTGTCTGACAGCATTATAACCGCCTTAGGCATAAATACCCATGTGTCGAGGTATATAAGTGACGAGCCAATGCAGGCGGCGACTAGATGACCGGTGACCTGCCGGCTGATTTAAAGGAGGGACACCTCTCCCCGATTGGGCAGACGCCGCATCTGGGGCTCCGCGCTCTACACACGTCCCGGCCAAACTGGATAAGCTTTAGGTGGAATTCTAGGTATCTGGCCGGGGGCAGTCTATCCATAAACCACCGGCTGATCTCGTCGTAGCTCCTCCCGATTCCCCACCGCCTGGCTATGCGGGTTATGTGGGTATCCACGGGGAAGGCGGGCAGGCCTATGTTGACCAACACCACGTCTGCCGTCTTCTTGCCGACGCCGGGCAGAGACATGAGGAACGCCCTGGCCCTCTCGGCGCCCATCTCCAACAGCCTCTGGGGGGTTATGCCGTGTTTTAGAAAGGCCTCCGCCAGAGCCTTTAGGGCCCTTGCCCTGATTCTGTACATACCCGCCGGCTTGATCAACGCCGCCAGCTCCTCCTCCGCGAGCTTCGCCACAGCCTCCGGCGTTATGGAGCCCAGCGCCCTCTTCAAGCTGTTGAAGGCCTTGAAGGCGTTTTTATCGGAGGTGTTTTGGCTCAGCACAACCGCCACAACCAGCTCGAAGAGGTTTCCGCCGCTTCGCCACACCACCGGCGCTATAAACTCCTCAACCCTCAGCTGTACATATCTGTCGACCACCTCTATGTAGTCCACGTATGCTAAACCCTGCCCTTATATAACCCTGCCGCCGCCCATCTGTGGAAGAGCTGAGGTTCAGCCTACGCAAGTCCGACTTCGACAAATTCGCCGAGAGGCTGGGGGTTAGGCCCGAGGAGTTGCTCAACGAGCTCAAGGCGGAGGTGGTGAAGGTGGGGCCCGGCTTCCGCTACGTGATCGACATGGAGGACTTCTTCTACTTCGTCGTCTCGAGGCTCTACGGACAGAGGAAGGCCGAGCGCCCAGGCGCGGCCCCGCCCGAGAAGTTCGAGGAGGTCCTCAACAAGGCGATAGACAGATTCGCCGGCGCTAGCGGATATGCGAAGCTGGTAGATGTGAGAAACGCAGTGGTGCAGGAGCTGGGCATCGGCGAGGAGGAGTTCGGGAGGAGGCTCGCGGAGCTTATCCAAGCCAAGAGGGGCCAGTACGTCCTGCTGGAGGGCGGCGACTTGAAGGTCCAGATAGGGGCGAAGAAATACGGCTTCATAAAGAGGATCGAGAGGAGGTCGGTGGCGGAGGTCGTGTACTACTAGAGAGATACAGGCCCTTGGTTTATTAGCCACCGGCAGAGAAGAACGTGGGTTGCGACATACCAAGGTGGCCCGTCGCCGGGGAGAGCTTCCAGTTGGGGGGAAGAACCTGGATTAGAGCAGCGGAGACCCTCGTGAAGCTGACGTCTGCCTTCCCCATGGCCGTCCTGCTGGGGAGGGCGGGGATGGGCAAGTCGCAGGTGGCCTACGAGGTCTGCAGGATGACCAACTGCATATACATAGATCTGACCGAGGTGGGGGAGAGGAACATGGCCAACATAGCGGCTATAGTGGCGTGGCGGATCCTCGCTAAATACGGCGGTAGAGACCCCAGAAACAGAGTCGCCGAGGCATACCGGAAGTTCGGCTACGAGGGTCTTCTCTCGCTGGCGAGGGGCGACCCCGCCTGGACGCTGAGGACCGCCCTCGAGCTGGCGGGGCCGCGGGTTGTGGTGGTCTTAGACGAGTTGCTCCCCTCGGCGGAGGACCCGAAGTTCTTCGACGTGGCGTATATACTACACAGGGTCAGGAACATGCATCTGCCCAACGCCTCCTTCCTAGTAACAATGCTGCCCGAGGTGTACGAGAAAATAGTCGAGAGGATCCCGCCGCTTGGGAACTTCTTCCTACACATAACCGTGCAGCTGCCGGACGTTATACCAGAGGACGAGGTGGAGGAGATAGTATCCGTCTACTGCCCGGAGAAGGCCGAGTTGGCCAGGAAGATCCTCGCCGAGAGGCCGGACGCCACGGTGAGGGAGCTCCTCCTGGCCTTGAACAACATGCCCTCTAGGAGATACATCGAGCTCACCCCCACCGACTGACAGCATAAATAGCAAGCCTTGCCCTCTAGGGCGGGGAGGGGGTCATCTGTATATATATATATAGCGGGGAAGTATCACCCCCCATGATTAGGTCTCAAACCGTCAAGGAGATCCTGGACCACTACAGGGTTATATGGGCGTTGGGGCACGCCCAAGCGCTGATGGGCTGGGACTCGGAGACGTACATGCCGGAGGAGGGGGTCAAGGGGCGGGCCGCCGCCAGGGCCGAGATCGCGCAGCTTATTCAGAGGTTTATGCTTGATGAGAAGTTCGTCAAGCTCTTGGATAAGGCCGAGGAGGAGAGGGATCTCACAGACGTGGAGAGGGGCATCGTCCGGGTGCTCAAGAGAGATCTGAGGTTCTACACCAGGGTGCCCCCCGAGGTGGTGAAGGAGCTCGCTAAGGTCACCTCCGAGGCTTTTGTGGCGTGGAGGGGGGCCAAGGAGAAGGCCAGGTTCGACCTCTTCGCGCCTTATCTGGAGAAGATAGTTGAGCTCTCCAGGGTGGTCGCCGAGAAGCTCGGCTACGAGGAGCATCCCTACGACGCGCTCCTCGACCTATACGAGGAGGGGCTTACGTCGAGAGACGTGGAGTCGATATTCTCCACCCTGGAGCCCGGCATAAGGTCGCTCCTCAACAAGCTGGAGGCGAGGGGGTGGCCCAGAAGCCACCCGCTTGAGGAGGCTCCCTACGACAGGCCTGCCCTCGAGGCCGCCATTGCGGAGGTGCTTGACCTCCTCGGCTACCCCAGGGGGAGGTTCAGGGTGGACGTGTCGCCGCACCCCTTCACCATCGGCATCGCGACGCCGTACGACGTGAGGATCACGGTTAGATACAGGGGGGTCGACTTCAGAGAGCCGCTCTTCTCGGCGCTCCACGAATACGGCCATGCTCTGTATGAGCTAAACGTGGCGGAGGAGCTGGCCATGACGCCCGTCGGAACCGGCGTATCCCTCGGAGTGCACGAGAGCCAGTCGAGGTTCGTGGAGAACGTGGTGGGGAGGAGCCGGGAGTTTATACAGAGGATCTCCCCGATATTGAGGAGGCGTCTCCCCCTCCTCTCGAAGTACGGCGACGAGGATCTGTTCTACTACTTCAACCTGGTTAGGCCGAGCCTGATACGTACAGAGGCCGACGAGGTGACCTACAACCTACACATACTCCTGCGGTATAGGCTGGAGCGCCTCATGATAACGGGCGAGGTGAAGGTGAGCCAGCTCCCCGAGCTTTGGAACAGCGAGATGGAGCGGTTGCTTGGGGTAAAGCCGCGTAACGACGCGGAGGGGGTTCTGCAGGACGTCCACTGGTCCCACGGCTCGATAGGGTACTTCCCCACCTACACCCTGGGGAACGTCGTGGCGGCTATGATCTACTACAAACACGGCAACGTACGCGGCCTCGTCTCAGAGGGCAACTTCGCCGCGGTTAAGGAGTACCTCCGGGAGAAGATACACAGGTGGGGTAGCGTCTACCCGCCGAAGGAGCTGCTCAGGAGGAGCTTCGGCGAGGCGTACAACGCCGGCTACCTCGTGAAATACCTAGAGGAGAAGTACCGCTAGCACATCTCGCAGAGCTGAGACACGGCGTTGCAGAGGTCCCCCGACCTCGCGTAGCCCCCCTCTTTATACATGAAGCTCCCCCACGCCAGCTCGAAGTCCTCTATCTTCACCGCGGCCAGAAGCTCCTCTATACGCGGCGTCTCTGCCCCCACAACCCCGGCGAGCCTAGCCGCCTTCACCACGTAGTTGTTGAGGCCCACCCTGGCGCGGAAGAGGACGTACCTCGCCGCGTCGCACCTATCGGCGAGTTTGACCACCCTCCCGTCGAAGTAGAGGGGACGCCCAAGCTTGGCCGTCACCCCGGCTGCGGCCTGGGCGGCTAGAACGCTCGCCAGCTTGAAGGTCCTGCCGCCGTACGGCACCGAGGTGAGAAACAGCAGGTTTATCTCGTCGCTTACCACGTGCACGAACTCGGCCCCATGCTGGGCTGCCAAGTCCCTCGCCACCTCGGCGATGGCCGTGTGCACAAGCCGGCTCCTAGGCGCTGGGAAATCCCTAAGCCTTTTGCCGAAGCCCACGCCGTCTAGCCTCACGGCCACCGGCGGCGAAGCCGGCTCGCATACGGCCTCCCGCTCTCTGTAGCGCATCTCCAGATGCCTGGGGTTCTCCATGAGCAACCTCTTGAGGGGGTCCACGCCTCTAGTTAGGGATTTAAATAAGAGCGTTGTAGAGTCGGGTGAGGCTTAAGTTCCGCACCGTCGTTTTGGGGGGGACCTTCGACACGCTCCACTCGGGCCACGTCAAGCTCTTGGCCACAGCTACGTTAATCGGCGAGAGGATACTCATCGGGCTGACAAGCGACTCCTTCGCCTCCACCTACAAGCAGTACAAGGTGAGGCCGCTCTCGGTCAGGCTTGGAAACGTGAAAAACTTGATGAGCCTCATCGCGCCGGACAGAGAGGTGGTTTATACAGAGATCGACAACCCCTACGGACCCGCCGTCGAGCTGCCCTCCCTAGACGCCATAGTGGCGAGCATAGAGACGGCGCCGCGCGCACTGGAGATCAACGAGGAGAGAGCCAGAAGGGGGCTAAGGCCCATGGAGATCGTCGTGATCTCCACGGTGAGAGACGGCTTCGGCCACGTCCTCTCCTCCACCTACATCAGAAGGGCGCTGGAGAAGCTAGAGGCCAAGTAGCGCCCGGTAGGTCTCGAAGGCGCCGGCGCAGTCCCCAACACAGAGAGTGGGGCCCCCCAGCAGATCTATCCTGCTGTAGCTCCCCGCCTCGCCCCTCAAGAACCTGGGCACGTTGGCGTAGACGATCTCCGAATGTCTGAGGTCTCTGAAGAGGACGAGGTAGTTATACACGGCGGACCACGCGGCGTAGGGATCCGCCTCGGGGTTCGCCAAGCCGTATTCCTCAAGCCCCACCTGGGGAGCCCTGGGCTTCACCTTCACGGCACGCTTCGCCAACTCGGCCACGTAGAGGACGTTTTCAACATCGACGTGGCTGTCGGCGGGGCTGTGGTATCTATCCCAGGCGTCTCTCAGCGACGAGATGGTCAAGGCGGGGAGCCCCCACCTCTCGTAGTGTACGCTGTCGAAATACGCCACGGGCCACTCCACGGGGCCAAGCGACTTAAGCTCCTCGTGGAGGTAGGGCATGGCGTAGATGCGGGGGGTCCCAACCCCCACCACGTCCACGTTCACCAACAGGGTAGGCCTCCAGCGCCTCAGGTAGTTGAAAGACCCCCAGGCCCAGTAGAAGGACGGCACATGCGGCGCCACCCCCTCCTCCGCCGTGAAAAGCCCGAGGGCGATGGGGAACTCCCCCGCGGCTAGCTCGACGAACGCTAAAACAGCTGCCTCAACCCCCGCGCAGTTGTCCGTAGCGCCTACAAGCCAGTGGTCCCAGTGGGCCGATATCATGGGGGTGTTCTCGAAGCTGTTAAAGGCGATCAAGCTGTAGCTGTACGTAACCCTAGACCTGGTCGCCACCTCCAGCCTCGCCCGCCTGCCCAAGTGCCGTTTGAGGTCTCCGAAGCTCGCCGCCGGTATAGGCGGCGGGGCGGCGTCGCTCTTGAACCCGGGCTCGCCGGTGACCACTATCCGACGCGGCCGCTCCCCCGTGAAGACGACGGCCGAGGCCCCCCGGCGCGCGGCCTCTAGAACTATGTACTTTGCGTCGTCTAAATCCGCCGGGAGGTCGGCAACGGCTATGTTCCCCTCCACGTCGCCGTCTAAAGGCGCCAGCCTCCCCTCCACCGAGGTTGGGCGGGAGTAGGGCATCGCCAGGCCCACCTCCTCCTCGCCCCCCACCACGAGCCTCGTGCCGAGGTCCTCCCAGTGTAGGACCTCCACAGGCGATAGGTGGAACCAGAGGCTCGGCGAGTCGAGGAAGGCCATCAGCCACTGTAGAAACTCCCTCTCGGCGGGGGACCCCGCCACGAGATCCCTGTAGGAGGTGCATTTTGCGTACACCTCGGCCACGTCAGGGAGGGGCTAAGGATTTAAAACCTGTTGTTGAGTAGTTCGGCGGATGGGCTGAAAGATGTTGAGTTGAACCCGGCCTGACGTGTGATGGCGCTCCGCCTACACCTCCTCTATCGAAAAGGCGCCCAGCTTCTCGAGAACTTGGTCCAGCTTGGCGTTGACCTCCCTTAGGAGACGAGCCGCCTCGTCGGACCTCCCCGACTCCATCCTCTCGAGGGCGGCCCTCAGCTCCTTCACCACGTCTATCAACGCGTCGAGCCTCTGGAAAGCCCGCATAACGCCGTCGATCGACTCCCTCATCTCGTCAAGCCTCCTCATGTTTAGGTACGTGGCCAGTATCACCAACTCCTGTATATCCAGCTTCTTCTTCTTTTCAAACTTGTTGAGCACCTCCACGGCAAGCGCCCTAACGAGCCCCTCCACCTTCTTAGTTGAGTCCTCCACGCCAAAATTTATACACTCTATAAAAGACTATTGCTGAATGATGAAGGGATCGATGGTGTGACCACATGACGAGGGAAGAGACGATCTGACGTCGGCACCGCCGTGGTGGACCAACCGGCTGTCCTACCGGCGGGCGGGGCGCCTAGCCGATTTAAGCATCCTGTCCACCTCCCTAGCCGCCTCCGGGCTTTCCCAGCCGGCGTCAGCCCGTGGGGGCGGACCGCCTGTTATGCCGGACAAAAGCGCCTCCAGGGCCGCCCTCAGCACCCGTGGCGTCGAGGGGCACTCGATCGATATGTAGAACTCCCTCCCCGCCAGGGCCCTCCCGAGCTTGTGGTAGAACGTCTCCGAGGCGAAGAGGTAGCCGGTGGGGTCCTCCCTATGTATGTCGAAGCCCAGCTGTATTACCACGGGGCCGTCCCACTGCTCCAGCACGTGGCGGGCGATCTTCCAGAAGCCGCCGTCTCCGACCCCCGGCGGCAGCGGGAAGGCCGTTGCCTCCCTCCGCCCTGCGAGCTGCCTCCTAGTTGGGCCCTCGGCCCCTCCGTACACCAGGTAGAGGGGGAAGCCGTGTTCCAGGTGGAGCTCCCACGTCCCCGTTGGGAAGTGTCTGTCTATGGAGATCACCGCCGCGCCGGACCTCTTCGCTATGTAGACCGCCGCGTTGAAGAGCTGGTTGCTCCTGGGCGCGTGGAGGCCAGCCATGGCGGTGCCCCCCACGTAGAAGACGGCGCGTCCCTTGGCCAAAGCCGCATTAGCCACCGCGGCTGCCGCCAGGACCTCCGCCTCGTGTTTCGCCACGGCCTTCACAAACATCTCGCTGTGGATCAAGCGCACCTCGTCCCACGTCGCCACGCCCTCCACCGCCTCGGCGCCCAGCTCCCTCAAAACCCTTGCTACCCAGCGGCCGTCGTCTGCGTGGACGAGCAACACATTTATACCAGATGCTTCGTGTTTATTAATGCAGGGGTTTACAGACTGGAGGAGGAGCTCTACGCCCTCCTGAGAGAGAGGGCGAAGTACAACGTACCGCCGCTGATCGACGGCCCCCTCGCCCCCCTTATAGCCTCGGCCGTCTCAAGGGCGCACTCCCCCGCTGTGGCCTACCTCGGCCCCGAGCGGTCCTTCACCTGGGAAGCTGCGGCGTCGCTGTATCCACACGGGACGCATGTGGCGTATAAGACGATAACGGAGGTGTTTAAGGCCGTTGAGAAAGGCGCGGTGGACTACGGCGTGGTGCCCTTTATAAACAGCCTAGAGGGGCCGGTCGGAGAGACGGTGGACGCCCTGGCCACACACGACGTCAAGATACTGGCTATGGGGGAGATGAGGATAACCCTCTGCCTCGCCAAGAGGGGCACCCCCCGCGTCGTCTACACCCACCCCCACGCCGCCGCACAGGCTAGGAAGATCATCTCGGCGCTAGGCGCCGAGGTGGTCTACACGGCCTCCACCTCCGAGGCCGTCAGAGAGCTGGAGCGGTGCCAAGACTGCGCGGTGATCGCCTCGCCTAAGGCGCTTGAGGGGTACGAGAAGACGTGTGGAGTCGAAGACGGGGAGAGCTACACAAGGTTCGCGGTGCTCTCCAGAGAGGGAGGCCCCGGCGGGTCCAGAGCGGCGCTGATTTTCGCCGTCCCAAACGTGGCGGGCGCCCTCTACAAGGCGCTCGGCCCCATAGCGAGACGCGGCATAAACATGACCCTCATATACTCGAGGCCCACCAAGCTCTCCCCCTGGGACTACTTCTTCCTCGTGGAGGTGGAGGCCGGGGCGGGGGTAGAGGAGGCGCTTGAGGAGATGAGGCTGTACACCACCGTGTTGAAGCTGGCGGGCCGCTACAACATAATCACGATAGCCCAGCCAGCTGCCGGGCCTGCTCGATGATGGACTCGGCCAGCCTCTCGCCGAAGCCGGGCAGAGAGGCTATCTCCCTGACGGAGGCCTTGGCCAAGTCCTTAACCGTCCTGTAGCCGAAGTTGTAGAGAGCCCTAGCTCTAACTCTCCCCACGCCCCTCAGCGCAGTCACGAGCTCCAGCAACTCCTCCCTAACGCCGTAGATCACCCTCGCCGTCACCACCTCCAGCCCCCTCCTGTGCTCCTCCAAGCCCAGCATACCGGCTAGCTTAGCCGCCGCGTTCCCAAGCCACTCGAATAGGTCTATGTACACCCGCAGATCCCCCGGCGCCACCTCGAACCTGTTGAATATGGCGTCTTCGTCCTCCTCCTCGATCCACGCCGTCAGCACCGAGGCGGTCTTAACCACCTCCTCAAACTCCTCGTCCTCCTCCACGTCGAGCACGGAGAGGACCTCCTCGGCCACGCGCCTATCCGCCCTCCCCCTCCTCACCCTGGGGAAGTCGCGCGCCGTGAGCACGACGTAGAGATACGCCGACGTGTTGCCCCCCCTCAAGCTCTTTATAAGCTCGATGTATCTGGCGGCCGTCTCGGGGTCTAGATACAGCCTCGCCACCTGCCTCCCCAGCTCCGTCGCGTATACGCGCTCGCCGTCTCGCTCCAGGAACCCCCACTCCTCCAGCTCCTCCACGGCCGCCCCCACCCTGGACCGAAGTAGAGCCGACTTGACGGCGGTCCTCGCCTGGTGGTACCCCAGGGTGTTGGAGAAGAAGTCCACCAGCTCGTCTATAGACCGGGCGTAGCCGCCCCCCACCGCCCCCAAGACGTGCGCCCTGAGGTTGGGGCCGGCCAAGATGTGGGACCTCACCTCCTCCACCTGCCCCCTGACGTACCTCTCCATGAGGTAGCCCACCTCGTTTTTACTCCTCGCCACCAAGACGGCCTCCCCCACGGCGTCGAGGCCCGGCCTGCCGGCGCGGCCGGCCATCTGCTTATACTCGAGAACCGGGATCTCCTCCCTCCCCACCACGGGGTCAAAACGCTCGAAGTCCGCCACCACGACCCTCCTAGCCGGCAGGTTCACCCCCGCGGCCAGCGTCGTCGTGGACACCACCACCTTGACGACCCCCCTCCTGAAGCCCTCCTCCACCAGCCTCCTCACCTCCAGCTCCAAGCCGGCGTTGTGGAAAGCCACGCCCCGCGCCACAAGCTCCGCGAGCTCCCTCCCTATGATCTTGCTGGAGGAGGCCCTGGCGACCTCCCCGGCCAGCCTCGACGCCTCGGCCACGTCGATCAGCCTGGCGGGGTGGGCCGCGATGGCCTTAGCCACCGCCTTGGCGATCCTCACCGTGGAGGATCTGCTACTGGCGAACACAAGCGCCTGTCCCCCGCCCGCCACGGCGTCCACCGCCAGGGCAACCTCGGCGTCGCCCGCCGCCTCAACCCGCCTATATGTGCCGTCTGGGTAGTATATCCTCCCCCCGTGGTAGACCCCCTCCCTCAGCGGGACGGGCCTCCAGCTGGACGCCACAAGCCTAGCCCCCAGCCACTCCGCCACCTCGGCGGCGTTCCCCACGGTGGCGCTTAAGCCGATGAACTGCGCCCTGAGGCCCAGGTGTTTAAGCTTGGCGATGATAGACTCAAGCACCGGCCCCCTCCTCGGGTCGCCGAGGTAGTGGATCTCGTCCACCACCACCGTTTTTACAGAGCTCAGCCACCCCGGCCTATGCCTCAGGAGGCTGTCCAGCTTCTCGTATGTCACAACCAACACGTCGTACTCGTGCAACCTCCTGTCCTCGGAGTCGAAGTCCCCCGTGGAGACGCCCACCTTAGCCAGACCGCCGTAGTGGGAGAAGTGCACCAGCTTCTCGTAGGCAAGCGCCTTCAGCGGGACGGCATACAGCGCCATCCCCCCCTCCAACGCCGCCTTCACAGACGCCACCTCGGCCAGGAGGGATTTGCCCGAGGCCGTGGCGGTGCAGAGGAGCACGCTCCTCCCGTCGAAGAGACCCGCCTTGACAGCCTCCACCTGAGGGGGGAAGAGCTCCCGGACCCCCCTCCCCCTCAGCACGGAGATCAAACGCCCATCTAGGGGAAGCTCAGAAACCTCCACATGGGGCGCCGGGGCGGGGGTATTTTTCCTCTTCGGCTGTGAGAAAACCCCCGCCATGATTTTCGACATGCACGCCGGGGGCGGCCCCGTCCGCGGCCGGACGCCGGCGGAAGCCGGGCTGGGTCCCTTGGCGTGGGGGGCCGAAAAAACTATACGACGCGTTTTATGTAGCCTGGCCTCGGCGTGTAGGCCTCGCCGTTGCGGATGAGGAGATCCACCACCCTCTGCACCTCGGAGGCGGGGATCCCCAGCTTCTCCGCCTCGGCCTTGAGGAGGTCCACCTTCACCGGCCCCCTCTCGGCCTCCTCCAGCTTCTTCAGAAGCTCGACGACTTTTATGTAGGCCTCCCTCCTCGACGCGGGGACGCCCGTGATTATGGCGTCTATGTCTATGTTGCCAGATTCTACGTCGATGCCGACCGACTTGAGGAAGGCCAGATACAGCTTGATGGCCCTCTCCGCGTCTTCGCCGGTGGCGATGGGGGAGAGCCTCATCTTGGCCTCCGCGATGGTGAGACGTATGAGGGCCTCCAGCTGGCGGGCGGTGATGGCGATCGCCGTCCCGGGGCCCTGGTACCTGCGGCGCATCTCGAGGTAGAACCTCTTGATCCTCTCCTTGGCCTCCTCGCTGATGACGGGTCTTACATACCTCCTCGCGTACATTATATACTTGCGCAGGAAGTCCGGCCTCAAGATGTCGCGGAAGGACTCCGGCGTTCTGCCCGAGTGGAGGTCGAGGATGTGCCCTGCGACAGAGGCGTCGAAGTCCTCCCTGGGCTCATCCCTAATCACGAAGATCAAGTCGAAGCGGCTCAGCAGAGACACGGGGAGGTCGATGTTCTCCGCCACGGTCCTGTTGGGGAGATACCGGCCGAAGGCCGGGTTCGCCGCGGCCAACACGGCAGCCCGCGCGTTTAGGGTGGCCACGATGCCGGCTTTGCTGATGGAGACGGTGTTCTGCTCCATAGCCTCGTGGAGCGCCACCCTGTCCTTGGCGTCCATCTTGTCGATCTCGTCTATGACGGCCACCCCCCTGTCGGCCAACACGAGGGCCCCCGCCTCTAGGTAGAACTCGCCCGTCAGCTTATCCCTTACGACAGCCGCCGTGAGGCCAGCCGCCGACGACCCCTTGCCCGTCGTG
Source organism: Pyrobaculum neutrophilum V24Sta (assembly GCF_000019805.1). NCBI lineage: Archaea > Thermoproteati > Thermoproteota > Thermoprotei > Thermoproteales > Thermoproteaceae > Pyrobaculum > Pyrobaculum neutrophilum. The sequence continues at coordinate 91,773 of NC_010525.1, forward strand.
TAGACAGCCCTCGGCGCGATCTTAGCCACGAACTTGAGCAGCTGCGACTTGGCGGTGCCGGGGTCGCCGATGAGCAGTATGTTGACGTCCCCCCTCACCCTAACCCCATCTGGGTAAACGATCTCGTTGCCGCCGAAGAGGAGGCAGGCGATGGCCTCCTTTATCTCCTCGTAGCCGTATATCGAGGGGGCGATGGAGCGGACGATGAGCTCCCTCACGTCGGCCCGGCGGGAGATCTCCAGAATCCGTTGCTCGTCCTCCTTCGTGATCTCCTCCACCAGCTCCTTGTTGGAGGTCTCCACGTGCACCCCCTGGACGTAGGACGTCACTATGGGCGGCCTCCCCTTCCTAAGCTCGCTGAGGGCCAAGTCGACGACGCCGGTGAGAGACACGATGTCCCCCGGCTTCACAGTGTCGACGAGGTCGTCCAGGAGAACAACCTCCACGCTCCTCGGCATCTGGCCCGGCGGGAGGTCCTCCGGCCTCTCCTGCACGATGGCCTTCTGCCAGTCTATGTACTGGCTCAGCTCCGTCACGAGGGTAAAGCTCTTCGAGGCCCCGCAGCGGGGGCACTTGGCGGGGGGCTCCACATGCCTCTCCAGCTCCTGAAGAAGCTCTATCTCGTAGCCGCACTGCGTACACCGGTAGAGCGCTCTGTGGAGGAAGTGCTTAGGCGGAGTCTGCCTAGTCACGATCCCCTCGATGCGGATCAGGCGGCCGATGTACTCAGACCTAAGCTTCCTAAGCGGCACAGCCAGCGGCGAGCCCCTAACCCTGAAGTGGAACCGCCTCAGCGCCCTCGCCGTCTCCGGATCCTTCTCCTCCACAACCTCCTGCACCACCTTATCAGCCTCAGGCAACACAAGCCGAGGCCTCTCGACGAAGAGATCCGCAAGAGACTTGTCAAACAGAAGAATGTCGTGGAAATCCACCTCAAGAGACCTCTTCCGCTGAATAATCATGTTGATAACCTCATCCGACACCTTCTCACTAGACGTAACAAACTCCCTAATCCTATCCCTCACAAGATCAAGCTCAACCTCAGCAGACACAGACACAAGACACCCCAACAATAAAAACCAAAACAGGTGATACAGCAGACCGCCCATCCCCAGGCGCTCTGCCCATCGCCGACCCTAGCGGCACCCCCTCGCCCGCGCCCCCACCGGCATCCAGCGCGGGGCCACCGGACCGGGCGGCCCTCCTCCAGCCGGGGCCTGGGTCACCGCCCCCCACCGCCGTTTATGCGCACACGAGTACATAGCCCTCGGCCTACGCCAGATACGCAGAGCCTCTGCTAAGAAGAGGACGATTTTGAATACTGCGCCGTTGTGCTACATACCTACGCCGGGTGGATACATAAACTTTTTTACGTCTGGATATCCTCCCGCATGTGATCGAGGACGTGGTTGGGGAGGAGATCTTGGCCGCCGCTGTTTTGCACAAAAGCGGCTTCGTCGTGAAGTACGTGGGCTTAGACAGGGAGGTCTGGACTAGGCTGTCGGCTGTGTTAAACAAGGCGAGGGAGCTGGCCTCCGCCCTCCAGGGGGACCTCCTGGGCATAGACCTAGTCATGGATAGATACAGGGCGGCGGTTAGGGCGGGGGGTAGCGTAGTCGCCGCCGTGTTGGCCAAGGCCGAGGTGGACCCCCAGTACCTAGACTACGTCGCCTTCCGGATCGTGGAGGAGTTCGAGGCGGAGCTCAAGTAGGCCTCCAGGAGCTCCCCAGCCCTCAACAGAGCCACCCCCCTGGGCTCCCCGCCCACCTTCACCGCCACGGCGGCGCCGCCCCTAGCCCTCCCCACGTACTCCACCCCCTCGATGCGGATGTAGAACTCCTCCACGGCCTCCAGATGCCTCTCCGCCGCCTTCAACATAGCGGCGATGAGCTCCGCGTGCCTCTCCTCAACGCCCTCAGCCTTCACGACCCTCCCATCAACGATATATAGAGACACGTGGAGAAGTACGTGAAAATTAAAATGAAGTGCCCCGTCTGCGGCCGCCAGATCTACATAGAGGCGCCCCCGGTGGACGGGCTGAGGGAGTTTGTAGTCCTCCACGGGGACCACGCCGCGAAGATATACATCGACGAGCACCACTTCGTAAGAAGGGCCTGGCCCGCGCCGCTCCTCAAGGCCGAGGAAGAGGAGGCGCCTAGGCAGGCCTACGGAGTCTTCGTCGGAAGAGGCAGAGCCGTGGTGGTGGGCCCCGGCGGCGAGAAGCTGGCGGAGCTACCCACCGGCGAGCTAGGCGCCGCGGTGACGCTTGCAGAAAAACTGGAGATGAATTAAGTCAAGGAGGCGCAACCGCAACGTAGATAAGGGGGAGCGGACAGACGGCCATGGAGTCGAAATATAGGGAGGAGCTCTCCCTATTTCTTTCCAGAACAGGGGGAGATGTGCTGGGCGCCGTCATGGCTAGACGCGACGGCCTCCCAGTCGCCTCGGCCGCCCCCGGCATGGACCCCAAGGCCATCTCGGCGCTTGCGGCCCTGGCGCTGGGCACCCTGAGGAAAGTCGGCGACGAGCTCAAAATCGGCGGGGTGAGGCAGGTGGTGGCCTACTACGACAGCCGGGTGATAGTGATGTGGCCGGCTAGGGAGCTCTACATAATCGCCGTGGCCAACGCAGACGCCAACATAGGCCTAATCTTCCTAGAGCTGGAACGCCTCGCGAAGAGGCTGGCGGAGCTATGATGGACCTCCTCGGCGCCCTGGGCAAGCTCCTCAGAGGCGACCTCAAGCTCAAGCCGGAGGAGGGCGTCCTGGAATACAGAGGGCAGAGGCTTGTGGCGCTCCCAGCCTCGGCCATAGACGCCGCCGTCAAGGAGATGGAGAAGTACTTCGGAGAAGCCGCCGTCATCGTCATGGAGAGGATGGGGGCGGCCGTAGGCGCCGCCGTTAGAAACGCCCTAGGCTGGAAAACCGGAGAGGAAGCCCTCAGAGAGCTCCCACAGATGGCGCCCCTGGCGGGGCTGGGAAAAATCAGGGTCCAAGGCGACAGACTCGAGATGGAAAACATGCCAGAAGACGTAGACCCCGCGGTCCTGAGGTACATCGCGGGCTTCCTAGAGGGCCTCTGCATACACGTGGAAGAGATAGGGGGAGGAGGCCACAGAGCAGAGGCAAAAGTAGCCCCACGGCCGTGCCCCTGACATTACAGCATACAACCCACACAGCAAAATATTTAAAGACGGGCGTACACACGCCTATGCCAACGAAACTAAGAGGAATGACATCCCTGGAGATAGCGATAATAGTAGCGATAGTGCTGATAATAGCGGTAGCAGTAGGCTGGTACCTATACACCACATTCGTAGCCTCCACCACAGGACAGCCAAGACTAAACGTAGTGTCAGCAGAGATATATGCAAGCAAGGGCACACTTAATCTTACACTTGTAAACCCAGGTCCCATCGACGTCCAGATATCGGCGGTGGAAGTAGGCGGTACAACAGGATCCAGCCCGCAGTGTACAGGCACTACACCTGATAGCTCTGGTAACATCGTGATAAAGGTAGGCCAGCAGGTTAAATGCGGATTTAAGATAACGATCACGGCGACGCCTGGCACCATGTTGCCTGGCCGCGTGATTCTGTCTGGCGGCCAGAGCTTCCCGTTCAACGCGATCGTAAAGCCGTAAGTTCCCCCTTTTTCCCATGGATTCTCTTGGTTTTTTGGTTGTTTTAGTGGTTGTCCTTGTTATCGCTTTTGTTCTTGGGTTTTGGCTTCTCTCTAACTTTCTGGTGGCTAAGGAGGAGTTTTCGCGGGTGTATCCCATCGCGGCTTACGTAGATGCGGGGGGTGGCTTCCTTCTGTGTGTCTACAACGCGGGTCCTCACGACTTCTATGGGAGGTGGCTGGTTTCTACGAAGTCTGGGAAGTCTGTGGAGGTCTCTCTCGCCGTGCCGGTTGGGAGGACTGTTGCCGTGAGGGGGTCTCTCGGCGAGTCGTTTACGCCGGGGACGTCGCCTGCTCTTATCCTCGTGACGGGCGGTGGGAGGGGGTACGTGGTTAATCCCATCGTCGTGCCGGACATAAGCTCGGTGAGTTGTGGATAGGGGGCTTCACCGTAATACATATATTTAAGGCCTATCGTGGGCCTATGAGGTGGCTTGTTCCTCTTCTGCTGGCGGCTCTTGCCTTCGCCTACGTGGTCCCCTCGGAGGGTCTCGACGTCTACTGGTGGGCCGCGCCCGACAAGGTGGCCGGCGTCGGCATAGACGGGAGAACTCTGTGGCAGATCGACGCGGTTTCCCCCCTGGCGGCGACGGACCAGGTGGGGAGGTGTGTGGCGGTGGTCAACAGGCCGTATCTCTACGTGGTGAGGCAACAGCCTATGGAGCTTAGGGTTTCTATTCCGGCTACTGTCCAGCTTTCTCCTGACCTCGTCAGCACTTTGAGCCAGTACGGCATCTCCTTCCCAAGCACTGTCAACGTGGTGCTTAACTTCACCATCCCCCTGCCGCCGCTTGTTTTGGCGAGCGTCTACAAGACGTCGGTTGCCTCGCTTCACACGCCCTATGGCTACCCCCTGTGGGCCGTCTCGCTTGGGCCTAGGGTGAACGCCACCGCCGTGGCCACAAACTGCCGGGATGTGGCCGTGGGGACGATTTCGGGGGAGGTCTACGTGCTTAGGGATGGGAAGGTGTACGCCGTGTATACATACGGCGAGCCGGTGACCGCGCTTGCCTACGGCCGGGACGTCTTGTACGTCGGCACCGCCGGGGGCAAGATCTACGCCGGGGGGAGCCTCGTCGGGTCGTGCTCCGGTTCTGTGTACTACCTCGCAATGAGGCCGGACGGGAGCCCCGTGGCGCTCTGCTTCTCCAAGGGGGCGGTCCCCACTGTCGAGTACTACCCCTACGGCGTTAGGCTGACCCCCTCCTCCTACGTGGACTACGGGATAGATACGCCGAAGGTGCCGGCGGCGCTGAGCCAAGACGGCTCTCTCTTCGTCGCGGCTACCCAGGGCTACGTGGTGGCGTTTAGCGGGGGGCGCGAGCTGTGGAGGGCGAAGGCCCCCTCTCTGCCCACTGCGGTGGCGGCCTCCAACAACGGGTCTATCGTCGTTGTGGGCACCCTAGGCGGCGACGTCTTGGTGTACTGGAACGGGAGGGAGGCGGCGAGGTTCCTCGGCTCGGCCCCCGTCACCTCCGTCGCCGTATCCGCCGACGGGAGGGCCCTGGCGGTGGAGCGGTGGAACACGGTCTCCGGCTTTAGGATCGCCTTCGCCGCGGTGCGCGTCTCGGCGCCTCCCGAGTGCCTCCCCGCCGAGGTGCAGGTGGCGGTGGGCGGCTCGGTGTATAGGTACCTGGTGTCCGGCTCCGGCGTGGTGCTCCTTCCTGTGGGCGACGTGACGGTGGCGCCCCAGTACAAGTACCTAGGCGACTTCAGGTGCCGCCCCTTCGGCAACGTGACGCTGGCGGTGAGGGGGGATCTGGAGAGCCCCATCGAGATAGGCTACGTCAAGGAGTATAGGGTGCACCTCTCCCCTCCGAACATAACGAGGGGCCCCGCCTGGGCCGCGGGGCCAGCCACCTTCTTCGCAGAGCCCAGCGTAAACGTGCCGGTCTATAACTCGCCGGTTTCCTCCGGCCGCCTCGTCCTAGTTGGCTGGGAGGTAGATGGCAGGAGGATAGATCTGCCGACCCCCACCCTCTCCGTCAACGTGGAGGGGCCGACGACGGTCAAGGCCATATACAGGGTTGAGCTGCCCCAGGCCGTGCCTATAGACGAGCAGAGGCGCTACTGGCTGAAGACCGTGCTGGTCTTCGACGCCTTTGGGAACCCCGTGGCCTCCGGCGTAGCCCCCGAGGTGTCCATCTACCCGGTGGTGGTGAGGGGGGTCTACGTCGAGCAGTACAGGGTGCGCACCTACTACCCCGCCACGGTCAACGGCTCCGACACGCTGTGGGCCGAGGCCGGGACTAAGGCGGTGTTTTACGCCCCCGACGTGGAGTTTAGAAACGGGACGAGGCTGGCCTTCGTCAGGTGGAGGGAGGCCGAGTCGAGGGAGCGGACCCTTGCCGTCACTGTCGAGGGCCCAACGACGCTTACGCCCATATACGTCACTCAGTACAGGGTGTGGGTGAAGCCGCCGGCTCAGGTGGTGGAGCCACCGAACGCCACCTGGGCAGACCGCGGCTCTGTGATAAGGGTGGCGGCGCCTCCCGTGTTGAACCAGAGCGGCGACGTCAGAACTGTGGTTGGGCAGTGGCTGGTTAACGGCCTTCCCAACGCCACGGGCGCCGTAGCGTCGTTTAGGGTGACGGCGCCGCTCAACATAACCTACGTAGCGAAGAGGCAGTACCTGGTAACCTTCGTCTCGGCCTACGGCACGCCGCCCCCGCCCATGTGGGTCGACGAGGGGTCCACGGCGTCTGCGGTGCCTACGCCGATGGACGTCTGGTCGCCCCCGCCGCTGCACTGGAAGTTCGTCGGCTGGAGAGACAAGGCGACGGGCACCGTCTACAGCTACCCCCAGATGCCCTACGTCTACGGCCCCGCCACCTTCGAGGCCGTCTGGGCCCTAGACCCACTGCCTCTAGCCGCAATAGGCGGCGGGGCAGCCGCGGCGGCGTTCGCCGTGTGGTTCCTGAGGAGGCGGCGCCTGGCGAGGCTGATGGCCGAGGTGGCGGAGTAGAGACCGGCGGGGCCACCACAAAATATTTTTACTTCGACGTCTTTTCTAGCGTGAGAGGGCTTGAGTCGGTGGAGTTGGTAGTCACCGTTGCCCTACTCCTTGCATTCGTAGGGGGTACCTACTACTTCTTCACGTGGGTCTCCGACTTCTCAAAACAGCAGCAGTTGCAGGCGGATCTGTCGGCGCAGGCGCAGAACGTCTTGGACAGGATTATATACTACAGGCCTTACAACCCCTTGAAGGAGCTCGGCGTGGGCCTCGACGGTAGGTACGTCGACGATAGATACATAGCGCTGTATGCCCTAGCGGCGGGGGGCCGACCGCCCGGCCAGACCTGCACAATACAGAGCCAGGCGCTTGCCTCCGCCGTGGGGACAAGCCAGGCGACGCTGGTGGGGAGGGGGTGGCTCTACGTGGATCCCCAGCAGCTGTCTCTGGACTACGTCGACATCGTTAAAGACCTCTTCGGCTCAGTTGCGCCAGATGGAGTGACGCCGCTATACAACAAGTACGACCTGTGGCTCACCATAACGCCGGTCGTCAACGCCACATGCTCCATAAACAACGACGGGACAGCCTCTCTCCAGCTCTTCACCACGTACGGTAGGAGACCGGTAGACGGCAAAGTCGTCTACACGATCCTATACGCGGCCCCCAGCGGGAGTTCAGGCGTGCTGTGTTCAAAGACGGGGGTCGGCTATACGCAGGGAGGCACGCTGGTGGTGAAGTGGCAGGACCAGCTCACCTGCGACCCCCAGGGCACGGTCGTGCCTGACACAAATACGGGAACCCTCGTCGTTATCTTCGAGAAGATAGATAGGCCGGCTACCCTCTGCTACGCGGTGGCCGGTAAACAGCGCCCTCTGGCGTATGGCTTTGTCTTGCCGACAAGCTCCGGGCCTGTGCTGTACATCGCCCACGACGCCACAGTCTCGTGTGGAAGCGGCAATCTGCCGGCGCTTGGCGTGAGGTATGTGGATCTGTTCTGGGGCGGCTCTAGATACAGGGTGGCGTCTGACGTGACGCTTGACCCCGGCGTTGGGAGAGGCCGGGTCAAGGTGGACAGATGTTCGGCGTGTACGGGCTCTTCCCAGTGCGCGGCGTGTTACATAGACGGCATACCGCCAGCCGCCAAGCTGGCTGTGATATATGTGGAGAGGAACTCGCAGGGCCAGAGCGATCAGACGCCCCTTGTTGACCTCATAGTGGTGCCGGTGGCTCCGTATCCCCCCCTGATGAGGGTAGACGTGAGGACGTGGCTGAGGTGGGGGTTCGTGAACACTCCGCAGGTGTACTCGGCCGTGGCCACGAGGGTGGTGGACAGCCCAACGTCTACGTACAACTTCACCCTCGTGCTGTATAGGTGGCCATGAGGTGGGTTCTTGAGCTTTTCGTGGTGGTGGTTCTCCTGGGCGCGGTGACCTACTTCTTCGCCGCCGCGTTGCCTCAGGGCCCCTCTGCGGTTCAGAGCAACCGGGAGTCCATGGAGCAGCTGTTTACAAACCTCGCGAGGCTCATGCTGGACCCGCAGTTCTTGAGCTCGCTGGAGGGGGCCATATGCAATGATGCCAACGCGCTGAGGTACGTCTCAACGGCGCTGGATCTATCGCTGGGGCCTCAGTACGTATACAACATGACCGTGTTGCCCGGCAAGCTACTGCCGCCGTGTCTAGCCTGCGCCTCGCCTCAGTCCAGGCTTCTCTCTCTGGCCCGCCCCTACGGCTACAGCGGTCCCTCGGTGTACAACGCCACGTTCTACGTGCTTCTCCCAAGCGGGGCAGACGTGAGGATCGTGTTGGCCGTGGGGAGGCCATGAGAGGCCAGGCGCTGGTTCTGGTTGGTCTTATTCTCGTCGCGGCTTTGGCCGTGGCCATGATGGCGTTTTACGCGTTGCAGAGCTCCGCCTCCCTGGCGCCTTCCAAGCCGTCCTACGGCTATATATCGAGGTCTTGGCCCGACCTAGTGAAGCTGGCCGGCGGCTATCTGACCTATGTGGCGTCCCAGAGCGTCTTCGCCTTGGCTAGGGGCTCCCTAGACGTGGGCTTATACGGGAGGCCGTACGACGGTAGGTGGCTTCAGTACAACGAAACGGCTCGGCGGGCTCGGCTGGGCTTGTTGACCATGTCCGCGGCCCTCGCCTCTTTGCAGGTGAACGCCACGGGCGGTCTCTGGTACTACATACGGGGCTTCAACGGGTCGCTGGGGCCCTACCCGCTCGCCGCCACCTACAGCAACTGGAACCTCGATGTGGTGAGAACGGGCGTTGCGATACCTTGTGGCTCGGACACGCTGTACATCCGGCTGGTTCCGCTGAACGCCAAGGCGGCGCGGTTCGTTGTCCAGTCGCAGGTGGACGTAGGCGTGCCCTACGTCTTGACGTATCTGGGACACACCAGCGACATAGTGACTGTGGGCGCCGGCTATAACGAGATCCTCTCGGACATGTTGCGCATGGGGAACCCAAACGGCAAGCTGGCCCTATACGCCTTCGACTCCTCCGTCCTAGGGCCGAACCTCTGTTACAAGACCGACGACCAGATAGCCCAGGTCGTCCGAAGCGGCATAAAGCCGTTGCCGTGGTACGCCGAGGTGTTCACGTGCCCCTTCTGCATGTTGCACTTCCAGGTTCCGCCCGGTTTTCTGCAGAAGGGGAGGACCTCGGAGGTTCTGATCACATATACGACGAGCGGCTCCATATCGGCGCCGCAGTTTAAGGTGGTTATTTCCAGGCGGGCCGGCTACAGCGAAATCCCGATATATGTAAACGCGTACACCACAAGCGACCCGCGCGCCGTCTTTCCGGCCTACTTCGGCGCACGAGACATCGCTACGTGGCAAAGTGCCGTTGTGGCCACAGACGGGGACTGCTATCCGGCGCCTCAAGGCGGCGTCGTGGACTACGGCGTGGCTGTGACGACGAACTATCTGCCCCCCGGCACAACGATTAGCCGGAGCGTAAGGATATACGCCACCTACGCGCCTAACACCCAGAGGTACGGCTTCAACGTGTTTACATCATACAGCTGGCCCTACTCCGACGTCGGCTACAAGGTCGAGGCGCTGGTTCTGCCCGAGGACGTCAGCTATATCAGGCCGGCTAGGCTGGACATCTACGCGTCTGACCCCAGCTCCACACACCCGATATGTGCCTCGATGTATGCCGTTCAAGTGGTCAACCCAGTGCTTGTGTGGTCGTGGTGGAACATCGGCGGTGGGTATGTGTGGAACGGGAGAACTTGGGACGTGGGGTATGTGGTCTACAGCGGACGCCAGTGGTACCTCATGTCCTTTGCCCTATCTCCCTCCGGCATCGCACAGTGGGCTGTGTACCACTACAACTCGACGGGTAGGCCTATGCGGTTGCTGGGGGTCACCACGAGATCTGGCGTCACGTGGCTACAGAACTTCTACATAGTGCTGGGGAGCGCCATAGTGGATAACCCGGGGAGCACGTCGTCCTACTGGACCGAGGCGGCGTACTACGCCTACGTTAGAGTCCGCCCTTGGGTGTATCCGGAGCCCACGGTCTCGCTCTCGGGGTTGGACACGCCGCCTCTCGTGCAGCCGCAGCGCAACGACATAGTTGCCCTAAACAGGAGCGAGGTTAGGCTTAGGCTTGACTCGACCCTAGACATGGCGGGGGCGTTCGTGCGCAGGATGAACGCCACCTTGTGGGTCAACGCCTCGGCGGCTGTTCAGAAAAGCGGCGGCGTCACCTTGACCCACGAGCGGACTTTGTGGTACCTCGTAAACGTGAGCCACAGCGAGCCCAGAGCTGCGCTCTCGTCGCAGTTCTACCTGTACTACGTGTTGGGAAACGCCGTGAGGAACTACACAATCCAAAACGTCGCTCTGTACGACTACGGCGATAGGTGGGCTAGGTTCAACGTGACTTTTACGGTGCCCCGCCGCGCCCCCTACGCCGTCTTGATCTCCGTGGCCGGGTCGGTGGTGGCGAAGTTGGCTGTTAGCAACGCGGCGCCCCGTGTCTACTACCTCAACATCCCGAACAACGACGGCACATACACATACTACGTGATGAACTACGGCAACCTCACGGCCGTCTTCTACCTCCCCTGGGGCACCGTGACCTCCTTTGACGACAGCTGGAACCCACAGGCGCTGGGCTACTCGGGCTACTTTGGGGCGCTGTACGACGTGACAAACGGCAGAGACAGGTGGCAGGTCCTAGCGATACCGCCAGGGGGACTCGTGAAATTCAAGACGTCTAGCAGTGTCGACCTCAAGGCCGCATCCCCAAGCTGGCAACAGCCATACGTCCAAGACTTGTATCCACAGTTGCTTCGTTGGTGTGAGCTGGAGAAGATATATAAGATATATAGGTTTTTGGTCCCAACCAACATAACAACCAGCTACTACATATTCACAATCGACGGATATCTGCCGCGGAGCCTCAGCGGCATCTACATATTTGGTCCATTCACGCCCGGCTGGGTCTCTGTACCCTACTACATAGAGAGGGATCCTCGGGGCAACAAACTGCCGAGGATTTGGGTTAGGGTAGACGCGCCTCCTGGGAAGCTTGACTACAGCGGCATGTTGGCCGTGCTTTGTAGCCAGGGACCAGGCGAGAGTAGCAAAGATGTAGTGTTTGGAACCGGCTACTGGGGGACCGGCACGTCCTACGCCGATATAAGCCAGCTGGCCAACCTTCTGACTTTCCCCGATGGCTATACGGTAGATATTAAGCCGCTTGTGCAGTCGAGCATAGTGGGTAGCTGGGGCTTAAGCAACTCGACGTATCTTCCGAGCGTGTGGCCTTGTAGCGCAGATCAGACGCATGTGGCTATTTACTACGTCGGGGGGTCGCCGCCGTATTGGTGGCATTTCGACGGGTTCTGTTTCGACAGGCATATCTGGGAGAAGCAGGGCTACACGCCCTACCTTGCGAGCATTTCCATTTCTAGGCAGTTCGTGCTGTATAGGATGTGGGATATGTCGTTTAGCTACGACGGCATGTGGCGCCGGTCGTACCCCAACAAGCCTGTTAATTCAAACAGTCCCTACGTGGCGTACAGCTATGTGGTTAGCGATTTTGGGTTTGAGTGGCGTATTCGGCCTTTTGCGTGGCCCGAGCCCTATGTGAGGGAGTAGTATGCAGTCGCTGGAGCTTCTGGTTCTGGTTTCCTTCTCGCTTCTTATCGTGTTTGCGGCTGTGCCCTACATTTGGCAGCTTGCGTCGGCTACAATGGCGCAGTGGGAGGCGCGTCAGTTCGTCACGTTTATGTCGACTTTAGCCGACTCGATGGAGTCTGATTTCGGCATGGCGGGCGTCGTCAGGAGCTACTACATGCCTAGTTTGGTGTTTGGGGCTTTTTCGGTGAGGAGCTACCCGATGTATCTCGTGTGTCAATCCACGGGGGCCGGCGTCACCTTCAACTCCCTATATATCTGGTACAACTCCAGCTATATACTGGGCGGCGCGAAGCCGGTTAGGGGGGAGAGGAGCGTGGCGCCGGCGCCTCTCGGCCAACCCCTGGTCGCCGTCAACGCCACGGGCATGGGCTACGTGTTGTTTACGGGGCCCGTCTACGTGCCGGGCCAGTCCACGGTGCTGTACGTGGTGAACGCCACCGTGTCTCCCCTCAGCGGCTACGCCATAACGTACAGGGTGGTCGGCGTTTCAGACGGCTACAGCAACGACAGGCTGAGGATCGACTGCCCCGGCGGCGTGTTTAAGGTGGGTCTCGTGGGCGGCCCGTCGTATCTGTACAACCTCGGCACGACTGTGGTTGTCGTATCTACCCAGGTGGCCGTGTCATGAGGTCTCTCGAGGCCGTGGTGTTGTTTGGATTTGTCATGGCCGCTTCGGTATTTCTCGCTTTTTACGTCGATATGTTGGCGCAGGCCGCGCTGGATAGGGAGGTGAGGACGTTGGCCGCCTCGACCGAGGGGTTGCTGGTTGGGCAGTTTAGAGATGTCTTGACAGCGGCGTCGTTTTACTACATTAGAAACTTCACATATATGCTGTACGTCCCCACGCAGTTCCCCACGCTGGATGCGTACAACTATACGTCGTTGGTCTACGTCGGGAGAGACGGACTCCTATATATCAACACCACGTTTACCGGATACAGAGGAAACGGCGTAAGCAACGCCTTTGTCTCTGCGGCCGTCGGCAACGTCACGAGCGCCGCCTTGACGGGAGGCGTACGCATATACCTCCAAGGCTCCCTCGGCACTGCGCCGCCTCAGTGCTCTACGCCGTATGGCGTCAACTTAACCATGGTGGGGTGCTCGGCGCTTCTCGCGGGTGGGAGGCAGTACTACACCCTCTGGGTCATAAAGAGGTGACGCCGGCTGCAAAGAGCATGTCCCTCAGCTCCTCCTGGGTTGGCGGCCTTCTGTAGGTGGCGGCGTGGCTGATGATCAAGGCCTTGAGGATCTCCCACTGTTGTGGATCCGCGCTGTATCTCCCGTAGCTCGTCTCCACGTGCCCGCCGGCGTATCTGGCGTAGAAGTTCCCCATCCTCAGCTCGTTTGGCCCAGACCTGAGGCCGGCCCTCTCGGCGTTTTTCAGCGCCTCCGGGGTGGCGTCTTCCCCGAATCTGGCCTTGTCCGCTGGGTTTATGTACGCCACGGCGCCTCTCCGTTTCGTAGTTAAAAGAGTATGTAGTAGTTGGTCCGGCGCCCCCTCCTCGCCACGCCTGCCGAGAGCGGGGCGGCGGGGGCCATGGCTATTAGGTCCCCCAGCTCGTACCTGTAGTATATGCGGGTGGCTCTGCCTCCCCAGGGCACTTCGTACACTCCCGGCGCCACCTCTCGGCCTCTGGCGGGGGCCCAGGTCGTCGCCACCACGAGGCGGGCGGCCCTCTTAGCCTCTTCAAGAACCCTCCGGGCGGCCTCGGGGGGCATGTGGTGCACCACAGCCACTAGGTAGGCGGCGTCGAAGGCGCCGCCTCTGAAGGGGAGCATGGTGGCTTCGCACTCCACGAAGTCTCCGCCTGGGCTGAGCCCCCTGTCGAGGTCGCAGTGCACCACGTAGGGGTGCTCGTGTTCTAGGTACCTCGGCTGCGCGCCGGTGCCCGACCCCACGTCCAACGCCTTTGGCCCAACCGCGGCGAAGTCGGCCACCGGAAGAGGCCTAGCCCTCGTCGCGCCGTACTCCCGGCCTATGGCGAGGTAGGCCTCCCTAGCCCGCCTAGCCCACTCCATACGTAGCAAGCCACACGAGGAGGATGATAGAGTCTGCCGCACTCCTGACCTCTCCAAGATCTTCGTCGTAGTAAAGCACATATAGATCTATGTTGATGTTTAAAAGCTAAGTTCGCTCCTCCGGCGGCGCCACCTCTCGGCGGGGGCGCCCGTGCTCTGGCAGATACAGTAGGCAATCTCCGAAGCGGCCCCGTGGACCTTGTGTTGACGGCGGGAGGCTGACGATGTTAAAGCGCTCTGGCCACCGCGTCTTTTAGCGCCGGCCAGTGCCAGGCGTAGCGTTCGCCGACGCCGAGCGCGGGATCCCTCGGCGGCTTCCCGCCGGCGATGGTCTCCCTTGTCTTCAACAGGGCGTTGTGCCTATACAGTAGCTTCTCTAGGCGTAGTAGCTTCCCGCCGTCTGCTCTGTCGACGGCGTGGTGGAGGAAGTCGGGGTCTTTAACCACCTCGGCAAGGAGGTCGCGTACTTTATACCTCGCCGCCTCGTAGACCAGGGGGTAGACGTCGCCGGCCAACCTATCTACGTACCTCTCCACGTCCCAGCCCACTCTCTTCAAGTCGCCTGCGCATCTTGGGTTTCCTCCGCATGTCCGCCAGAGCGTCTCGAAATCTATAGGCGGGTTGAGGGCGTTGTAGAGCTCTCTAAACTCCTCCCGCGCCAGATTCCAAACCATATACGGATCGGCGTAGCGCTTTGGAGCGATTTCTCTCACCGCCGTGTATTCCGACGTTATGAGGACGACGTTGAGCGTTATGTTTCTGAGTTCTTCGTCCCTCAGGGAGGGGTGTTCCATTAGGTCCATGTAGTATTTGACCCAGCCGACTGGGTCGTCTCTGTAGGCTCGGTGGAATTCGTCTACGATGAGGAGTATGTCTTTGGAGGTCTTTTCTACGAAGTATAGGGCGATGTCCACCGCGGTTCTGGCTAGGAGCTCGCCTACTTCGCCGGCCGCCGCCTTTGCGAATTTTGAAAGCGCCTCCTTCAGCCACTGCACCGCGTTTGTGAAGAGGGCGTTTTCAGCCCTCTTAGCCCTCGCGTTTATGTAGAGAACCACCACGCCGCCGAAGAGCTCCTCCGCCTTCTCCGCGACCTTCTGCGCCAGCGTTGTCTTGCCGCAGCCGAGAGGGCCGTAGAGGAGGAAGGGGTAGGTGTGCTGCACCCCCATAACCTCCCTAAACCACCCAAGCTCCCGGACACGGCCGACGAAGATATCCACGCCTCTCCCCTGTGGCTTGTTTTATATAGGTTTTGTGTAGTGTTTTATCTTTGTCAAGTGTGGCGCGGGGGTGTCGCGTTGTGGTGGGTCTACGGATCTCCCGGCGGCGGTTGCTGGATCTTTTTGGCCCACTCCTTGGTCTTCTGGGCGAGGTGTCGTATGTCTTTTTCGACGTCGCGTAGGTCTGTGTAGCGGCTTGCGACCCCCTCTGGGTCTAGCCCGTTGTATTGGAACTCGTGGAGGTTTATCGCTAAGTCTGTAAGATATACCATCTCCACGCCGTATATGTCTGCTAAGATAGAGGCGACCTCTCTAGCCCCCGTCGTCGGCATATATGCGATGATTATATCAGACTTTTGCCTGGCCTCTCCTGTTTTATCTTTCACAACGCCCCCGAATCTGCTGGCGATTGCCTCTCTGTTTTGCGCCGCGGCGGCCGCCAGAAGCGCCTTCCAGGCCTGCCACGCCTTGCCTGCGGCGTTTCTCACAAGGCCCTGCTCTAGAAACCTAAGGGCGAGCTCCGCCTCTAACACGGCCTCTTCTGTTCTCAACTCGGCGTATTGTTTAACATCGCGCCAAGGCTTTGGAAGCGGCCAGGCGTCGAATGTCACGAGATAGTTTGCAGTTAGGTATTTATGTCTGGTTGGAGCCGTTTCGCAGACGGCGGCGCCGGGCTTGGCCGCGTTGGTTTTTTAATGGTTTGTCATTTGTCTTGTGGAGAAGCCTCTGCGGTTTATTAGGATGGCCAGCGGGGTGCATGTGGTCGCCGTGATGACGCACCCCTTTCCCTGCCCGGGGAGGTGTAGCTTTTGCCCCTCTGCGGCTGGGGTCCCCAAGTCGTATATGCCGGATAGTCCGGTGGTTTTGAGGGCTGGGCGTAGCGGTTTTGACCCCTACCGGCAGGTGGCGGGGCGGGTGAAGGTGTATCTCGACAACGGCCACATGCCCTCTAAGGTGGAGGTGGTGGTCATGGGCGGGACCTTCTCTGCTCTGCCTAGGCGGTACAGGGAGTGGTTCATCGGCAACGTGTTTAAGGCTCTCAACGACTACCCCAGCTGGGCGGCTGGGGCCGACCCCTCGCCTGACCTCGAGCTTGAGCAGCGGCGTAACGAGGGGGCGCGGATCCGGCTGGTGGCTTTGACTGTGGAGACGCGCCCCGACTACGTCGACGTGGAGGAGGTGGACTTCCTCCTTAGGCTTGGGGTGACGCGGGTGGAGCTGGGGGTTCAGTCCATCTACGACGACGTGTTGGCCCGGGTCGATAGAGGACACGGCGTCGCCGAGGTGGTGAGAGCCACGGCTCTTCTGAAGGACTCGGCGTATCGCGAGAGGGCCTCCTCCAACCGCTTTATGTCGGCGCTTATCCTCTCCAGCTTCTGGCTCAACCTCCGCACCTCCCTGGGGAGCTTCCGCGTCTCCACGGCCCTCCCGCCGGCCACGAGGCCGACCTTTACATAGTGGCCGACGTTGTTCACGACCACAAGCGCTCTGGGGTCCACCCGCTGGACTTCGCGGACGAGCACGAGCCCTAGAGACCTCCGTAGGTCGGCCCCTCTCCGTCCCTCTCCACGCCGAGGGACGCGAACTTGAGCTCGCCCCTCTCCAGCTGTCTCTTTATCCACCTCGCCCTGCTTCTCTTTAACAATCGTGAAGGGCGACAAGCCCGGCCAACGTATCTCCACGGTTCCGCCCTCTAGATCAACGACGACTGGGCCTTTCTCCCCCACGCCGAGCGGAAGCGCTTTGAAAGACGGCGCGTAGCGCAGAAACAGCCCGCAGCCGGCGAGACCGCCGAGCCCGCACTTGGCGAGAACCTCCTCGGCCATCTTGAGAGCCGGCTCCCGCCTGTCCAGCGTGAGGAGCCTGCCCAACTCCGGCGCGAGCCCGACCCTCCCCTTCCCCATTGACTCCTTCGACAGCTTCCTTGCGAATTCCTCCGCCGCAAGGCGCATACGCGCCGCGAGGTCGAGGACGTCCGGCCGCTCCTCAACGAGACGCCATGGTATCTCCAACTTCAGCGTTCTGTAGACTTGGCCCGTGGATGCATGTAGTGTGGGGGAGAATAGGTGTTGAGACCCCGTCGTGGGCGGGAAGGGCATCGGTCTTGGGGAAAGCTACCGTTGGGATGTAGAAGCCGTGATCAGCATCCGCCAGGCTACGTTGGCGGTGTATGCCACATCTTCACACCTCCCTCTCCACATGCACAAAAAGCCAGGAACATTCTTTCAACTATTTCGGCTCACCTGCTTAACAGCGGCGCCGTCAGGCAGATGAGCCGAGGGAGTTGAAATTGTGAAGAGGCTGCGTTGGAGGTGTGGGCGGGTTGAAAAACGGGTTTATGGCGGTTATCGCCGTCGGTACGGCGGTTGGCATCTCGAAGGCGTGGGGCTACGTATAACGCCGGCGAGACAAGACGGCCCCGCGGCGGAGACCGCCGGCGCCTGCTACGTACGCGGTTGTAAAACTTTTGGCCTGCCCCCGTCTATCCTCCATAACTAGTGGAGAATTCAGCCCCACCACGTATACGCACATGTACGCATACAGAACGCTGAGGGTGGAAATCCCCTGGCGGTTGGTCGAAAAGCGGCCAGACGTTCTGGATCTAGTGACGCGCATGTATCTGGCCGTGGAAGAATACGCCAGGAGACTGTTGAAGGAGATTGCGGGACAAGAGGAGCCGAAACTGACGGCGGAGGAGCTGGACAGACTCCTCACTCCCGAGAGGCGGGAGCTGGCGCGCCGGATTATCGAAGAGGTGTTTCCCAAGTATGGTCTCAAGAAGTACTTCGTAAAACAAGCTAAGATGTTCTGGCGCGACGCGGCATTTTGGCGGACAGTCCCACTTGACGCCCAGCTTAGAGTTGAAAACGAGAAAGACGTTAGCAGGTCAGTCTTCGTCGACTTAAAGAGCGGCGTCCTCAAAGTGCGGAAGTTAGGCATACCGCCTTTCGCCGTCAAGCTGAAGAAGAGCAACGTCGCCTGGATTAGGCGGAGGTTGGAGGAGGGTGCCAGACTCAAGTTGGCGTTTCTCGGCGTTGAAAAGAGAGGTGGTGAGAAGGAACCGACCTATGGAAGACTCTACGTTGCCCTTGTCTTCGCCCGCGAAGCGGCGCCTGTGGAGCCCAGGGCTATTGTCGTTGTCGACGTGAACCGACTTGACCACGGCGTCGTGGTGGGGCTCGTTGTGGACGGCAAGGTTGTCAAGCGGAAGAGACTCCCCGACGAGGGTGCGGTAAGGGGGCTGAGGAAGCTCCACGAGGAGATAAGCCGTCTCGACGAGCGGGCCGCGAGGGAGGCGGACCCCGTCAGAAGGAGACGTCTCGAAGACAGAGCCCGCCACCTCGCATCAAAGCGGTATAGGAAGATAAGAGGCGTCGTTAAAGACGTCGTAAGCGAGATAATTAAGCTGGCGAGGGAGCATCAAGCCGCCGTCGTGGTAGACACGATAGAGGACGAGAGCTACCGGGAGCTCAAGGAGGGCAACGGGAGCGGCGAAAAGAAGCACCTCCTAGACGGGCTTGGACAGCTTAGGAGGAGGTTACAGGCGCTTACGGAATGGTACGGCCTGCCGTATTTGGAGGAACGGTTGTATTCAACAGTGTGTCCCCGTTGTGGAGCAAAGATGGAGGAGAGAAAGCGCGTAATGCGTTGTCCCTCCTGCGGCTTCTCAGACCACAGAGACAACGTGCCGTTGCTCTGGGCAAAAAGGAGGTACTGGGAGATCCTCCAGAAACAACCCGTTTTTTCCTCCACACTGGCGACCATCACACTTTTAAGCTTGTAACTGTTTCACATTCATGAGCCACGTCCCCGGCCCTGGGGCCCGGCGACTAGGGGGACACCGCCAGTCCCTAATGACCCGGGCCCTCTCGCCCGCGGCCGCCCTCTAGGCGTCTCCGCGGGCGGGCCCCGCGCCCTCCCGGGGAGGCCGGGAGCCGCAAAGGGGGGCTATAAGGTGTGCTACCACCTAATGCCGGGGCTCCCCGGTAGCGACCCGGACCGCGACCTGGAGATGTTTAGGGAGGTTTTTTCAAACCCGGACTTCATGCCCGACTGCGTCAAGATATATCCCACGTACGTCGTCCCCGGGACCAGGCTGTATGAGGAGTGGAGGCGGGGCGTCTATAGGAGCTACGGCGAGGATACGTGGCTGGATCTCCTGGCGAAAATCTACGCCTCCGTGCCGAGGTGGGCCAGGGTTATGAGGCTGGGGAGGGATATACCTCTGCACCACGTCGTCGACGGCCCGAGGTGGGGGAACATGAGGCAGGTGGTGCTTAGGCGGATGGAGCGGCTGGGCCTTAGTTGCTCCGAGATAAGGTGTAGGGAGGTGGGCGTGAAGCTGGCGAATGGGGTCTACGTGGAGCCTGGGCCGGTGGAGATAAGGAGGCACATCTACGAGGCCTCCCGGGGGGTGGAGGTCTTCCTAGAGGCCGTGGGGCCGGACGACACGCTGTATGGGATACTTAGGCTGAGAATGCCGCATAGGCCGCATAGGGGGGAGCTGGCTGGGCGGACTGCCCTGGTGAGGGAGCTACACGTCTACGGCCCGGAGGTGCCTGTGGGAGAGGAGGGCCTCTGGTGGCAACACACGGGGCTGGGGAGAGCCCTCCTGGAGGAGGCCGAGGAGACCGCCGCGCGGGAGTTTTCCGCGGCGAGGATCGCCGTGATCAGCGGCGTGGGGGCCAGGCCCTACTTCGGGAAGCTCGGCTACGGGAGGTGCGGCCCCTACATGTGTAAAGAGCTTAGGTAGCTCCCGCGGCCTTTTGACGTTTATTAATCCATAACGCGCCTATGTCGATGGATTTGTCTACTGCGAGGTCGCGGGGCCTTGAGTTGGCCGGCAAACTGCCCTGGCAGGAGGTGGCGGATTCGCCCACCATTAGGTACTACACCGACTGGTCCAGGTTCGAGGGGTTTAAGCCGTCTGCCGGGACGAGGCCGCGGCCCGCCTCCCCGGCCCCCTGCGAGGTTGTGGTGTCGGGGGGCTACCTCGCGGGGCGGGGGCCCTGCGGCGGGGTGGAGGTGGATGCGGCTGGCGAGGTCTTTAGGAGGCTTGACATCGGCAGTAGGATCCTGGCGCTTCACGCCTCTGCCCTTTCCGAGGCCGTGCGGGTGAGGGTGGCGGGGAGGGTGGAGCCGTTGGTGGTTAAGCTCGTGGCGGATTCCCCGGGGAGCCACGTGGCGAGCCACGTCATCCTGGAGGTGGAGGAGTCGGCGTCTGGGTCGGTGGTGGTCTACGTCGAGGGCAACGTGGGGACCATGCACACGGCCGTGGTGGAGGGGGAGGTCAGGGGGGCCGTCGAGTACGTCCTCGTGTCGAGGGGGGGCGGGCCTCAGTACGTCCACTCGGCGCTTGCGGTGGGGTCGCAGGTCTACGCGAGGCCTCTGGTGCTCGGGGGCGTCATGAACGCCGTGAGGGAGGAGTACGTGGTGGCGGCTGGGGCCTCGGCCGAGGTTGTAGGTATGGAGCTGGGCTACGGCGAGAGCAGGATAGACCACGTGGTTTCCGTCGTAAACGACGCGCCGAAGGGGAGGGGCTTCGCCAGGCTCTACGCCGTTGCGGCAGACAGATCGTTCGTGGCGCAGCGCGCCGTTGGGAGGATCACGCCTAGGGGGGCCGGAAGCGAGAGCGCGGTGGAGGGGGTGGTGTATATAGCTGGGGAGGGCGCCGTGGCCAACTCCCAGCCGGTTATCCTGGTGGAGACCGGCGACGTGGAGGGGGCTAGGCACTCCGCCGCAGACGCCGCGTTGGACGAGGAGAAGGAGTTCTTCCTCAGATCGCGCGGGGTGAGGAGGGAGCACATCCCGAGGCTCATCATGGCGAGCTTGGTCGACCAGTACCTGTCTTCTCTGTCTGAGGGGGCGAGGGGCTTCGCGGAGGCCGTCGTGAGGTCGGCCGGGCTCCTCTAGCCGATCCACTCGGCGGAGCTGGGGCTGAAGAAGTTGGGTATTGTGGGATCCACGTCGGGCGGCTTGAGGAGGTGGCGCCACTCGCCGGGTCGGGGGAGGAGAGCCCTCCGCGGAGCTGTGTCGTAGAGCCAGCGGATCGGGGCGCTGTGGAAGACGGCGCCGCACCGTCTGCACCTCCAGCCTCTGCCTCTCCCCAGGCTCTCTAGCGATCCCCCGCAGTAGGTGCAGCGGCTCCTTGCCGGGATGTACCTGCCCAGCACGTAGGCCCTCTCCACGTATAGGTAGAGGCCTCCCCTCCTGGGCTTCAGCCCTCCGTAGAGAACCACGTCGCACCGGAGGCACCTCTCCAGCTCCGAGGCGAGCCGCCCCAAGTGTCTGTAGGCCACGAAGCGGAGGCCGCTGTCTAGCCTCCCCACTAGGTGCCGCCCGGCTACCCTCCGCGCCTCCACCACCAGCCCCCTGGCTCTGTAGAAGGAGTAGGGGAGGGGGTCGCCGTAGAAGACCCCGAGCTCTATGTGGGCGTCCGTGGCTTGGTTTGTCCTATATATGACCCAGCCGGCGGGTCTGTAGCCCCACGCCTCGAGGAGAGATAGGGCGTATCTGAGGTGTTGTGGGGTGAGCCCCCTAATGCCGTAGTAGACCGGGTCAGGCCCCCTGGGCTCTATCAGCACCCGCCGCCTGTCTACGTTGTGGAAGGTGTAGGGATACGTCAGAGCTTCCAGAAGCCTCACGAGGTCGGGCGGGATGGCCTCCCTGTCGCCCCGCCTATAGGCGATGAGCTCGAAGGTGGACTTGGGGAAGTAGGCGCCGACGGCGGCCACCGCCCCGATCTTCCCCCGTCCGCCCCATGTGAGGACCCCCGCCCTTTCCGCCGCGCTTATGCTCACTACCTGCGTCAGCGCCATGCGGTACAGCGTTTTGGCCCTCTCGGGCACGCCGCCGGCGGCCATGGCCACACCTGGGTCCGTCTTCCCCTCCCGCCTTGAGTGGGCCGCCACCGTCTCCACCGCAAGCCTCCAGAGCTCCTCCACGTCGCCCTCCGGTATCTCCAGATCCAGCGCCACGGCGGCGTTGCCCCTCGTCTTAAAGGGCACGTTTGGGTTAAGCCTCACGAGACGCGGGAAGTCTCTGAAGGCGCCTGCCCCCCACCGCCTCAGCACCTCCTTCGCCAACAGGTAGCCGACGTACGTCGTGCATCCCCCCCTGTGGCTGTCCGTGTCGTCGATTCCGACGACGACCCTCATCTATACGGGGCGTACCACCCGCCCCTCAGCGTGGGTCGCACAGCGCTTGAGGTGCCGCCGACCCACCTAGCCCCCCTAGCTACGGCCTCTGCGACGAGGCGGAGGTCCAGGGGGAGGGAGGGGCCGTAGTGGGCCAGGGTGTCGTTGGGGGTGACCACGTGGGGCTTGCCGCCTAGGAACTGCGTCTCCTTCTCGTAGTAGTTCTTCCCCCTGGCCTCGTAGACGACGAAGTGGGCCCGGCTGAGCGCCTCCTGGGGCGGCGACTCGCTGTGTTTAAACACGCAGGGGAACCCCCTCACGTACCTCAGCCCCACCCGCGTCAGCGCGTCTGCGACGTAGGAGTTGGAGCACGCCAGGTCGTAGACGCCGAGGTTTATGACCGCCACCACCTCGTCGTAGAGGGGGGCGCCCCTCAGCAGATCGCGGTATATGCCGGCTATTCTATCCCCCTCCTCGTCTCTGTCGAAAACCCTGGCGAAGAACCTGAAGACCGCCACGGCGTGGTCTACGCTGGTCGGCGTAGGGACGGCGACAACGGCCTTCGACGCGTTGGCCACGGCGTCGAGGAGGTGCCTCTGCACTGGGTAGTACAATATGGCGAGATCCGGCCGTAACTTGGAGAGAGCCTCCCGGTCGACATCGACGAAGGTGCCGACGATGGGCACAGACATGAGCTCCGCAGGCCTGTAGGAAAAGGCGTCCCGGCCCGCCAGCTCCACGCCGAGGAGAGCCAGAAACTCGTTGACCGAGGGGTTAAGGCTCACCACCCGCCGCGGCACCCCGTCTAAAACGCCAACCGTTATCACAGGCGGATCCGGCCCCCCATATTAAACCTTTGTGTAGGGGGGCGCCGCATACCCCCGCTTCTGTCGGGGTATCGATCTAGCCCCCTACCCGGGCCTCGCCGCGGCCTCACAGGCCCTGCTTGGGGGCCGCAGCGCCGGCTGGTTTTTACCCCCGCCTTGCGGCGGCCCGCCGGCGCCCTCCGCGGGCGGTGCGGGAGGTTCCAGAGGGGCCCCGTCTCCGGGAGCCCCCCCGTCCCCTCGGCGCCCCCGTATCAACTACGGCGGAGAATATAAGCCTATCCCTTCCAGAGACCCAGCGCGAGCCCCAGGAGGAAGGCCAGCGAGGAGTAGGGGACGGCGTCTTTCACCTTCGTGGCGTAGTAGACGGCGTCTTTGGCGGCGTAGCCCAACTGCTGTAGAATAGCCGTGACCTGTTGCGGCGAGATGTAGCCCAACGCCGCTAGGGCGACGAAGAGCGCCAGTAGGGCCACCGCGGCTGATAGTAGCCTCTTGGCTAAAACGCCGACTAGGAACCCCACTATGAAGGGCCCCAGCAACGCCAGCACTTCCCCGAGCACGTATACACAGCCCTACCGGTTTTTAAAGGTTAAGGCTTATAAAGCTCATACGGCGGGCCCCCCGTGGTTTTCCGTTGCGAGCCGGGCTGCGCCTTGTGTTGTAAGGCTAGCCCAGTGACGGTCCTGCCGCATGAGGTCTACATACTCCAGCGGCTAGCCGCCGAGCTTGGGGCCGCCGCGGTTTTTACGCCGGCCTATAAGGTGGCTGATGTAAAATCGGGGCTGAGGGTGGCCTTGAGCTACCTCATGCACCTAGACGAGGAGGGGAAGTGCCCGTTTCTCGAGGGGACGAGGTGCCTCGTCCACGACAGATACAAGCCGCTTACCTGTAGATCTTTCCCATATCTGCCCAAGGTGATAAAGTACGACATCGACCCCGCCGCCAGGGAGGTGCGGATAGACGTGAGGTTCGTCATGTCTACGCTCTGTCCCGTGGTTAGGCGCGACCTAAGCCCCGCCGACGTTGCCAAGATGTCGAGCATAGGCCTGGCGGTGAAGTACGCCCCCAAGGAGACCGAGGTGGCCGTGAAGACGCTGGAGAAGAGGTACTTCTACGCCAGAGTACTCTCCGAGCTGTGGAAGAGGGGGCTCGTGGAGCTCGACGAGGAGGGGAAGTACCCCTTCTTCCCCGTGGTTAACGGCTTCGCCTTCATCAGGAGGTTCTACCCGGAGCTGACCCTGGAGAAGCTCCTCTAGAGTAGCCTATCTGCGACTAGTTTCTCGAAATCTACCACCGTCCTCCCCCCGGACTCCACCCTCTGAAGCGCGGGGGGGTTGGCTCGGTATGTGGGGTCATACGTCGCCTCGTACCTCTCCTCGAAGGTTGGGACAAGCTCGTTTTTGTAAAACACGCCAAGGGGTATCTTGTCGACCTCCACTATCTTGTCCAGCGCCCTCCTGATCTTTTCGCCGGCTTCCTCCTCCCGTCTAACCACGGGGTCCCAGCTCGGATCCTCGTCGAGCTTGTATATCCTTTCCTCATACCAGTCCCTAGTCATCACGTTGTTGTACGTCACGCAGGGGCTTAGGATCTGGAGGAACGCGGACCCCCTGTGTTTAATCGCCTCAGCGATGAGCCGGGAGGTGTGTCTTACGTCGAAGGCGTACCCCCTCGCCACGAAGGTGAAGCCGGAGGCTATGGCCAACAGCAGCGGGTTGACGCCGCTTTGGGGGTTGGCCTTGGGCACAGCCTTGAGTTTAACCCCCGCCGCAAGGGTCGGGCCCGCCTGCCCCCTTGTGAGGCCATACACCGAGTTGTCCATGAGGATGACGGCCATATCGACGTTCCTCCTCCCGAGGTGGAGCAGGTGGTTTCCCCCGATGGCCACCAGATCGCCGTCTCCCCCCACGACGATGACCTCGAGGGCTGGGTTCGCCAGCTTTATCCCCAGCGCGTAGGGGATGGCCCTCCCGTGTATCGTGTGGACGCTGGTGGCGCGGACGTAGTGGGGTAGGCGGGAGGAGCACCCTATGCCAGAGACCAACACCACCCGGGCCGGGTCGAGGTCGAGCTCCGCGAAGGCGTTGTAAACGGCTTGGAGCACGCCGAAGTGGCCACAGCCGGGGCACCACTCGGGGGCTCTAGGCCATCTGTAGTCGGCAGGGGTCCTCGTCATAGGTCAGACTCGATCACGACCCTCCGCCTCCCCTCCTTGAACCTCTTGTAGGCCTCCACCACGTCATCGGCCGTCACAGGCCTGCCGTTGAACTTCACCGCCACAGCCGCCGGCTCCAAGCCGGTGAACATCCTCGTCACCAGGGCGAGTTGCGCCATGTAGTTGTTCTCTATAAACAGGGCGCTTCTCCCCTCTAGAAACCTCCTCACGACGTCGCGGGGGTAGGGGTACAGCATTTTCACGTATAGAAACCCCACGTCTTTGAGCTCCCTCAACGCGGTGAGGACAGCCGGCTTCACGGATCCCCACCCCACCACCACATCTCTGGCATCTTCCGGGCCGAAGTAGACGGCCCTCTCCTCGGGCGGTATCTCCTCCTCGATAAGCGCCATCTTGGCCATCCTCCTTTCGTACATCTTCGCCACAGCTTCGGCGTCTTCTTCGGGATCGCCCGCGGCGTCGTGCTCCAGGCTGCTCAGGTGGAACACGGCGTTGGAGATGCCGGGCAGTAGCCGAGGCGGCACCGTCTTGTCCAGCGGGTAGGCCTCGGCCTCGCTCGGCGCCGTGTAGACGGCGGGAGGCGGCCTTTCTATCTTAACCGCGTCGGGGTTGGGCAGAGGCATCACGGCGAAGGTGTTAGACAGGTTTTTGTCGAGGAGGTGCACTACGGGCACCCTGTAGCGCTCCGCCCAGTTCGCCGCCCTAATGCTGTCTAGAAACGCCTCCTCCAGATCCCCGCTGGAGTACACGATCTTTGGATACTCCCCGTGCCCCGTGAAGAGGGCGTAGAGCAGATCCTGCTGACCCTGCCTCGTGGCTTGCCCCGTGCTAGGCCCAGCCCTCATCCACACCACCACCACGACCCCCACCTCCATCATCCCCGCCATAGACACGGCCTCGGCCATCAAGCTGAAGCCGGGGCCCGAGGTCACAGTCGCCGCCCTAGCGCCGGCAATGGCGCCGCCGGTTGCGACGGCGACGGCGGCGAGCTCGTCCTCTGTCTGCAACACCACGGCTCCAGCCCGCCCATCCGCCACTGGGAAGGGGATAGACCTCTCGAAGGTCATGGCGTCGTCGGTGGCGGGGGTGATGGGGTAGTAGGCCAGCAGCCTCACGCCGGCCACTATCTTCCCGTAGCTCGCGGCCTCGTTGCCGTTCCAGAAGATCCTCCTCTCCGGCGGTCTCCTCGGGGCTAACGTAGCGATGCGTCTATCCACAAGCCGCATGGCCTCCTGGGCAATCCGCTTGTTCTGCTCCACGACGTCCGGCTTCTTGCCCAAGGCGTAGCCGACGCCTCTGGCGACATATTCGGCGTCGAGGCCCAGGAGGGCCGCGCCGAGGGCTACGACGAAGGTGTTTAGAAACCTCGAGAGCAGAACAGGCGAAGTCACGCCTATCTTTCCCCCGATTTCTCTCAGCGCTTTGCCGTAAGGGACGCCCACCGTCTCCACGCCGTTTTCCCTTAGGTACTTGACGAAGCCGCCTACCGTCGGCTCGAAGCCGCGGTCTTTTGCAAATCTCGCCAGCCTCTCCGCCTGCGGCCTAGCCATCATTATGTAGCTCCCCGGATCCCTCTCCTCCTCCTCCGTGTTGTAGACGAGGACGGCCCCCCTCTCTAGGTGGAAGACGTGTTCCAACACCGCCTGGCCGTCGAGGGCGAGGGCAAGCGCTACGCGGTTGCCGGGGGCGGGGGCGGGCCACCGGTCCGATATCGTCCCAACGACGTAGCTGTGGCGGCCCCCCGCTATGTTGCTCCAGAACTCCCTCCTGGCGTATACGTAGTAGCCCGCGGACCCCACGCCATATATGAAAATGAGGGAGGCGGTCTCGACGCCCCTCCCCTGAGGCCCCCCAATGAGAAAACTCAGCTCCATATATCTCTATACCCGACATGGTCTATATATATTTTTCCTTTTACAACTATAGAAATGATGATGTGATAACTTTATGTGATTTTAACTTCTGTATTAGATAGACCTAGCTAGTGGGTAAACAGGTTTGCTATTTGGTTTCTTATGCCCGTTATGATCATCTCGGTGGCGACAGACGCGATGACAAGGGACATAAATCTGCCCAACAGCCTCAGCGGAGTCGCGCCGAGGTACCTCACGGCTCTGATGCCGAGGAGCAAGGTGGCCGCGACGGCGGTGGAGGCTGACGCGGCCACCGCCAGAGCCCAGAGGGGGCCGTAGGTCGACGATATTATGATCAAGGCGGTGATGGTGCCGGGGCCCACTATAAGGGGAGTTGCCAGGGGGACCACGGCTTGCTCCTCCGCAATCTCCACCTTTCCCACGTAGGAGCCCGACATGAGGGTCATTATCGATATCGCCATCAGCATGATGCCCCCCGCGATCCTAAAGCTGTCGAGGCTTACGCCGAACGCGGCGAGTATGGCCCCGCCGCTTAAGGCGAAGAGGGATGTGAGTATGTAGACGGCGAATACGACCACGGTGGTGACCTTTTTCACGAACTGGGGGCGTTCAGACGCCAGCGGCCCGACGATGGCGAGTTTGCCTATTGGGTTCATTATTGCGTAAAGTTGCCCCACAAGCGCAAAAAACTCGGTGATTGACATGAGGCGTCAGCCCTGGAAAACTCTTCACTCCTCCGACCTCACGCGCCACATCACCTAGTCGTGTTGAGACTCCTCGACCTTGGCGCCTTTTACCACAGCCTCTATGTATTTCTTGCGGTCTTTTTCGTACTGGTCCGCCGGATACGGCTTGACCTTGGCCAGTATCTTGGGTAGGGCGGTGTACTCCATCTCTTCCGGAGGTAGCCTGTGCGGCTGGAAGGGACCCATGCGGCGTATGTAGTCGGCTATCTGGGCGGCCGTCTGCCTCACGTAGTCGAAGGCCGGGTCGTCGAAGAGGTCTACGCCGCCTTCGAGGTAGCCCTC
Organism: Pyrobaculum neutrophilum V24Sta; assembly: GCF_000019805.1. Classification (NCBI taxonomy): domain Archaea; kingdom Thermoproteati; phylum Thermoproteota; class Thermoprotei; order Thermoproteales; family Thermoproteaceae; genus Pyrobaculum; species Pyrobaculum neutrophilum. Next base: position 119,849 of record NC_010525.1, read on the forward strand.
GTGTAGCTGGAAGCCTAGGGCTCCCACCTTGGGAGGGCCGTCGAATCTGGTCATCTTTGGCCCAATGGCGATCCTCCTCTCCGGATCCACCGATATAAACCGGGCCGGCATCAGAGGCCCGGCGTGGCTGCCGCGCATCCACCCGTGTACTAGGTGTGGATGGGCGAAGGCCTCAAGCACCTCGCCGACGGCGGGGAGGCCCGACTGGGCTCTCACGAGGAGCACGGGGTCGTCTTTGCCGACGTACCGCCCGGCGATTAGGGAGAGCCTCTCCACGCTGTTGGCGGCGGCCGGCGCGCCGTCGGCCCTCCTGAACACCTTCCTAATTATGTATCTGCCGGTGGTGCCGATTAGGCCAAGCAGGGAGTAGGCGTCCTCGGGGGTCTTGAGGAGGTAGACCTTGTGCTCCACCACGTCGAGGACTTCGAAGATGAAGCCCTCGTGCATCGAGGGGTCGATGACGAGGCCGGCCGTGGTGAAGGGGTCTGCGAACATCTTGTAGAGCGGCAGGTTGAAGGCCCCGGGCTCCGTCTTGTCGGCCGCGAAGGCAATGATGGGCTCGCTGGGCCTCTCCTCGAACTCCATCTCGGCCACCTGGGGCCCCATCCCCCTGATGTTGCCGGAGAAGGCGTCTTTCAGCAGGTCCTGCCCAGCGCCGTACAGCTTGAACCTCTTGGCGATCTGGTCGGTCACCTCTTTAAAGGTCTCCCAGGCGAGGCCGTGGATGTCCTTGTTGTCCTCGCCCTTCGTATGCGTCATCAACAGCGAGATGTCGTCGCCTACGTTGTAGACGAAGTAGTCAATTATCACCCCCCTCTTCTGTGCCTCCTTAAGCTTCGCCGCGGCGTACTCCAGCATTTTTGGGTGGACGTGGGCGTGGCCGGGGAACCCGCCGACGTCTGCCTTGATTATGGAAACCGTAACCCGCATGGGGGATAGGTTGAGGACGCTTTAAAAATATTATAGATAGGCGTTGGAAAGGTTTATATAGGCGGTCTTGTATGGCTGTGATGTTCAAGGGGCGAACACTATGTCGTACCTCGTCCTCGAAGACGGCTCGGTATTTGTAGGTAGGCAGATAGGCGCTGAGAAGACCGCTGTTGGGGAGGTCGTATTCACCACCGCAGTGGTGGGGTATCCCCAGGTTTTGACGGACCCGAGCTACCGGGGGCAGATAGTCGCCTTCACGATGCCGCTAATCGGGAACTACGGCGTTTCCGAGGATCAGCTTGAGTCGGACGGCGTAAAGGCTGAGGGGGTCGTGGTTTTTGAGGCCACGGCGCCGAGCCACTACAAATCCGTGATGTCTCTAGACGAGTGGCTTAAGGCTGAGGGGGTCCCAGGCATAGCGCGGGTGGACACGAGGGCGCTGGCGATTAAGCTCAGGGAATACGGCGTTATGATGGGGGCGCTGGGGCCCGAGGAGCCCGAGGAGCTTCTAAGGCGGCTTAGGTCCTCTCCCCGCTACGACGAGGTGAACTACGTCGATCTAGTGTCGGTGAAAGAGCCGCGGGAGCTGGGGGATGGGAAGTTGTGCATCGGAGTGGTGGACTGCGGCATAAAGAGGTCGATAGTGTCGGAGTTCCTAAAGAGGGGGGTTAGGATCAAGCTTGTCCCATGCCGCGCCCCCGAGCTGGCCTTCGACTGCGACGGCCTCTTCTTGAGCAACGGGCCGGGCAACCCCAAGCTGTTGGGCTCCCTCGCGGAGAAGGTGAGGGAGTACGCCGAGTACAAAAAGCCTCTCACCGGCATATGCCTGGGCCACCAGGTGATCGCCCTTGCCATGGGCGCCGGCGTGTACAAGCTCAAGTTTGGACATAGGGCTAGCAACAAGCCCGTGCGGGACCTCCGCTTCACGGGGAAGACCTACATCACAGTCCACAACCACGGCTACGCCGTGGATCCAAAAGACAGCGGGCTTAAGGTCTGGGCTGTTCAGCCAGACGACGGCACCGTGGAGGGCCTATACCACGAGTCCCTCCCCATCTTGACGACGCAGTTCCACCCCGAGGCCTCCCCCGGGCCGCAGGACACGAGGTGGATCTTCGACATGTTCGTCAAGCTCATCCAGCGCCATGCCGGACGTTAGAAAGATCTTGGTGGTAGGGTCGGGCGCCATCAAGGTGGCGGAGGCGGCTGAGTTCGACTACTCGGGCTCGCAGGCCTTAAAGGCGTTTAGGGAGGAGGGGATAGAGACGGTGCTCGTCAACCCCAACATAGCCACTATACAGACGTCGAAGCTTCTGGCGGATAAGGTCTACTTCGTGCCTATACAGAGGCAGTTCCTGGCGGAGGTCATAGAGAGGGAGAGGCCTGACGCAATAGCGTGCGGCTTCGGCGGACAGACGGCGCTGTCGGCCTGCGTAGATCTACACGACTCCGGCGTCTTGGATAAATACGGCGTTAAGGTCGTGGGGACGCCGGTGCGGGGGATAAAGAGGGCTCTCTCGAGGGATCTGTTTCAAAAGGCCATGAGGGAGGTCGGCATACCGATCCCGCCCAGTAGCCCCGCGAGGTCGCCCGAGGAGGCGCTGAAGGTCGCGCGGGAGATAGGCTACCCGGTGGTCGTGAGGGTGAGCTTCAACCTAGGCGGCGCGGGCGCCTTCGTCGCCAGGAGCGAGGAGGACCTAAGGGCCAGGGTGTACAAGGCCTTCGCCCAGTCCGCAATTGGGGAAGTCCTTGTGGAGAAGTACCTGGAGGGGTGGAAGGAGGTGGAGTTCGAGGTGGTGCGCGACGCCTACGACAACGTCGCAGCTGTGGTCTGTATGGAGAACATAGACCCAATGGGCGTACACACGGGGGACTCCATAGTGGTGGCCCCCTGCCTCACCTTGACAGATGAGGAGTACCAGACTGCCAGGAACATCTCCATCGGCGTGGCGCGCGCCATCGAGCTAGTGGGCGAGGGCAACGTCCAGGTGGCGGTCAACTACGCCGGGCCTGAGCAGTACGCCATAGAGACAAACCCACGTATGTCCCGCTCCAGCGCCCTCGCCTCCAAGGCCTCGGGCTACCCCCTGGCCTTCATCGCGGCTAAGTTGGCCTTGGGCTACCGCCTAGACGAGGTTTTGAACCAGGTGACGAGGCGGACAGTGGCGGCGTTTGAGCCCGCGCTTGACTACATAGTGGTTAAACACCCGAGGTGGGAGAACGACAGATTCGGCGTATCCGAGGGCCTGGGGCCGGAGATGATGTCTATCGGCGAGGCCATGGCGGTGGGGAGGACGCTGGAGGAGGCTTGGCAGAAGGCGGTTAGGATGATCGACATAGGCGAGCCCGGCCTAGTTGGCGGGCCCATGTTTAGGGAACTTACGCTTGAGGAGGCGAGGCGGTGTCTAGAGGGGTACAGGCCCTACTGGCCGATATGCGCTGCCAAGGCCATGTACCTAGGCCTCTCTATAGACGAGGTGTACAGCTATGTGAAGGTGGATAGGTTCTTCCTAAGGGCTATACAGCGCGTCGTAGAGGCCTACAAGGCGCTTGAGCAAGGCCGGTACGACCTGGAGGAGCTGAAGGTCTTGGGCTTCTCAGACGGCCAGATAGCAAGAGCGCTGGGGGTCGAAGAGGAGGAGGTGAGGCGGGCGAGGAGGCGGCCGGTGGTGAAGAGGATAGATACGCTAGCCGGCGAGTGGCCGGCCGAGACGAACTACCTCTACCTCACCTACGGCGGCGTGTACGACGACGACGTGCCGCGGGTGGACTACCTAGTGGTGGGCGCCGGAGTCTTTAGAATAGGCGTGAGCGTGGAGTTCGACTGGTCCACGGTGAACCTGGCGCAGGAGCTGAGAAACAGGGGGTTTAAGGTGGCTATCCTGAACTACAACCCCGAGACGGTGTCGACGGACTGGGACATAGTGGATAAGCTCTACTTCGACGAGATCTCCAGCGAGAGGATACTGGACATAGTGGAGAAGGAGGGCGGCGGCGTCGCGGTTGTCCTCTACGCGGGAGGCCAGATAGGCCAGAGGCTTTATAAGCGTCTTGAGGCGGCGGGGGTGAAGATCGGGGGGACCCGCGCCGCCTCTATAGACGCGGCGGAGGACAGGAGCAAGTTTTCGGAGCTTCTGGAAAAGCTCGGCATAAAACAGCCGCCGTGGTTCGCCGCTAGATCCCCAGAGGAGGCGGCTAAGCTCGCCGAGGCGCTGGGCTACCCCGTGTTGGTGAGGCCCAGCTACGTCCTAGGCGGCACCTATATGGCCGTGGCTTACGACAGGGAGGAGCTCCTGAGCTTCCTCACAAAGGCGGCTAGGGTGAGCGGGGAGTACCCGGCGGTTGTGTCCAAGTTCATGCCGCGCGGCGTTGAGGCGGAGGTAGACGCCGTGTCTGACGGAGTTCGGCTCGTCGCCACACCAATCGAGCACGTGGAGCCGCCTGGCGTTCATTCCGGCGACTCCACCATGGTGCTCCCGCCGAGGAGGCTGGAGGAGGGGGCCGTCAAGAAGATGGTTGAGGCTACTCAGAGGATCGCCGCCGAGCTCGGGGTCAAGGGCCCTCTCAACGTCCAGTTCATAGTCTACGATGACGTGTACGTAATAGAGGCGAACCTCAGGGTAAGCCGCTCCATGCCCTTCGTGAGCAAGGCCACGGGGGTGAACTACATGTCTCTGACGGCCGACGTGTTGGTGAACGGCCGCCTAGCCGTAGACGAGGAGGTCGTGGTGCTTAAGCCGACGAAGTGGTGGGTGAAGTCTCCGCAGTTCTCTTGGTCTAGGCTGAGGGGGTCGTACCCGCGGCTGGGGCCTGTGATGTACAGCACTGGGGAGGTGGCCTCAAACGGGGCCACATACGAGGAGGCTCTGCTGAAGAGCTGGCTGTCCGCAGCGCCGAATAGGATACCGGAGAGATCCGCACTGATATATACATATGATAAACACGGCGCGGAGGCCCTTGGGCAAGCGGCTTCTCTGCTGGCCGGCAGGCTGGAGGTACACACCCCCGAGTCGCTGGGGGAGAAGGCCGTGGAAATGTTAAAGTGGAAGAAGATAGACATAGTTATGACGTCTGGCGTAACGCCGGAGAGGGATTTCCACATCAGGAGAACCGCGGCCGACACCAACACGCCGTTGGTGCTTGACGCGTCGCTGGCGCTGGAGTTAGCCAAGGCGTTTACGTGGTACTACAAAAACGGGAAGCTCGAGGTAGCGCCGTGGTAGCGCTCGCCTACGACGTTGTACGAGAGGAGGAGAAGATGTTGCTTAAAGCCGCCGAGAGAGCCGGCGTACAGCTGAGGCTTGTGAAAGTGGGCGAGGCGGTGGACATAGAGGGTTGGGAGCCCGACGTCTACCTCATCCGCACCCTCAGCCACAACAGGGGGATCGTCTTCGCGGCTGCCGTGGAGGGCAACGGCGGGGTGTCTGTGAACTCCTCGACCGCTATCGCCGTGAGCTGGAACAAGGCCGTGTCTCTGGCGAGGCTAAGGGGGGCCGGCCTGCCTGTCCCCAAGACCACGGTCCTCTTCGGCGAAGCCGACGTCGAGATAAAGGGGAGGTCCATAGTGAAGGCGGTGAGCGGTAGCTGGGGGAGGAAGGTGGCGCTGGTGTCGACGAGGGAGGAGCTCAGCCTCCTGCTTAAGTCGGCTGAAGGCGACGTGTTGATGTTGCAGGAGATGGTGGGGACAGGCGAGGACATCAGAGTTTTCGTGGTGGGGGGCAGGGCGGTGGCGGCCATGAGGAGGATCCCCCCCGAGGGGGACTGGAGGAGCAACGCCGCCAGGGGGGGCAAAACCCTCCCGCAGAGGGTAGACGGCGAGTTGGAGGAGCTGGCCGTGAAGGCGGCTGAGGCCGTGGGCGCCCTCTACGCCGGCGTAGATATCCTAATTGGGGAGAGGCTATACGTCAACGAGGTAAACGGAATACCCGAGTTCAAGGCGTTGACCAGAACCACCGGGGTGGACGTGGCAAGCCACATAATACAGATGCTTCTCGAGGTCAAGAAAAGAGGGTGAAGAGCTTGTCTTCTACGTGCGGCTCCCTGTACAGCCTGTCGCCTATCTTCACGAGGTAGCCCCGGCGCTCGGTCACCCTGCCGATCTGCGAGAAGGACACGCCGAGTTTTCTAAGGCGCTCCTCGGCCTCCCCTAGGCGGTCGGGCGGGACGGTGGCCAGCAAGACGCCGGAGCTGAGGGTCTCCAGCGGATCTACGCCGAAGGCCGAGCAGAGCTCCTCCACCTCCCTATACACCACCACGGAGCCCGGGTCGACCTCTATCGAGACGCCTGAGGCGTAGGCCACCTCGGCAAGGCCGTTGGCCACCCCGCCCTCCGTGGGGTCGTGCATGGAGGTCGCCAGGTCGGCCACCGCCAGGGCCTCCCTAGCCACAGACACAGCTCTGGCGAGCTCGCCCGCCCTCTCCACAGACGCCGGGGAGACGCCACGCCTCAAGGCCTCCTCTCTGAAGTCCGTGGCCAATATAGAGGCGGCCTCCTGCCCCGCCGACTTCGTCATCAACACGACGTCGCCCGGCCTAGCCCCCGAGGTGGTCACGTAGCGCTCGCCCACCCCCGCTGCGGTCACCACGGCGACTGGCCTAGTTACGGCCGTGGTCACCTCGGTGTGTCCCCCCACCACGGCGGCTCCCAGCTCCCGCGCCGCCGCGTCTATCTGCGCCGTTAAGACGTCGAGATCCCCCTCCTCCACCTCAGGTGGGAGGAGGAGAGCCACCGAGAGCCACATGGGAGGTATCCCCCTCACGGCGATATCGTTGGTGGGGATGTAGACGGCGAGGTAGCCGAGGAGCTTCACAGAGCCCGTTATGGGGTCCGTGTGCACCGCCACGTAGCGGCCCCCTATATCGATAATCGCCGCATCTTCGCCCACGGCGGGGCCCACGACGACCTCCTTCCTCTGCGCGCCGGTTCTCCTAAAGACCACGCCCTGGAGGACGCCGGGCGGGATCTTCCCGATCTTCATAAGGGCTCTGGACGTCGGAGGTTAAGAATATTAAGGGGGACGCCGCTGGAGGCGGTGGAGGACGCGCCAAGCTGGGCCCCCCTTGTCCGGCCGAGGAGAGGCCCTCCGGCTGAGCCTCAACGCCTCCTCCAGAAGAACTTCAAGGTGGTCGCCGTAGCTGAGAGCTTCGTGCTTCAAGACGGATACTCGGTATACGCCGGCGTGTTGGCCCGTAGAGACGGCGTAGTTGAGGAGGTGGCGCTGGATCTGGCCACACTCGGCGGCACAGACGGCACAGAAGCCGCCTCCAGGATCCTAGAGGCCCTCCTCCGGCCAGACGTCGCCATGGTCATGTTAGACGGCTGCGTGGTCTCCTTCTACAACTGGATAGACGGGGAGGCGCTGTGGAGGAGGTTCGGGAGACCTGTGGCCTGCTACATCTTCGAAGAGCCGGAGGGGAGGGCGGAGGAGGCCGCGAGAAAGCTGTTTATGGACTGGGAGAGGAGGGTCGAGGCGTTTAGGAGGCTGGGCCAGCCGGTTCCCTACTACACCAGAGGCGGCTACAGGATATATGTCAGATCTTGGGGGATGGACCCGGCCGACGCGGGGAAGGCGGCGGAGCTGTGTACAAAGTTCGGCAAGATGCCTGAGCCGATTCGTGTGGCGAAGATAATAGCCGGGGGGGCGAGGAAATTTTTAAAAAACGCCCGCGCGAAGAGCGGCGATGGTAACTAGGAGGAAGCTCCTAGCCGGCGCGGTAGCCGCGGCGGTTGTAGCCGCCTTGGGAGGTAGCGTTCTGCTTTCGAGGGGGCCGGAGAAGAGGGCGGCAACACTCGGCGGACAGCTAGCCGTCTACAACTACTCCTACTACATAGACAAGGACCTGCTCACGGAGTTCGAGAGGGAGACCGGCGTTAAGGTGATCTACCAGGAGTTCGAGAGCGGGGAGGAGGCCTACGCCGCCCTACTCAGAGGCGGGGGCGGGTACGACCTAGTAGTGGTGCCGGATATGTACCTAAAGGAGGTGATCAAGGGGGGCTACGTGAGGAAGATGGACCACGGCAGACTAGCCAACATCAACAACATAGACCAGGCCTTCTTCGACAACCCGAACGACCCAGGCCTCCAGCACTCTATTCCATACGCCTTCGGCACCACGGGCTTCGCCGTCAACTACCACGCGATGGCCGTAGAGGCCGGCAGAAAACTCGAGAGCTGGGGCGACCTCTTCGACTTCGGTCTCCTGGAGAAGATGAGAAACAAGGTGGCTATGTTGGAGGAGTTCGTGGAGCCCGTCATGGCGGCTAAATACGCCCTGGGAATAGACCCAAACGACTGGAGCCAAGCGGCTGTGGACAAGGTCGCAGAGCTTCTGAAGAAGCAGAAGGGCTACATAAGAGGCTACATGGGGGTCAGCCAGATCGTTCCGGCTATAGCCGCCGGCGAGCTGTGGGTTTCACAGATCTGGAGCGGAGACGCAGCCACGGCACGCGACGAGTTTATCAAACACGCCGGTGAGAAAAACGCCGATAAGTTCGAGTACGTGTTGCCAAAGCCAATGACGCACAGATGGGTCGACTTCATGGTGATCCCCCGCGACGCGAAAAACATCGACGCGGCATACGCCTTCATTGACTTCCTGCTTAGGCCTGAGAACTCTGCTAGAATCACCAAGGCGTCTTACTACCCAACAGCGCTGAAGAGACAGCTACTCGAAAAGCACCTCAGCCCCGACATATTACAGGACCCCACGGTCTTCCCGCCTGAGGGAGCCAAACTCATCTATCTCAACTACACAGACGAGATGATTAAGGCCGTGGAGAAGATCAGCTACGCCGTCAAAGGCTAGCGGGCCGGTCTCCACACAGCGCGTTTGTGAAAACCTTTGCCGAGGAACCTTGCCGGTGGCGATCCCGGATCCACCGGCGTGTGCCCTTCGCCGAGGGGGTGAAGACCGCCCGCGCTTAAGCGTCGACAGGGTAGGCGCCTCTTCCTCCGCGGCCTGTCGAGGGTCGGCTTTCTAAGCCGGCGCATTGGGCACAGATGGTGAAGCGGCTGAGAGGCGAGGGCTGGATGTTTTTAAACACGGGCCGTTGTCTATGCCATGGCTCACGAGGAGCATAGGGCTAGGGGGCAACGCGTTGCGAGGTTCTATATTGTGACTGTGAGCACCTCTAGATACCGGGAGAAGGCGGAGGGGCGCACCCCCGTGGACGAGTCCGGCGACCTGGCTGAGAGGATGGCTAGAGAGGCCGGGCATCAGGTCGTCGGCAGAGACCTAATACCGGACGACCTCCACCTAATTAGGAGTAAAATCCTGGAGCTCGCCGCGCGGGAGGACGTGGACGTTGTGGTGTTCACCGGCGGCACAGGCCTTACCAAGACCGACGTCACCATAGAGGCCGTGAGACCTCTGTTTGAGAAAGAGATGGAGGGCTTCGGCGACGTGTTTAGATACTACAGCATCCAGGAGGTGGGCACCGCCGCCTTTTTGACAAGGGCGACTGGGGGCGTAGTGGGCGGCAAGGCCGTCTTCCTACTGCCGGGCTCCCCCAACGCCGTTAAGGTCGGCATGAGGATAATCTTGGACGAGGTCTCCCACCTCCTTTACCTAGTCAAATGAGGCAGATCGCGGTCGCTGTACACAGCAACCACGTGCCCGGCCTGGGGGAGAAGGCCAGGCTTTTTGTACATGCGTTGGCGGAGAGATACCCAGACGCGGTTCTGTTGGTAGGCGGCTACTGGGGGCACATGAAAGACGTCGTAGACGCCGCCCTAGAGAGAGGTCTGAAGGTCGTCGTCTTTCTACCCACGGAGAGGGAGGATGTGCCGTTGCCGCCGCAAGTCGTGGCGGTGAGAACGGGGTGCGAGTTCAGATGCAGATCTGTGATGATGGTCCGCTCCGCCGACGCGGTGGCGGTCCTGGGGGGAGGTGTAGGGACCGTAATCGAGGCGTTTATGGCCTACGCGATGGGGAAGCCCCTCTACGTGTTGACGGAGACCGGCGCCGCCAGCGACAGGTTGCCGCAGGCCTACCCGGAGTACTTCGACGAGAGGAGGGCGGTGAAGGTGGAGTATTTGAGGGATCCGAAGGCGCTGGCGGAGGAGGTCTGCGGCGCGGAACCCGGCGCCTCAACCGCCTTTGGTTAACCAGAGCGCCGCCGCGTTCTGCAGAAAGTGTAGCAGGATGGAGGCGGGGAGGCCGTATCTGTCGTAGGCGAAGGCGAGGGCCAACGCCACTATGAATATGGGCACTGCGGCGAGCCCCGGCTTGTGCAATATGGCGAACACCAGAGAGGATACGACGTAGGCCGCAGCCGGGCCGAGCCTCCCCTTCACTTCCTCGAAGACTATGCCCCTGAAGAGCATCTCCTCCACCAGAGGCGCCAGAACCAGCGCTTGGAGGAAGACGAGGGCCCAGCCCATTGGACACGTGGTTGCCTCGGCGAAGAACCTCGCCTGCGCCTCGCCTAGTTTGACGTAATCGGCGCGTATAGGCGGGACTGCCGCCGCTACGGCGCCGGCGGCGACTAGCGAGAGGAGGTAAACAGCGAAGGCGAGGGGGAACCTCCTATCTAGCCTCCACCTAACCAGCGCCCCCGCAGGGGCGAAGGCAAGGTATACGGCCGCCCCTGCGTAGAGGGCGACACACGCCGGCGGCTTCAGAGCTACGAGCGCGGCGACGAGCGCCGCGAAGGCGGCCGGGAGGTAGATCCTCCGTATCACGGCCGTTGCTATGCAACGTTTTTTAACCTGTTGAGCCATCTCTACGTGATCTACGGCGGCGTGGTTGGGTCTTACCCAGTCAGGGTGGCTTTTAAGAAAGACGTGGACCTCCCCCTGCTGGGGGTCTCCCACAAGGCTGGCACAGAGGCCGAGGTGCCCCTCTACCTCGCCCTAAAGCTCGACGAGATGGGGGCTGTGGAGATAGACGAAAGCGGGGCGATACAGCCGCGGGACGTGACCTCCCTGAAATACGTGGAGCAGAGGGAGAGCTACCCGGTCAAGTTGCCGGAGGGCTTCTACGCCAGGGTTAAGCTGGCGGCGTACATCTTCAACAAACGCGGGGACGTCAAATCGCTGAGGACGCTGGTGCAGGAGGTTAGAGAGCTGGTGATCGAGCGGGTTAGGAAGATCGCTGTGTTGGTGGCGACGAGACCCGATATAATAAACGACCAGAGCTTCCTGGACCGCCTCACGGCGGAGGAGAGGGCGTTGTTAACCTCTATACACGCCTCGGTCACCTCCTTCGCCCTTTCTATAATCTAGCGCCTTCTTGACGATCTCGGCCACCTCCCTCGCCACCACCTCCGGCGGCCTCGCCGCATCCACCACGGGGTAGCCCTCCTCCCTAGCCCTCGCCAGGTAGATCTCGCGAACCCGCCTGAGGAAGGCCATCTGCTCGTACTTCTCCAGGGCCCCCCTTTGTCTCACCCGCGATATGGCCACCTCGGGCTCCACGTCTAGGATCACGGTTACGTCCGGCCTAGGGACGAGGGAGTTTATGGACTTTATAAACTCCAGGGGGACGCCGGCCGCCCCTTGGTAGGCAATCGAGGACTCTACATACCTCTCGCTGATTACTATATAGCCCTCCCTCACCTTGGGCTCCACCTCCCGCCTGTAGTGCTCTATCCTATCCGCCGCGAAGAGGAGGGCGTCGACGTGCGGATCCACGGTGCCGCCCCTCAGAGCCCACTCCTTTATCAGCCTGCCGATGGGGCCGCCGCTGGGCTCCCTGGTGGTGTACACCTTTGGCAAAATCTCCGCAAGCCGAGAGATCACAGTGCTTTTGCCGGAGCCGTCGATGCCCTCGATGGCGACGAAGGCCACGGGGTAGAACCCGGGGCTATTTAAGCGGTCTTCGCCCAGCCGAGGTAGGCGAGGATGCCTCTCGCCGCCAGCACGCCCGTGGCGGCGGCGACGTTTATGCCTCTGGAGAGACCCGCCCCGTCTCCAGCCACGAAAAGCCCAGGCACCGTCGTCATGAGGTTTTTATCCACCTTAGGCCGCGCTGAGTAGTACTTAATCTCGGGCGCATATATGAGCGTCTGGGGGCTCGCCACGCCGGGCGCCAGCTCGTCGAGCTTCTTCAGACCCTCGATGATGTCCTCCACAACCCTGTGGGGCAACGCCAACGAGATGTCGCCGGGCGTGACGTCCTTCAGCGTCGGCGATATGCTCGACCTCCTTATCCTATCCCAGGTGGACCTCTGCCCGCGTTCAAGATCGTAGAGCCGCTGTATAAGCGGCTTTCCGCCGCCTAGCTTAGTGGCTATCCTCGCGATCGACTTGCCGTATTCTATTGTGTCCTCCATGGGGTCTGTCAACCTCAGCGTGACGAGAAACGCGAAGTTCGTGTTCTCGCTCTTCTTCTCGAGGTACGTCTCCCCGTTGACCCCCACGGTGCCGTCTGCATACACCTCCTTAACAACGAAGCCGCGGGGGTTTGTGCAGAAGGTCCTCACCTTGTCGTCATGTTTCGAGGTGTAGAGTATGACCTTGGGGTCGTGGACGGCGTCTGTCAGAGGCTTCATGACGTGGTAGGGGACCTCCACCCTCACCCCGATGTCTATCGGCCCAAAGTCCAGAGACGCCCCGAGCTTCCTCATTTGGGATATCAGCCACTCGGCGCCGCCGCGCCCAGGCGCCAGGAGGACAGCTCTGGCGTTGAGCACCCCCCTGGTGGTCTTCACGGTGAAGAGGCCGTTGCCACCCTTCTCCACGTCTAGAGCCCACGTGGCGTACATCACGGCCACGCCCGACTTCTCCAGGTACTGCGTCATGTTCTCCACCACGGCCCTCGAGCCGTCTGTCCCCATATGCCTCTGGCGGATGGGCACAATCCTCGCGTTTACCCTAGCCGCCAGGGCTGAGAGCTTCTGTATGAGCTCCATCTGCGGCTCGTAGACGTTCCCCGGCGCTCCGAACTCCACGAAGGTCTTATCGACGTAGTTGATCAGCTCCATGGCCTTGTCCCAGTCTCCCACCAGCTCGTGCAGATCGCCCCCCACGTCGGGCCTGAGGTTTATCAAGCCGGAGCTGAGGGTCCCGGCGCCCCCGATCCCGTAGACGATATGGCAGGGGACGCAGAAGGTGCACTTCTCCAGGGGGGTTTGAAGGGGGCAGTGCCTCTGGGAGGCTCTGTACCCGCCGTCTATGAGCGCCGTCCTTAACCCCCCGGCCTTCGCCAGCTCAAGCGCGGCGAAAAGCCCCGCGGGGCCCGCCCCCACTATCACCACGTCGTAGTCGCCCACGTATCTATCCAGCGTCCGGAGGCGGGAGAGGTACTGGGTTACCACCTTTGTCCAGCGACATACGTCATATATAAAGTGTTCGCGGTAAAAAGTACAACCGCATGCCGCACGGGCAGAAGGCCGGCGGGCGCACATCTTTTTAAATTCGGTGGGAGGCTGGGCCGTGCTCTACGTTGTGGTAGACGGGTTCTTCGGCGATACGGGGAAGGGCAAGGTGGTGGCGTATCTGGCCCAAGCCGATAGCCCGGCGTTGTGCGTTAGAACCGGCGCGCCAAACGCGGGACACACTGTGGTGTACGGGGGTCAGACGGCGGTGTTGAGGACGTTGCCCACCTGTTTTATAAACCGGCGGCCTAAGCTGGCGGTGGCGCCGGGGGCGTTGATAAAGCTAGACGTCTTCCTCACCGAGGTTGAGAAGTACGGAGGCGGGAGGACATACGTCGACTACCAGACGGGGGTGATAGAGGATAGGCACGTGGAGGCGGAGAGGCGGGACGAGTACCTCATGAAGGTCGTCGGATCCACGGGTCAGGGCGTGGGGGCGGCCATGGTGGATAGAGTCCTCAGAAGGCTGAGGCTTGCCAAGGAGTTCGACGTCCTCAAGCCCTATCTGGCAGACGTCCCCGCCTTGATCCACGAAAACAGGGGGGAGGGGGTCGTCATAGAGGGGACCCAGGGCACCTTCCTCTCCCTGTACCACGGCACCTACCCCTACGTAACCAGCAGAGACGCCACGGCAAGCGGGGTCCTGAGCGAGGCCGGCGTTGGGCCGAAGGCGGTAGACGAGGTGGTCCTCGTCTTCAAGGCCTACGTCACCCGGGTCGGCTCCGGCCCTCTGCCGGGCGAGCTACCGCCGGAGGAGGCCGAGAGGAGGGGTTGGGCCGAGCGGGGGGCCGTGACGGGGAGGCCTAGGAGGGCGGCGCCGTTTAATCTGGAGTTGGCGAGGAGGGCGGTTCTCCTCAACACGCCGACGCAGATAGCCATCACGAAGATAGACGTGTTGTTTAAGGAGGCGGCGGGCAAAACGCGCTGGGGGGATCTGCCGCCCGAGGCGCGTAGGTGGATTGAGGAGTTGGAGGAGGCGCTTAAGGTGCCGGTGACGCTTATAGGCACAGGCCCAGAGCCGCACCACATGGTCGACTTGAGGAGGGAGAGGCTGTGATTTCGCCCTTCGACTGGCGGTACGGAAGCGGCGAGGTAAGAGCTCTGTTTACGCCCCAGGCCTTTGTAGACGCATACGTGGAGGTGGAGAAGGCCTTGGCGTGTGCGCTGGAGGAGCTTGGGGTCGCCGAGAGGGGCTGTTGCCAGCGGCTGGAGGGGGTTAAGGTGGCCGCGGAGGAGGTCTACAGGCTCGAAAGGGAGGTTGGACACGACATCTTGAGCCTCGTGATCCTCCTAGAGCAGAGGAGCGGCTGTAGATATGTCCACTACGGAGCTACGTCGAACGACGTGATAGACACGGCGTGGGCTCTCCTGATACGCCGCGCTCTGTCTATAATAAAGAAGAAGATAAACGCCGCAGGCGAGGAGCTGGCGCGCCTCGCTAGGAGGTATAAAGGCCTTGTGATGGTTGGGCGGACCCACGGCCAGTGGGCGGAGCCCATAACCCTCGGCTTCAAGTTCGCCAACTACTACTACGAGTTGTACATCGCGTGTAGAGCCCTCGCCCAGGCCGAGGAGCTGATTAGGGCTAAGGTGGGCGGGGCCGTGGGGACCATGGCCGCCTGGGGGGAGCTGGGGCCCGAGGTGAGGCGGAGGGTTGCGGAGAGGCTGGGCCTGCCCTACCACGTAATTACGACGCAGGTAGCGCCGAGGGAGAGCTACGCCGCGCTGGCCTCGGCGCTTGCGGTGTTGGCTGCGGTTTTCGAGCGCTTAGCCACCGAGATACGCGAGCTGTCTAGGCCTGAAATCGGCGAGGTTGTGGAGAGGGGAGGCGGCTCCTCCGCGATGCCCCACAAGGCGAACCCCACCGCGTCGGAGAGGGTGGTGAGCCTCGCTAGGTACGTTAGAGCGCTTGTGAACGTAGCGCTTGAGAACGTAGCGCTTTGGCATGAGCGCGATTTGACCAACTCGGCGAATGAGAGGGTGTGGATCCCCGAGGCTATACTCGCGGTGGACGAGATCCTAGACAGCTCCGTTAGGGTGTTGCGGACTGTGGAGATAAACGAGGCTAGGATCGAGGAGAACCTCCAGAAGGCGCTCCCGTACATACTCACCGAGTTCCACATGATTAGGATGGTGAGGGAGGGCATGCCGAGGTACGAGGCCTACCGGAGGGCCAAGGAGGTGAGGGACATAACCTACGACTTCGAGAGGTGGCCCGTTGAAAAACTTATAGAGGAGGCCCTCTCGCTGGAGCTATGCAAGTAGGCGTCGTAGATTACACAGTCGGCAACGTGGGTAGCGTCTTAAATGCGCTGAGGAGGGCGGGGGCGGAGCCCAGGGTTGTAAAAAGCGTGGAGGAGGCGGGCGGGGTTGACGCCTTGGTGCTCCCAGGCGTGGGAACCTACGAGGTTGCGTATAAGCTGGTGCACGAGTTCCGCCAGGCCGTGTTGGAGAAGCCGACGCTGGCGATATGCCTAGGCATGCAGCTCCTCTTTGAGTCCAGCGAGGAGGGGGGCGGCCGCGGCTTGGCGGTGTTTAGGGGGGCCGTGAGGAGGATCGAGGCGAGGAAGGTGCCCCACATAGGCTGGAGCTACACAAAGGCGGCGAGGCCCCAGCCCTTTGTGGAAGACGGCTACTACTACTACATGCACAGCTATGGGGTGCCGTGGGATGAAAACGACGAATCACACGTAGCCTACGTCGAGCTGGGGAGGAGATACGTTGCGGCGGTCCTACGCGGGGGCATCCTCGGCCTTCAGTTCCACCCCGAGAGGAGCGGTAGGTCTGGAATAGAGCTTATCAGGAGGTTTCTGAAGGAGGCACGGAGGTAGCTACAGCCTGATCCTGAGGGAGTTCGGCGATTCGAAGCAGCTACGTGTCCCCAGGTGGCAGGCGACCCCTATCTGGACCACCTTTAGAACTACGGCGTCGCCGTCGCAGTCCGTCCGAAACTCCCTCACTATCTGGTAGTGGCCGCTCGTCTCGCCCTTGAGCCAGATCCTGTTGCGGGTGGTCGAGTAGTAGTGTGCCATCCCGGTGGTCAAGGTGAGGACCACGGCCACAGGGTCCATGTATCCCACCATCAACACGTCCTTGGTCTCCACGTCTTGAACCACAGCGACGACGGTGCCCCCTATGTGGCGGTAGTTGAGCGACTTGGCCACCCTCCACGCCTCCTCGGGTGAGGCAAGGGGTCTAGGCTCCACTGGCAGAGGCATGGTGGCGTGGGCGGTTGGAAAATTTATTAGCATAACGCCCAAGGGGGGCCATGCAGATGCCTGAGTTTGACTTCGCCTACGACGAGCCCGACGTGGGCTACGGGAAAGTTAGGCTACACTTCAACGAGAACTTGTTTCTGCCCGAGGATTACTACAGGGAGATAACGCCGTCTGTTGAGCCTTGGGAGCTGAGGTACTACACAGACCCCAACAACAGGAGGCTTGCGGGGAGGATAGAGGCGTTTCACGGATTGCCCAGCGGATCCGTGGTGGTTACGGCCGGAGCCGATGAGGGCCTAAGACTCGCGATGCAACTGGCGGCGCACATCGACGGGAGGTTGGCCATAGTGGAGCCCACCTACGGGATGGCGCGCGTGATCGCCCGGCAGATCGGCATAAGGCCTCTAGTTGCCACATACGGGGAGGACCTCGCGTTGGATGTGGACGGGTTGGTCAAGCTGGGCGCCACCACGGCGTATATCTGCTCCCCCAACAACCCCACGGGCCACGTGGTGAGGGAGGTCGAGGAGCTGGCGGCTAGGTTCAACGGCCTGATAATCCTCGACGGCGCATACGCCGAGTTCGCGGGCTACTGGGCGCCTAGGCTCTACGAATACGGCAACGTCGTCGAGGTGAGGACTTTCTCCAAGGCGTGGGGTCTCGCGGGGCTTAGGGTGGGCTACGTCGTCGCCCACAAGAGAACCGCGGAGAGGCTTAGGGCGCTTTCGCCGCCCCACCCGATCTCCTCCTTCTCGGCAAGAGTCGTGGAGAACGCCCTGGAGAGGGGCAGAGGCTACGTCGAACGATCGATCCAGGAGATGGCTAGAGTTAGGGAGTGGACACTGCCCAGGGTTGCCTTCGACAAATACCACGGCCCGGTCAACTTCATAACTGTGAAAACTCCCAACGCCGAGCAGACCGCGGCGGCTCTGGAGAGGGAGGGCTACGTGGTGAGGGTGTTGGGGGGGAAGCCGCTCTGCCCATCTTGTATACGCTTTACGCTGGCGCCGCTTGAGGTGATGGAGCGCTTCGTACCGGCGTTGGAGAAGGCGCTAAAAAGTTAAAAAGGGAGTTGAGGTGGCCCACATGGCTGGCGATCCCCATGCTCCTCGCCGTTCCATCTAAGGGCCGTCTACAGGAGCCGACGCTCAAGTTGCTGGAGGCCGTCGGCATAAAGCCGCTCGCCTCAGACGAGAGAGCCCTGGTGCTCCCCACCTCGTGGCCCGACGTCAACCTCATAAAGGCGAGGCCGGAGGATATTCCATACCTCGTGGAATCCGGCAGGGTGTGGGCCGGCGTTACTGGACACGACTACGTGCTCGAGTCGGGGTCCAACGTTGTAGAGGCGCTAGATCTGGAGTTCGGGAGGGGGAGGCTCGTGGTGGCTGTGCCAAAGTCAAGTGGGATAAAGTCGGTGGAGGAGCTTCCCCCCGGCGCGAGGGTTGCGACGAAGTTCGTCAACATCGCCTACAACTACTTCGCCGAGCTCGGCAAAAGGGTTAGAGTGGTGAAGGTGACCGGCTCGGTGGAGGTACTCCCGCAGCTGGGCATCGCAGACGCGATTTTAGACGTCATGGCGACGGGCACAACGCTGGAGGTACACGGCCTAACGCCCATCGCGACGGTTTTAGAAACCTCCGCGAGGCTCGTCGTCCACCCTGAGTACACAAGCCACGAGCTGACGAAGAAGCTTGTGACTTTCATAAAGGGCTACTTCGCGGCTCAGGGCAAAAAGATGATCTTCTTGAACGTCCCCGCGGCGAGGCTGGAGGCCGTGCTGTCTGTCCTCCCAGCCATGGAGGCCCCAAGCGTCACCAAGTTGGCCAAGGGGGACATCTACGAGGTCTTCAGCGTAGTCTCAGAGGACGTCCTCCCAGACCTCGTCATGAAGCTGAAAAACGCAGGCGCTAAAGACATAGTGGTCACCTCCATAGAGAAGTTGATAAGCTGAGACGTCGCTCCGTCAGCGCATCCTCTTTTCCAACTCGGCACAAACGTCGGCAAGAGATAGGCCTGTGGAGTTGAGGAGGACGAGGAGGTGGTACAACAGGTCAGCCGCCTCCTCAACAACACGGCCTTTGCCCTCAGCCAACGCCGCGACGGCCACCTCCACAGCCTCCTCGCCGACTTTCCTCGCCACGTTATGCATCCCCGAGGAGTACAGGCGGTAGGTGTAGCTCTCCGGGTTCTTCTCCTCGATCCTCCTCCTTATGACTTCCTCCAGCTTCCTAAGAACCTCGCAACTCATGTCAACGCCTGCCTGTGGTATCTAAAGCCTTCGTACTCCGCCAGCCTTCTGGCGGCCTCTAGAAGCTCTAGACGCCCCACCGCCTCCGCAACGCCGATAGGCTTCATGAAGGTAGCGGGCGTAATTATCCCGCGCCATTTGGCGGAGCCCCCCGTGGGCAACACGTGGCTTATGCCGGCGGCGTAGTCGAGGTAGGGGCTGGGCATATTCACCGATACGGCTCCCACGTTTCTCACGCGGTATGCCACCTCCCTGGCGCCCCACACCTCGAGATGCTCGGGGGCTATCGAGTCTATGAGCTTCACCGCCTCCCCCACGTCGTTGACCTTTCTAACCTCGAGAGGTCCCATGGAGGAGGTCCTCTCGCGCCTGTATATCTCGGCGGCGGCCTCAAGCAGTCCGGCGTCTGTAGAGACTAGGTAGGCGAAGGAGGTGGGGCCGTGCTCCAGTTGCGCCAGCGCCCCGGCCACCGCCTTCTCCGGCGGAACCCCCTCCGCGTAGACCACAAGCTCCGTTGGCCCCTCAATTCCGTCGATACCCGCGTGTAGAGACAGCACGTACTTAGCCGCTTGGACGTAGAGCCCCCCGGGCCCCGCCACCATGTCTACGCCCATGTGAAACACGGAGTAGGCAAGGCCGTGTGGGCCCCCGATGGGGACCACGCCGGCAACGCCGAGCTCCTTCGCCACTGCGAGTAGTTCGCCGGTGGCGCCCTTGGGCGGGGTGACGACGTATATCTTCTCAACGCCGGCCGCCCTCGCGGGGACCGCAAGCATCACGAGGGTCGACACATACCTGGCCGGGACGTAGAGAGCCACCGACCTCACAGGCTTCCAGAAGACAGACCTGAGAACGCCGCCGTAGAAATCCACAGCCTCGAGCGGCTTAAGCCTGCTGTATAACGTCTCTAGGGATTTGGCCACCTCCAGCGCCGCGGCCACCACGCCCGGGTCTCCGCCGGGCCTGGGCTCCAGCAGGGCGCTCTCTGGAGCAACGCCGTCGAGGCGCCTTGAGTACTCCAGAGCCGCCTGTAGCCCCCTCTCCGCCACGTCGTCTACTATCTCCTCCACAGACTTCACCACGTCGCGTGGGAGGACGCGCCTCATAGCCTAACCTCCACCCCAAGTCCGCCGAGGTAGCGCTTGACCTCCGCCACCTCTACAACTCTAAAGTGGAAGAGGCTTGCCGCCAAGACCGCGTCGGCCCCCGCGGCGACGGCCTCGTAGAAGTGCTTGAGCTCGCCGGCTCCCCCCGAGGCGATCACCGGGATCTTGACGGAGTGGGCGACCCTCCTGAGGAGCTCGACGTCGTAGCCCAGCTTTGTCCCATCTCTATCTATAGAAGTCAGCAGTATCTCCCCGGCGCCCAGCTCCTCTACCTTCTTCGCCCACTCCACGGCGTCTAGGCCCGTGGGGTCGCGGCCCCCCCGGACGTAGACCTCGTATCTACCGCCCACGAGCTTGGCGTCTATCGCCACCACGGTGGACTGAGAGCCGAACTCCCTGGCCATCTCCGCCACCAGCTGCGGGTTTTTGACGGCGGCTGTGTTCACCGAGACCTTGTCGGCGCCCGCTTTAAACAGAGCCTCTGCGTCTGACAGGCTCCTCACGCCGCCGCCGACGAGGACAGGGATCGTCACGGAGGAGGCGACCCTCCTCACAGAATCTATAAACGTGCCTCTGCCCTCCGGCGTAGCTGTTATATCCAAAACGGCGATTTCGTCGGCGCCCTCCTCCTCGTATCTAACGGCCATCTCCACGGGGTCCCCCACCTCCCTAATGCCCATGAAGTTGACGCCCTTCACCACCACCCCAGCCCTCCCGTCCATGTCTAGGCAGGGTATCACTCTGACGGCCGGCATCGGCCCTATATAATACATTTTTAAAAATATGTGTCGAGGGGCGGTATGTCCTACGTCAGAGAGACCGCGGAGACCTACGTCGCCGTGTCCCTAAAGGCTGGAGAGAGGCCGCGGGTTGAGACGCCGATTCCATTTCTCACACACATGCTGGAGACCTTCCTCCTATACGCCGGGTTAGGCGGGACGGTGGAGGCTAGGGAAAAGAGGAGGCTGGACGACGGCCACCACCTCATCGAAGATGTGGCAATCGCCCTGGGCAGAGCGCTGGATCAGATGCTGGGGGACCGGGGGAGGATAGCGAGATTTGGCTGGGCGGCGGTGCCCATGGACGACGCGTTTGCACTCGCGGCGGTGGATCTGGGCGGCAGGGCGTACTGGGTAGTGAAGGCTAAGCTTCCGCCGGCCGACGTGGGGGGCTACCCCCTGCGGATGTTTCCACACTGGGTCCGCACGCTTGCCTCTGAGGCGAGGGCCACCATACACGTGTATACACGCGGCGTAGACCCGCACCACAAGGTGGAGGCGGCGCACAAGGCGCTTGGACTGGCCTTTAGACAAGCCATGTCCCCCAGAGGCGACGTCCTATCTACGAAGGGGGTGTTGGGATGATCATCCCCTCCATCGATATAGAGGGCGGCAGAGCGGTAAAGAGGGTTCAGGGGAGGAGGGGGGAGTACATATTCGTGGGGGACCCCCTCGAGCTCGCGCGTAGGTTCAGCAGAGCTGACCTAGTCCACGTGGTTGACCTAGACGGCGCCGAGGCCGGCCGCCCCGTGAACACAAGCATTGTGGAGAAGGTCGCCCGCGAGTTGGGCGGCCGGTGCCAACTGGGGGGCGGACTCAGATCGGCGGAGGCTGTGGAGTGGGCTCTCTCTCTCTGTAGATACGCGGTGGTTGGCTCCATGCCGTTTAAAAACCCCTCTCTCTTCGCCTCGGTTGCGGCTAGATACAGAAGCCGTCTCGTGGTTTCGCTGGACGTGAGAGGCGGCTTTGTTGTCACAGACGGTTGGACTAAGGCGGCCGCCACGCCGGAGGAGGCAGCCGCGGCGATCAAGCCGCACGGCCCCCTCGCAGCGTTGGTCATAACCTCCGTCGACGTGGAGGGGACGGGGGCCGGCTTTAGGCTACCGGTGGATCTGGCGAAGCTGAGAGACGTCGCGGCCCGCCTCTACTACGCAGGCGGCGTGAACAGCTGCGTGGATGTGGAAAAGGCGCTGAAGGCGGGCTTCGACGGCGTTATCGTCGGCTACGCCCTCTACAGGGGAGATCTGAAAAACTGCGCCGGCTTTATCCCTTGACCACGCCGATGGGCCTCTGCCTAACTACCTTCTTCGCGAAGCCCACCTGGTGGGCCGTCTCAACCACTCTGTCCACGTCCTTGTAGGCCCACGGCGCCTCCTCGCTTATCACCTCGGTCTCCGCGCTCCTCACGATGATGCCGCGCTTCGCCATCTCCTCCTGCACCTTATGCGGCGGGTACATCCTGATGGCGGCCTCCCTGCTCAAGACGCGGCCTGCGCCGTGGGGCGCAGTGCCGAAGGTGAGCCTCATGGCCTCGGGGGTGCCCACCAGTATCCAAGACGCAGTGCCCATGCTACCCGGTATTAAGACGGGCTGCCCCACCTGTCTATACTTGGCGGGGATCTCCTGTCTACCCGGCGGGAAGGCCCTCGTGGCGCCCTTCCGGTGCACCCACACCTTCCTCACCGTCCCCTTGTCGTCTACCACGTGTTCCTCCAGCTTCGCTATGTTGTGCGCTACGTCGTAGACTATCTCGAGGCCAACCTTCTCGATGGAGCCGAAAACCTTCTTGAAGGCCTCCCTAACCCAGTGCATAATTATGTGGCGGTTTGTCCAAGCGAAGTTGGCCGCAGACGCCATAGCCTTTATGTAGTCCTCGGCGACCCTGTCCTTAAGAGGCGCAGCCGCCAGCTCTCTATCCGGCAGATTCAGCCCCCACCTCCTCATGTTTCTCTCCATCACTAGGAGGTAGTCGGTCGCCACCTGGTGGCCGAAGCCGCGGCTCCCCGTGTGGATCATTACCACCACCTGGCCCTCTCTCTCAATGCCGAAGGTCTTCGCGATCTTCTCGTCGAATATCTTGTCGACCACCTGTATCTCCAGGAAGTGGTTGCCGGACCCCAGCGTGCCCAACTGGTCCCTCCCCCTGGCCTTAGCCTTTTCGCTGACCTTGGAGGGGTCCGCCAGCTTCCACGAGCCCCTCTCCTCTATATACTCCATGTCCTCGGCCCAGCCGTACCCCTTCTGCACCGCCCACTCCACCCCCTCCGCCAACACCCTCTCGAACTCCCCTGGGGACAGCCTTAGGTGGCCCGTCCCTCCCACGCCCGGCGGCACAAGCCTAAAGATGGTGTCGACGAGCTCCTTCAGCTTAGGCCTAACCTCCTCCTCGGTCAGGTTTGTCCTAAGGACGCGCACTCCGCAGTTTATGTCGTAGCCTATGCCGCCCGGCGATATCACGCCCTCCTCAGCGTCTATCGCCGCGACGCCGCCGATTGGGAAGCCGTAGCCCTGGTGGCCATCTGGCAGGATTATGCTGTGTTTGTAGATCCCGGGTAGACACCCCACGTTTATGCCTTGCTCGATGGTGAGGTCGGCCTTCATCTTCTCAAGGAGCGCGCTGTCTGCGTATATTCTGACCGGCACCTTCTGGCAGGGCTTCACGCCGGGAGGAATCTCCCAGACGTAGTCGCTTACCTTGTTAATGGGGATATTCCTCATAGGCCGGGAGACGCTGTGAACTTATAAAGTTTCTAGCAGGAGAAAAACTTAAAAGAAGCCGCGGCGTTGAGACAAGCCGGGACTACGCCGGCGAGGGCGGCCGAGAGCCGCGCTGTGAATCCGGCGGGGCATCGCCCCTCTCAGAATTTAAATACAAGAGCTGAGGTAGACGTGAGAGGGACCGCGGTGAGTCTGCAGATTGCCATATTGATGGCCGTGATATTAACTATAGCTGTGGCGCTCGCTTCGTATCTCTACACGACTCTACAAGCATCTCTGCACTACATGTACATAGCCGTAACATACGCCTACGTCTACCCAAAGGGGAACGGCTCCGAGGTGAAGATATGTTTCACCACCGGCGGCTCCGGCGTTCTTGAGGTGGTGGGGGTGGAGCTAAACGGCAGATGGGCCGCCGAGGTCAAAACGTATGTCCACGGCGTTGAGAGGGGGGCGGTTGCGGCGGGAGAGATCGGCTACATAAAGGCGTACTTCCCCGGCCTCTCGGTGCAACCTGGGGAGTTGCCGGTGGGCAGGTTGGCGACGCGGCAGGGCTTCAGCTTCTTCTTCACGCCTGCCGTGGTGGACCGCGAGGGAGTCTGCCCAGGTGGGTAGCCGCGGAAAGCTTATAGCGGCGTCTGAACTTGGCGTTGTATGTACAAGAGGGTTAGGGTGGTTTTGGAAAACGGGGATGTTTTCGAGGGGGTCTTGATCCCCCCGACCCAGTTCAGCGATCCCGACGTGGTTGTCCTCAAGCTGAGAAATGGCTACAACGTGGGGCTTAGGAAGAGCCGTATCAAGGAGATGGTGGATCTGGGCGAGGTCTCCGGCGGGCAGCCGGCGCCGCCGCAGATCCCGAAGCTGGAGGGGGAGAAGGTGTGGTTGCTGGCCACCGGCGGGACGATACTGTCGCGTGTGGACTACGTGACCGGCGGGGTCTACCCCACCATGAGCGTGGAGTACCTATTCGAGATCCTGGGCGGGCTGGACGCCCCCGTGGTTGCCGAGCAGGTGGCGGCGAAGTTCAGCGAGGATATGACGCCGGCTGTCTGGTCGCAGATAGCGGCTAGGGTGGGGGAGGCCTTCAGGAGGGGGGCGAGGGGAGTGGTGGTGCTCCACGGCACAGACACGATGCACTACACCGCAGCGGCGCTCGCCTTCGCTTTTAGAAGCGCGCCGGGGCCAATAGCGCTTGTCGGGGCGCAGAGGTCCAGCGACCGGCCGTCCACAGATGCCGTCCTCAACCTGAAGGCCGCCATCGCCACGGCCGCCAGAGCGCCGTTTGCCGAGTCGGTCGTGGTGATGCATAAGGCAAGCGGAGATGGGGTCATCGCGGTACACAGGGGGACAAGGGTGAGGAAGATGCACACCTCTAGGCGCGACGCCTTCCAGTCCATCAACGCCCTACCCCTAGCCGAGTACCATGTCGATCAGAACCTCCTCAAGGTAATCGCGGAGGAGTACAGAGAAAGGGGGGCTCTGGAGTACACAGACAGGTTTGAGGAGGCGGTGGCGTTGGTTAAGTTCTTCCCAGGCATGCACCCCAGGATGTTGGACGTGCTTCTGGAGATGGGGGTGAAGGGGGTCGTCATAGAGGGCACGGGCTTCGGCCACGTGGGGGAGCAGCTGTTGCCCTCTGTGAAACGCCTGGTCGACGCCGGCGTGGTGGTGGCCATGGCCAGCCAGACCCTCTACGGCAGGGTTAACCTGTACGTGTATAGGAGGGGCAGAGAGCTGCTGTCGCTCGGCGTGGTGCCCCTTGAGGACATGCTCCCCGAGGCGGCGTATGCAAAGATGTCGTGGGCCTTGGCCAACTTCAAAAGGGAGGAGGTCCCGCGGGTTTTGACGACGCCATACGCCTACGAGATGAGCCCCAGGTCGGACCCCACGTCTTTCGGCACACTATGACGGACCTGTTGGCGGTGGTGGATACGCTCTGTAAAACGCCGCGTGTTGGGTGGCTACAGAGGGGCGCGTGGGACGCCGAGAGCGTGTGCGCCCACTCGCTGTTGGTCACCCTTCTGGCGGGGGAGATAGCGGCTAGGCTAAACGCAGAGGGGGCCGAAATAAACATGGCCGAGGTTCTGGCGGTCGCGGCTGTTCACGACCTTGCCGAGGCCGTGTTGGGGCATCCGGGGCGGGAGGTGCGGGACAGGCTACGCTGGGAGGAGCTGGAGGAGGAGATCTTCAAGAGGGAGTTCCCCCACCTGGCCGAGCTGTTCCGGTGGTATAGGTACGAGACAAACACCGTGGGGAAGATAGTGGCGTTTGCAGACAAGCTCGCCACATTGATAAGGGCTTGCCGGTATAAACAGCTGGGCTACCCAACCGACGATCTAGCGAAGGCGCTGTACAAGAAGCTTATGGCTTACGACGGGCTTGCCCACATCCTGGACTACTACGTAGGTAGGTATTGCGGAGGCGTATTGCCCTAGACGTATTCAACGACTACGGTTTCGGGCCTGTAGGGCTGTATGAAGGATTTGCCAAAGGGGTCCTCCACTATCAAGGTGAAGCCGCCCTCCTCCACCTTCCTGTAGACGGTTTCGATGAACTGGTCCACCCTTGCGGCGTTTTCCGGCTCCAGCGTCTTAAGCCTCTCCGCGTAGTCCACAACCTTGTACATAAAGCCCTCTACCGTCGTGATTACGGGCTCCCCGTGGGTGCCCGGCTCTAGGGTGAAGCCGAGATCCGGCGAATATACCGTGCCGGTCTTGCTACGGATGAGGAGGGACTTGGCCACGTCGAGGCCGTCCCTAGGCTTAAACACGACGCGGGTCGGCCGCCCCACCTCCGCGTAATCTACGTCGAAGTAGCGGTAGCCGCAGCTGGAGCAGTACCCGCTTTGGATCAACACGTTGCCGAAGAAGGGGGTTTCGTAGAGGAGTTCGACGTATCTAAAGGTCTTCGCCCCGCAGACCGGGCACGTAACCTCGCCGCTGTAGACAACCGACACGCGACCGACCCGGTAACTATTTAAAAACGTGACTTAGGGCCCCGCATGGATAGGTTCGACGTCGTGGTGGGACTTGCCGTGGTGGTGTTCGTATCGCTTGTCTTAAGCGGGCTTTGGAGCCTGTTCGGCCACGCGGCTCCGTTTTGCTCAACGCTGTGGCTCTACGCGATGTTGGGAGCCCTGGCGGGCGGCTCGTTGTTGTTGAGCAGGTGGTATAGGCAACTTGAGGCGGTGGGCGTAGGCCTCACTATCCTGTACCTCCTCGTGATGTGGGTGACATACGTAAACCCGGGCTACCTGGCCAACTGTTAAAATTTATATAGCTCGGCGTCGGCGGGGGCCATGGTGGATAAGGGCGAGAGGAGGAAGAGGCGCGGAAAGATCTTCCTAATAGCGCTCCTAGCCCTCATATTTGCAGAAACCGGCTACATACTCGGCACCACGGGCCTAGGCCCGTTGATTTTCGGCAGGGGAGGCCCCACCCCAACCACGGACTTCTCCGCCGTGTTGTCGGTTAGCCAGGCCTACGTCTTCTACCACGGCAATGTGACTAGGGCGGAGCGCCCTCCGCAGTACGGCAACGCCTATGTATACATAGTTCCGTATAGGCCGGGTCTTCAGATTCCGCAGGCAGTGGCGCAGCAGATCGCCTTAGACGCCGCGGAGCGGCCGGTCTACGTACTGCCGGTGCTTCAGTACAACACGCCGATAGATCCCGTGGATTTCGCCATTGTGCTCCCCACAGACGGCAGAAACCCCGTGGTGTTGCTGACCTACTCAGCCACAGACTTCGGCAAGATAGAGTCGTGGTTGCTCGGCGTCCAGAACCAGCTGAAGATCACAATCAGCGGCTACGCCAGAGTCTCCCTAGAAAACGGCCGGCCCAGCGGCGTGAGGCTTTTCTAGGGCTCCACGGCGGTACAGCTCTCCGGCCTTCCGCCGGACACCACTTCCTCCAGCGCCTTTCTGTCCCTTATGGAGCAGTAGTAGACGGGGATCCCCAGCGCGGCGATGGCGAGCCCGGCCTCCACCTTCTTCCTAACCCCCCCGGTCACATCCACCCCGGCGGTCCCGTCCACGTCTACGGCGCTCTTCAGCACTGGGATCTTCACTGCGCCGGGGGTTCCCGGGGGCGCCGTGTAGATCCCGTCCGCCTCCATTAGGAAAACGACCGCGTTTGGCTTAAGGGTTTTGGAGAGCGCCGCTGCCATGTCGTCTCCGCTTACTACGACATAGCCAGCGTCTGCTGGAACTATATCGCCGTGGAGGAGGGGGTACATCCCGTTGTCTAGGGCGTGTCTAATCGGGTCAAGCCGCACCACGTCGCCTCCCCAGAAGACGTCGCTGGGCTCAACCGGCATCGCAGGCACGCTGGCCTCTGCCAGCTCCTCTATGACGTAGGAGGTGAGGCGCTTAAGAGCGGCTTTTGTGTAGGCTATCCCCAGAGGAGTTAAGCCGTAGGCTTTTACGTGTGGATGCGCGAAGGACCCCGCGCCGTGGATCAAGACGGCGCGTACGCCGCGGAGAGCCGGGGCGATGGACGATATCCTGCCCCTGAGGTAGGTATATGGCTTTGTCTTATCGGTGATGGCCGAGCCTCCGAATTTTACGATATACATCAGTACTGCCTCTCCAGTATAAAGGCGAGTAGCTCCCTCAGCGCCTCGTTGTTGGGGATTTCGGCAAGGTGTTGTTCCGCCTCACGTCTGTATCTCTCCGCAAGGGCGAGCGCCTCCTCTCTCGCCTTCACCGAGTCCATCAACGCGACGGCCTCCTTGACTTCCTCCTCGGCGATCTCGGCCTTGGAGAGGATGGAGAGTAGGCGCCTCCTCTCCTGGGGCTGGAGCCTCGTGAGGGCGATAGCGACGACGGCGTTCCCCCTCTTGTGCTCCTTTATGTCCTTCCCTATCTCTTTGCCGAACTTCTTGGGGTCGCCGTAGATGTCAAGCACGTCGTCTATGATCTGGAACGCCACGCCGGCCTTCAAGCCGAAGTTCCAAGCCTCCTCGGCGAGCTTCCCGTCGTCGCTTACGGACATAGCCCCCCACTTGGCCGCCGCCGCGATTAAGGCCCCCGTCTTGAGAGATACCATGTGTATGTAGTCCTCCAGCGTCACCTCTGCCTTCCTCGCCTTTATGAAGTAGGGGTCCTCGCGTCCGGCGTATTCGAAGAGGATGTCCAGCCTCTCGCCCTCGTCGATCGCCTTTATGACCTTCGCCACCTCCTTCGCGAAGGCCAGAGGCTTTGGGGTGTCCAGCACCGCCTCCTCGATGGCCTCCCTATACCATATGCCTATTAAAATCGCCGCGTTGTCTCCAAAGGCCTTTCTCACGGTTGGGAGACCCCTCCTCACGTCTCCCCTGTCTATTATGTCGTCATATATGAGCGAGTAGTTGTGTATAAGCTCGACGATGGCGGCTGCGGGCACCGCCGGCTCCCAGCGGCCGGAGACGGCCTCGGCCGTCGCCAGGGTCAGAAGGGGCCTCAGCCTTTTCCCGCCGGTTTTAACCTGGTACAGCACCTCCTCCCTAAAATCCGGCGCTAAATCTATGGAGAGGTAGCGCTCCAGCGCCTTTTCGACCGCCGCGCCGTATTTCTTGTGTAGCTTGGTTACGACGTCCATGGCGTAGAAAACCAATAAATATATATGCAGTAGCGTCGCCGATGGAGCCGCAGATAGTGGCTGTTCCATCCATCGTCGTCCTCGCCCTTTTGGCCCTGAGGAAGGGCTTCCTCACCGTCAGGGGCACCGTCTCGGCCATCGCCGTAGGAACAGCCGTGGCCGTTGCCCACCTCGGCCTCTTCGGCCTAACGGCGGCGTTCTTCCTCACCTCCTCGCTTCTCACAAAGCTACGGGCGGAGTGGAAGCTGGAGAGAGGCCTCAAGGACGTGTCCGGCCGCTCGCTGAGGCAGGTTTTTGGAGTTGGGGCGCCGATCGCGGCCTTCGCCCTGGCCTACCTGGCCTCGGGAGATGTGAGGTTGCTCGGCGCCGCCGCGGTGGCGGTGGCGGCGGCTACCGCCGACACGTGGGCGAGCGAAGTGGGGGTGGCGTATGGCGGAACGCCTAGGTACATCCTAGCCCCGTGGAGGCGGGTGGAGCCCGGCACGTCGGGCGGCGTGACGCCTGTAGGCGTTGCGGCGTCGGCGGCGGGCGCTCTCGCCATGGGGGCACTGGCCCCTCTCCTGGGGATACAGCAGCCCTTTTGGAAGATAGCCCTATTTGGCTACCTCGGCGAGCTTCTAGACAGCGTCCTAGGGGCGTCGTTGCAGGTGAAGTATATATGCGGCGGCAGGATATCGGAGCAGCCGGCGGCTGGATGCAGAAGGAGGGGCTTTCTCACGAACGAGGCGGTTAACCTAGTAAGCGGCTTCGCCGTGGGGCTGCTCTACCTCATAACTTAAAAGCGGGTAGCCGTGGGTTAGACATGAGGGTGTACGTCGAGGAGTTTCAAGTGGCTACGAGGCAGAGGGAGGAGATCGTCGTCATCAGCGATAGGGTTGAGGAGGCGGTTAGAAAAAGCGGCGTGAAAAACGGCATAGCGTTGATATATGTGCCACACGCCACCGCTATTGTCACAGCTAACGAGAACGAGCCCAGGCTTAGGGAAGATATCTTGAACAAGCTGAGGGCCCTCTTCCCCCGCGGCGCTGGGTACCGGCACGACGAGATAGACAACAACGCCAACGCCCACCTCGCCAACATATTCCTGGGCTTCCACCTGACGATGCCGGTGGTAGAGGGCGAGCTGAGGCGCGGGACTTGGCAGGAGGTTATGTTGATAGAGATGGACGGACCGCGTCGGAGAAACGTCGTTGTTGTGGTAATTGGCGAGTAAATGGCGTAGCCCGTCTCTCGCCTGTCACTAGACTGTCGCGCCTAGGGACTTTCTCCTCGCCCACGCCCTCATAGGCATCCGGATGCCTCGGGCGTGGGGCACCGGGCATGGGGCCAGACGGCACGCGGCCCTCCTCGAGTGCCCTCCTCTCGATGTTAATGATAGCGGCGACGTCCCCACCCGCAGCGGGGGCGGAGACACTCACCACCCACTCCGTGGGCAGGCGGAGGAGGTCTCCCTCGTTATTCACTTTCGCCACGGGAATTTCCTTATCCATCGCCTTCCTTATAACCAGAAGTAGCCCCTAGGCCTTCCTGGTGGCCCTTCTCCGCTTCCTCGCCTTCGTTAGGTCTCTGCCTAGGCGGGTCTACGCGCGGCTGTCTGCTAGGTCTGTGTCGAATACAGGCGTTATACAGGACTGGACATATTACGATGGTGGTAACCTGTATGTGGGGGTTAAATTCTCTAGGGTGAGGTTCTACCATGAATCATCGTTTTAATCTCTCGGACTTCAGGACTGTGTTGAAGACCGTCCACCTGGGCATGCAGAAGATAGTGGGGGAGGCCAGGGGGTCGTGCGTCTCTTTTACGCCTAGGAAGGTGCTGGAGTTCGGGGGCGTAGATACGACGGCCCCG
The DNA here is from genome assembly GCF_000019805.1 of Pyrobaculum neutrophilum V24Sta. Taxonomy (NCBI): domain Archaea; kingdom Thermoproteati; phylum Thermoproteota; class Thermoprotei; order Thermoproteales; family Thermoproteaceae; genus Pyrobaculum; species Pyrobaculum neutrophilum. Next base: position 150,595 of record NC_010525.1, read on the forward strand.
GTGGCTCTAACTCTCGTAAAACACATCCTGGAGAAGTTGGTGGAGTCCGGCATGATGCAGAGGGACGACTCCAGGGCTAGGACGCGCTACATACTCTGCAAGAATTCGCCGCTGTGGCAGAAGCTGAGGGGCGGCGACGCCGACACGTTGAAAATGCTTGAGGAGATCACGGCCGAGTAGGTGGACGAGAAGGAGTTCCTCAGGTCGTTGCTGGCGAGGCTGGGGGCTGAGGAAAACGACGTCGTATATGCCGACGGACTTGCCCTGAAGATAGACGGCGCGGCGGCGGCGACGTCTAAGTTGCCGTTTCAGACCTGGAGGGACTTCGGCTGGAGAAACGTGGCGGCGGCCTACAGCGATGTCAGAGTGAAATACGTGGAGCCCCTCTACATGTTGGTTTCGGTAACAGCCCCCCGGCTGGAGGAGGCGGCGGAGGTTATAGAGGGGGTGAGGGAGGCGGCGGAGCGCCTCTCTCTGAGGTACGTCGGAGGCGACTTAAACCAGGGTGGAGACGTGGTGGTGGATGTGGCGATAGTGGGGAGGGCCGGCCCGAGGATTGGACGCGTGCCCAAGCCGGGGGACGTCCTCGTCACAATACCCGCCTACGGCTACACGGGCTTGGCCTACAGGTTCTGGGGGGAGCGGCACCCCGCCGTGGAGAGGGGAGTCGCCATGTTGAAAAGGCCTGAGCCGCTGTGGCCCCTCCCACCCCCAGAGTGCGTCACAGCCAGCATGGACTCGTCGGATGGGCTAGGCGACGTGTTGTGGACAATGGCTAAGGGCGTAGACATCGTGGTAAAGAGGCTCCCCGCGCCGCGGGAAGTGCTGGAGCTGGCCGAGGAGAGGGGGGTGGAGGTGGGGGAGGTGGTCTTCAACGGAGGCGAGGAGTTTCTGCCCGTGTTCGCAGTTAGGCGGGGCTGCGGCGTTGGGGAGCCATATGTTGAGTTTGCGGAGGCGGTCGAGGGAGAGGGGCGGGTTGTGTGGGAAAACAGAGAGCTCAGGTGGAGGGGCTGGTCCTACTTCAGGAGGACATAAAGACCCAGTTGACGTGTGGCTGATCTACTTCACCACAGCGGCTCTCGCCCTCTTGGCGCTCGCCGGCGTGTTGCTCGTGGTAGAACAAGCCTACTCGGGCACGCTTGAGGCCTACAGGGTAGCCAAGTTCACGCTGGACCAGTGGACGTCGCTGGCGTCTCAGCTGAACCGCACGATGTGCATAGCGGCTGAGACAAAGGCGGACGAGGCCGTGGCGGCCCTCAACGCCAGCAAATACCTGGAGCTCAGCCGGCTGTTTAGACAAGCCATGGAGGAGGTGAGGGCGAAGACCCTCCTCAAGACGATAAACTACAGCCTCAAGTTAGAGGGCGACTACTTGACATGGGAGGTGTCCTTCCGGGGGAGAAAGGCCTCGGGGCGCATAGACTGGCTAAGACCCACCGCCTTGATCGCCGCAGCCAAGGCGATCCAGAGCGCCTCTTTCGACCTCACGGACTCCACGGTATACGACGTGTTGAAACCTCTGGTTCCGCCGGGCGCCGTCTTGACGGGGACGGTGTATGGATACCTCACCGGAAACCACACCTACACGGGCTATCTACACGGAGAGTACACGCTGGTGGACAAGACGGACTACAGATGTCTACCCGGCCGCCCAATCGCCAGATTCGCCGCAACTCACTTCGCCACGCTGACGACCAACAGCACATCGCCATCGATCTACATATACTACGAAGTTTACATCGACGGCGGCTGAGGCGGCGCCGCGGGGGGTCTGGACATAACGCGGAGCTCCGCCGCGAGAGAAACAGTATACGACCTCGGCGCCGGCGGATGGGGGGCTAGAGAACCTTCAACGTGCCGTCTCCTCTTGCCACCAATACCGTTGCGTCGCGCCGTTTTGAAAATATGCCGTTTTCCACCACCCCGGGTATCAGCTTCAGCTCCTCCTCTAGGGAGGGCTCCACAGGCCCCGGCGGGGTCCAGTCCAGTAGGTAGTTGCCGTTGTCCGTCAAGGCGGGGCCCAGCTTGGCGCCGTCTTGCCTTAGCTTCGCCGTGCCTCCGAATTTCGCCTCGACGGCCCGAGCCACGCTGCGCCATGCCCAAGGCACGACCTCTATTGGGATGGGGTTGCGGGCCGGTATATGTTGCACAAGCTTGTGCTCCTCTATCAGAACTAGAAACCTCTCGGCCATGTAGTCCACCACCTTCTCCCTCAGCAACGCGCCCCCCCTCCCCTTCAGCAGAATCTTTTCCTCCGTCACCTCGTCGGCGCCGTCGACGGCGATGTCTATGCGGTCTACAGCCCAAAGAGGCCTCAGCCTATCCCCAAGCCCCACCTCCACCGCGAGCAACTCGCTGTCGACAGACGTGGCCACGAGGGCCACATCTCTAGGGCCCAGCTCCCCAAGCGCCTTGATGAACTCGCGGGCGGTTGTGCCAGAGCCGAGCCCCACCACCATGCCGCTCTTAATGTATTTCACAGCCTCTCTCGCCACCAAGGCCTTGCCCATGGCGGAGGGGAAAACGGGGAATTTAAGGAAAAGCCTCGCTGGTGAGGAGAGCCCTCAGCACGTCCCTAATGCTGATGACGCCCACCACCCTGCCGCCCTCCACCACAGGCATATGCCGTATGTTGTGCTCGACCATCTTCACAGCCGCAGACAGCACAGACTCGTCGGGCGACGCTGTGACCAACTCCCTCCGCGCCACCTGGCCCAGAGGGGTTCTCAAGTCCACCTCCTGCGCCACCAGCCTCACCACGTCGCGCTCCGTTATTATCCCCGCCGGTCTACCATCTCTCTCAAGCACCACGACGCTTCCCACATTAGCCGCATACATCTTTGCGACGGCGCACTCCACGGGCTCGTCCACGTAGCAAGAAACCACAGAATCCCTAACGAGCTCCCTAAGTCTCACTGTACGCACTGGAGGCATCCTTATAAATTTTACAAATGAAGGCCCCCAGGCGCTCAAATAAATAGGGGGGCGCCTCCAGAGACGTGGAAGTACTCGAAATCGACGTGGGCAAGAAAAGAGCTCAGCGGAGGAGCGTAGCCGCCGGGGGGCCCTTGGAGGCGGCCCTCCGCATACATAGCGAACGGGAGACCTGGCGCCTAGACCCGCTGTCGCCCGAGTGTCCAGTCGTCATAGGTTATGGGCCCTTCGTCGGCGGGAGGCTGTACGGGGTCCACCGGCTGATCTTCGTCTTCAAAAGCCCTCAGACGAAGACCCTACACGTGTCCGCTCTAGGCGGCGCCGCCTATAAGGCGATGGGGGCCTCTGTACAAGCCATCTCCATAGTGGGGAAGGCCGAGAGGCCGACGGCCATCCTCGTGGCGGCTGGACGGGTCGAGTTCGCCGACGTAGAGCCGGGAGACGCGTACCAGACCATAAAGCAGCTCTACGCCAGACACAGAGACTTCTTTGTGCAAAACGACGCCAGAGCCCTCGCCGTTGGGCCCGCCGCCTACACCACCTACAGCGGCGCCGTGGTGTCTGTGGATCTATCGAAGACGGGGGAGCCCAAGCCCGGCGCCGAAGACTTCGCCGCTAGAGGAGGCCCGGGGACCGCCCTCGCCCAGGGGCACAACGTGGCGGCCTTGGCCATAGGCGGCCCCAAAACCCCGCTCTACCGGCAGATAGCGGACGGGGAGGCCATAGACAGGATATTCCTCCAGAAATTCGGCAAACGCTACATAGAGGTGGTGAACGAAAAAACCGTTAAATATAGATTCGACCAGAAGCTGGGGACGGGAGGGACCTTCGGCGTGAACTACGTACACTACCGCGACCTCCTCCCCCTCTTCGGCTACAAATCGATATACATGTCCAGGGAGGAGAGGATAAAACACGCCGACTTAATCCTGGAGCTGTTCTGGAGGCCCTTCCAGAGGGAGGTGTTTGAAAAATCGAAAAGTTGGTACAACTGCGGGGAGCCCTGCCCCGTCGTCTGTAAAAAGGTGTGGCACGGCAAGAAGGTGGACTACGAGTCCTTCCACGCGGCCGGCCCCTTCATAGGCAACTACATATTCGAGGAGGCGGTCCCCCTAGTCGATATGGTAGACAGGCTTGGACTAGACGCCATAGAGGCCGGCCACCTAATCGCCTGGCTCTTCGACGCAGTCTACGTAGGGCTTCTAAAGCCGGAGGAGGTGGGCATAGACGATAAGCCCGCCTTCGACCCGCGGAGCTTCAACCCCACCGAGGACTCCAGAAGAAACGCGCGGCTGGCGGCGAAGCTCCTGGAAAACCTCGTAAACAACACGACGGAGGTCCTAACGCTCGTCGCAAAGCACGGAATCAGGAGAGCCGCGCGGGAGCTGGAGAAGAAACTCCGCGACAGGGTCCTCGCCACGGGGCACAGATTTAGAGACCTCGCGGTATATGCGGCGTACGGCGCCGAGGGCTATATGACCCCCAACTTCTACTGGGCGCCTGGCTTGGTGGCGCCGATGTATATACAGGGCCGCTACTGGACCAACTACAACCCCACCTTCATGGCGCCTGAGGACTTCGCGAAGTCGTCCTACGAGAGGGCGGTGGCCGAGGCCTACATCGACAACGCCGGGATATGTAGATTCCACCGCGGGTGGGCAGAGCCCGTGTTGAAAGAGCTGTATAAGCTCGTGGGTCTCGACCCCCCGACCCCCGAGATCTACAGAGGCTTCGCCCAGTACGCTAAGCTGGCGGGGGCCGAGCCCATGCCCTGGGAGAGCAAAAGGGCAAGGGACCTCGTCTCCACGCTGGCGAGGGAGCTGGGCTCAAGGGAGTGGAGCTTCCAGGACTACGACGACTACTACGAGTGGTGGATCAGGTTCAAGGAGGCGCTGGACAAGCTCGTCAGTGGCGGTGCCTAGGTTCGTGGGCCAGCTCAGGCGGGAACTCCCTAAGCTCGCCCCTCCTGAGCTTGTCCAGCGCCTCGGCGACGGTGGCGCCCTCCGCTAGGTAAATCTTGACCCCCTTCGCCTTAAAGGCGTAGAAGGCAGGCCTACCTATCTCCCTGGTGACCACAACGTCGGGCTTGAGCTTGAGGATCTCCTCCCACCTGTGTCCACGCCCCGTGATCACCTCCTCGTTTTTATAGCCCTCAACTCTATCGCCGTCTACCACTAGGAAAAACGGCGCCTCCCCAAACTCGTCCGAGATGGGGGACTGTAGCCCCTTGTTTTCCTCCACCGGGATCAACACCCTCATGAAGGCACAGCCGATGTGCGCAAATATATGCCGATTACGCCATTTGATAGTTAAAAATTATGTGACTGTCGAAATAGATAAGGTTAAATATGGAGAACAAGAGACGTATATGGGACTCGTGGAGTTGCGTTTTCACGGCCGGGGGGGACAGGGCATGGTCACAGCCGCCCAGGTCTTAGCCGCCTCGGCTGTGTTGGAGGGGAGGTACGCTCAAGCCTTCCCCGAGTTTGGCCCAGAGCGCAGGGGGGCGCCCGTCAAGTCGTACCTAAGGATATCTGATAAGCCGATTTATATACGCGAGCCTATACAGCGCCCAGACGTGGTGGTTGTGGCAGACCCCTCCCTATTCAAGGCGGAGAATCCCCTTGAAGGGGCAAAGCCCACAGCCGTGCTTGTGGTAAACGGCCTCTACAAGGCGCCAGTAAAAACATATTACATAGACGCGACCTCTCTATCGATGAAGATCTTGGGCCGGCCCATCGTAAACACGGCAATGATCGGCGCCGTTGTGAAAGCCACGGGCGTGGTGTCTCTGGCGTCCGTCGGCAAAGCGTTGAGGAAGTTCTTCTCGGGTAGGCTCTACGAGCTAAACCTAAAGCTGGTGGAGGTGGCGTACCAAGAGACGAGAGAGCTATGACGCTCCCCAAGGCCACGGAGCTCCCCATCGGGGCTGTAATACCGGAGCCAGGCTCGACGAGGAGAAACACGACAGCCGGCTGGAGAACCCTAAGGCCTGTGATAAACGACGAGAGGTGCGTCAGATGCCAGCTCTGCTGGCTCTACTGCCCAGAGGGCACCATCGTGGAGAAAAAAGGCGTGTTTAAAGTAGGCGGTAGGACATACGACGTGAGGTACGAGATAAACTACGACTACTGCAAGGGCTGCGGCATATGCGCGAACGAGTGCCCCACGAAGGCGATAGAGATGGTGCCGGAGACCCCATGATGGTGCAGAAGACGAAGCAGGTTGAGGCGTTGACCAGCAACTACGCTGCGGCTTACGCGGTTAAGGCGGTAGATGTGGACGTGATAGCGGTTTACCCAATTACCCCCCAGACGACGATTATCGAGAAGCTTTCGGAGTTTATCGCCAACGGGGAGCTCAACGCCGAGATTATACATGTGGAGTCGGAGCATTCGGCGCTATCGGCGGTGGTGGGGGCCTCGGCCACGGGGGCGAGGGTCTTCACAGCGACGTCAAGCCAGGGGCTTGAGTTCGCCCACGAGGTGCTCCACATAGCCAGCGGTTTTAGGCTACCCATCGTTATGGCTGTGCCTGGGAGAGCCCTCTCCGCGCCGATAAGCATACACGGCGACTACAGCGACGTAATGAACGCAAGGGATACGGGGTGGGTCATATACATAGCCGCCACGGCCCAGGAGGTGTACGACACGGTGATACAGGCGTATAAACTCGCAGAGTCCGTGCTGTTGCCCGTCATGGTGGCTTACGACGGCTTCCTCATGAGCCACACCATGGAGCCGGTGGAGCTAAACGACGAAGAGGAGGTGAGGAGCTTCGTCCCCCGCGCCGCGAGGCCCTACACACTCAACCCGAGGCGCCCGGTGACGATGGGCCCCCTGGCCTCGCCCGATTGGTACTACGAGCTTAAGTACCAGCAGGTCCTGGCCCTCAGGGAGGCCTACAAGGCCGCGGCCGAGGTGGACGCCCAGTACGGGAGAAGGTTCGGCCGTAGATACGGCCTCGTCGAGGGCTACAGGATGGAGGACGCCGACTACGCCATAGTCGTCTACGGGGGTGCGGCGTATGGAAACGCGAGGGAGGCCGCCGATAGAGCTAGAGAGGCCGGTATAGCCGCGGGGGTGGTGAGGGTGAGGCTGTACCGCCCCTTCCCAACGGAGGAGGTGTTAAAGGCGCTGGAGGGCGTGAAGGCCTTCGCCGTGGTAGACAGGGCGATCATGTTCGGGAGCCCCGCGGAGGGGCCGCTGTATAAGGACATAGCCACGGCGATGTATATACACGGCGTAGATAAACCAGCGTTGAACGTGATCCACGGAATTGGGCAACGCCCAATATACGTGGAGGATATGTACAAGATATACGCCGCGCTGAGGGAGAACCCCAGGCGGGGGGTGGTCTTCATGGGGGTGAGGATATGAAGATCTACTACAAGACGCTGAGGGACCTCCCGCGCGAGGAGCTCTTCGCCCCAGGCCACAGGATGTGCGCGGGGTGCGGCGCGGCCCTCGCCATGAGGTGGATAACGAAGACCGTGGGCCCAAACGCCGTTGTGGTAAACGCCACCGGCTGCGTGGAGGTGACCACCACGCCCTATCCTGAGACGGCGTGGATGCACCCATACCTACACGTGGCGTTTGAAAACTCAGCCGCTGCCGCCTCCGGGGTAGAAGCCGCCATAAGGGCGTTGAGGAGGAAGGGCCTCTGGGACGCAGGCGATACTAAGGTGGTCGTCATCGCCGGCGACGGCGGCACCTACGACATTGGGCTACAGTCCCTAAGCGGCATGCTGGAGAGAAGACACCGCGTCTTGTACATACTCTACGACAACGAGGCCTACATGAACACCGGCATACAGAGGAGCGGGGCAACCCCCAAGTTCGCGTGGACCACCACGACCCCCGTCGGCATGGCGGTAAGAGGCAAGATACAGTGGAAGAAGGACATAATGGGCATAGTGACGGCGCACAGGCCCCCCTACGCCGCGACCGCCAGCGTATCCTACGTGCTGGACATGGTCAACAAGATAAAGACGGCCCTCGACTACGCCGAGGAGGGCCCCACCTTCCTGCACATACTAGCGCCCTGCGTCCCCGGGTGGCGCTACCCCGAAAACAAGACGGTGGAGGTGGCTAGGCTGGCGGTGGAGACGGGCTACTTCCCCCTCTACGAGTGGGACCACGGCAGATTTATCCTCAACCCGCCCAGCAACGCCCACCTAGACAGATCAAGGAGGAGGCCGCTCAAGGACTACCTAAGGCTCCAAGGCAGATTCGCCCACCTAACCGACGAGGAGATAGCGGAGCTAGAGAAGGAGCTCGACGCCTACTGGCAGTACCTCGCCAAGCTGGCCCAAGCCTTCGGGCCACGCGCGTGAACCCCCGGAGACTTACCGCCCTCTGGTGTATTACCGACGTATTGCTCTAATTTGAGGGCGTGGATAAGCGTAGCTCTTAAAAAACATGTGGGTCTATGTGGCATGACAAGAACGATCCTACTTACGCTGGGGTTGGCCGCTCTGATGTTGGCGGCCACCACGGTGGTTATACCTCCAACCGCAAAACTGGAGCAGATAGCGTACAAGGTGGAGGAGACCACGCTGAAGATACAGGGCGCCGGCGTGGCGACGCTGGCGAGACCGTACGTCACGCCCGGCGAGGGCTACGTATACGCGGGCATGAAGATAGAGTTCCTCGGCGCATACCCCTCCATACAGGTGGGAGCCGACGGCCAGATAAGCAAGACCTTTGACCAAAACGGCTTCGTGTCCGCGGTGTATGTCGGCCCCGACGCCTCCAAGGTCACCCTGGTCAACACCGCTAAGGATCAGGTGGAGGTGAAGGTGAGGATCACCTACACCTACGTCAAGGCGAGCTACATCCCGCTCAACGGAGACACCACCCTTGAGGTCAACGTCCCAGACGGCAAGCTTGCCCAGGGCTTCAACGCCATGGCTAGGCTCACCATCGAGCCCTACGCCTCCTACGTCGTAAAGTCCGTGGAGAGGCCCGACGGCACCCCCGCCACTGTCTACAGGGTTGAGCCTAAGGTGGTGGAGATAAACACCCCGGGCAAGTACAAGATAGTCATCGGCCAGGGCCCGGCGATGCCCGCCGCTATGTTGGTCAAAAGCCTCTCTAAGCAGACCGCCTCCGTGGCGCCCAACGGAGAGTTCGCCGTATCCGGCGCAGAGGTGGGCGTCCCCCAGGGCTGGAAGCTACTCGGCTACGTGGTGTTCGCATACACAGCCGACGCCAACCTAATCGGCAAGGAGGTGACCGGCGACATCGCCATCTCCGGCGGCTTGGTGGACACCGTGACGGACGTCAACCAGAACATCATAGTTAGGAGCGTCTCGTACCTAATACCGCCCGTCTGGAACTTCAACATCAGGTACAAGATCGCGATAGTCTACGGCGAGGGCTTCAAGATAACCTCCACGCTGCCCAGCACCGTCAACGTGATATACATACCCATCGTGTACAAGGAGGCCCAGGTCAAGTGGTTGCCCGACAGAGCTCTGGTCAACGTGACCGACGCCGACGTGGCAGACGGCCAGTGGACTGCCATAGTGATGCAGCTACCCGAGCTGGCAAGGATAGTGGCCATTAGAACCCCCGGCAACGCCATGATATCAAACGCCACAGATGTCAAGCTGGTGTGGGGCGGCGGTCTGAGGGCGGCCTCCATATCGCCCGACGGGAGGCAGGCCTACCTAGTGGTGCAGATGGGAGACACCAAGGAGGTCGGCACCTACACCTTCATAATCAACTGGAGGCCCATGAGGATACCTGTGGTAGACACCAAGGGCCGTCCCGTGTCGCAGCTCTCCGCCACCTCCGACAAGTTCGAGGCGGCTGCCTCCACCGGCTACGTGGAGGTGAAGGTCTACAAGCCCGAGCCCTTCGCCCTAGACATCAGCTACAGGGGCGTCAAGGCGGCTCACGTCGAGGTGAACTCCCTAATCGCCAGCCCGCAGCCGGTGACTTTGGGCATATACACCGTCAAGATAGTGGTGGTCGGCGCCTTGAACCAGCCGATAGCGGAGGCGTCGGTGGCCATCGAGGGCTTCCCGGCCTCCGGCAAAACCGACAGCTCCGGCGCTGTGAAGTTCCCAGACGTGCTGGCCGGCACGTACAAGGTTAACGTCGACGTCGGAGGTAGGGTCAAGGTGAGCGACACTATCGACGTCAACGGAGACGTGGAGAAGGTCATAAAGACTCCGATAGTGGCCGTGGTAGGGGGCGTGCCGATAACCACGCTAGACGCCATCGCAACCGTCGGTGGACTCTCCGCGGCTGGGCTGTACTTCGCGATTAAGAGGAGAGGAGAGCCGGTAGCCGAAGTGGAACAGATTTAATCTTTTTTATAGGGCCTCTTTCTTTTTGTGCCTCTCATCAAGACGTACATAGACGAGAGAGGTGAGCCCAGGGCCCGTATTGTAGACGAGGGCGGTCGCTACGTGATTTCTCTCGACGTCTTTAAGCAACTGGAGAGGGCTCCCCCCGACACGGAGGTTCTAGCAGTGGGGGAGCGGTACAGAATCCTCGTGAGGAGGCGGAGCCTCCTCGGGGGGGTCTGCGAGTTTGTGTACTTCCAGTTCCCCGGGGGCGTCCAGCTGATCAACGCCAAGTATGTAGGCCCCGACGACCCAGACGCCGCGATAGAGGCGCTACTTAAGGCCTACCAGGAGGAGGTATCCCAAGGCGAAAAAGACGGCGGAAATAAGTAACACCGCGGCCACCTCAGCCGCCTTTATCCTCCTGTATCCCGGCGGCGATTTCGCCACCAGCGCCAATAATGTGAGGAAAAGCACCGCGGCGTATATAGCTGTGGCTAAAGCCAGGGCCTGCAGAGGCTCCACGGAGCTGGGTACTGGGGTGTATATAACATTGGGCCCCCTCCGCGGCCTCCCCGGGGCTCCTTTCCGAAAAACGCCCTTCTACGGCTGCGGCATCCGACACAGATGCATACGCCGAAGCGTCTGGGCCCCTAAAGGGCGAGGCTTGTCGTAAGCCATGTCAAGCCGCTGGTCGCTTCGTCACTCCTGATATGGCAGTGCCGGTCGAAATAACCAAAGCGTTGCCGTATGTAGAAGTTTACGTAAGGCGAGAAAACACGGCGTTCCAATTATAACGATCCGTCTTCCTCAACAGGCCCCGGTGTTGGGCAGAGCTGGTGTGGAGCTTGGCGCCGATGTCCCTCCTCTTCCCCCGTTGCTGGCGGGTAGGGGGGACAAAGCCGCGGTGGTAGAAAGGAGGGCGCTCGCGGAGGGCCGCCTGGGCTCCGCGCCGGAGGTTGCCTGTACGCCGGCGAAGGCGCGGGCGAGGAGAAAGTCCCTAGGCGGACCGTATATATACACCTGTCTACTCCAGCGCGTGATTGTGCTCCACTTACATCTGTATCAGCCGGAGAGGGCGGATCCGTGGCTCGAGGTGATTTTCCCGGAGCCCTCTGCCTCGCCTTATAGGCACTGGAACGAGCGGGTGTCTTACGAGTGCTATGAGCCAAACGCCGAGTTGGGCAACTACAGGTGGGTTAGCTTCGACGTGGGGCCAACCCTGCTGAGTTGGCTTAGGCAGAACAAGCCGCTTGTCTACATGGCTCTTCTCGAGGCAGACAAGGCGGGGGCCGAGCGGTGGGGCCACGGAAACGCGCTTGCGCATCCCTACTACCACGTCATCCTCCCGCTCCTCCCCAGGCGTGATCGGGATGTGCTGATCTACTGGGGGGTGGAGTACTTCAAGAGGCACTTCAGGAGGAGCCCCGAGGGCATGTGGCTACCTGAGATGGCGGTGGATCTCGAAACGCTTGAGGTGTTGGTCGACAACGGCATCTCCTACACGGTGCTTACGCAGAGCCAGGTGAAGGGCGGGAGGCCGGGCGGCCCCTATAAGGTGGTTCTGCCGAGCGGGAGGAGCATCGCGGTTTTTGTAAGAGACGAGGCGCTTTCCAACGCGCTGGCCTTCGGCGGCTTCGGCAGATTCATGGAGATGCTGGGCGGGTCCAGGGAGGCCATAATCGCTCTAGACGGCGAGACCTTCGGCCACCACATCAAGGGCGCGGAGAGGGACCTAGCCCAGTTCATAGCGAGGAGGGGGGATGAAATGGCGAACCTCGGGAAGCTCTACGAGGGGGGCTACCGCGGCGAGGTGGAGATAGTGGAGAAGACGTCGTGGAGCTGCCCCCACGGCTTGGGCCGGTGGAGTAGAGACTGCGGTTGCGACGGCCCAGCCCCGTGGAGGGAGGCGCTGAGGAAGCTGGTGGACTGGGTGGGCGAGGTCGTCGACAAGGCGTTCGAGGAGAGGTTGGGAGGGAGGGGATGGGAGTTGCTGAGGAGGTACATAGACGTCATCCTAGGCGGGGACAACTCGGGGTACGGAGTGGAGGAGCTAAGACTCCTCGAGGCGGAGAGGGCTAAGCTCGCGGCTAACACAAGCGACGCATGGTTCTTCGCCAGAGTAGGCATCGAGTTCGGGATAGCGGTAAAGTGGGCGTTGCGGGCGGTGGAGCTACTAGGCGACGCGGCGCTCATGGAGCAGTTCATGAGGCGCCTCGGCGAAATCCCGATAGATGGCGAGACGGCGCTAGCCTACTGTCCCAGGATCAGAGGGCCTCTGGTCGCCGCCGCCATGTACATCTCCCTGTCGATGTCTGGGCGGCCGCCGGAGAGGGTCGGCCCCTACGTCTTTAGACATATAAACGACGAGTTCGAAATAGTCGACACGAGAACCAGGGAAGTCTTCCGCTTCCGCCACGACCTGCTCTGGAGCCGACAAGGCTTCCCAAGCTAAGCCGATAGACGTCGGTTCAAAGTTGAAGAGGCTGGAGCGTCTCCCCGGGTTTCGCGTTTGTGGATGCAGTCGCGTGGCTGTCTCCCGCTGGTTGCCGATCCGCGGATGGTCTGCGCGGCGTCGGTTGGGGCGCAACGGCTGTGGACAGCGGAAAGCTTTTAAATAGCGCGTGGTTTTGTTGCGTGAGACTTACCGCGTCGTACGTGCCGATCTTTGTGGCTAGGGTGGGCTCGGGGGCAAGCGCTTTCCTAGTGGTGAAGTTGGCGAGCGGCAGTAGCCTTGAAGCCGGCGTGGTGCTCGCCGCCTACCCGTTCCTGGAGGCGCTTGGGGCCTTGGTGGCCGGGCGTTGGTCCGATACCTTGGGACGTAAGAAGACGCTTGTCGCGGGGTACGTGGTGCGCTCGGCGGCTATGTTGTTGCTGGCTTTGGCGTTTTACATGCACAATTCGCCGGCCCTCGTGGGTTTTCTATACGGCGTGATTGGGCTTACGACCGCCTTCATACTCACCGCCTCGCTCACTATGGCCACGGATCTAACGGAGGTCAAAAACAGGGGCGTGGGGATGGGCGGCTTCGAGCTGGTCAACCTGGGTAGCTACGGCGTTGGCTACCTCGTGGGCTCGGCTCTATACACGATGCTGAAGGGGCCCGCCGCCTATCTAGCTGTGGCGTTGTTTACCGCCATGGCGACGCCGGTATTTGCCAAGTTCCTAGAGGAGACGAGGCCGGCGGCGCCCACCGGCGGCAGATTTCTGCTCTCGGTTCTCCCGCCCTCGGCTGTTGTGTTGCTACCGGTGTGGTTTGCGCTGACGACCATCATAGGTCTCGGCGTGTTCGCGCCTAGGGTCCTCCAGGTGGGCCAAGGGGTGGGCGGGGTGGGCGAGAAGATAGTGGGGAGGCTTGGTGAGAGCTTGGCTGTTGGCCTCCTGTTTGTTGGAGCGCTGGCGCTTCTGGGGGCGGGCGCCCTCTTCTTCGGGAGGCTTGTGGACAGGTGGGGCCGCCTCAAGACCTTCAGGCTCGGCCTAGCCGGCGGCTTCGCGGCTCTCCTGGTCTTAAACATCGCTCTGCACGTGGGACTGGGGCCGCTGGAGGCGATCGCCATCACGGCGCCGCTCCTCTTCCTCACTTCTGCAATTGGGCCAAGCATTCTGGCCCTAATAGGCGACGAAGCCGACGTTAGATACAGGGGGACCACCATGGGGATATACAGTGTGGTGCTTGGCCTCGGCATCGGCATCGGTAGCCTCATCGGCGGTGCCGTGGCGACTGTGTCGCAACAGTACGCCATCAACGGCATTGCGGCGGCGGCGCTCGCCGTCTACGCGGCGATGGCTGCGCTACACATCGCCCTGGCTAGAACCAACGGCCTCCGGGAGGCTGCGCTGTCGGGTCCGCGTTAACGTTATAAACCTCGGCCTTGGGGCGCCCAATGTTGGGGTGTGTGTCGAATACTTCAGAAGGCTGATCGGAGACGGAAGATACAGCATCTCGACGGCAGACGAGGCGAGGTGCTTCTCGGCCCTCTTCGATAGAGAGGTTTCGCCGGGTGAGGAGGTTACGCTCGGCGAGCTTATGCCGAGGCCTAAGCCCAACAGGGTATTCGATTCTCCGGTTGAGCTGTTTACAGCCGGGCTCCCCACGCCTCTACTCAAGATCTCGGAGGCGCCTAGAGAGGCCTACGCCAAGCTGGAGTGGTACAACCCCTTCAGCGCCAGCGTGAAGGACAGGACCGTCTACTACCTCCTCAAGTCGACGCGGGGCGACTGGGTGGTGGAGGTGTCGAGCGGCAACGTGGCGGTGGCGCTGTCGGCTCTGGGCAACGTCCTTGGGAAGAGAGTCAAGGTCTACCTCCCGACGGCCGGCAGATACGTGGCGCCGTTTCTGGAGTACCTAGGCGCTGAGTACCAGATACTGGACGTCTCTATGACGATAGAGGCTCTGGAGCTTTTGGAGAAAGACGTGAGGGAGGGCGCGGCGCATCCGAACCAGTTCGCCAACGACATAAACTTCCTCGCTCACCTACGGACAGCGGCAGAGCTGGACTGGCAACTCTCGTCGGTTGGCAAGAAGCCGAATTACATAGTGGCGGCGTTGGGCACCTCGGGCCACGCCTCGGCGCTGGGGTTCTACTTCGGCGTGAGATACGGCGCTAGGCTGATCGCGGTTCAGCCGAAGGACTGGATACCTGGCATCAGGAGGGTGGAGAGCGGTATGAAGTGGATAAAGATGGTGCACGCCGAGATCGTCGAGGTCTCCCTCAGGGAGGCGCTGGAGGGTGTGCGGGCCTTCGCCAAGAGGTTCGGCCTCTTGATAGGGCCAAGCGCCGGGGCCGTCTACACGGCCTTCACGAGGCTAACCGCGGAGGGGACCTACGTTATGGTGTTCCCCGACAGCCTGTTTAAATACGGCCTTATGCTGGAGCAGTTTAGGCAGGTCTCCTCCTGAGGACGAGAAGCTCCGCCTTCCTCCCCCCGCAGCCCTCCACGGTGACGGTCCCCACGAGGTCGTAGTTGGCAAGTAGATCCCCGAGGTCTGTGTTAGGCGACGTGATCCTGATGGTCTTTAGGTCTAGATCTACGTCTCCACAGGTTAGACAGACCCCCACGGCTCTGTCAAGGGCGTTGGAGGCGCAGATGTACCTGGCCCTGGGGGCGAGAGGCGCCACCTTTTCCCAGTCGACGAGCGAGTTAAACACTACTGCTATAGAACGGGCGTTGGGGAGCTCGCCGGAGTAGCGCTCCACCCGCTTGGCAATCCCCTCCAGACGCCTGGGAGATACCGAGTCCGTATGTAGGACAACCTCCGCCTTGCTCAACACCGAGACGGCGTCAGGGGTCAGCCTATCGCCGGCGACGTCTACGAGGTATATGCCCTCGAGCTCGGGCTCCGGCAGTAGCTTCTCAAGCCTAAGCCTATGTAGCTGTCTCCTCCCGCCGCCCGGCACCACGTAGCTCTCTATGAAGCCTTGTCTTCTCAGCGCCACAAGAGCCGACCTCAGCGTCCTCGTGGCGAGTCCAGTGCCCCTCTTGAGATCCTCAAAGGTGAACCAGATCTTGCCGTGGTAGACCACCTCAAAAGCCATGAAGTACAGCACCAACCTTTGCGAAGGCGTTAGAGACGTCGTGGCGGCGCGGTTGGGCGGCGGCACATCAGACATATGTGGCTAAACACAGGTGGTTAAAAACCTGCGCCGGGTGAGCCGCCGTTAAAACCTGCGTGATACGCCGCAGACAGGGCACGCTGGGTTCCGCTGGAGCTCTATGGCGTCAAACGCCATGTGTTTCAGATCCACCACCAGCAGTTTGCCCGCCAACGCCGGCTTGCCCAAGGCGGTGTTAAAGACCTCAAGCGCCATAAGAGATGCAATTACGCCGACGGCGGGCCCCAGCACTGGGCAGAACCCGGTGGCGCATGTGGGGAGCGACTTAAACCGCCCGAAGATGTCCTCAAGACAGGGCGTGGCGCCGGGCACCACCGTTGTGACGTGGCCGTACCACTCCTGCACGGCGCCGTGGACAAGAGGCCTCCCCCGTTTGACGGAGGCGGCGTTAACCACGTGTCTAGACGCCCAGTTGTCTAGCGCATCTACTGCTATGTCTGCCTCCCCCAGTACCTCCTCGGCAAGTTGCGGACTTACGGCCTCGGCGATGGGGACGACCTCGACCTCAGGATTGACGTCTCTCAAGACGGCGGCCGCCACCTCCGCCTTAGGCCTCCCCACCTCTCTGCTGGTGTAGAGGATCTGCCTGTGGATATCCGGCGGCGAAACGACGTCGTGATCTACTAGGAAGACCTTCCTAAAGCCTCCGCCCACGACGTACCTCGCGACGAGGGTTCCCAGCCCCCCGACCCCAAAAACGGCGACGGCGGTGGACCTAACCTTCCGCTGGCCCTCCTCGCCAATAACCGCGATCTGTCTACTGTATCTATCAAGTATCTTCACCGGCGACATACACAGACGCAATGGCTAGGAGACCCACGAGGACGAGAAAACCCCTCTTGAGAAGCGAGGCGCCCGCCGCCGGCGTTAGAAGCATCAACACGAGAAGGCCCAACATGGCTAGGCGCAACGTGGAAAAGAAGCCCATAGGGCATTTCCCACGTCCACATATATATCTTTTGATTATATTGTATAATATGGATCTGTTGGAGACGCTTAGGAGGAGGGCTGTGGTGGGGCACAGGGGCTACCCAGCTAGGGAGCTGGAAAACACCCTACAGTCGATAGAGGCAGCCATCGCCCACGGCGCCGACGCCGTCGAGGTAGATGTACAGGTTACGGCAGACGGCGTGGCTGTGTTAAGCCACGACGACACTCTGGAGAGAACCTTCGGCCTGCCGCTTAACGTCAGACAGGCGGCGTGGGAAGAGGTGAAGAAGGTGGAGAGGGGGAGGTACCGCGTCCCAACCCTAAGAGAGGCGCTGGAGCTTGTGGCAGAGCGCGTCGGGGTGTTGGTGGAGGTGAAGCACCCAGAGGATGCCCACATAGTGGCTAGAACAATCAGGGAGGCGGGCGCCGCCAGATGGACGGCCGTCATAAGCTTCCACGAGGAGGCGCTTAGGGGGGTCGACCTCTACCGGGGGCTCATATACGCAAAGCCCCCGGGCCGCGTCGTCGACGCGAAGAGGCTCGGCTGCCATATAGTGCTCCCACACCACGCCCTGGCCACGGAGAGGGCTGTGGCTCTAGCGCACAAGATGGGTCTCTACGTCGTGGCGTGGACGGTGAACAGCCCAGCGACGGCAAGAAGGCTGTGGGAGATCGGCGTCGACGGAGTGGCCACAGACGACGTTGAAAATATAAAGGCGGTTTTGAGTTAGCATCCGGTGATGTGTGGGCGACCTCGCCCGAGGTGTGAGGATTTTGCCGAGTGCTGACCGCAGTCCTCTAGCGGCTCCACCGAGACAACCTATATATAGGGCTGGGAATGAGGGGGCCATGGGGTGGCGGAGGCTCTAGCGTTGTCTATCTTGTCTCTCCTAGCTACCTTCGGGAGGATGGCTCTCGCCTTGGTTTTCACGGTGGCTGTGGCATACGCCCTGGCCTATGCCATGTGGAGGTCGAGGCGTGTCGAAGCTGTGATGTTGCCGGTGTTGGACGTCATGCAGTCGGTGCCCGTGCTTGGCTTCTTCCCCATCGCGCTGTATATATTCGTCTACTTCGTCCCCTGGATCGGCGCCGAACTCGCGGCGCAGTTTCTGATCTTTACATCCATGGCGTGGAACATGATCTTCGGCATATACCAGGCCTTTAAGACGTTGCCCCGGGAGCTCCTCGACATGTCGCGGGTATACCTAAACGAGAGGCTTGAGCTCGCCCACGTCTTTCTGCCGGCGGCTCTCAGGAGCGTCTACTACAACGCCGCGGTTTCTTGGGCAAACGCCTTCTTCTTCATCACAGCCTCCGAGGTGATTACGCTGGGCACCGAGGTGAAGCTCTTCGGCATAGGGAGCTTCGTGGTAGACGCCTTCGAGCGAGGCGACACCACAGCGGCCTACGTCGGCATCGCGGTGGGGGTTGCGGGAAACGTCGCTTTGTACTTCCTCCTCTGGCGGAGGCTCATGAGAGACGTGCCGCAGCCCCCATCTGCGCTGGCCGAGATCTTCACGCCCTGGATTAAACACGGCTCACACGCCGTGTTTGCCTCCGCGGCGCTTCTGTTGGCGGCGGCCCTCTACTACGCCATGCGGAGCCCGCCCCCTCCGGCTACTGGGTTGCTGGAGGGCTTTGCGCAGTCTCTCGCCAGCGTCGCCCCGACGTCGGCGAGGGTGCTTGCGGCACTTGGGATAAGCGCCGCCGTAGGGATAGCCGCCGTTGCGCTGGTCGTTAGGAAGCCAGAGGCGGAGACCCCCATCTTGCTCGCCCTGTCGGCCCTCTCCTCGGTGCCGGCGGTCTTTCTATACCCACTGATTGGGTCTGTGGCACGGGGGGAGGCCCTCGCGGTGGCCCTCCTCCTTCCAGGCAGCATCGTCTACACGGCGTTGAACGCCGTGGCGGCTTGGCGCGATGTGCCTCGTGATTTCGTAAAGGCATATGGCGTTCGAGGCGCCGTCTACTACGTCCACGTCCTTCTACCCGCCGCGTTGCCGTACCTAGTCACCGGGTTGTTGACGGCTTGGGGAGGGGCTTGGAACGCCACGATAGTCGCGGAGCCGCTTGCCGACGTGGCCGGCTTAGGGGCCTACATGACGCAGGCCGCCCAGGCGGGTAACACGCCCGCGTTGGCGGCCTCGGTGGCGGTGATGAGCGCCGTTGTCATAGTGGTCAACAAGCTCGTGTGGAGGAGGTTGTACAATCTGGCGTCGCAATGGCACTCATAGAGGTAGAGGGGGTGAAGAAGAGCTATGGAGAGGTCGTTGTTTTCAACGGCATATCCATGGCTATAGAGAAGGGCGAGTTCGTGGCTCTACTAGGGCCTTCGGGGTGCGGCAAGAGCACGTTGCTGAGGATGTTGGCCGGCCTTGAGAGGCCCGACGCCGGCGTCGTGAAGTTCAGAGGGGAACCCATCAGGGAGCCTCGGCGCGAGATCGCGCTGATGTTTCAGTTCCCCAACCTACTGCCCTGGAAAACGGCGCTTGACAACGTGGCTCTCCCGCTGGTGGCCCGGGGGATGAGCTGGGGCGAGGCCCGAGAGGTTGCGGCGAGGTACCTATCCTTCGTGGGCCTCTCCGGCTTTGAGGAGGCCTACCCACGTCAGCTGTCGGGCGGCATGCAGCAGAGGGTTGCCCTTGCGAGGGCTCTAGCTGTGGAGCCCGAGGTCCTCCTCCTGGACGAGCCATTCTCGGCGCTCGATCCCCTCACCGCCGAGAGCCTAAGGTCTGAGCTTGTCAAGATGTGGCACGACAACCTCACTACCATCCACACGATGGCGATGGTGACCCACTCGGTGGACGAGGCCGTGTATATGGCCAACAGGGTGGTGGTGTTTAGCCCCCGCCCGGCGAAAATCGTCGCGGATCTGAGGATAGATCTGCCATACCCCCGCAACAGGAGGAGCCAAGAGTTTCAGAAGTACCTCGACCAGATATACGCCTACATCTAGGACGGCACCACCCACTGCCCGTCGTCTATCTCCACCAGCTGGGCGAAGACCGCCCAGTTCAAGATCCTCCTCACGCCCCTCTCGTCGTAGCCGTACTTCCGGAGGAGCTCCTCAACCTCCTCCATGCTCACCCTCTTCGCTTCGGCCACCCTTCTCACCAAGGCGGTGAAGGGCTCGACTCTCTGTAAAACATCTCTGAGGTACCTCTGGAGCTCCCTAAGCGGCTTCTCCACCGCCGCCTTGCCGCTCTCCGTCAGCAACAGATCGCCGCCGCTGGACCTGAGGAGACCCAGCATCTCTGCCGCGTCTATGACGTGGGATAGATCCCCAAGGTCGGCGTCTACGGCGTCGTTGACATGCATGGCGTCGACCCTGCCGCCGAGGTTGTGGACGACCTTCAACAAGCCGAGGACTTGGTCGACGGCGACGGCAGGAAATTTCACGGCCGTAGATGGAAGTTGAAATTTAAACTTTGTCCACCGTGGCCTTCGGCTTGCCGCTTTTCTTCACCGTTCAGCACTCCGACCTCGTCGTCACGCGTAGCGGTCAAGGTTCTCGACGGCCTCGGCGAAACCCCTCCTCTTGAGCTCCTCCACGTCTCTCTTGTCGTACTTATGTACGATGTCGCCCTTCTCCTTGTCGAAGTCCCAGAGGGCCACCACCACGTAGTCGCCCGCCTTAAGCCACAGCCTTCTCCTGAGTCGCCCCGGGAGGCGGGCCACGCGGATCTGGCCATCTGCGCAGATCACCTTGAACCTCCCGTCGCCCAGCATCTCAATCACCTTGCCCAAGACCTCCCCCTCGCCAGGTGTCCGAAACTCAGACATAGCTGACGTTTATACACCGCTTTAAAAACGTTCACTTCAAATTAATATACCGGTTCTATAGTCCACGTGTTTACTTACTACCTGAGGTGCGAAGTGGAGAAGGCGAGGGAGGCGATAGACGGCGACTACAGGGTGGTGGAGCTGGGGGGCGCGGTTAGGTTAGTGGACAGCTTCGTCGCGCTTTACTCCGGCGATCTGCCCCTCTGCATGTACAAAAGCTGGAGGATGACGTACACAGACCCCGCCCAGTTCGGGGTCACAAAGGCCGAGGTCCTCCTTAGGAAAGACGGCGCCGTGGTGAGGTTGGTGAGGCCAGACGAGAAGGTGGGTCTTCCCGAGCTCGTCGAGGGGTCGCCCTTCGTGGTACATGCCATGGACGTCAACGAGGGCGGGGTCATGTACCGCGTCTTCCGCATGGGGGGATACGTGGAGCTCGCCGGGAAGGGGATCGCCGGCGGGATAAAGGAGGCGTTCCACCCCAAGAAGGGGGTAAACATCGTAATTGTGGACCTCCCCATCGCGCCGAAGTTCCAACACCTACTGGAGGAGGTCTTCGACCTAGCGAGGGAGCACTACGTGGAGCTCCACACCACCATGATCTCAGACGTGTGCCCCCTCTGCGGGGGGAGGATGGAGAAGCGCGGCAGACTCGTGAGGTGTCCCACGTGTAAGATCCAGCTGAACAGAGACGTCAACGCCGTCTGGGCGCTTGCTAGAAACATCGTGAGGCGGCTGGGCCGCGAGCAACAGCTGGCCGAGCTACGGGAGATCTTCCGCCTGTACTACCCAAACGTATAAAAGCTCGGCCCGACGCGTCGACATGCGGCTTCTCCTCGTTACAGATGTCCACGACGGGGTGGACAAAATAAAGGCGTTGCGCGGTAGCTACGACGCCGTGGTAGCGGCCGGCGACTACACATATAGGAGGACAATGGAGGCGGCGGTGGAGGCGCTGGAGGCGCTGGCCCAGATAGCGCCGGTGTACTTCGTGCCGGGGAACACGGACCCGCCGGAGTTGGCCGCCTACGAAAAAAGCTCGATAGTGCCCCTCCACGGGAGGACCCAGAGGCTCGGCCCCTACATCCTAGGCGGCGCCGGGGGTAGCCTCCCCACTCCCTTCAACGACCTCTTCCGGGTGTCGGAGGAGGAGCTGGAGGCCATCCTCAGATCTCTAGACCCCACGCCGCATATCCTCGTCGTGCACAACCCCCCGCGCGGCCACCTAGACAGGGTGGGCGGGGTGAGGCCGGTGGGTAGCGTAGCTGTGAGGAGGTACATAGAGGAGAAGCAGCCCCTCCTCGCGGTCCACGGCCACATACATGAGGACAGGGGGATAGACCTTCTGGGAGACACCATATTGGTCAACCCCGGCCCGCTGAAGGACGGCTACTACGCCGAGGCCCTCCTAGAGGGGCACAAGGCGACTGTGTGGCTTAGGAGCCTTTAGGCTGGCGCTGCTGGATCTCCAGCCCCATCTCCTTCAGCTGCCTGTTTAACATCTTGAGCATGGTCTTGACGTCGATCTCCACGACGCGCCCGTCCGCAATCTCGAAGTGAATCCAGTCATGCGGCACCCTCATCCTCCTCGCGCGGGCTACCCTCATCCGCCTCACGTAAAGCCCCATCTCCTCCAGGTTGGGGTCCACCTCGATCTGCACTATGACGTCTGCCAGATGCTCTGCGGTGGCTAACACGCCGTATACCTCCTCCACGTCTGTGTGCGCGGTCGCCACCACGATGGAGGAGGTGTATTTGGCAAAGATCTTGAAGGCTCTGAAGAGCTCCAGGGCGGAGCCGGGGCTCCTCATCAACACCTCGTTGAGCGAGTCCACCACCACGACCCCGCCTCTGAAATCCGCCGAAAACTCAGCCAGCTTGTTCAAAAGCGCAAAGGCGTCAGGCGTCTCCAACCTGTGTTTAGCCGGGGGCTTAAGCTTCGAAAAACGCTCGTTGGGCGCCGCGAAGCCGTCCACCACGATGACGCCGTCGGCCGGCGCCCCCCTCCTCTTCACATCCTCCAACACCTCGTCAGCCATGGCGTCGATGGAGAAGAAGAGTATAGGCGCCCCCGACTTGGCCGCCGAAGCCGCGATGGAAGTCGCGATAAAGCTCTTCCCAACCCCGAGGAACCCCTCCACGAGGACGAGGTAACCCGGGGGGATTCCGCCGGGCATCAACTCGTCGAGGGGATCCACCCCCGTCTTAAAACCCATGTATACAGCAGGGGCAGAGTTAATAAAGGTATCCCGCGGCTCTGGAGTGAATACCCAGGTGGTGAAGCCCTTTGACCCGTGGCGGAACCCCCTCTGCACCTGCCCCCCCAAGTACGGCCTTAACCCATACACCGGCTGCGGCCACGGCTGCCTCTACTGCTACATCACGTCCTATATACCCAACGCCTTCAGCCCAAGGCCCAAGGAGGGGCTGGCCGAGAGGGTAAGGAGAGATCTGGAGAAGATACCGAGAGGCGCCGTGGTGGCGCTGTCCAACTCCTCAGACCCCTACACGCCCCCCGAGGCCACTCTGGGGCTGACAAGAAAGGTGCTCCACATCCTCCTCGAGAGAGGCTACCGCGTGTTGATAACCACCAAATCCCCCCTAGTCCTAAGAGACCTAGATCTCTTCAGGAGGTACAGGGGGAGGGTGGTCGTTCAGATAACTATTACTACCCTCCGGAGCGATGTGGCCGCCGCCCTAGAGCCCGGGGCCCCCCAGCCGGCGGGGAGGCTGGAGGCCGTGAGAAGGCTCTCAGCGGAGGGCGTGCCGGTGGGGGTGAGGCTGGACCCCATTGTGCCGTATGTAAACGACGGCGTTGAAAATATAGAAGAGGTGGCAGCCGCGGCCGCAGGCGCGGCCCAGCTCGTGGCCAGCACCTACAAGGCCAAGCCGGACAGCCTCGCCCGCCTGAGGAGGGCCTTCCCGGACAAAGCCCCCCTCTGGAGGCGGCTCTACTTCGAGGAGGGGCGGTACTTCCACGGCCAGTGGTACGCCGCCGAGAGCTACAGGCGGAATGTCCTCGAGCTAGCCGCCGCGGCGGCTAGGAGACACGGGCTTCAGTTCACCGTATGTCGCGAGGAATTCACAGATTTGAACACCCCCGGCGCCTACTGCGACGGTAGCCACCTACTCGCCGAAGTTCCACAGGAGGAATAGACAAAGGCGGCGTTCCGCCCGTGGAAGAAAGGCATTCCTTAAAAACGGCGGGGGCTCCGCCGGCTATGAGGTGGATCCCAATACTGGCGCTGGCCGCCATAGCGATGGCGGCCAACATGACCGTCGTGACAACGCCGTCTGGAAACATACACATAACGTATGTAGACAACGGTACACAGATAGTAATAAACATAAACAACAATAAGGTAATCACGGCGAACATAAAGACAAACGTGTCAATAGCCGGGGAGCAGTACTACCTACACATCGTCGGCCAAGCCAAAGGTCAGTTCTCCAACGCCACGATAAAGCAGCTTCTAGCCCTCCTCAACCAGACGGGCCAGCCCAGGGTGGACAGCCTTATACAGGCCTTCAAGCTGTTGGTAAACAGCAACGAGACCCAGAGGCTTAAGGTAAATGCGATGTTGACCGCCGCATCGTTAAACAAGACCGCTCCCAACGCCACATACCTCAAGATGAAGCTGGAGTACGAGCTTGAGAGGAAGCTCTCCAAGCTCAACGGGACGCTGACGAGGGAGAAGGAGTGGGAGATAAAGATGATAGCCGGCGACCTCAACAAAACAGCGGCTCTGCTCTCCGCAATAGCCGCGAGGCTAGAGAAGTACAACATAAGCGATGCAAAGACCTTGCTCGCAGTGGCCCAGCAGCTCACGCAGATCTCCAACAAGGTGGAGGAGCTGGAGATGTACATAAACGGCACGAAGGTGGAGATAAAGTTCGACGAGAACCACTACAAGATAGAGATAGGGAAGGAGGAAGACCACAAGACAAACCAACACGACGTAGACAAGAGCGGTGAGAAGGAGGAAAAGGCAAAGGAGAAATCAGACGACGAGAGGGACAGTGGCGGCAAGTCCTTAGAGCAGAAAGGAGACGTGAAACAGTCCAGCGGCGGTGAAGAGAAGAAGGACAAGTCCGAGGAGAAGAAGGACGAGAAGGGTAAGTCTGAGGACAAGAAGAAGGACGAGAAGGACAAGTCCGAGGATAAGGACGACAAGGAGAAGAAGTCCAGGGACTAAACCAATTTATTTTTCCGGTTTTCAAGCCGGCATGATTTGGGTGCTCCTGCTTTTCGCCAACGGAACCGCGCTTATGGTCTTCAACGCCACTGTGACAGCCGCCGTGTTTAACGTCACCTTGCCGGCGCAGCCGCTGTCGGCTCCCGTGGTGGAGCTAGACAGGGTCCCGGTGCCGGCCCTATACGACGGGAGTAGGGTGTCGGTCGTCACCGGGGGGCGGGGACTCGTCACGATAAGGTACGTCCCTAGGGTTGTGGACGTAGGGGGGCTCCCGGCGGTGAACATCACCACCAGCGACGTGGTGGTGGTGTGGGCCAACGGCTCGCTCCTCGTGGCGCCAAGCGTCAAGATCCTCAACTACACCAGGGTCGACAAATCCCTCATAATTGTGACAAGGGGGCCCGGCTACATCGCCTACGCCATCCCCCGCCAAGTTAGGCAAAACAACACGCCGCCGGCGCAGCAGAACGGCACAGCTACGCAGCAGACTGCCACGGCGGCTCCCACGACTCAGCAGCCCGTGACCGCCACTGCGTCTGCCACGCCGGAGACCCAGCGGCAGCAGCCGTCCACTACGCCTACGTCTGCGGCACCGTCTGCCACAACGCCGTCTGTCCAAACGACCGCGCCGGCCTCGACGCCTCAAGCCGTGCAGGAGGCGGGCGGCGGCCAGCTCCTGCTAGCCGCCGCGGCGGGCGTTGCGGCTGTGGCGGCGGCGGTGGCGGCACTTGCGGCGAGGAGGGGGAGGGGCGACGCGGAGCTTGGAGATGTGGATAGGAGGATTCTGGAGTACGTGAGGCAGTCGGGAGGCGCGTACGAGGCCGACATCGCCAGGGATCTGGGGATACCTCGCACCACCGTGTTTAGAGCTGTGAGGAGGCTGGCGGAGCGGGGTCTCGTGTCTCTGGAGAAGAGAGATGGGAGAAACTGGGTGGCGCCGGCTGGCTAGACTTTTAATATAGATCTCAACGCGGCTAGTGGCTCTGCCTATACGGGACGTAAACCCAACTTCGACGTTTCCCCTGGTCACGAAAGCCCTCGTCTTCGTCAACATCGCGGTGTTTATATACGAGCTCATGCGGCCCGAGGTGGTGGACCAGTACGCCTTCGTGCCCGCCCTGGCGTGGGAGGAGCCCTACCGCTGGGTCACCCACATGTTTCTCCACGGCGGCCTCCTCCACATAGTCGGCAACATGATCTACCTCTGGGTCTTCGGCGACAACGTGGAGGATCACTATGGACACGGGCGTTTCCTAGCCCTCTACCTCCTCTGGGGTCTCGTTGCGGCGTTTACCCACTACTGGGCCTCGGCGGCGCAGGCCTCCATGTTGGCCGCCGCGGGGCCCTTTGGCAACCCCATGTACATGCCCGCGGTGGGGGCGTCGGGGGCGATCAGCGGCGTCCTCGGGGCCTATATGGTTCTCTTCCCCAGGGCCAGGATACTGACCCTGGTCTTCTTCGTGGTTATCACGCTGGTGGAGGTCCCAGCCTGGGCCTACATAGGCTTCTGGTTCCTCTACCAGCTCTTCTACGGCTTCACGGAGCTGGTCACCCTCCAGGTGAGCGGGGTGGCCTACTTCGCTCACATTGGCGGCTTCGTGGCGGGGGCCGCCACGGCGCTGGTGTACAGGCGGAGGAGGCGTGAGTACTACTGGTGGTACCCCACGCCCTGGTGACGCCTGAGGCTGGAGGTAGTTGAGCAGGGTGGGTCTGCGGGACGGCGGCGAGGCGGCTCTAAGCATCTTGACCCCGCGCTCGCCGAGGATGAACACGGCGCGTGTCTTCGCCCCGCCTCTCCGGGCCCACCTCACCACCCCCAGGGCTTGGGCGGCCTCGAGGACCGCCGGGGCGTCCTCCCCCCATATCTTGTAGAAGTCCCAGAAGGAGGCCTCGCCGCCTAGCTCCGCCACCAGCTCCGCGGTTTTCAACACGTCGCCTAGCCGTACGAAGCCGCGCGGCACATCTCTCCTCTGCTGTGGGTAGATATCTGCACCGGTGATTCAAGGCGCCTGTGGGGGAGTAGGCTGAAACTACCTCCTCTGTGCCGCCTCCCCCCTGGATAGGGCCTGCTCTATGGACTCCAGCTTCCTAACGGCGTTGGCGCAGTGGAGAATATATATAGTTGTCCCGTTGACGTTTACGGACTTTATATATCCGTTGTTTTCAAGCCAGAAGAGGTGCCACTGGGCGGCCCCCCAGCTTATCCCGAGGTCCTTCACCACTTCGCCCACAGTGGTGTACCCCTGGCTCGCTATCTTCCTAAGGATCTGGACCTTCGTGTTGTCCAGCACAGATGCGCCAGATTCCCCACTTATATGTTTTGCGGGGATTAAGTTTATATTAAGCGAGGCGGAGGTAGATGCCCCTGGCGTGGGGCGTCGAGGCGCCGCGTGGGCGGCTGTGAAAATGCCCCCTCCAAGGGGCGGACATTTATAAGGGAGTCCCCGTCAATCCGTATGGACGTCGTGGGGTTGCGATAACCGCGGTCTTGGCTCTGGCGGCGGTGCTCCACTTCGTCTGGCCCTACCTCGCCAGGAGGGGCGGGGCCTACAGCACATCTAGCGCCGAGGCGGCCCGTTGGGCCTTTGCCAGGGTGGGGATCGCCGGGAGGAGGGTCTACGACTTGGGCTGCGGCTATGGGCGGGTGCTGGCTTTAGCTAGGCGCATGGGCGCCGAGGTTGTGGGGGTTGAGATAGACCCAGTTAGATGGCTCATATGTCTTCTGAGGTGCCGCTGCAGGGTTCTGCTTGCCGACATGTTCAAGGTCGATGTCTCAGACGCCGACGTGGTCTACATCTTTCAGTGGCCCTCAGTAAACGCGCGCCTGTCGGAGAAGTTCAGGCGTGAGCTGAGGCGCGGCGCCTACGTAGTTTCGTACATGTGGGAGGTGCCTGGCCTGGAGCTGGTGGAGCAAAGCCCCGAGCTGAGGGTCTACATATATAGGGTCTAACTATTAAAACTGGAGGCATCTCTAGGCCATGAGCGAGCTCTCGCGGTTCTTCATAGAGCTTGGGGAGAGGTGGCAGAGGAGGTGGAGGGAGGCCCGGGTTTTCGAGCCTGAGCCGGCCCCCGGCGTCCCGAAGTATTTCATCACGGCGGCCTACCCCTACCCCAACGGGGCTATACACATCGGCCACGGGCGCACCTACCTGGTGGCCGACGTCATGGCCAGGTTCCAGAGACACCTCGGCAGATCTGTCCTCTTCCCGATGGGCTTCCACTACACAGGGACGCCTATACTCACAATCGCGGAGGTGATCGCGGCGGGAGACAAGGCCGTCATGGAGGAGTACATGGAGCTGTACGGCGTCCCCGAGGAGGAGATCAAGAAGATGGGGGACCCCCTCTACCTCGCCCGCTACTTCCACGGCCAGTCCAAGAGGGCGATGGAGAGGTTCGGCCTAAGCATAGACTGGACTAGGGAGTTCACCACAATAGACCCGGAGTACCAGCGCTTCATCCAGTGGCAGTTCGAGAAGCTGAGGAAGAAGGGGCTGATCGTGAGGGGGAGACACCCCGTGGGCTGGTGCCCAAGGCACTCGATGCCGGTAGGAGCTCACGACACCAAGGACGATAAGGAGCCCGACATTGGCCAGTGGACGCTGGTGTATTTCACGGACTCGGAGGGGCTGACCTTCCCCACGGCCACGCTTAGGCCGGAGACGGTGCTGGGCGTCACCAACCTCTGGATTAACCCAGACGCCGAGTACGTGGTGGCCGAGTTCGACGGGAGGCGTGCCGTAGTCAGCAGAGACGCGGCGTACCGCCTCTCCTTCCAGGTGGGGGTGAAGATCTTGAGGGAGGCCAGGGGCAGGGAGTTCGTGGGCCGCATGGTTCAGAACCCGGTGACCGGGGAGTGGGTGCCCGTATACGAGGCCCGGTTTGTGGACCCCAAGGTGGGGACCGGCGTTGTGATGTCTGTGCCCGCGCATGCGCCTTATGACTACGCCGCGCTCCGCGACCTAGGGACCGTGAAGCTGATCCCGCTGATAAGGGTGGAGGGGTACGGCGATTACCCAGCTAAGGAGGTCGTGGAGAGGATGGGGATAAAGAGCCAGGCGGACCCTGCCTTGGAGGACGCCACCAAGGAGGTGTATTCCGCGGAGTACGCGAGGGGCGTCATGAGGGAGGACGTCGCGGAGAGGGTGGGCGCCCACCTGGAGGAGCCAGCCAGATCGATGTTGCGCGCCGTGTTTAAGATGTACTTCGCGGGCAGGCCCGTGAGGGAGGCTCGGGAGTTCATAGCCAGATGGCTTACGGAGGCCCGCCTCGGCGGCGTCATGTACGACATAATGAACAAGCCTGTCTACTGCCGCTGCGGGACGGAGATCGTGGTTAAGGTGTTGGAGGACCAGTGGTTTATAAATTACGGCGAGTCCAGATGGAAGGAGGCAGCTAGAGAGCTTGTGAAGGAGATGTCCATCGTGCCGGGGGAGGCCCGGGCGCAGTTCCTCGCCACGATAGACTGGTTGGACAAGAGGGCGTGTGCCAGAACTCGCGGCCTCGGCACGCCGCTTCCCTGGAGCTCGGGTTGGGTGATAGAGAGCTTGAGCGACTCGACGATATATATGGCGTTTTACACGGTGGTGAAGAGGATCAGGCAGTTCGGCATAAGGCCGGAGCAACTGACGGAAGAGTTCTGGGACTTCGTCTTCTTGGGCCAGGGCTCGGCAGATGAAGTATCTAAGAAGACGGGGGTGCCGGTTGAGGCCCTCAAGGCCATCAGAGAGGAGTTCGAGTACTGGTACCCCCTGGACTCTAGGAACTCCGGCAAGGATCTCATCCCCAATCACCTGACCTTCTTCATCTTCAACCACGTGGCCATATTCCCCAGGGAGAAGTGGCCGCGGCAGATCGTGGCCAACGGCTGGGTGCTTAGAGAGGGCGAGAAGATGTCGAAGTCCAAGCGCAACGTCCTACCTCTTGATAGAGCGGTGGAGATGTACGGCCCGGACCCGCTTAGGGCCACCCTGGCTCTCGCCGCCGAGGTGGAGCAGGATCTGGACTTCAGAGACGCCGAGGCTAGGAGAAACGCCCAGCAGCTGATGTCCATATATACGCTGGCGCAGAGGCTTGTACAAGGCGCCGAGGAGCGGCCGCCGACGTGGGTAGACCAGTGGCTTGTGGCTGAGATCTCCAGGGTGTTGGAGAGGGCTAGAGAGGCCTACGAGAAGGTGAGAGTTAGGCAAGCGGCGGTGGAGGTGCTCTACAACGCCAAGGCGGTCTTCGACCAGTACCTCGCCATGGTGGAGAAACCATCTAGGCAGGCTGTGGAGGCCGCCAAGGCGTGGGCGGTGGCGATGGAGCCCCTCGTGCCGCATCTGGCCGAGGAGCTCTGGGCTACCCTTGGCGGGGCTGGATTCGCGGCGCTGGCTCCCTGGCCTAAGCTGAGGGCTGAGCCGGCGGCGCTTCTCGCGAAGAGGTACGTCGACATGTTGATTGAGGACGTGAAAAACATACCGGCCTTTGGCCAAGGGGCTAAGCGCGTCGTGATCTACGTCAACAGGTCCTTTGCCTGGGTTAAGGCGGCTTTGGCGGGAGATGTGAAAACGGTCATAGGCGCGGGCGTGCCGCCTCAGCAGGCCAAGAAGGTGGTTGACTTGGTAAAAACGCTGGGGGATGAGATGAGGGGGCTCATAGCCGCCGTGGATCACTTCGACGAGCTAGAGGCGCTTAGATCCTACAGGAACTACGTCGAGAAGGCGCTCGGGGCGCCGGTGGAGATCTACGGCGCAGATGACCCAGCGGCGCCGGATCTCGGCGGTAAGAAGAGGGTCGCCCTGCCTTTGAAGCCGGGCATCTACGTGGAGAAGTAGGCTAGGCGCGGCAGAACATCCCTCCTGAACTCGTCGAAGAGCTCCTTTAACACCTCCTCGTATCTGGCTTTGCCCACCTCTATGGCGTCCATGTGTTGCTCAATGAGGCGCGTCCTCTCCTCGGACACGAGGCTTCCGAAGTTCTCCCTTAGGAAGTGGTATATCTCCGCCCCCCTCTTGGTGGGTATCATCAGCTTTCTGCGTCCGGCGACGTAGACGTAGTACCTCTTGGCTAAGACCTGGAGTATCCGGGCGTAGGTGCTCGGCCTCCCTATGCCCCTCTGTCGCATCAACGCCAAGACGTCCGCCTGCGAGAGTATCCTCCTAACAACGCGGTACCTCTTCACGGCTACGTCCAGCGTTCCCGTGGGGAGCTCGGGCTCAACCGCGGTCACCGGGTAGAGCTGTTGAAAGCCCTGGCTTACGATGTCGACGGCCCTCTCTATCTCTAGGACGTGTCCATCTATCTCCACGGCGTATTTCGCCACTTTTACAACGCTGGGCTCCATCTGGCTGGCGATGAACCTCCTGAAGATCAGATCGTATAGGAGGTAGTGGCTCCTCGTCATCTGCACCGCCAGCTGTAGCACTCCTGCGTTGACGAGGCCCCTCAGCTCCTCAACGTCTATCGGCCTAGTCGGCCTAATAGCCTCGTGGGCCCCCTCGGCCGCCTCCCCCCACGGCCTAGGCCTAAAGGCCGCCTCCCCGAACCTCTTGGCTACGTACTCCCTCGCTATGGCTATACCAGCCGTGGAGACCCTTGTGCTGTCTGTACGGTGGTAGGTGATGAGACCGCTTTCGAAGAGCTCCTGCGCGATCCTCATGGCGTAGTCCGCCGAGAAGCCCAGCTTGTTCACCGCGTCTCTCAACATCTCGTCTGTGGTATAGGGCGGGGGAGGGTTGACGGCTCTCTCCTCCTCGCCGGTCTTCCTAATGGCAACTCTCTTCTTCTTCCGCAGAACCTGGAGAACGTCGCCGGGTATCTGCAGTCTTAAGTCGACGTCGTCCAGCTGGAGGTCTACGTTGTAGACCCTGTTCCTCAGCGATTCCTCGTAGGTCTCCACAACCCAGCCCAAGACGGGGGTCTGGACTCTGCCGGCGGAGAGGTTCTGGTTGCTGAACTTGGCCTGCAGTAGCTTGCTGAGCCCAAAGCCCAGCCATCTGTCCTCGACCCTCCTCACGATCTGCGATTTTACCAACGGATAGCTCACGCCCCTGGGGTTGGCCAGGGCGTTGAGCACGGCCTTCCTAGTCACCTCGTGGAACTCCACCCTTCTTATGTCCGACACGTAAGGCCGCAGGCCCAGGTAGAGGTCGAAGGCGATCTTCTCGCCCTCCGAGTCGGGGTCCGTGCCGAGAAGCACAGTGTCGACCTCAACCGCTATGTTCCTAATGGCCGACAAAACGTCGAGGGGTCTGCAGTCCGCGGGCACATCTGCGTCGTCTACGTAGACCGCCCCGCGGCATCTCCAGATCTTGTTGTAGACTGGGATAAAACCCTCCTCTTTCACGATAACCGCGTACTCCTCGGCGTCGTAGCCGTCATGTTTAAGATCGCCGAACCATTTGGCCAAGACGGCGCGTTGAGCGGGGTCAACCCTCTTGAGGGACGTGGGTAGCTCGTAGATGTGGCCCAGCGACGCCGTGACCATAAGCACGGCATCTCCCGTCGAGACCTCATATATCGGCACGCCGTCTGCGATAATTAAGCTGGGCCGCCCGAAGAAGTTGGCTATCGTCCTAGCCTTGGTGGGGGACTCCACGATCATCAACACGGTCTTTAGAAGGTCGACTCCTCTCGCCGCGGGGCTGACCCTCCCCTCCATTATGTCCCTTATGGCCCTCCTGTCTTTATCCACCTCCTCGAGGACTGCGCCTAGATCCACCTCGTTTATGTGTTTAAACTCCGCCTCGTCGAACCTGAGCTTGAGCTCTCTCCTAAGCGCTTGAAACACCTTCTGGTCGTCCACCACCACAACGCTGAGGCCTTTGGAGAGGCCACCGGCGTATAGACGAGACGTCCTCCCGCTCCCCTGTATATACGTGGTGACGTCTGGCACCAAGACGTAGAGCTCCCCGTCGATATACGCCAGCTTAACCTCCGTCGAGGTCTCTATAGCCCGCCGTATGTCCTCCCTCGCAAGGAGTCCGTTTACGAACTCGACGGCGGACTTCACCACATCCACCGCGTGTCTGTCGAAGCCCGTCAGCTCGGCGCCCTCAGCCGCCTTCTTCAGAGCCTCTTGTACGCTTAGGGCGTAGGGGGCCAGCCTCCGGAGCTGGCCGATGAGCCTATCGGCCCTGTATCTCGCCTCGCCGGCTAGGACCGACCTCACGTTGTAGAGAAAGGTCAAATAGGCCGGTATGGAGAACTCCTCCAGCCTAACCCTAAACCGGAACTTAGGCACGCCGACGAAAACCACGTACCTAATCACGTGGGGTAGATCGATGCCTCTCACTAGGGCAGACCGCGACGAGCCCAGCCCCACGAGGGCCGCCACCTCGCCGCTTTCAAACCTCTCCAACACGCCGCGGCGCGGTCTAAAGAAGTGCTCTACGGCTAGCCCCTCCTCCCTAGCCTTCGCCGCCACCGCCATGCCCAGCTCTCTATCTTGGACATACACAATGCCCCCCGGCCCCAGCCTCCTCAGAAGATCGATGGTCTGTTGCACCACGTCGTGCGCCGCCTCGACGTATAGATCTACCACGTTGCGCAAGCCCTCGGCTCTGCCTCCGACGTCGAAGCCCAAGATCTCCCTAAACAGAAGCAGACGGGTGGTCCTCCTGGCCTTAGCCAAGGCGCCGGACGCTATAAATACGCCCAGCTTTAAGCCTCTGACAGCCTCCTGGAGCTTCGCCCTAAGCGACGCCAGCTCGCGCTCCAAGCGCTCCGCCTCCTTGAGATCGCCCGCCACCTCCGCCTTCCTGAGCTGCTTGGCGAGGTTTATGGCGTCTAACGCGGTTTTCAACACCTCGTCTGAAACCCCCAGCAGACGGAGGATTCTGTCGATGTTTTTGCTCGTGGCCCTCAGTATGCTATCTACGTCGTCAGCCGCGACGAAGTCGAACTTGTATCTGCTCAATAGGTCGAACCTCCTGGGCAGGAAAGCCGACGTGACCACCAACACGTCGAAGTCTCCCCGCTCCACAGCCGCCAGCGCCTCCTCCCTCTCCTTCTCCCCCAGCAGGGAGTGGTAGGCCACCACCCTCACGTTTAACCCAGCTCTTTCGGCGAATCCCAGGAGCTTCCTATGTGCTTGGTGCGCAAGGGCGGAGGTGGGGAAGATCAAGAGCGCCCTCCGCCCCCTCCCCGCCATATACAGCGCAGATACAAGCACGAAGGTCGTCTTCCCGGACCCCGTGGGGGCCACCACGGCGAAGCTCTTCCCCCTCACCAGCCTCCTCGCCCACAGCCTCTGGGCCCCCCACATCTCGTACCCCACGACCCTGGCGAAGAAGGACGAGAAGTCGGAGTACTCGCGGAGGTAGTCGGCGACCCACGAGAGCTCCCTCAGAGCCCTCCTCCTCCGGAGGGCCTCCACAACCTCCCTCAGCGACGCGGCCCTGGGCTCCTTCGGCATACACTCGCGGCAGGGAAGGCCGGCGGCTAGTCTATCGGAGGTTATAGGCCCGCCGCAGTTGGGACAGCTGTGAAGATATACGACGTATGGCAAATCCACGCGAGGCGGTGATCTGAGGGATAAAAAGGTTTGGGGGAGGAGAAAGTATATATAGGCGGCCGTGGGGGGACAGATGGAAAAGATAGCGAACTGGGTAGACGCGTTCAACAACATAGCGAGGAACGAAAACAACTTCCACAGCTTCCTCATAGAGAGGGGCGAAAACTCCCTCGACGCAACGTTGACCCTAGAGGAGGTGGGCCACGTCGGGGGGTGCATAGGAGGCGCCTTCGCCGCCGCGACGCTGACGATGAGGGAGGGAAAGGCAACGCTTGAGATCTCCACCGGGAACTACAGGAAGTGCCCGACAGAGGCGGGCTACGTCGCCGACTACGCCAAGACGTCGGTGGAGAGGCTGGATCTCGGAGGCGACCCGGAGCTCATCAGCTATGTAAAATCCCTCAAAAACGAGGGCGACTTCATCGCCCTCCTAGAGGCGGTGATCCAAAGCGCCGCCTCTAGCTAAACGCCTTTTTAAAAACCTCCACAAACCTCCTGTAGGTCTCGTCGCCGTAGAGAACGACGAGAATCCGCCTCACTCTTTTCAGAGATGGGGCTACCTCCCTAATCGCGGCCGCCATCTGACGCGCCGCCTCGTCGTAGGGACAGCCGAACACCCCGGTGCTTATCGCTGGAAAGGCGATGGAGACGAGGCCCAGCTCCTCCGCCTTAATAAGGGCGTTTTTAACGGCCTCGGCCAGCTTCTCTATAGGCTCGGCCCCGCACCGAGGCCCAACGGCGTGGATGACGTACTTAGCCCTCAGCCTCCCCGCAGAAGTCACAGCGACGCCGCCCACGGGCACGGGCCCGTGCCTCCTCACCCACTCCCTGCTCTCCTCCTGTATCACAGATCCCCCCTTCCTCACTATGGCCCCGGCTACGCCTCCGCCGTGTTCTAGAAAGGAGTTAGCGGCGTTGACTATGGCGTCCGCCTCAACCTCCGTTATATCGCCCTTCATCAGCGAGATGGCGACGCCCCCCACCGCGAAATCCATAGTACACAGTGGCCAGAGGTTTTAAAGATAGTGGGCCCGCCGGGATTTGAACCCGGGACTTCCCGGTTATGAGCCTTACGCTGGACCAGCCCCGGCTGGGCCAGGCCCATGGGCGCTCTGCCGGGCTAAGCTACGGGCCCCGTCACAGATGTGACAGCGGTTTTTAAGTTTTTCCCTCCAACAATATATGTCACAGACGAGGCGAGCCCATGGCTGTAAGGTTCAAGGTGGAACGGAAAACCGAAAGCCCGGACTCGGCTTGGGCAAAGATGTCGGACGTGGAAAATATGCCGAGGTACTGGGGAGGACACAGGGAGGTGAAGATCTTAGAGAGGCGGGGAAGCCTGCTTCTGGCGCAGGTCAGATTCGCCTTCCCAGGCCCCCTCAACAAGGCCATGGCCGAGGTCTATATAGACGGCGGCAGAAGGGAGGTGGTCATGCGGTATTTGAAAGGTCCATTCACAGGCACCGTGGTGAACTACGTGAGAAACAACGTAGTCGGTAGCATCTGGGACGTCCGCCTCCACCCCCTCTTCAGAATTGCAAAGCCGTGGATAGAAAACCATTTTAGAAAGGGGGTAGAACACGCGGTGGAGCAACTGACGCAGACATAAAACCAACGCGGCCGGGGCCTCCAGGCGGCGTATGTACACAGGGCGGTTAGGACAGCGCCCCCGGGGGACCCCGCCCGTGGGCGTACTGTAGGGGACACCGCCGCTTTATGTTACGAGGTCTAGGGCAAATTTTGTGATTTTCCAGGGGTCGAAGGGGCCTTCGGGGTAGTGCGGCTCTCCTTGCCGGGTTTGCTCCAAGGCCTCCTTGGGGCCGAGCGTGGCGCAGACGGCCTCTCCCGAGGCCGCTGAGATGGTCAGCGCCTCTCTTATCTGGTCCCTTCTGCTGAGGAACATCAAGGCGGATATGTTGGGGTTCCTCGCGGGGCCTCTCCAGTGGTAGGCGTAGTACATCGCCTGCGCCAGCTCAAGCCAGTGGGCGAAGGCATCGGGTTTTACGCAGATGGTTAAGGCCCCGCCGGGGGACTCGAAGGAGGGGGTCTGCGTCTTCTCCACCCGGAGGCAGAGCTCCTCCCCGCAACGCATCAGAAGTTCCATATTCGGTGTCCGGTATACTTGGTTTATATGCGTAAAGGGCGTAGGGGAGAAATGCTGGTTGGGGAGGGCGTACTGAGATTCTCTCGTGTCGTTGTGAAGCAAGTAGAGGCCAAGAGAAAGATGGGGGGACGTATCAGAGCTTTATGCTTTCGAAGATGTGTCTACGGTAGAACTTCTGGGTGATCTGCGGCCTGGCGTTGGTTAGCTCGTCCTCCGGCAGTATGGACATGACGTCCCACCCGATGTCCAGCGTCTCCTCGAAGGATCTCCTCTCGTAGTAGCCCTGCTTGATAAACCTCTGCTCGAAGGCGTCGGCGAAGCGGAGGTACCTCCTCTCTCTCCAGCCGAGGTTGCGCTCCCCAACTAGGGTGGCTAGGTTTCTCAGCTCCAGGGCCTTGGAGTAGGCGGATATGAGCGTGTTGGCCACGTCCTTGTGATCCTCCCTGGTCTTGCCCTCGCCGATGGCGTCCTTGGCTAGGCGGGAAAGCGACATGATGACGTCGAAGGGCGGGTAGATGCCCTTGCCCCACATGGAGCGGCTGAGGACAAGCTGGCCCTCGGTGATGTATCCCGTGAGGTCGGGGATTGGGTGGGTTATGTCGTCGTGGGGCATCGTGAGGATGGGGAACTGCGTCACCGAGCCCTTCTTGCCGCGGGCCTTGCCGGCACGCTCGTAGATCGTGGCCAGGTCGGTGTACATATAGCCTGGGTAGCCGCGTCTGCCCGGGAGCTCGCCTCTCCCCGAGGAGAGCTCCCTCAGCCCCTCGCAGTAGTTGGTCATGTCTGTGATGACCACCAGCACGTGGTAGCCCAGCTGCCAGGCGAGGTACTCGGCGATGGTTAAGCCGACGCGGGGCGCCAGGATACGCTCCGCCACGGGGTCGGAGGCGAGGTTCAGCACCGCCACGGCTCTCCTGAGGGCGCCGGTCTTTCTAAACTCGTCCATGAAGAAGATGGCCTCCTCCGTCTTGATGCCGACCCCCACGAAAACCACGGCGAAGCCCTCCTCTGACCCTCTCACGGTGGACTGCCTAACCACCTGGGCGGCCATGAGGTTGTGGGGTAGACCTGTGCCGGAGAATATCGGCAACTTCTGGCCCCTCACCAGGGTGTACAAGCCGTCGATGGCGGAGATGCCCGTCTCAATGGGCTCCTCCGGGTACTCCCTGGAGTAGGGGTTAAGCGGCTCGCCGTTTACGTCGCGGAAGTCCTCGGGCGGCGGAAGCGGCATGTGGTCCCTCGGCTGGCCCTTCCCGTCTAGAATCCTCCCGATGAGCTCCTCAGACACTGGGAGCTTCAGCGTTTTGCCGTAGAACCTCACCGTGGATCCCTTCGCCGGCAGGCCTAGGGTGCCCCCCAGCACCTGCGCCACCGCGTAGTCTGTGCCCACCTCGATCACCTGGACCCTCCTAGGCTCGCCGTCTGGCCCAACAACCTCGCCGATTTCGCCGTAGGCCACGCCCCTCGTCCTCTCAATGACCAGGAGAGGGCCCTTCACCTCTTTTACGGTTGAGTAGGAAACTACGGGTGTTAGCATGGGCCACTGTAAAAACAGATTTATATACATTGGGGCGTGGGGGACATGAGAGTTGGCGTAGTGGGTCTGGGAATCATGGGGGCGCCCATGGCCATGCACCTCCACAAGGCCGGCCTCCTAGCGGCGGTCTACAACAGGACTAGGTCTAAGGCCGAGCCGTTCCAGAAACTCGGCGTATATGTGGCCGACTCGCCTGCCGACCTCGCCAGGAGGGTGGACGTGGCGATAATCATGGTGTCGGATGCGCCTGATGTTGAACAGGTGTTGTTTGGGCAGGGCGGGGTGGTGGAAGGCGCTAGGCCCGGCCTTGTCGTGGTGGACATGTCGACGAACTCCCCCGATTGGGCGCGGAGGTTCGCCGAAAGGCTGGCGAAACACGGGATAAAGTTCCTCGACGCGCCGGTGACGGGCGGGCAGAAGGCGGCTGTGGAGGGCACCTTGACGATAATGGTCGGCGGAGACGAGGCCCTCTTCCGGCAGCTGGAGCCGGTATTTAAGGCATTTGGGAAAACGATAGTGTACGCGGGGCCCGTGGGCTACGGCCAGGCTATGAAGCTGGTCAACCAGATCGTGATCGCGTTAAACACCGTGGCGATGGTGGAGGGGCTACGTCTCGCGAAAGCCCTTGGCCTAGACCTAGAGAAGGTGGCCCAGGTCCTGTCCAGCGGGTCGGCTAGATCCGGGTCGATAGAGCTTTACCTGCCGAAGCTCCTGCGGGGCGATATGTCTCCAGGCTTCAAGGCGGCCCATCTAAAGAAGGACCTGGCCTACGCCTTGGAGCTCGCCCACAGGATGAACCTCTTCGTGCCGGGCGCCTCCCTAGCCCTTGAGCTGTATAAAAAGATGGTGGAGAGGGGGCTGGGCGAGCTCGGCATACACGCGCTGGGAGAGATATACTAGGCGGGGCTGTCCTCTTCTGTGGTGTGGGAAAAGTTCTGCGTTTTGTGCAGGCGGAGGGCTTAAACGTATCTGTGGGGGCGAGGGGGTAGCTCCATGAGGTGCATCAACCGAGCCTGTCCCGAACGTTGGCGGAGGAGGCCGTGCCGTTGGCCCCCGTGCCCAACGCCCCCGCGCTGGAGGCACCTCAGGCGCCGGTGAAGGCGCGGGCGAGGAGAAAGCCCCTAGAGCGGCCAGCGGCAATCAACAACGACCGCCTAGGGATGAACGGAGAGGCGGTAGACCCCCTCCTCCACCTTTTTAAAAACGTAGGTCCCGCCCTCGGTCCTCACGGCGATTTGCCTAGGCCAGCTTGACGCGTCCACCTCCACCCGGCTGAACCCGGCCGCCCTAAAGACCTCCTCCACGTCCCGTCTCGGCAGATCTTCGGGTATCAACACGGCGTAGCTGTAGACCCCCGCCTTGATGAGCTTGGCGAGCTCCGCCCTGTCCTCCTCCTCGGTTATGTCGTAGAAGGCCCGGGGCTCCATATGGGCGTAGACCCAGCCCTTTATAGGTCTATCGAATAGAGGAGGTGCGCCGCGTACCTCTCCCTGTAGCCCTCGGGGCTTAGGGAGGTGGCGTCGGCCGAGGGGTCGCCTTGGGCTTTGCCGAAGGAGAAGCGGCCGATGTACAGCGCCTCGCCGAGGCAAGGCCGCCCCCTACTGAGGAGATCCCAGGGGGTGAGGGCGGTACACACCCAGGGGTCGTCCGGCAGACATGCGTAGCCTCTGCTCCGGCCCAGCGCCTCTGAGACAGCCTCGTAGGCCTCGACGCCGGAGAGGCACCTGCCGTTGCCCCCGGCGGGCCTCCCGCCGTATATGTAGAAGCGCTCCCTAAACCCGATCTTCCTCACAAGACGGTGGCTCGGGGCGTTCCACTCGGCCACCAGGGCGGTGGCGACGGCCGCTCCCCTACGCCTCGCCTCGTCCAGTAGAAACCTGGTGATAGCCTCGCCGATTCCCCTCCCCCTGAGCTCCGGCCTTACCCTAAGGCCGTGGAGGTAGGCCGACTTCCCCACGGTCAATAGGGCGGCCACTGCGGCCACCCGGCCGCTCCAGAGGGCGACGTAGGCCCTCCCCTCCCTCACCCACCTCCCTATCACCTGGGGGATATAGTCGCCCCAGTCCCACGTGTCCATGGTGAAGGACACTATCTCGGGGATGTCCTCCTCCGAGGCGGGCCTAAAGGTGAGCATAAAAGCCGGTTTTTCCACCTCTATATGCCTTACCTATACCGCATCGCCTACGACGGCACCCTCTTCTACGGCTTCACGGGGCACCCGCGGTCGCTGGAGCCCCACCTGAGGCGCGCCCTTGGCGATGTGTTGGGCCGTGGGAGTAGGACGGACCCCGGGGTGTCGGCCGTGGGAAACGTGGTGATGACGTCGGCGAAGGTGCAACCAGCCGCGGCCAACTCCAAGCTTCCGCGCGGCGTTTGGGTCTGGGCGGCGGCGGAGGTGCCGGAGGGGTTCAACCCCAGGAGGGCCAGGAGCAGACATTACCTCTACGTCGCCCCCCACTGGGGGGAGGACCTCGACTCTATGCGGGAGGCGGCGGAGCTGCTGGCTGGGACGCACGACTATGCCTCCTTCGTCCAGAGGCGTGGCGAGCCGGCGTCCACGGTGACGACCATATTCAGCATAACGGTGGAGACCAGGGGCGACCTGGTGTTTCTACACTTCGTGGGGAGGGGCTTCAGAAACAAGATGATTAGGAAGCTGGCGTGGGCTATTCTCGCGGCCGGCAGAGGGGTCTTGAGGAAAAGGGACATCGCCGATCTGCTAGAGAGGCCCAAGCCGGGGGCCGTACCCAGCGCCCCCGCCGAAGGCCTAGTGCTCCTCGACATAGACTACGGCGTGGAGTTCCAAGTGGATTACCCATCGCTTAGGAAGGCCTACCGCTACTTCCTCTGGAGGTATAGATACGCCGCGGCCCACGCCGCGGTTTTCAAAGCCGCGGGGGAGGCTCTAGCCGCTTGGGAGGAGTAAGTCTTTAAATATGGATCGGGTATCTTACTATGGAGCCCTACTGCGATTTCGACGCGGCGGCGGCCGCCATAGACAACATGTTGGGAGAGCTGATAAGGGAGCACTTCGGCGATATGCCGCGGAGGGAGCTCGACACCATCAGGGAGTTCGTCTTCAGAGACTTCATGCACTACCTAGCCACGAGGGCGGGTATATACTCGTGGAGGAGGTTCTCGGAGGCTAAGGCGCGGCAGAGGCTCTGCATATACGTGGAGAAGATGTGGGCGAGGCTGTGGGATGTAGCCTCCGAGTGGTTCGCCCTGTGGAAGATAAAGTGGAACCAGCGGGTTAGGCTGGTCTTCTCCGAGGAGGAGTTCAAGAGGGCTACCCAGTCGGTCAAGTGGTCCAGCCAGCTGGACAAGGCGCTGAAAAACATCGACGTTACGGAGCTTAAGCTCTTCGTCATATCGAATCTGGTTAGAAACGGCGAGGTGGCGGGGGTTGAGCAGATATCTGAATACCTCATCAGAGATGAGCTAAATGCCGTTGTGGAGAGGCACGGCCCCGAGAGGGCTGTGGAGATGTACAAGACGGGGGCTCTCACGGCTAGGTTGCTGGAGAGGATAAACTCCCTTAGGGCCAACACAGACCCGCTTCTGCTCCTCAAGGTAGACTTCGGCAGAACCCAGCTCCCCTAGGGCCTCACCTCACGTGGATCTTCGTCTCCCTGGAGAGGTAGGCCGGCTCCCTAGGCGAAACCTCCTTTATAGAAATGCGTATCCACCTCCCCCCGGCGCCTTGGACGTAGCCCATGAAGTTTGTAAAGACGGGGACGCGGTACGCTATAAGCACGTTGACGAGCTCCGCCAGTTGCTCCACGTCTATCGGCTGGGCAACGCCGAGGGACACGGCGTGTGCTTCGAAGGCCCGGCTCAGCTTCTTGAGCAGAACCGTCCTGAAGCCCGCCACGGCCATGTATACGTCGATGGAGAGCACCACGCCTGCTTTTACGTCGTCGCGCACCTCCGCGATACGAGCGGAGGAGGCCCCGCTCTTGGTCTCAACCCTAATCCCGTCGCCTACCCGCAGCCCCAGGGCGGTGGCTAGATCCCGGCCTACCCACGCCTTGAACCCCG
This sequence comes from Pyrobaculum neutrophilum V24Sta, assembly GCF_000019805.1. Lineage (NCBI taxonomy): Archaea > Thermoproteati > Thermoproteota > Thermoprotei > Thermoproteales > Thermoproteaceae > Pyrobaculum > Pyrobaculum neutrophilum. Next base: position 192,522 of record NC_010525.1, read on the forward strand.
CCTCCTCTGAATAGCCGTACAGCCTAGCAACGGCGTACATCCACCGCGGCCACCTATTTATAATAAATACTTTGCCCCCATGTGTTCTACATAATCGGCGTTGGGCCAGCCCCGGGCTTTATAACCGAGAAGGCGGCGCAGATACTGCGCGAGGCAGACTGCGTATTCTACGAGGACTACACCGGCCCCATAGACGTCGAGACCCTCCGCAGATACGCCAGGTCGCCGCCGACGCGGCTCACCAGGAGAGATCTGGAGGACGAGTCGGGGCGTAGAGTGCTGGAGTGCCTCAGCCGCGGAAAGACGGCGGTTCTCGCCACGGCCGGGGACCCCATGTTGGCCACGTCCCACGCCGCCTTGATCTCCATAGCTAGATCCAGGGGCTACAGCGTTGAGGTGGTGCCGGGGGTTTCGATAGTCTGCGCGGCCTTCTCGGCGAGTTGCCTATCTATATACAAGCTCGGCGGCGTGGCCACAGTCACCTATCCAAGGGGGGGAGTGTACTCGGCCAGGCCCTACGAGCTTGTCGAACAGAACCTGGCGAGGGGGCTCCACACCCTCCTACTCCTCGACGTTAGAGAAGACGGCGTTTTCATGCCGCCTAGAGACGCCGCCGAAATCATGCTGAAGTTGGAGGAGCGGGAGAAACGCGGCGTTTTCGACAAGGGGAGGCCGGTGGTCGTGGTGCCTAAGCTCGGCTGGGGCGGCAGACCCGCCTACCTGCCCCTCGGCGAATTGCTAGGTAGCGATCTGGAGGGGCCGGCTGTGTTTATCGTGCCAGGTGGGCTAAGCCCCGTGGAGAGGGAGTGCATTGAAGCGCTATCGGTTTTAAAAAGCAGGTAGGTAGAGACGTGGGAGAGAGCGATGTGGTCCCGGTATACGCACAGGGCTTCTATGTCGTAAGCCCAGGGGTGGTCAACATGGTGATAATCTTCGACTACCTAGACAGGGGGCAGTACTACCACAAGCTCCTACGGAGGGGGGGAGAGGAGCTTTCTAGGGAGATTTCGACCGTCTGGGAAAACATGCAGAAGTTCATGGACGAAGAGGTGGTGCGGATCAACGGGGAGAGGGTTAGGCCGACGATAAGCGACGTCTACATCGGCCTCAGGGGCTCCCCCACCAGGCCCTACATCGTCTTCATAGGCTCCTTCCCAGCGCCGCTTAGAAGCGGCGAGAACATCTACGAGAACTTCTACGACGAGGAAGTCGCCGAGTACGACTACGAGGCCGTCTGGATATTTCCAAAAAACGCCGAGGTTTTCGAGTGGCGCTTCGGCGGCGCCGTGGAGACCCCGGAGCCGAACATACTAAGGGTGGCCGTGGCGAAGGGGGTGGAGGTGGGCGGTTGGGAATATATAAAATTCAGAATACGCTGAAAGCCGGAGGAACCTTTTTAAGACGCGGCCTCTCTACACCTGTGGAGGAGCTCACGAGGCTTCGCTACATGTGGGCGCACCTCACCTTCAGAAACAAGCCCGTGATAAAGAAGGCCAGGAGGGAGGAGGGGGATCCGCTGGAGGAGGTGCTGAAGCTGTGCCCAAGGCCTTACAGGATGCTCTGCTATATGGCCATGAAGGAGCTGAAGCTGAGCCTATCGGCCGTGGCTGAGGCGGGCCGAGATATCCCCACGGCCGCCGCTTTGGCCCTAGAGGACGCGACCTCGGGCAGGCCGGACCTCCCCCGCCTCCGGCGCTACTTGGCCACGGGGGACCCGGGGCCAGACGTGAGAGAGGTGATAGACAAGTGGAGGAGGGCAGCCCGCCAGATGTACTAGGCCTCATCAAGCACCATCCCCCTCCCCGGCTCTATCTTAACCCTGTAGGCTCTCGCCGAGTGGGCCGTCATCCTCATCTTCTTGATTATAAGCCAGCGCCTGATCTCCTTCGCCGTCTCCACGTCGTCCATCCACATGTGGATGACGCCGTCTGCTATATGCTCAAGGCCGAAGCCGTAGGCCTGTCTCGTCGTCGGCGCGTACTGGCTGGTGAGCATAGCCGTCACGTTCTCCCTGTGTGTGGCGATCTTGAGCTGGTACGAGTACTTACGCGCCATCACCGGTTTATCCACCCAGAAGGCGGACATGGAGTCGATGACGAGGCGGACGTGGCGCTCGGGGGACCCCCTCTCCTTAGCCACGGCCAAGATCTCGTAGGCCTCGTTGATGGCCTCGATTAAGGTGTCTATGGAGAGGGCGGCGTAGCGCCGCACCTTGTCTGGGCTTTCCTCCCTGGCCTTCTCCGTCAGCTGGCGGGCCACCTTTAGAAGCCCAAAGATGTCGATGACGACGATCTCCGGAAGCTCCTCAGGCTCCTTCTTCCACGCTATGTTGTATACGGAGAACTGGGAGAAGTCCATCCCAAGCTGCCTCGCCTGCTCCATAACGTCCCTAAACTCCTGCTCTGTGGTTACATACACAACGGGATCGCCTGACCTCAGCCCGGCGTAGGCGAAGTGTATACAGAGTATAGACTTGCCCACGCCAGGCTCGCCTGTGACCACGACCCAGGAGCCCTGGGGGACGCCGCCCTCCAGCGCCTTGTCTAAAACCTCGATGCCGGTGGGGATCCTCCTCACGCCTCAGACGGCGTAGAGCTTAAAAAATGTGTCCATCTGGAGCCATGGCTAAGATGGTGGTGAGCCTCTCGGTGGTGCCCCTGGGGACCGGCTCGCCCAGCGTGTCGGAGTACGTGAAAAAGGCCACCGCGGTCATTAGAGAGTCCGGGCTTAGGTATAGGACAGGCGCTGGGTTTACAGACGTCGAGTTGGACTCGTACCAGCAGCTCGCCGAGCTTCTGGAAAAGATGGAGAAGGCGCTCGCAGAGATGGGGGTCCAGAGGATACTATATACGATTAAGATAGATAGGAGGATGGACAAGGAGCTCTATATAGAACACAAGATAGCGAAGGCGGAAGGAATATAAACTCGGTCATCTCTAGAAGCGGCAGGATCGGCCTCGGAGTGGGCCGGCGGCCCCCTATGAGAGAGGCCCCGGATCTAAGCGAAAAACGCTTCGAAGTGCCACCTAGCGACAAAGGCCGTCAGCGCTAGAGCCGCCGGGATGTATAGAGAGGGGGAGACCCGTCGGGCGTAGGGGGAGAGGGCGGGGAAGGCGGCGAGCATAAACCTCGGCGCTGAGATGGCGGGCGTGCCGACGGTGAAGAGGTGGGGGAGGATCTGGACGAGGGCGTAGCGGCGGTGGAGACCCCTCAGCGATACCGCGCCGGCGAGGAAAAACGTAGCGATGGCCCAATTCCTCGCGAGCCACATCCAGGGCTCTAGCCTCTGCCCAAACAAAGTCCAGCTCTGGGCGGTGAGCCAGCCCTCCAGAATCCACTGGGCTTGCTGCAGAGGCGTCGCCGGGGCGGCTCCCCAGATCTGCCGCTGTATTTCGAAATACGCCAGCGGAGAGCCCAACGCGGCCGTGTGCCACAGGGCAACGGCAGAAACCGCGGCGGCCGGCGGGAGGTAGTGCCGGAGCCGCCACGTCTTTACGAAGGCCGGCAGGGCGAGAGCCATCTGGTACTTGGCCAACACCGCCAGCGCGAAAAAGGTCGACGAGAGGGCCGGCCTCCTCTCGGCGTATAGCAACGCCGCTGAGGCGAAGAACAGCGCAACGCCCTCCGCGTAAGGCGCCGTGGTGTAGAGCACATACGTGGGGAAGAGCGCGAGGAAGAGCGCCGTCTTGAAGCCGTATAGCCCCCCCACCACGAGGGGCGTGAGGTAGCTGAAGAAGTTGGCGACAATTATAGACGCCGCCACGGCGTCGCACCCCGCCGTCTTAGAAAGCAGAGCTGTGAGAAGGGGGAAGAGGGGCGGAAACGCGTAGTCGGCGGGGTCTCTGTAGCCGAGAGCCGCGATGCGCTGGAAGTGTTGGGCGTCCCACGCGGTTGCCCAACCCTGGTGGAGAACCACGAGGGATTTCGCCCCGGTGAGGAGGAGGGCTAAGACGGCGTATTCCCTAGGGCCCATCTAGGGGCTTTATCCTGCGGTGGAAGGTGTCGCGTAGAGCCGGCGTCTTCCCGGCCTCCCTGGCGATGGCTGCGAGCTCCTCCACGGTAGCGCTGTGTTTTGCCCCAGCCGACGTCAAAACAGCCTCGTTGTACATGGTGCCCACCAAGTCGTTTGCCCCCGCCAGCAGGAGGGTAGAGGCCAGCTTCTTGCCGACCGACAGCCAGTAGGCGGCTACCTTAAGCCTATCCAGCAGGATCAGCCTAGCCAACGCCACCACCTTCACGTCGTAGGTGGAGGGCGCTGGGGCCTTTACCACCCCCCTTCTGTGGAGCTCCGTATTTAGGGGGTTGAACTTGACGGGTATAAAGAGGAGGAGGCCCCCCGTCTTCTCCTGGAGCTCCCTCACCCTGAAGATGTGGTCTACCAGATGCTCCACTGCCTCTACGTGGCCGTAGAGAACTGTGGCGTTGCTCGGTATGCCCAGCTCGTGGGCCACCTCAGCTACCCTGAGCCACTCCTCGCCGGAGATCTTGTGGGGAGCCACTACTTTTCTCACCTCATCGGCGAATATCTCGGCGCCGCCTCCCGAGATGGCGTCGAGGCCCGCCTCTTTCCACCTGGAGAGCACCTCCCTCACGCTCATCTTCCACAGCCCGGCGTAGTAGGCGGCCTCGGCCATGGTGGGGCCCTTAACCACGACGTGGGGCACGCGGCGTTTAACGGCCTTGAACAGCTCGTCGAAGTACTCCGGCGGGAGGAGGGGGTTGAAGCCCCCGTTGATGTGTAGCTCAGTAACGCCGTATTCGACGGCGAACCGCTCCACGAGAGCCGCCACCTCCTCAGCCTTACGGGTGTAGGCCTCGGGGTGGCCCGGGGATCTGTAGAAGGCGCATATGGGGCACTTGGCGACGCAGATATTCGTATAGTTTATCACCACGTTGTTGACAAACGTCACGACGTCGCCATAGAACTTCTGCGTCACGGCGTGGGCCGCCTCCGCAAGAGTGAAGAGGTCAACCTCACGCATTAAATAAACGGCGTCGTTCCTGGAAAGCCCCCTCGCCGTCATTTCAAGGATATCAACAACCTTCACTAAAGGTGAGAAGTACCACCCTTATTAAGTTGCCGGGCGCCGCTTTAAAACCTCGACGACATAGCCCAGACCCCACGGCACCTGGAAACACAGCTAGCCAAATCCCCCGCCACCGCCTTCAGAAACGCGGCGGGGGCAAGCTCAAGTATTACGCAGGCTGTAGGGACAGCCGAGCTCTGCCGCGAAATAAGTCATGAAGCCCGGCGCCGCATTCCTCAGCCGCGGATGAAAACAGTAAAACTTAAAAAAAGGGATTTGTGGCCTTCATGAGGATGGGCGTTGGCCATGTCGGCGGTCGCCGTGTCTGTCTTCGGCCAGGTGGACAACGTCGTGAACTCCACGCTGGCGGCGTTCTCACTATTCGACATGCCGCCGGACTTGCAACATAGAGATGAACTTATACCTCATGTTACAGGTTTCTGTTAGAAAAATAGCATACTTTTTACTACCTATTATTCCAATTTCAATTTTCTCTTATGATGTCATTACTGGCAAGTTTGATATGCTCATGTTTCTGCTTCACACAGCCATTTTCCTAGCGCTATATTATGCAGTTCTAGCATACTGCGGACCTGACGGCGCTTGGTTAATATTTATAGCTTACGGTTATGGGAGGCCTTTTGATCTCGATATAATTAATGTATTGTTAATCTTGTTACTTTACCTTATAACGCTTGGCCTAGTCTACTTTGACAGGCGCAATCTCTGTAGAGCCGCGCGTGAGGTGTAACGCCGATTTGCCGCGGGGCTCAACGAAGGCGGCTCTGCCAGTGGCCAAAACTCAGCGGCGGTTTTCGGCGTGCACGGGGCTGGGCTTAAAATGCCGAGGTAATTAATGGCCGGCCTGGGGCGGCGTAGCTTTGGGCTTTAGAAGCGCGGCTCTATTTCTCGATGGCGCTCGGCGCGCTGAGGGGTGTTAATACTTATAAGACGGATACGGCAGGTGGCTGTGGAGTATAAGAGGGGGGATATCGAGCGTCTCTTGAAGGAGGATTTGTGGGTTTTGGGGAGGAGGGCCTACGAGATCAGGCGGAGGCTGTACGGGGATAGGACGACCTTCATCTCCAACATGGTGCTCAACTACACAAACGTCTGCGTAATCGGCTGCTCCTTCTGCGCCTTCTACCGGCCGCCTGGACACCCGGAGGCCTACGGCTATACGCCGGAGGAGGCCGCGAAGCGTGTGTTAGCCGTAGACGCTAGATACGGCATTAGGCAGGTCCTGATCCAGGGCGGGATTAACCCGGAGATCGGCATTGAGTACTTCGAGGAGCTCTTCCGCGCGATAAAGAGGAGGGTCCCCCACGTGGCTATCCACGCGCTATCGCCCCTGGAGGTGGACTACCTCTCGCGGAGGGAGCGCGCCACCTACAGGGAGGTGCTGGAGCGCCTGAGGGAGGCCGGCATGGAGTCCATGCCGGGGGGCGGCGGAGAGATACTGGTGGATAGGGTGAGGAGGGAGCTGGCGCCGCGGAAGATAGACAGCGCCACTTGGCTCAGAATTATGGAGGAGGCGCATAAGCTCGGCATCCCTACGTCGGCTACCATGATGTACGGCCACGTGGAGACCCTCAGCGATATCGCGGAGCACCTCTACAAAATCGCAGAGCTGCAGGAAAAGACGAGGGGCTTCATGGCGTTTATAGCCTGGAACTTCGACCCCGGCACCAGCGAGCTTGGCAAGCGCGTTAGGTACCCAAAGACCTCGGCCTCGCTTCTGAGGATGGTCGCCGTGGCGAGGATAGTGTTCAGGGAGTTGATCCCCCACATCCAGAGCGGTTGGCTCACCACGGGGCCCGAGACCGCCCAGCTGGCCATGTACTTCGGGGCGGACGACTTCGGGGGGACCCTATACGAGGAGAAGGTGCTTGAATGGAAGCGCGCCGAGGCGCAGATAGACAGGAGGGAGGACGTGGTAGATATCATAAGGTCGGCGGGCTTCACCCCAGCGGAGCGGGACAACATGTACAACGTCGTGAAGGTATATGGCCAAGGTGGTCAGGATTAGGTACGCCCACAGCGACCCCCTCTTCTGGCGGGCGAAGCTCGACGTTGTGGAGGCCGGCAACCTAGAGGCGGCCCGCCTCTTGAGGGAGGGCGCCGCCGATATAGGCTTTGTCCCAATAACCATGGCCGCCGAGCTTGGCCTCCCCATTGTGCCGAGGCTGGCCATATATAGCACGGGCCCTATACTGTCGGCCAGAGTCTTCAAGGGACGCGGGGCTGGGGGGCTCTGCGCGGTGAGCGAGACGACGGTAAGCGCCAGGGTGGTGAACAGGTTGCTCGGCGCTTCGCTAGAGACCGTGGAGGACCCCTGGGCCGCTCTAGACTCGTGCTCCGAGGTTTTGGCGGTCGGCGACGAGGCCCTGCGGATGATCGACAGAGGGGTCCCCACCCTGCTAGACGTCGGCGAGCTCTGGCAGACGCGGGTGGGCACGCCGCTGTTTTTTGCCGTCTTGGTCGCGAAGCCGGGGGCCGAGGGTCTGGAGGAGGCGGTGGCCGAGATGGAGAACTCCCTCGCCCACTTCTACGAAAACCCCGCCCCGCTTGTTGAATCCACGGCGAGGCGCCTCGGCGTAAGCCGAAGGCTCGTCGAGGAGTACTTCCAGCGATCCCGCTATCTGCTAAACGGCGGATATATACAGTACATGGTTAAGGAGGCGGAGGTGTTGGGCCTCCCCCGCCCGCGCTTCCTAGAGCTCTGACGAATGCCTCCTCCAGGTCGGACGCCCCGTATAGCTCCATGAGTTGCTTGGGCGTGCCGCGCGCTATCACGACCCCCTTGTCTATGAAGTACACACGGTCGCAGACGGACTCCACCTCAAGCATGTTGTGGCTTGAGTACACCACGGCGGCCCCCCTCGACTTTGCGTAGTCCTTCACCAGCCTCCTCATCTCGACGGCGTGTACCACGTCGACGCCAGCCGTCGGCTCGTCTAGGAGTAGCGCCAGCGCCTCCACTGTAAGCAGGGCGGCTACGACGAGCCTACGCCTCATGCCCTTTGAGTAGGTCTTGACCTTGTCGTCTACGCGGGGGCCCAAGGCGGAGATCTCCACGGCCTCCCGCACGTTGTCGACGCCGTATAGGCCGTGTATAAACTCTATAAACTGCCTCCCTGTGAGGTTGTCGTAGGGGAGAACCTCCTCCGGCAGATACGCGAGATACCTCCGCCTCTTCTGAAACTCCGGCGAGTCGGTCCTAACGCCTAGAACCTCGGCGTAGCCTCCGTCGGGCTTAAGAAGGCCCGCGAGGATGCGCAAGGTGGTGGTTTTCCCAGCGCCGTTGGGCCCCACAAGCCCAACGACCTCCCCCGCCCGCGCCTCAAGGTCCACCCCTCTGAGGACGTCCAGGCGGCCGAACCTCTTCCTAACCCCAACCGCCCTGATCATCTCCTCCGCCTGCCGGCGATGAGGTACTCCGCGGTGACGATCCTAGACACGATGTAGAGTGCTACGGCCGCAAGCGCCCAGTCCGCCGTTAGCAATAGAAGCGCCTCGCCCCATCTGCCGAAGAGGGCGGCCAAGGCGATATATAGGGGGTGTAGAAGGGGGTCCAGCTTAAGCCAATCAGTTGGGGCGAAAAACACCGCAACCGCGGGCGCTGCGAAGAAAAACACGGCGGTGGTTGCAACGCTCTGCGCGGTTTTGATATCCTCGGCGCGGCTGGCCAAGGCGAAGGACACGGCCACGACGAAGATCGACATCGCCAGGATGGATAACGCCGAGAGGGCCAGCGCCCCCGGCGGTATAGACACATGTAGGCCGGGCCGAGGGAGCTCGGGCGGAGGCGCCCCTCCGACGAAGTTGGGCAGATTGGCCAAGTTGGCGAAGTAGACCCCGTAGCCGGCCAGGAAAACGGCGAACTGTATCAACATGAGGAGTATAGAGCTGACTAGCTTGGAGAGAACCAGCGCGCTCGGCGTAGCGGGTGTGGCGAGTATGAGCTCAAAAGTCCTCTTCTCCTTCTCCACGCCGACTGCTATGGCGGCGGTCGCCGCCACGAGCAGAGGCACCATCAAGGTGGCCACGAAGGAGACCATGTAGAGGCTCAGCAGGGCGCCGGCTTCGGCCTCCCCCAGCCACGCCCCGTCGAAGTACAGGCGGAGGGTGACGTTAACCAGCGCGGGTGGGACGCCCGCCCTCTTCGCCAGCTCCTCCGCCGCGGTTCTCAAAACGGCTGGGGCGACCAGCGAGGGGAAGCCGCTGTATCTCCTGTACACCTCCAGCCTCGCTGGGAAGGTGAAGTTCCTTGGCACCACAACGACGTAGCTGTACTTCTCAAGCAACTCAGGCGTAAACTCGCCGTATACCACGCCTCCGAGCTCCCTCAGCTTCTCCACGTACAGACGCCCAAGCTCGTTTGTATCGTTCGCCACCACGGCGAACTTCTGCGCCGCCGCGGCTCCGCGGATGGAGGCCCCCATCAGGAGGCCCATGAAAACCAGGGCGGCGAAGCCCCCCACGAGGGAGAGGATGAAGTAGCGCGAGGCTAGTATCTCCCTTAAGTCCTTCACCACGAGTGCGGTCAAGACGCCCACGTTTTTATAGAGGGTGGTTCATAAATCTGTGGCCTATCTCCTGACCTCGGCCGTACACGGCGCCGACTTCATCGCCGAGGTGGAGAGATACGTCGCAAAGTACATCTCCCTCAAAGACCCGGCGAGGCCTGAGCCGGAGAGGTTCCCCGTCATAATCCACGGCACCGGCGGGACAACCGCCCAGGCGCTGGAGCTCGTGGAGAGGGCTGGCGCACGCGGCGCCGTTCTAGTGGGCTTCGGCGAACACAACAGCTTCGCCAGCGCGCTACACGCCAAGGCCGAGCTGGAGGCCGCCGGCCGCACGGCCGTCGTCTACCACTGCCCCACCTACGCCGAGTGCGGCCCCGCTTTAGCCAAGGCGGCTAGGGTCTCTGCCGCCGCCTCCTCCCTCATCGGCGCAAAGGCCGTGTTGATCGGTTCCAAGACCAAGCAGGCCGACTTGGTTAGCGAGAGGTTCGGATGGTCGGTGGAGGTCGTGCCTCTTGCCGACTTCGAATCGACCGTCGCGAACTCGGAGCCCGACAGCGAAGCCCTCTCTTTGTTCGGAGATGAGAGGGTGGCGAAGGTCGCCTCTGCCCTCCGCAGGCTGGCAGCGGGGAGCCACCTCGTCGCCATACAGTGCTTCCCCTTCCTTATGAAGGCCGGATACACCCCATGTCCAGCGCTCGCGTTGTTAAACGCCAGGGGCCTCACGGCGGCGTGCGAGGGGGACCTCTCGGCTGGCTTCGCCATGTTGTTGCTGAGGAGGCTCGCCGGGGGGAGCAGCTGGATAGCCAACGTTGTGGAGAGCCGCGGCGAGATGGCCACCTTCGCCCACTGCACGGTCTCGCTGGACCTAGTGGAGCGGTGGTGGTCCATGCCCCACTTCGAGTCGGGCCTGCCCTATGGAATCGCCGGGGAGCTGAGGAGAGGCGTCTACACGGCCGTGTCTATCTCGCCGAGGTTTGAAAAGGCGGCTGTGGGCCGGGTATACGTCGAGCGGAGCGGCAACTACCTACAGAGCGCATGCCGCACCCAAGCCACGGTTAGGTTCGGGAGGCCGGTCCGCTTAGAGGAGGAGGCGCCCGCGAACCACCACGTCTTTGCCCCTGGCGACGTGGCCGCCGAGGCCGCAGCCGTCTTAAAGCTCCTCTCCTTCTCAACCGTTATATACTAAGGCTTTCTTCAACATACAAAACTCTATATAAATTTAGAAATTCCGCATGAACTCGAGAAGGAGCTCAGTAGGAGGTTTAAGGTTGTAAAAGGCGGCGATTTAAGCAACGTGGAGGTTGCTCTTGTCTCTAGGCTCACGCCAGAGGAATTGGCAAAGATGCTTAGGTCAAGTGGTGACGGCTGGTTTAGATCATCTGCCGTGGGAGCATATTCCTCCGCAACCCCCTTTGTAGAACCGGCCTTCCCCGGGGGGCTCGGGGCGCGCCGCCTCTTTTTAACTAGCGGGGATGTGTTCATAGGCGTATTGACAGATTCAGGATAGTGTTGGACGAGTCCCTTCAAAAGGCCGAGGAGCTAGAGGAGGGGCATCAAACCGCTTTCCCCCTCAACGAAGATTAAGATCTATAGGCAGTCGCCTCTTAGGTCTTCTAGTTTTGTAAGAGCTCTGTATACAGTTTCTCGGTCGTAAAGGCGTAGTGTGCCTCTGGCGTTTGTCTCTATTAGGAGGATTTGGCCGAGATCCCGCTATGGTTATATACATGGCGTATCCCCCTGGAACTTGTCGAGAAACTTTTACGGAGTTTCATCTACGTCATTATGTTCTGTTTTTAAACAAAAGCTCAACGTCCCACACAGTCCCGGGGGTGATTAGAGGGGGGTATGAGTAGGTCGGTGGGGGAGCTACTGAGGACGTCTGTGGGAGATAGGTGGAGCTTTTTCGATGCAGAGGGCTACCTCAACGGGCACCCCGCCGTGCTGTAGGCCGACGTATGTTGTAAAGACTGCGTCAGCACCCTCGCCGGAATCGAGTCCAGCATAGTCAGGTGCGACGTTGTTACCTGGAGAATTGACAGGCTGTACCAAAGGCCGCAGGCATGTGGCTAACCCCCATTGTCTCCTGTGGAGTTGCCGCTGGGATAGCTAGGGTAATGGATAGTTGAAAGACCACGCTTAAGGCGCCTATGCCTATAGCCGCACACCGGTGATAGATGAGATACGAGGCGCCTCTGCTTGGTAGCAGGCGCCGCGTATTTATCTCCGCCGTGCCTCAGCCCGGAGCGTGGTCTGTTGGTTAACGCCTTGTATGACTTTAGGCTACCTCCTTCTTCAACGTCTGGAGCGTTTTTTCAAGCTCTGGGCTCCACCTCACTCTGTTTCTTATCGCCTCGACCCTCTCCACAAGCTCTCTCAATAGTAAGATCACGTCTTTTGCGGCTTCTTCTCTTGTGCGGTATTTTGATAGAGCCATGTCGGGATCTGGGCCGTGGTACTGGTAGTCGTGTAGCTTAAGCGCCATCGCTGTCCACGCAGATACGCCTACATGGCCCACGTCCTCCAACGTCTGCGACAGTGAAGTCATTCTGCTGGTGGGCACCCTAGGCACCGCGGTGGACTCAAGCCACCTCCTTTCCTCGCCAGTCTTGGCGATGTTCTTAAGCTTATCCAGCTCAAGCCTTAGCAGAGCCGCCATCAGCGCTTTCCAAGCTTGAAAAGCCTTCCCCGCGGCGTTTCTGACGAGGCCTCGTCTTAGGTACTCAAGGGCAAGGCCCGCCTCCACAAGCGCCTCAAGGAGCCGGACATTCACATAGTCCTCGGCGGAGGGTTTGGGTAAGGGCCTCTCTAATACTTCCATATCCATGTACGTATGGCTGGTTTAAAATCTTCTGTGTGGACGTGTAGGGCGCCTCCTGCATCGCTGTCTGTTATATCTCCACCGTTTTTAGTCCTTCTCTTTCGGCGGCTTTGGCGAGCTCTGCGTCGGCTGTGTAGAGGGCGCCGCATTTGACGTGTAGGCAGCTGGCTATCTGGAGGGCGTCGGCGAAGTAGAGGTGGTGCCTCAGCGTCAGCGTTATCGATCTGCGGAGCACCGCGCCGCCGAGGGGGACAATGGCGAAGTTTCCCAGCCGTGTGAGGGTCTTGAGTTCTCTAAGCATTAACAACACGGCGATCTCTGCGCCGCGTGTCAACTCGCCGCGTCTGGCTTTTTTATCTAGCGCCGACGCTGCCTCGCCTATGTTGTAGATGGATGTGGACAACACGGCCGAGCCTCTATATGCCGATTCGAAGAGCTTATCCACCTCGGCGCTTCCCGGCTCCTCGACGTAGCGCTTCACCAACGCGCTTGTGTCTAGATATATCACAGGCGCCCGGCCCGCCCTCTCCGCATCTCAGCCACGAGGGTAGCCGCCGGAGGCCCGAGGGCTCTGGGCCTCTGCGCTACGATCTCCCCCGGGGTGGTTAGGGGCTCAGCGCAGTCTAGCCCCAGCTCTCTGCACAGAGCATCCGCCAGCCCCTCGCCGTCTATAGACTCCAGGAAATCCTCGACGACTCTGCTCAAAGATCCCAGTCTCCGCGACCTGGCCTTAGCCCTCTCGGCCAAATCCTCCCGTATAGACAAAGTCAACTTCTTCACGTACACACGTATATACGTAATATATAAACTTTTCGAGGTGACCGGCCGCCACTGGGTTGCTGAGGGGGCGTCTGGCGACAGCCACGTCTCATGGCCGGCAGCGGCTCTTGGGGCTACCTCTTTCAGCCTCATCTAGACAATATACCAAGAGCACAAGACGGTGGAGGAGACGGGATAGGGGACATATGAGATAGATACTCGCAGTAGGGAGAGACATGGCATCTACGCAGAGGTGAAGTGGTCCGATGACGTGGACTGCGCGGCGGAGCGCGAGAGATTACAGAAAAAAGCTCTGCCGGAGACGCCTCCCGAGGCCCTCCAAAGCCGGGACCGCCCGTGGTAGTGGCCGCCCAGCAACGCCCGCATCTGCCGCCACGCAGTCTTCGACCCAAAGACAGAGCCGCTTTACGTCGCGCCTAATGCGCCCAAGGAGAAGCTAGGCGTCGAGACATACCCAATTGGAGAAAACGAGGGATGGATCGAGGTAGGCGTCTAACCCCCCCACGGCTTACCTGGCTATCTGGTGGGCTGAAGCGGTGCAAGGCCTTGTGGCTCCCATTTACTCGTATCTCGCCGCTCCGGGGAATTTGCTGGTAGGCGCGCTTGGTGAGGAGAACCTACGACGAGCTAATCGCGTTGCTAGAAGCGTTAGTGGAGAGCCGCGGCGAGATGGCCGCCTTCGCCCACTGCACGGTGTTCTCAACCGTTATATATTGAGGCGTTTCTGCGCCCGTGGAGCTCTACGTAAACTTCGAAATTCCACGGGAACTCGAGGAGGAGCTGGGGAGGCACTTCCGCGTCGTTAAAGGAGGCGACTTAAGCAGGGTGGAGGCAGCCCTTGTCTCTAAGCTAACGCCGGAGGAGCTGGCGAAGATGCCCAGGCTGAGGTTTATACAGGTGGTGACAGCCGGCCTGGACCATCTGCCCTGGGAGCACATCCCCCCACACGTGGCCGTGGCAGGCAACGCCGGGTCAAACGCCGACGCCGTCGTCGAATTCGCCCTGGGGATGTTGTTGGCCGCCTTCAAGAGGGTGTTCTACTACAGCGAGAAGATGAGGAGGGGCGACTACGGGAAGGACATCCCCGTCCCCGTCCTGGCGGGGAAGAAGGTCGCCGTTCTCGGCCTCGGCGAGATAGGCTCCAGAGCGGCTAGGGCGTTGGCGGCTCTGGGGGCGGAGGTGTGGGGCTTCGCCCGCACGCCGAGGGACGGGCCGTGGCGTTTTACAGACAGGCTGGAGGAGGCGCTACGCGGCGCCTACGCCGCCGTCTGCGCTCTGCCGCTCACTAAACACACCAGGGGGCTTGTGAGATACGAGCACCTCGCCCTCATGAGGGAAGACGCGGTGTTTGTAAACGTGGGGAGGGCGGAGGTGGTGGATAGGGAGGGCGCACTCAGGATAGTGAAGGAGAGACCCCGCTTCGTCTTTGCCAGCGACGTGTGGTGGAGCCGTCACGATTTTTCCAAAGACGCCGAGTTCTTCGCCCTGCCCAACGTCATCGCGACGCCTTGGGTGGCTGGGGGGTACGGGAGCGAGGAGGTGTGGAGGAGGATGGTGGAGGAAGCCGTGAGAAACCTCATAACTTGGGCCTCCGGGGGCAGGCCCAGAAACGTAGCCAGGCGTGAAGATTATATATAGGGAGCCGCCGGAGGCCATGGAGCCGGACGTCACAACGGCGATGGCTAAACGCGTGGAGGAGCTACAGCGGCTCGCCGACAGCATTGCGGAGCACCACCCCTACTGGCCTGCGCTACATTTCACCCTCCAGCTACTTGGTAGGCTGGTGGAGAAGTGGCATGAGGACTTCACGGGGGAGGAGAAGGAGGAGCTCCTCTGGCTCGCCGAAAAAATAAGGGAATCTATAGAGAAGATACAGACGGAGTCAGCCGGAGGTTAGTCGTCACAGGTCAGATGCGGCACACCCCATCACCGAGGCAGAGGGGGTGGTTGGTAATGAGCTTTTCGTCCCTCAGCGCCCGTAGATCCTTGCAAGGCGCCTGAGCCGCGCCGCCACAGCCCGGGGCGGGTCTCCGGCCATCCTCCACTTCCAGTTGCCCCTCGCGGTGCCGGGCTTGTTCATCCGAGCCTCACTACCTAGCCCGAGGGCGTCCTGCATCGGGACTACGGCCACGTCGGCCACGGTGGAGAAGAGGAGGCGTATGAAGCACCAGCTCACACCGCCTCTGCAGCCGCCCATGTAGGCGAGGGCCTCGCGCCTCGACCTCGGCGTTGTCTCCTCCCTCCACCAGCCTAGGGTGGTGTTGTTGTCGTGTGTTCCGGTGTACGCCACAAGGTTCCTCTCGTAGTTGTGCGGCTTGTGCTCGTTGGCGGGGTTGCCGTCCCATGCGAACTGGAGCACGCGCATGCCGGGTATGCCCAGCCTATACCTGAGCTCCACAACGTCTGGGGTGATGAAGCCCAGGTCCTCCGCGATGAGCCTGGGGAGGGCATCTTCGGCGGCTCTGAAAAGCTCCTCGCCGGGCCCCGGCGCCCACCTCCCCCTTACGGCCGTGGGCTCCCCGTAGGGCACCTCCCAATACGCCGCATATCCTCTGAAGTGGTCGAGGCGTATGTAGTCGAATATGGAGAGTAGCCTCGTAAGGCGCCGGGTCCACCAGACGTAGCGGTCTCTCCTCAGCTCCGCCCAGTTGTAGACCGGCGTCCCCCATAGTTGTCCGGTGGGTGAATAGTAGTCAGGCGGAACCCCGGAGACGTAGAGGGGGGCGCCGTCGGGCGCCAGCTTGAAGTACCTCTGCCCCTCCCACACGTCGGCGCTGTCTAACGCCGGGTATATGGGGAGGTCGCCTATGATAAATACGCCGAGGCTGTTGACGTATCTCTTCAGCTCCTCCCACTGTAGCCAGAAGTGGAACTGGACGTATCTGTAGAAATCCGCCCTCCTTTCTAGGCGTGGCGGCAGATCGGCGTTGGGTCTCCTCGCCCAGGCGGGCCAGGCGGTCCACGGCCCCCCGAAGGCCTCCCTTAGCGCCATGTATCTACCGTAGGGCTCCAGCCACCAGCTATTTCGGGCGGCGAACTCCTCGTAATCCCGCCAGCCCAGCCTTCCCTCGAAGGCCTCCTCAAGATACCGCCTCTTGAGCTCCCAAGCCTCTGCGAAACGCGCCCTCTCGGCGGGCGGACAGCTGGGCGGCGCCCTCTTCGCCAACCCCAGCTGGGCCATCTTCTCCAGGCTGACGAGGGCCGGGTTTCCAGCCAGCAGCGAGGCTGCGCTGTAGGGGGAGTCGTCGTATTCAGGTAGCGTGTGGCTCAGCGGCAGGATCTGCCAGTAGGTGGCCTCGGCTTCGGATAGGAAGTCGGCGAATCTATAGGCGGAGGGCCCCAGGTCGCCGACTAGGCAACCCCCGGGGAGGCTAGATATGTGGAGAAGTACTCCAAAGCCCCGAAGCACCTATAAGCTGAACTCCACCATCCCGCTTGTGGTGGACTCGGCCAGAACCTGTTCATCTATCTCGATGTAGTACTCCACCTCGGCCTTGTAGACGTAGTTGTTCCCCTCCTCCCCAGCGGGGGTCTTGGGTATAGCCGCCTCCATGACGGCTCTCCCCTTCGCCTCGCCGGCCTTCAAGAGCGGTATCTCCAACCTCGCCCTCACGGCGTCTCCCTCCGTTTTTATATCCCATTTCTTCTCCCCGACCTCCAGCCCGTAGTCTGCGGCGTAGATCTGGACCAGCTTCCCGAAGTTGGAGCCGGATTCGTCTAAGACCACGGAGGTGCCGGCCTCCCTAGGCCACCTCTCTAGCTTCCTAATTCTCGCCTGCTCGTCGGCGCCTTTGGAGATCCTTATGGGTATCTCAACCCGCCTCTCGTAGACCCTATGCATAGGGTGGACTCTTTGGCGCTTTATAAACTTTTATAAACTTGTGAGGGGGAGGGTGGGGTGAGCCTTGAGAGGGTTCTGTCGGCGGTGAGGGCCCTATTGGCGCGGGAGCTGGTGGAGAGGGGCTTAAGCGTGAACGAAACCGCTAGGCTCCTCGGCCTCACCCCCGCGGCGGTTTCCATGTACCTCTCAGGCAAGAGAGGGGGGGAGCTCGTGGGGGTGTTGGCGAGCGACGAAAGAGTCATGGCGCTTGTTAGGAGCCATGCGGAGCTGTTCGTAGACGCGGCTAAGCGCGGGGCGAGGGGGCCCATCGATTTGACGGAGCTAGCCAAGGTGATATCCAACATCTTGGCGCAGAAGACGCCGGGAGTGGAGCTTGAGGAGCTCATCAGGGAGCGGATCCGCCTCGAGCAGGAGACGGCAACTAGGGCGATGGCGTATTCCTACAGGATGAGGAACCCGCTGGTGAGAGCGCTGTTTATGCAGATCGCCACGGACAGCCTCCGCCACGCCGAGATCTTAACCATGATACTGGACCACCTCACGGGTAGGCTTAAGGCGGATGGGCTGGACATCTCAGAGGAGGAGCTCGAGGCGCTTGCTCAAGAGGAGGCCTCCATGAGGGAGAGCATAGCGGATCTCTACAAGGTAGGCGACCCGGTCCTGAGGGCGTTGATTCTCTCCATCGAGCTCGACGAGCAGAAGCACTTCCAGCTGATCAAGGCCCTCCAGCTGGCGCCCCGCCTACCGCGCGGCAACCCCGGGCCTAGCTAGCGTTAGGACGGCCCTCGCCAGCTCCCGCTTGTGGGCAGGCCCCAGCTTCTCAACCCTGTCTTTCGTGAGGAGGAGGTACTCGTCCTTTAGAGTTCCGAAGCCCATCTTGGACACGTCGTGGGCGAGGGCGATGTCCCACCCCCCCGACTCCATCCTCGACCTGGCCTTCCTCAGCAGCTCGGCCTCCTCTACGCCGTGTTCAGCCTTAAAACCTATTACGTAGGCCCGGGGGTTGTGCCGTTTGACGTCCTGCGCGATCTTCGGCGCCTGGCGGAGCACAACGGTGTACTGTTGCAGAGAGCTGTCGATCTTGCCGCTGGCTCTACCGTCGACGTAGAAGTCGAGGGGGGCGGCCGCGAATATGAACATGTCGTTTTCCCCGGCTCTCTCCAAGACGGCGCGGTACATCTCCAGAACCGAGGTGACCTTGACCAGCTCCACACCTGGGGGCGGCCTTAGCTCGGCGGGGCCGGCCACCAGCGTTACCCTCGCCCCCCTGGCCGCCGCCTCCCTTGCGAAGTAGTACCCAGTCAAGCCGCTGCTGGGGGTGGTTATGTATTTCACGTCGTCGATGTGCTCGTGGGTGGGGCCCGCCGTGACCAAAACCCTAACTCCTCCGTAGTCCTGGGGGGCGGTGGCGTCTATCACGTACTCCGCCACCTCCTCTGGAGGTGGGTACTTGGCCTTGCCCTCCTCAAAAACCGGCGGTACAACGACCGCATGTTTTCTAAGCCTTTCAACGGCCTCCTGCACTTGCGGCGTGTTCCACATGGCGATGTTCATGGCTGGAACGACCACCTTCCTAGCCCTGGAGGCGGCCAAGGCGCAGGTGAGCGCCGCGTTGTCCGCTATGCCTAACGAGAGCTTAACCAGGGTGTTGGCTGTGGCCGGGGCGGCCAGCACCACGTCTGCGTTGCTACAAATCTCTATGTGTTCGGTAGCTCCCGTCAGCTCCACAACGGGTCTGCGGCCGGTTGCCCACCAGAAGAGGTGTGGGGATACAAGCCGGGCTGCCTTTGGCGTCATGAAGACGTGTACGTCTGCCCCATGTCTAATAAGGAGGCGGGCGGTGTCTATGGACTTATATAGGGAGACGCCGGACGATACCAGCAGAGCAATTCTGACGCCTCTTAGGAGGTTGCTGTAGGTCCCCCTTATTGCCTCTACCTCAGACACGGCGTATCTTCCTGTGTATGGGGAGAGACATGAGCCCCAGGTGGGTTCTGCCGGAGTAGAAGTGGGTTTGGACGCCGCGTTCCCTAAGCCTTCTATCGACCTCCTCCGGCGTTAACGCGGTGGGGTTGTACTTGAGCGACCCGAGGATGTAGTTCACGGCGTATCCGAAGGAGGGGATCCAGACGCTGTATTCAGCCACCGTGGGGAAACTGGATCTCACCCCATGGAGCACCATGTCGTAGGCCTCGGGGAAGAAGAAGCTGTTCCCAGCCTGGGTAACCACCAACCCGTCCTCCCTCAGCAAGCCCCTCACCTTCTTGAAGAAACCCGGCGCGTAGAGCTGCTTCGCGATGTCTGAGCTGTAGGGGTCGGTCAGATCCATGATGACGACGTCGAATTTGTCCCCCGCGGCCAGCGCCCTCTCCACGTAGACAAAGCCGTCTTCGATCACGACCTGGGCCCGCGGGTCGTCGAAGGCGCCTTGATGCATCTGTGGGAGGTACCTCCTGGCCACCTCAACCACGTCGCCGTCTATGTCCACCATGACTGCCCTCTTGACGGTGCGGTGTTTCAGAACCTCTCTCAGGGTTGCGCCCTCGCCTCCGCCTAGTATCAAGACGTCGGCGGGGGATGGGTGTGTAGACATGGCGGGGTGCACCAAGCTCTCGTGGTAGTACACCTCGTCGTAGTAGGACGACTGGATGTAGTCGTCTAGGATGAGGGCTCTCCCGAAGTCCTCTGTGTCTGCGACCACGATCTCCTGGTACCTAGACCGCTTCACCACATACACAGCGTTTATCTTTACGAGGAGGGCGGAGTTGCCGCTCAAGGGCTCAATCAGGGAGATGGGGCCCGGCGTCTTCGCCATGGCCGACGTTAGGGACGAGTTAATAAACCTGGTGCCGTTCTACGAACTTCAAAACCTCCGTGTAGACCTTGACCCGGTTTTCCACCTTTGTAATGACGTGGCCCTCGTCGGGGAGCACCAAGAGTTTAACCTCTCTCCCCAGCTCCCCCAGCCTCTTGGCCAGCTGCTCGGCTTCGTGGATGGGCACGCGTATGTCGTTTGCGCCGTGGACGGCTAGGAGGGGGGCCGTGATTTTGTCCACGTACGTCGCTGGGCTCAGCTGGAGCAAGAGATCGCGATGTCTGTCGAGAGATCCGTATTCCGCCTCTCTGTACCTCCTCCTCCAAGGCGCGGTCCTCTCCAGAAACGTCACCAGGTTGAAGATGCCGGCTATCTCCACGCCGCATGCCCAGAGGTCGGGGGCTGTGGCGAGGGCCATCAACGTGAGGTAGCCGCCGTAGGACCCCCCCATTACGCAGGGCTTCGCCTTAGCGATGCCCTCAGCGGTGAGCCACCTGGCGAAGGCTTCGACGTCCTTTATCGCGTCCCACCTCTTGTCTAAGTCGTCGAGGCGGAGGAAGCTTTTTCCGAAGCCGGCGCTCCCTCTGTAGTTAGGCGCCGCCACGACGAAGCCCGACATGAGCAAGGCCAGCACCAGCGGCTTGAGCTCCGGCCTATCTTGGCTCTCGGGGCCTCCGTGGAGGTAGACGACGACTCCCCTAGCCGCGCCCGGCGGCTTGTAGATGTTAGCCTGGATCTTCCTACCGTCGTGGCTCACGTACCACACGGACTCCGGGTCGGGTAGGGACTCCAGCTGTAGGCCGAACCTGGGGGATCTCGTGAGTTGCCTCAGTGCCCCTCCCTGGTGGATGTAGACCTCATGGCCTCTGTTTATGCTGGAGAGGGAGAAAAGGATGAGCCCCTCTCTGTACTGTAGAGATGTCACGACGCCCCTCGGCGTAGCTATCTTGTGGGTTAGGCCCGAGGGCATGTGCATCATGTAGAGACCCGACGACCCCTCCTCGTTTAGAGAAAAGACGAGGTAGCTCCCCCACACGTCGAAGAACTCGACGTCTCTGTCCAGCTGAATTAGGTATTTCCAGGAGCCGGTCGTCAGATCCATCTGGGCCACCCCCATGTGTTCCCACCCCTCGTTTGTTAGATAGAGTAGCTTCCCCCCTCCGATGTATCTAGGGGAGAGGCTCATGGTGTCCGGGCTCCTCTTGGTCAACTCCCGCACCTCCCCGCCTCTGTAGAGCAGTATGGCGCTTTCGAGGTTTGTCTCATAGTGCGTGACGAAGAGACCCACCTCCGACCACTCCTCCACGACGTTGATGCCGGGTATCTCGGCGAGCTTGGCGATAGACCTCGTAGCTCTGTCGTAGAGGTATAGGTGGAAGTTCTGCTGGTCATCCCTGGTGGAGGTGAAAGCCAGCTTCTGCGAGTCGGGCGACCAAGCCCCCAGGCTGTTAACCCCCTCAGCGGAGACGGGCGCCGCCTCCTCGCCCTCAAGCACGTAGAGACGCCACCTTTCGTCGCCCGCCACGTCGCTGGTGAACGCGAGAGTGCCGTCATCTGCAACCCGGTACTCCGACACCCTTTCCTCCCAGGGGAGCACCATGTCGTGGACATGTCCATCAAACCTCCAGAGCTGGGGAACGCCGGTAATATCGCTGATGTAGTAGATCTCCCTGCGGGGCCCCAGGCGGGGCGCATAGGCGGATCTTACCGAGAGAGCCCTTTTCGCAAGAAGGCTCATGACAGCGACAAACGGCAACAATTTATAAAAACCTCGCCCCCTTGCCACGCTGTTAACACTCCCGGGGGCGTGTTCTAGATAACCTGCGGCGTGGAGGTGCCATCGTCGGCGCGGATATGTGCTTTTTTGTGCGGCTACCGGGTGCCGCGGACGGTGGCGCCGGCCGTAGTTGCTTAAAAATGAGGGATATATACGTGAAACGCGGCCTCTACCTCTCGGCCCTTATCTACTACCTAGCCGGAAAGAGGCGCGAGAAGGGGGCCGTAGTTGTCGTCAGAACGCGGGAGATATGTGGTACTGACAGGAGATGCGGCTGGGAGCTGAGGCGGCTTATGCTCTTCCTCGTCACGAGGGGGTTGGCCCGTCGCCACAGGCGGGGGATTTACATCATGGAGCGGGCCGCGGTAGAGAGGGCCCTCCACGCGTTAAGTGAACAGATTTAAATGGGAGAAAGTGGCGCCACGTGTATCACGAGCTCAGGAAAAGGGAGCTTGTGGATCTCGCGGTCGCCTTTGCAACTCTCACAGTTGGTTTCTCAATCGCCATCGCGGGAGGCGGAATAGTCGGCGGAATAAACTGGAGGAGGGTTCTTGAGGCTGTGCCCATCGTCGCCTTCGTGCTCCTCTTCGCCTTTGTAGGCCACGAGATGGCGCATAGGCAAGTGGCTAGGAGGCTGGGCTACATAGCGATGTTTCAAGCGGACTACAACCTACTCCCCCTGGCGGTTATACTGCCGTTGCTCTTTGGCGTAGTCTTCGCAGCCCCCGGCGCAGTGGTGGTGCTCCCCTTTAGACCCCCCGGCGGTGGAAACGAGAGAAGAGATCTGTTCTACATAGCGGCGGCGGGCCCCATAACCAACATCGCCTTCGGCGCCGCCGGCTTAGCTATAGCAACCTACACCAATTCGCCCATCTGGTGGTTCTTCGCCTACACAAACGCCTGGCTTGCCTTCTTCAACCTCCTCCCTATACCGCCGCTAGACGGCAACAAGATGCTTAGGACAAACCTGCCGATGTGGCTCGCCATCACCGCAGTCGCGGGCCTACTGGTAGCAAAGCTGTGGCAATAGGCGCGGACCGCCAAGTTTTGAGTACTGTGATTCGACGCGAGCCCCGGCTTACGCGTTGAGGGCCTGGTCTAGGTCCTCGATTAAGTCGTCTACGTCTTCGAGGCCGACGGAAAGCCTCACAAGGTCCTCGGTTATGCCCAATATTTTTCTATCCTCCTCAGGTATAGGCGAGGCCGCGCTGGCCACGGGGTAGGTGGCGATGCTTTCCACCCCGCCTAGGCTCGGCCCAGGCGTCACCAGCTTGAGAGATTTGAAGAACTTAAACACGGCGTCTCTCCCGCCCTTAACCCTAAAGGATACAACTGCGCCGAACTTATCGCCGAAGAGCTTCTTGGCCACTCCATGATCTGGATGTGTGGGCAGACCTGGGTAGATGACCTCGGCGACCTTGCTGTGTTCGGCGAGAAACTCGGCGATGGCCTTCGCCGACTTGCACTGATACTCAAATCGCACAAACAACGTCTTCAAACCCCGAAGCGTCAGGAAGGCCTCGAAGGGCTGCATTATGCCCCCCAGCATCGCCCTCCAAACCCACAGCTCCTCCAGCATCGCCCTCGACGAAACCACGGCCACGCCGCCGATGACGTCGTTGTGCCCCGCTATGTACTTCGACGTTGAGTGCACCACCACATCGGCGCCGTGGGATATCGGCTGGATGAGGACAGGCGTGGCGAAGGTGTTATCCACCACAACCACAGACCCCAGATCTTTAGCCGTCTTCACCACCTCGGGAATATCTAAGACATGGAGAAGGGGATTAGTTATAGTCTCTACAAAAGCCACGGTAGGCCTCCCGCTTTTCAGCCCCTCTATATACGTCTCCGTACTTGGATACGTCTTTCGTAGCTTTACGCCAAATCTACCAAGCGAGCTCAAAAGCCTAAGGGTAGTTCCATATGCCTCCATGGTGGTGAGGACGGTGGCGTCTGCGTTTAGAAGAGAGAAGAAGACCGAGGAGAGAGCCGCCATACCGCTGTTAAACACGAGGGCGTCCACGCCGTCCTCGAGCGTAGCCAGCGCCTCCTCCAGCGGCCTGAGGGTGGGGTTCTCCTCCCTACTATACTTGAGGTCGAACCCCCTGTCGGACTTCAGCGCCTCCCCCTCCATCCTAAACAACGCCGTCTGATAAATGGGGGGCTGGAGCGAGCCGTAGGGGTCAAGAAGCCTGAACCCCCTCACGGCGGCCGTCCCCCTACGCATTCGACAACAAACAACCTAACTATATAAATTTTTACACCCCTATAATATCAACATCAATATTTTTATAAATAACAATGATATAACTAAGGATATTTAATAAAAGTATTGAAATTAATATGGCAATATTGCTACATTCAATACCCTCTAAAGCGTAGAGGAGGCATGACTCCCCTCTCCGCCCTAGGCGGGGTCTGCAGTGGTAATTTAAAAACTCGCTAGATGGGTCGTTCGTGGTTAGAGAGGCCGTAGTTCTAGACAGCAACGACGACCTAGGCCCTCTCCTCGCGAGGATGCTCGTCGACAACGGCTACGTTGTAAGAGTGCTCGCGAATCAGGAGCGGGCTAAGATGTACGAAAGAGAGGCTGTCTACATACACAACCTAGTTGAGAACTACGAGAGGGTCCTTAGAGGAATCGACTTCTCCCGCGTAGAAGTCGCCGTCTTCCCCTCGCCAAACGACATGTTGAACCTCAGCTTTGCTAAATTTGCAAGATCGCAAGGCGTTCCCATCGTCGTCATCGTTGCAAGAGGCGAGGCCGTGGCGAGGGAGGCGGAGGAGCTCGGCATTATGGCCATAGTGTCCTACCACTGCGTACTCTCAAGGCTCACCAGAATCCTCAACCTAAGATTCACCAGGATCCTCCCGCTGAAAGCAGGCGTTGCTATGCTAGAGATGTTGGTGACCTCCGACTCCCCGCTCCTAGGAAAGACCATCGGAGAAGTGGAGGAAGAAACCGGCGCAAAGGTGGCAATAGTCAGGGGAGACGAATACCTAACCTCCAGCGACGTGGAGATACAAGATGGAGACTACCTCATAGCCGTCGGCCCCCAGGCAGACCTGCAGCAACTCACCAAGTAGCTGCCGTTTGTCCCTTGGCGTCTGCTGCCGGCGCTTGTCGACTCACGCCTAGGGGCTTTCCCCCCGGAGGGTCCGCCAACTCCACCTAACGCACTCCGGGGGTAGTCTTCCCCACTTGAGCCACTCCCTCGTGCGGGGGTCGGAGGGATATCCGCTACCGAAATCCCCCACCTCCTTCTTCAGAAGCGCCACAAGCCTATCTCTCACCACCTTAGCCACTATGCTGGCGGCGGCCACTTGCGGAACAGACTCGCCCTTGTGCATAGCCACCACGCGTCTGCCCGTGATAAACTCCAGCGCTGAGCCGTAGCGCCGGGGGTCGACGTCGGGGGAATCCACGTAGTACACGTCGGCGGGACACAGCTCGATCAGCTTAGCCGTGTAGTCGAGCTCCAACGCGTTTAGAAGCCCCCTCCACACGTATGTATCGACAACCGCGGGCTCAACCACCACGTAGTTAACGCAGTCCGCCGCCTCCAAGATCAGTTGGTACAGCCGCTCCCTCCTCTCCGGGCTCAGCCTCTTGGAATCCCTCACCCCCAGGCGGGCGAGAACGCCGCCGTCTCCAACAACGACGGCGATCACCATAGGCCCCACCACCGGCCCCCTGCCCGCCTCGTCGACACCGCCTTCCAAAAAAGACATAAACAGCCAAATCTACTGCGCTGTGGAGATCCCCCAGGAGCTTAAGTCGTACCTCGCAGTTGAGGCCGACCAGTGGGACGTCAAACACATCGTATGTCTTAAGTGTAGAAAGAAGTTCTTCACAGTGAGAGACGCCGCTCTGCACCTACACGCCGTACATGGCCTAAAGGCGGCCCAGAAGTACATCAGCGCCTCGCACGGGCAAGCCTAGCCTGTGTCTTGTCCTCAAGCCTCTTAAGGATGGCGAGTATCTCCTCCAACACGGCGGTGTCGCCTCCCTCAACCTCGTCAAACACCTCGTCGATGTACACGAGCTCGTCGCGGATCGCGGTGAGGAGATCCGGCGAGGCGCCGCCCTCTATCTGTTGGACAAGCGCCTTGAATTCCTCGTCCTCCAGTAGCTGCTCCAGCAGCTCCCTACCCCGATCCGTCAGTTGGTAGATCTTCTTCCTCCTCCTCCCGACGTAGCTCTCCCTCGACTCGATAAGCCCCTCTGCCTCTAGGTAAGACAGGAGGGGGTACAGAGTGCCGGGGGACGGTACGAACCTCCCCGCCGTGAGCCTCCCCAGCTCCTTAAGAATCTCGTACCCACTTAAAGCCCTAGATCTGAGGATGTAGAGCACAACCCCCTTGAAGACCCCGCGGCGGCGTTTATACATCCCTCCGCGCCTGTGAGAGATCCGGCGAGGGGGGCGGCCTCAGCTTGTGGGCGTTTGCCCTCGCCCTAGCGACCACGAGGTCAACGACGCTTCCGAAGGCCCTCTTGGCCTCCTCCAGAGGCATCTTCCTGTCGTATATGGCGTAGAGAACCACGTCTAGCACCTCGTAGGGCGCGCCCAGCTCCCCCTCTGCTGTGTGGCCCTGCCACAGCCTTGGGCTACTTGGCTTCTCGGCGATGCGTCTAAACCCCAGCCTCCTCGCCATCTCTCTAACCTGCACCTTGTAGAGCGACCCAATTGGGAGTATGTCGACGCCGCCGTCGCCGTATTTGGTGAAGTAGCCGAGCAACAGCTCGCTTCTATCCCCGCTACCCGCCACCAGGAGGTTATCCCTATTAGCGTAGTAGTACAGGATCGTCATCCTCACCCTGGCCATGATGTTGCCCACCGCCACCCTCTCAGACTCCGAGTACCCAGGCAGAGCCTTGGCGAAGCTCTCCACGATGGGCGTGATATCTACGGTGATCAGCCTAATCCCCAAGGCCTTGGCCACCTCGGCGACGTCGGCGGCGTCCTCTGGCGGCGTGTGGCGGGAGGGCATAAAGAGGCCGAGCACCCTCTCGGGGCCCAGAGCCTCCACGGCCAAAGCCGCAGTGACGGTGGAGTCCACCCCGCCGCTTAGCCCAACCACAACCCCCCTAGCCCCGGCCCCCTCTACGTAGCTTCTGACGAAGGAGGAGATGATCTCACGCGCCCTCTGGTAATCCAGGGCGTTTATGACTGTCTGGAGGTCAAACGGGGCCACGGCTAGATAAGCTCAAGCGCCACCGCCGTGCCGCCGCCCGTCCCGTGGCAGAGAGCCGCCACCCCCCGCCGCCCGCCCATCCTCCTCAACACTGAAATCAGGGTCGTGACTATGCGCGTGCCCGATGCGCCGAGCGGGTGGCCGAGGGCAATGGCGCCTCCGAAGACGTTCATCCTATCGTAGGGAACGCCGAGCACCCTGTTGACAAGGACGTTCACTACCGCGAAGGCCTCGTTGGCCTCGTAGTAGTCGAAGTAGTCCACCGAGACGCCGAGCTTCCTAAGTAGCTTCTGTATCGCATAGACAGGCGCCTCTGTGAAACGCCACGGCTCCAGCATGTGCCAGCTGTAGCCGAGGATCCTGGCGATGGGCTTAACCCCCAACTCCCTGGCCTTCTCCTCGGACATCAGGAGAAGCGCGGCCGCGCCGTCGGAAAGCTGGCTGGAGTTGCCGGCGGTGTGTAGGCCGTCGGGCTTAAAGGCGGGCTTCAGCTTCGCCAGCTTCTCCAGAGACGTGTCCGGCCTAATGCCCTCGTCTCTATCCAGCTTGACCCCGCCGAACTCACCCTCCACGGGCTCCATGTCGTCGAACCACTTGTTCTCCGTGGCGCGCCAAGCCCTCATGTGGCTCTCGTAGGCGACCTTGTCCAGCTCCTCCCTGGCGATCTTGTGCTCCTTGGCCACCATGTCTGCCTCCTCGCCCATCAACATCCCAGTCGCTGGGTCCGTAAGCCCGTCGAAAACCATGAGGTCGGTCAGCTCAAACCTCCTGCCTATGGAATGCCTCAGCCCCCACCTTGCCTCGTGCGAGACGCAGATGGGCTGCGTAGACATCGACTCCACGCCGCCCGCTATAACCACCGACGCGTCCCCCAGCGCTATCTCCCTATATGCCTCGATGATCGCCTGCATCCCCGAGGAACACACCCTGTTGACCGTAAAAGCGCTGACGTCCACCGGCAGACCAGCCAGAAGAGCGGCGTAGCGGGCCACGTTCTGCCCAACCCCGCCCTGAAGCGTAGAGCCGAATATCACCTCCTCCACCAACTTCCCGTCGACCCCGGTCCTCTCCAGGAGCTTCTTAATGGTGAAAGCCGCCAGGTGGGGCGGCTTCACGTCTTTAAAAGCCCCCCCGAACTTGCCGATGGGAGTCCTCACGTAGCCCACGACCACGACGTCCATGTGGGAGTGACATTGGGAGTATTTAAGCAGTTAAACTTAAATTATAAAAGCCGTGGCTACGCCGTGGTCTCTTGGATAGACGACGTTAGGAAGGCGGCGGAGGTGGTCAAGAGGGGCGCCTTCAAGGCTGTTACCCACGGAGGCGTGGCGCACATGGACGACGTCCTAGCCGCCGCGCTCCTCCATAAACACGGGGCGGAGGCCGTATATAGGCTAAACGCGGCCGAGGAAATCGCAAAGCTGGACGGCGACGTCATTCTGTTCGACATAGGAGACGCCTTCAGAGACGCCCTGCCCCAGAGGTTTGTCGTCTTGGACCACCACGGCGTTGCCGACCCCTCCGAGGAGCCCTCCACGATCGTGCAGGTGGCGGCGGCGGTAGACCTAAAGCCGAGGCCGCTAGTCGCTACGCTTCTACACTACGTCGACCTCTACGACCGCTTCGGCCCAGCGGTGAAGCGTTGGTCGGGCCCCTACGGCAACTCCTTAAACAACGGCGTGGCTAAGTACCTAGCCGAGGCAACCCCCACGGGTCTCGTCAAGGAGACGAAGTTCCTAGAGCTACTGGCGGAGGCCCTATACTCCAGGCTGGAGCTCGACATCCCGAGCTTCGCCGAGGCGTTTAAGCTCGCGGAGAAACTCCCCTTCGCGGACCTCGCCGAGAAGTTCCCCAGGACCTTCAACACCCTAAGGCTCATGCTGGCCGCCGCAAAAGACGTCCAGACGGCGGCAACCGGAAAAGAAGCCCTGGAGACCGGCTTCGGGGTCGACTTCGGGTGCTACGCCGTATTGGCCGTGCCGGAGCTTGAGCAGTACGTGGCGAAAGGCCTGGAGAGGCACTATTTGGAGGCCAGGAGGGCGGCCGAGGCGGCGGCCTCAGGCCGCTACACAATAGTGAAGGGGCACATCGCCGCGGTGGCCGTGGAGGACTACCTGCCCCCAGGCCCCATATGGAACGCCCTCCAAGACCTCGGCGTTTTGTCGACAGAGCCCGTCTTCATCGTGGTGAAAGACAGGAGGAACCCAGGGGCCTACACCCTCTGGCGCCCCGACAGACACGCAAACGTCATCGACTTCAGAAGGCTCCAGGGGCCAGAGGTGGTGTTTAAACACGCCTCGGGCTTCCTCGCCGTGGTGAAGGCCGAAAACGCAGAACAAGCCGCCAGATACGCCCAGGCGCAGCTGTGATTGAGGAAATCGCGAGAGACCTCGAAGCCTTCGACCTAGGCGAGTCCGTCCTAGAGGTCGGGGCAGGCTACGGCAGCACCACGGCCCTCCTCCTGAGGCGGGGGCTGAGGGTGTGCGCTGTGGATATAGACCCGGGAGCCATCTCCTACCTAAGATCGGCCTTTAAAGACTACGCCGAGGCGGGCCTCCTAAGGGCCGTCTTGGCCCCCGGTGAGTCGTTGCCATTTAAAGACGGCGAGTGCGACTCGGCGGTTTCAGTCGCCGCCCTACACCACATTAGAGACATAGCCGCCGCGCTGAGGGAGATGTTGCGTGTGGCAAGGCGGCTCGTGGTCGTATACGACTGGACCCCCGAGTCAGCCGGCGTCACAAACCCCCACAGCGCTCAGGAGCTTGATAAAAAGATGCGTGAGGCCGCCGCAGCCGCGGAAGCCCTAGGCTACGACCTGGCGAAAAAAGGCCTCTGGTACAGGTTGACAAAACGCAAAACCTAAAAAGGAGGATTTAGGAAGACCTATGCGTGTGTTGGCTCTGGCGCTCCTACTTGCCCTACTGGCGCTGGCGGTATCGCCTATTAGGCTGGAGGTCCAGAGCGTCCTCGTCTCGCCCATAAACACCACCAAGATAGTGGACTACGTGAAGGCGGCTAAGAAGTCGGTGTACGTGGAGGTTTACGTCCTCACCTATAGGGAGCTGGCGGAGGCCCTCGCGTCCGCGGCTAAAAGAGGCGTGGAGGTTTACGTGGTCCTATCGGCGAGGGTATACGGCGGGGTGCCGCCTCAGGCCAAGGAGCTGGCTAAGTACATGGAGGAAAACGGCGTAAAGGTGGCGTGGAACAACGACTTCCCCAACGTCCACACCAAGCTGTATGTAATCGACAACGAGACGGTCATAATAGGCAATATAAACCCGACCGTCTCAGGCTTCCAGAGGAATAAGGGCGTCATGTTGGTCATCAGAAACGCCACCTTGGCTAGGCAGCTAGCCACAATAGTGCTAAACGACTACAGGAGGGTCTACCCCAAGTACAACTACGCCGGCGTCTTGGTGTCGCCGATAAACTCGGAGGAGGGCCTCCTCTGGATCCTCCAGCAGAAGGGCGACCTCTACATAGCCATGGAGCAGATATACATGGACTCGGGCCTTGTGCAGTATATAGTTCAGCACCCCACCTACTACGCCGTAGTCGCCAGGACGGATGCGGACATAAGGGTTGCCGTAGACGAGGACCTCGTCGCAAAGATAATCGTAGTGGGGGACCACGTCTACGTCGGCTCCATAAACATAGGCCACTACTCCATCCAGAGAAACAGGGAGGTGGGGCTCCTCATAGAGAACCCCCAGCTGGCCCAGCGGCTCAAGGCCCTGGTGTTGCAGTGGTATAGTGAGGCCGGAGGCCAGACACACGCGGGGGCCACCACCACAGAGGCCACACGCACGACCGTACATCGGACCACCACGACGTCGCACACAGCCACGCACCAGCCCACACCCTCTAGAGGCGTACCCTGGGATGTGATCTTCTGGCTCGTAGTTATAATACTCGCGGCGCTCTTCGTCCTCTGGATGAACCGCAGAAGGCCGTGAACGAGATCCAGAGGCGCGTCCTAGAGGCCCTGGCGCGCGGCGATGCTGGACCTCCAGAGGCACGACCTACAAGCCCTCCTGGAGTCGCTGGAGGCCGGGGGCTACGTGAAGAGGGTGGCGACCCCCTCGGCGTGCTCCCCACAGAGGAGGGTCTAAAACCGGTGGACGGAGGCGAAACGCCGACAGCCAAAGCCCCAACGTCTTTCCCAGCCCTCGTGGGAGCTGGACTTCTGGCCCTGGTGGTCTGGGCTTGGAGAGCACCTCGGGGGGCGAACGGGCGCCGTTTCCGCGAACCTCCCGCCGTCTGCCTAGGGGATCATCCAAGTGTCCTCAGCGCCTCCGGCGTAGAGGTCCCCAGCCTGACCTTGGTGGGGTCTGTCCCGAAGCCTATTGCGTCTATGATGGCCTTAGCCTGCTCGGCGGTTCTGATCCCACCCGCCATCTTCACGCCCAGCCTGAAACCCCTCTCCCTGATGTACCTCGCGATGGCGGCGGCCCTCTCCGGCGTGGAGTATGTGGGGTTTCCGAGTTGCCTCGCGTAGGCCTCCTCGGCGAATCCCGTGGAGCTTTTGATAAAGTGCGCCCCTGACTCGGCCACGATGTCGTAGAGCCTGTGCCTCTCCTCGTCGGTAAGGTAGGGCTCCTCCACGATAACCTTAACCACTCTGCCCCCGGCGGCCCCCACCACGGAGAGGAGATCCCGCCTGACCTCCCCCCACATGTGGGATTTCACAAGCCCTATCGGCGCCACCACGTCGATCTCCTCGGCGTACTCCGCTATCCTGGCGACGAGGGCTGCCCTCGCCGCCGTGGGCATCGCGCCGAAGGGGAAGTCCGCCACTACACAGAGCTTCACCCTACTCAACAGCTCTCTCACATACGGCGCATAGAGCGGGTTTACGCAGTAGGCCGCGACCCCCAGCTCCTCCGCCCTCCGGGCACCCCTAGCCACCTCCTCCAGCGTGAGGTACGGCTTGAGGAGGGCGTAGTCCACGAGGTGGAGCATGTAAGCCGCTACATACGTCTTTAAAACTTATAAGGCGGCGGCGCCCCCGGGGCATGGACCACGTCCGCGCCCACCTCTACATCAGGGGCAAGGTACAGGGCGTCTTCTTCCGCCAGTCCATGAGGGAGGTCGCCGCCCGAAACGGCGTGAGGGGGTGGGTGAGGAACAGGTCAGACGGGAGGACCGTGGAGGCCGTGCTGGAGGGCCCCCGCGACGCTGTGGCGAAGGTCATCGAGTGGGCGAAGGTAGGCCCTCCAGGCGCCAGGGTGGAAGACGTGGAGGTCACGTGGGAGGAGTACAGAGGAGAGTTTACAGACTTCCGCATCCTGCCGACGGAATAGCTTATATAGAGGAGAATAAAAGGAAACGGGCTCGACCGCCGCGTCTGCGGCAGTATGACAGGCCCGCCCGCGGCCGAGTCTACACCTCTGCCACCGCCAAGACGCCCTCCTCAGACCTCGCCGAGAGGTACATGGTATACAGCACCTCCGCTATGTGGGGACCCGCCGCCCTCGCCACCGCCTCGAACAGCCGCTCCTCGTCAAGCTCCTCCAGGTCGTAGCCAGCCCTCCTCAGGCGATAGATAAGAAAACACGAGATAGTGGGATCCAGCGATTGTATAAACCTCTTCAACGACATAGATATACAACTCAGAACATTTTTTAAATATATCGTGCAGGTTGAACCGTTTGTCCCTGTTGCGCCTAGGGATCTCCTCCTCGCCTTCATGGGTGGCCAAGCTAGCTCGGGCGTGGGGTCACCGGGCCGGGCGGCCCTCCTTGAGCCCCAGGGCATGCCTTTCGATGCTTACGACGGCTACTAAGCCTTCTGTGCCAACGTTGAAGAACCTTCCCAACTGTCGTGAAGAGGAAACAGCCCCCAGCCGGTAAAGAGCGCCGCGGCTTCCTCTATATGCCCTCGCATCGGCGCCTCCCAGCTAGCGCCCAGTGTCCCCGGCGTGTGTTGGCGGCCGCCGTCGCTACCTTATTCTCTTCTATACCGCGTGTCCTCGGCGTGGGTGTAAACGCTGGTCCCCGCCTCTTCTGCCTCCTCGCTGCGGAACCTCTTGATTAGGAAGGGGGCGGCTATGCCCAGGACGATGGCGAGGATTGACGTGACGAGGTCCCTCGCGAAGATTGTGGTGTCAAGCGAGGGGGCTGAGATGGTGCTGATGAGGAAGAGAAGCCCCAGCACGACGGCGACGGCGCTTAAGACGTAGACAAGCGGCTTTGTGTTCATGGCGGGGTGAAGGAGGTGCCTTTTAAATGTTTGCAATGCCGTGAGGTGGGGTGCCCAAGGCGCAGTCCCGCGCGTTCTCCTGAGGGCTTTTCTACTCTGTGCCCTCTGGGTTTTCCGTGAACTTGCGGTGTAGCACAGGTGCGGCGATGCCGGTGGCTAGGGAGGCTATGGAGATGCCGAGGTCCCTCGCGAGGATGGCGGGATCTAGAGAGGGGTTGCTGAGGGTGGACACCAGGTAGAGGCCGCCTAGGACAACCGCCGCGAGGCTTAAGGCGACGACCAAGCCCGTCTTCATGTGTACAGCTGCGTCTCTGTATATAAGGGCGGTGGGGAATATACAGGTATGACGCGGCGAGGCGGTAGATTTATATATGTGGCTCTTCTTGACGCGCCATGGGGAAATCGACTTCGTGTACGACGTTGCTCGCCTAGATGAGAGGCTGTTGCTTGACGCTTTGAAGAGGCGGGGGGCCGCGGTGCGGCTTGTCAAAGCCGAGGAGGTTCTAGCGCCAGAGGGCTTCGGCAACGTTGGCGTGATTAGGCTGGCGGCGCGCTCGAGGGTTATACCGGCGGCCTTCACCTATGAGGCAAACGGGGGGCTCTCCATAAACTCCGCCCAGTCGCTCGTCCTCTCCCACGACAAATACCTAACCTACCTCCGCCTGAGGGAGTACGGGGTCCCCACTCCCAGGACCTACCTGGCCTTCGGCCTGGAGGCGGCCCGGGCCGCCGCCGAGAAGCTGTCGTACCCCGTCATCGTGAAGCCGACGGATGGCTCCTGGGGGAGGTACGTCAGCATGGTGAAATCCGCCGAGGATCTGGAGACTGTGGTTATGCACAGGCAGGCTATGGAGAGCGACCTCCACATATACCTCGTGCAGGAATACGTGGAGAAGCCCGGGCGGGACATCAGGGTGACGGTGGTGGGCGATAGGGCGGTGGCGGCGATTTATAGAATCGCCTCGGCCGACTGGCGGACAAACACGGCGCGGGGGGGCAGGGCGGAGCCCGTGAAGATAGACCCCGAGCTGGAGGAGGTCGCGGTGAGGGCGAGCAAGGCGGTGGGGACGTACTACTCGGGGGTAGACGTGGTGGAGACGCCCCGGGGCTACCTGGTGCTGGAGGTCAACGGCGTACCCGAGTTCAAAAACGTCCAGAGGGTAACCGGCGTGGATGTGGCGGGGGAGATCGCCGGCCTTATAATAGACGTCGTAAGGAGGTAGCCGCCTTGAGGTACTCCCTAAGGGCCACCTTCGCCCTCACGATGTGTTTACAGGGCCCTCCCCTGTATCTGAAGTCTGGGCACTCGCAGCGGCCCGTGAAGTACCTCGTCCCCAGCTTGAGCTTCAGCACCACCTGGTAGCACTCCTCCCTCCTGCTCTGGGATCGCACATAGCAGAGGGCGACTAGCCAGAGTCCCCTCCTCTCCACGCTCCTTATGTAGACCTCCTCGTTCAGTTTGTAGACGGCGCCTTTCGCCGCCTCTTTACAAAGCACGTCCAACAGGGCGGAGCTACATAAAAACCTTTTCCAGAGCCAACCTGTAGAGGCGGAGGGGCTCCGCCTCCGTGAAGAGACCCAGGTCTGTCACATAGACATCGATTAGGCCGTGCGGCACTCTGTCGAAGAGAGGCACCTCCACGGCGTGTCCCGCCACCTCAGCCGCAACGCGCATCGGAGGCGGCGACATCAGAGGCACGGCCTTGTAGCTCTCGAAGACGGCGATGGTCAAGGCGCCTACCCACCTCGCGGCGGCCAGAAGTGGGAGCGTCCCCACCTTGTTCACAGCGGCGTCTAGGTAGAGCCCGTCGAGGCCCACCACAGCGGCGTCGTAGTCGAAGGCCCCAACCGCCGCGTCCGGGATAGGCACCACCTGGGCGTAGCGGGAATAAGCCGCGTAGGCCTCGGCAAACTCCGCCCCCGGCCTGCTCTCGGCCAGGTAGACCACATCTACACATCCCAGACCCCGGAGGAGCCTCTCCACGGCGGAGCTGAAGCTGACGGTGGCGACCCGCCGCATGCACCGAAGCGACTGCACGCCGCGGCTCAGCCTATCCCTAGCCTCCTTGGCGTAGGCGGCGACCCTAGCCGCCGCGGCCCTGGCGTCAACCCCCCTGGAGACCGCCTCCCTAAGCACGAGGTAGAGGAAGTCGAGAGGCGCCATCCCGGGCCTCACGCCTCGAAGGCGCTCCGCCGTAGGCAAGGGATCCGCAACCTTTGAGACAATGTCCACGGCCCTCTCTAGGTACCAGCTCGCCCCCCTCACCCACTCCCTCGCCAGCTCCTCCACGTAGTATATGAGGCGTATATATAGCTGTGCACTGGGCCTCCGTAGCGCCGCCGGGGGCGACGCGGTTGTGTGCATTTAAATACAGGTCGCGGCCTCCCCCATGTCTCTGGTGGTTAAGAACGTGACAGTCCTCCGCGGGGGGAGGCCCGCGGTGGAGGACATCTCCTTCTCTGCGGAGAGGGAGTTCGTCCTGGTGGCGGGGCCCAACGGCGCCGGCAAAACGACGCTCTACATGGCCATCCTCGGCCTGCTCCCCCACCGGGGGGAGATATGCGTCGAGGGGGTCTGCGGGGCGGAGCGGGCCAGAAAGATAGGCTATGTGCCTCAAGTCATCAGGGTGGAGGCGCAGGCCACCGTGTGGGAGTACGTGTACCTCCCGGCGAGGTTTAGAGGGGTTAAGGAGGCGAAGAGGGCGGCTGAGGAGGCCCTAGCCGCCGTGGGCCTCACGCACCTGCGCGATAGGCCGCTGGGATCGCTCTCGGGCGGCCAGCTCCAGAGGGCGGCCATTGCGAGAGCTCTGGCGGTGGGGGGAGACGTGCTTCTCCTGGATGAGCCCCTGGCCAACGTGGATCCGCAGGGCCGTATCGAGCTCCTCGCCCTACTTAGGGAGCTGAAGAGGGGTAGAACGGTGTTGATGACCTCCCACGAGCTGACCCTCCCCACCAACCTCGCCGACAAGATACTGCTCCTCAACCGGAGGCTTATCGCCTACGGCCCGCCGGAGGAGGTGCTTAGGGAGGAGGTGCTCTCGAGGGTGTATCGCTACGTCCGCATCGCGAAAACGCCCGCGGGCTACATCTGCGTCACGGAGGACTATGCCCATCCTCATTGAGGCGGCGGCCGCGGCGCTGGCGGCGGGGGCGCTTCTCCACGCGTATTTCTACGCCCCGCTCCTCTTCTGGCCTCTCGCCTCTCTGCTTTTATCATCCGTGGTGTTGGCGGCTTACAGCCCTCTGGCGGTCAGCAGGAGGATGACCTTCCTCGCCCACGCCCAAGGCCACAGCATACTGACGGCCGCCCTAGCCGCGGCGGTGCCCACAGCACTGCTGGGGCAGACGCCTGCCTCACCCGCCTTCTACCTCTTCACAGTGCTTTTCGTTATGTTGCTGAACTTCGCGGTTTTGGCAACGGAGCGTCTGGGCTATAGAAAAGACGTGGCGACAGGAGTAGTAATGTCATTCCAGCTAACGGCCGCCATCGCCCTGCTATACCTAATACGCAAGCTCTACGCCACTACTCTAGATCCCCTAGCGCTCATAACCGGAGAATACGTGCTCATCGGGCCGGGGGACCTCCAGACGCAGCTCCCCATGTTGGCCGCCGCACTTGTCTTCCCAGCCCTCTACGGGACTAGGTACCTATACGCCGCGGTGGACGAGCTCTTTGCGGAATCTATCGGCATGAAAACACGGCGTCTAGATCACCTATTCCTCACGTCGATGTCTCTAGCCGTCTCCGCCACGGTGTACACACTGGGGTCGCTCATGCCGGCGGTGTTGCTCGTCCTGCCGGGGGCGATCGCCGCCAGATACAGCAACAAGCTGACGGAGCAGATCCCGCTAGCCGTATCTCTAGCCGTGGCGGCGGCCGCGGCTGCCCACTTCATCTATACGGCTGTGCCGTGGCTTTGGCCAAGCGCCGCGCTCGGCGCTGTCATGCTGGCGCTCCTCCTGGCGAAAAGGTATAAATAGGCTGTAGCTAAGTTAGGACATGTGGCGGATCCTGCCGCTACTGCTGGCGGCGCTTGCGGCCGCCGGCACGTTGACAGACCACTTCTCCTCTCCCCCCATCGAGGTGCTCGTCATTAGGACAGACCAGTGGCTCTTCTGCCAAGACTACGGCGTGACCATCCAGATAAAGGCCACACAGCCCGTCACGGTTAACAAGGTAACTGTAACGGCGAAGTTTTTCCCCGAGGGGACCCTGGTCCCCACAGTCCAGTCCAAGACCTACAACGGCTTTACGCTAGCCGCCGGCCAGATATGGCAGGAGTCTGCCACCTTCAACTACTGCCCCCAGAGGCGAATAGACCCCCTCATCCTCCTGGAGATCGCGGTGTATCTTCCCAACTACACTCTGACGTATAACTACTACATAGGCCGTGTGTTGCCCACCACCTACGAGGACCTGGCCAGCTACGCCGCATCGCTAGAGCAGAGGGTTAGGGACCTCGCCGGCCAGGTGGAGCAGCTGAGGCGGCAGGCGGCCGACCTCCAGACGCGCTTGGCGAACCTCAGCACCCTACTCGCGGTGGCTAGGGCGGACAACGACAGACTCGCAGCGGCTCTTGCCCAAGCCAAGGCGGAGCGCGACGCCCTCAAGACCCAGCTGGACCAGCTACAAGCCCAGCTCAACGGCGTGAGCCAGGCCCGGGCCTCGCTGGAGGCGCAGCTGGCGGACGCCAGAAGGCAGTTGGACGAGGCGAGGGCCGCCTACGACAAGCTGTCAAGCCAGTACTCAGACGCGCAGAGGACCATCGCGGAGCTACAGACGAGGCTGGCGGATCTACAGAGGCAGTACGACGAGCTGAAGAAGTCGGAGCAACAGCTGAGGGAAAGCTACTACGCCCTATCGGCCAAATACAGCGAGCTCTCCGGCAGATACGACGAGTTAAACAGGGCCTATAGGCAGGCGGTGGAGGAGAAGGCCCTCCTCCAGAACAGATACAGCGAGTTAAACACGGGCTTCACCTGGGCCATCAACGCCGCCACGGCGCTGGCGGTGGCCCTACTCTTCCTAATAGCCCTCGTCATCACGAGGAGGAGGCAGACCCCGCCCCCGCCGCCGCAGGTAAAAACCGCCGCGGTGATACAGGAGGAGCCTAAGGAGACGCTGGTAAAGTGGCCAGCCACAAGAGAATAAATACAATTTACTTTTCTACGGTGAGGTCTGCTTGAGACTCCGACCGGGTGAAGAGACGGCGGATTGCCGAAAGTATATAACCGAGTGAAATCCTCTTGGCATGATCAGGTTGGTCACGGCGGCTTCCACGGTGGGGAGCTTGATCGAGTGGTACGAGGTTTTTGCCTACGTCTCCCTCTCCTCCTATATATCTAAGAACTTCTTCCCCCAGCAGGACCCCGTTGCGGCCACAATCCTCACATGGCTCGTGTTCGCCACGACCTTCGTGGTTAGGCCAGTTGGGGCGGTTCTCTTTGGGCACCTCGGCGATAGGGTTGGGAGAAAGGCGACGTTCCTCGCGACTCTACTCCTCATGGGTGTCGCGACCTTCCTCATAGGCCTCCTCCCCACCTACGGCCAGATCGGCGTTGCCGCGCCGGTGCTTTTGACGGTGCTGAGGATCCTCCAGGGCTTGTCTCTAGGCGGCGAGTTGGGAGGAGCAGTGACTTACGTCCTAGAACACGCGCCTAGCCGGAGCAGGGCG
Source organism: Pyrobaculum neutrophilum V24Sta (assembly GCF_000019805.1). Classification (NCBI taxonomy): domain Archaea; kingdom Thermoproteati; phylum Thermoproteota; class Thermoprotei; order Thermoproteales; family Thermoproteaceae; genus Pyrobaculum; species Pyrobaculum neutrophilum. The sequence continues at coordinate 231,184 of NC_010525.1, forward strand.
TTCTACGTGGGGTTCATCGCGGCGACGCCGCCGCTCGGCCTCGGCCTTTCTTCCTTCACCCTTGTCGCCACTGCCGCCTTGATGCCTCCCCAGGCGTTCCAAGACTACGGATGGCGCGTCCCCTTCCTGGTCTCCATAGTGCTGACGGTGCTGGGTCTAGTCCTCCGCTTGAAGCTCGCGGAGACCCCCCTCTTCGAGAAGATCAGAGGCGAGGGGGCCGTGTCCAAGATGCCGGTTGTCGAAGCCGTGGCCAGGTACCCCGGGTACATCCTCGTCGGCGTTGCGGTTGCCGCCGGGCACGCTGTTCTGGCCTACACGTCCACCGGCTACATATTTCCATTTCTGACGCAGGTCGTCAAGCTCAGCCCCGTCGAGGCCAACCTCGCGGTGGGCCTAGCCACGGTTGCCCAGCTACCCTTCTACATAATCAACGCTTGGCTCGCAGACAGAGTCGGTAGAAGGGTTATATATTCGGCGGGCGTGGCGCTGGCCCTCGCCACGTACTACCCCATCTTCAGCTGGCTTGTCGGGGTGAAAGACGTGGGCTCGGTGGCGCTGGGGGTTTTTGTGCTCGTGTTGGCCACGGCCTTCACCTTCAGCGTGTTGGGCACCGCCCTCGCCGAGATGTTCCCCACCCGGGTGAGGTATACCGGCATGTCGCTGGCCATAAACCTGGGCATCGGCCTATTCGGCGGCTTCACGCCGTCGATAGTGCAAGCCATATCCCTCTGGCTCAAAAACCCGCTGGCCGGCGTCCTGCTGTATACATACGTCGTCGCCGGCTTCGCCCTAGCCGTGGCCTTGTTGCTCATGCCGGAGACAAAGGACAAGCCTCTAGACTAGCGTTTTCCGCCCCTCTTTCGACGGGCTCACTATAAATAAGGGCAATTCGAAACCCACGTGCTCTGGTTTGTATTAACCACGGGCGCCTGCAACCTACAATGCAGATACTGCGGTGGGTCCTTCGACGAGAGGCACTCGCCCTGGAGGCCCAAAGTCGCCGCGGGGGAGGTCGCCCGCTTCATAGCCCAGAGAGACGGGAAGCCGGTCGTGTTCTTCTACGGGGGGGAGCCCCTCCTAAACCCCCACTACGTCGTGGAGGTCATGGAGGCGCTTCCCAACGCCCGCTTCGGCATCCAGACCAACGGGACGCTGGTGAGGAGGCTCCCGCCCGAGGTCTGGCGGAGGTTCTCCACCGTCCTCCTCTCAATAGACGGGCCCCAGGAGGTGACGGACTACTACAGGGGGCCGGGGGTCTACAGGAGGGTCGTGGAGGCCCTCCGGTGGCTAAAAGACGAGGTTGGGTGCGGGTGCAAGACCGTGGCGAGGATGGCCGTCGGCAGGAGGTCGGACATATACAGAGATGTGACCCACCTCCTCGGCCTGGGCTTCGACGCGGTGCACTGGCAGCTGAACGTCATCTGGACAGACGAGTGGGGCCCCCGGGAGTTCCTGAGGTGGGCCGAGGAGAGCTACCTCCCCGGCGTTAGAGGGCTGAGGGACCTCTTCCTCTCGGAGGCGGAGCGGGGAAGGGCTCTGGAGGTGATCCCCATCCTAGGCATATACCGGGCCCTCCTCGTGAGGCCCTACGACTGGGTCCCGTGCGGGGCGGGGAGACACGCCTTCGCCATAAACACAGACGGGAGGATCCTACACTGCCCCATCGCCGTTTCGGAGAAGTGGGCCACAGCCGGCCACATAAGGATCGGGCTAAACGGGGCGGCGCCCCGCCTAAGGGACAGGTGCCTCGTCTGCGAATATAGACACGTCTGCGGCGGCCGATGCCTCTACACCCAATACGAGGACTACTGGGGCGAGGAGGGCTTCGACGCCGTCTGCCAAGTCACCAAGAGGACTATAAAGATCCTCGAGGAGGAGGCCCCCAGGCTTAGGAAGCTCATAGACGCGGGCGTGTTAGACCCGAGACGGCTCGACTACGACCCCCTCCTCGACTCCACAGAGGTGATCCCGTAATCCCTAATACGGCTGTAATACCAAGCGACAGTTAATTCCCCCATGCACTCTGCTACATGCCCTGCAAGAAGAAGAAGGCCGAGGCCAAGAACGAGGCCAAGTAGCCCCCTCCGGAAAACCCCCCTTTTCCCCTACACGGCGGCCCGCGTTTTAGCCCGCGCTGCCGGGCTTCTCGCGGGCGCTGGAAAAATTTATTATGGAGATGCGATTTCCCTCTGATGATCGGGGAAGTGTACGCACACCTGGAGAAGATCAGGGACTTCTTCTACGGCCTTGCCGAGGTGAGAGATAGGCTTAGGGAGTCGGGGGTTACCTGGCCCAAGCCTCTCCCCGAGGCCGAGGTGGGGACCGTAAGAGTTAAGATAGGCCTCCCGGCGATGCTCAGGCGGGGGGTCATCATGGACGTCACCAGCGTGGAGCAGGCGCAGATAGCTGAGGAAGCGGGCGCCGTGGGCGTCATGGTGTTGGATAAGCTTCCCTACGACGTTAGAAAGGCCGGGGGCGTCGCAAGGATGGCGGACGTGAAGGTGATAGAGGAGGTCATGAGCCACATCACCATCCCCGTCTCGGCTAAGGTGAGGATCGGCCACTACTACGAGGCCGTGATCCTACAGGAGATCGGGGTGGACCTCATAGACGAGTCCGAGGTCCTCACGCCTGTGGACGAACAACACCACATAAACAAGTGGGCCTTCGCGGTGCCCTTCGTCAACGGGTGCCGCGAGCTGTGCGAGGCGCTGAGGAGGATCTCCGAGGGAGCCTCGATGATTAGATCCAAGGGCGAGGCGGGTACTGGCAACGTAAGCGAGGCCGTGAAACACTTCAAGGCCCTATATGGGGCGATAGAGGAGCTGTCGGCCGCGCTGAGGACGGGGGACGAGGAGAGGATAAGGGACTACGCCAGGAGGTGCCAAGCCCCCATAGAGCTGGCCGCGCTTACGGCTAGGCTGGGCAGGCTCCCCGTGGTGACCTTCGCCGCCGGCGGCATAGCGACGCCGGCAGACGCGGCCTTGATGATGTGGCTGGGGGCAGACGGCATATTCGTCGGCAGCGGCATATTCAAGAGCCAGGACCCCAGGGAGAGGGCGGAGGCCATCGTGCTGGCGGCGGCCTACTGGGACGACCCGGAGAAGGTGGTGGAGGCCCAGAGGATGGTCAGCGAGAAAAGCGCCATGATGGGCATAGACGTCAAAACGCTGAAGCCCGAGGAGCTGCTCCAGACCAGGGGGGTATGAAGGCCGGCGTCCTAGCACTCCAGGGCGATGTAGAGGAGCACATACAGGCGTTCAGGAAGGCGGCCCAGGAGCTGGGCAGATCTGTCGAGGTAGTTCAGGTGAAGAGGCCTCAGGACCTCCGGGAAATCGCGGTCTTAGCCATACCCGGCGGCGAGTCGACGACAATCGGGGCCCTCGCCAGGCGGACCGGCCTCCTAGACGCCCTAAGAGACGCCATCAAGGGGGGCCTCCCGACGCTGGGCACCTGCGCCGGCGCCATCTTCCTAGCCAAGGAGGTGAGAGACTCCGTGGTGGGCGAAACAAAGCAGCCGATCCTCGGGCTTATGGACATAGCTGTTGTGAGAAACGCCTTCGGCCGCCAGAGGGAGTCCTTCGAGGTTGACCTACGGGAGGAGGGCATCGGCGCTTTGAAGGCCGTCTTCATCAGAGCCCCGGCTTTCACAAAGGCGTGGGGAAGCGCAAGGCTCGCCGCGCCCCTTAAACACCCAGAGCTGGGACAGATATACGCCGCCGCCTTCCAAGGCCACATGGTGGCCACGGCCTTCCACCCGGAGCTCTCCACCACCGCGGTACACCGCTACATGCTGAACCTGGCAAAAACATAGCCACGCCCAGTCCCCCACCGGAGGCGGCCTCAGATTTCTAATGGGGACGCGGCGGTTTCGCCTACACTTATTAAGGACGATCGCGGTAATGGACTATGTCGGTGGTCGAGGAATTGGCTAAGTACCAGAGGGTGGTGATTGACCAAGACACGTGCATCAGTTGCGGCGCGTGCGTCGCGGCGTGTCCCTACCAAGCTCTTGAGCTCGACGACAACGGCAAGTCGAGGCTCATCTGGGAGAAATGCAGAGACGACTACTCCTGCGTCGCCGTCTGCCCCGTCAAGTGCATATACAAGGCGAGTGAGGCCCCCGCCGAGTACAAGAGCAAGAAGGGCTGGTACAGGCTGGGCAAAACGCTGACGCCAGAGGAGAAAACCGCTTTCGACCAGTGGAGAGCCAAATACAACATCACAGCGGAGCCGGCGTAGCTAAGGCGGAGGCTAAAACAACCTCGGAGGCTCAGAAGCCAACTTAGTTCCACTAAACGCTTTTTCCAATTATTACAACAGGAAGCTCCGCTCTTAGGGAGGGGGATGGATTTAATCTATTTTCATGGGAGTGGTGAAGAGGGCTGAGAAGGGCTTAGCAGTTCGCTCCATACGGCGGGTCGACGGCGGATGGCCCCGGCGGGGGGACATCCCCGCCGCGATACCCGCCCCGACGCGGCCCACCAACCCCGGCAACGGCCGAAACCCCGGGAAACCCCGCCTCAGGGGAGGGGGTCACTAGCCATTGCCCCGTGCCTCTGGAGGTCTAGCGTTCTGTGTGGATCCTTGTCTTCATCTACACGTGCGAGAGCTCTGCTTAATTGGCTTATGTGGGCGTGTATCATCTCAATACCAGTTCAAGGGGAATTGTTCGATAGAACGCCGCACCGCGCCAGAAAACCGGCAACAACTTGTCCTTAGCCAACGCTGCTCTGTTGGGGATTTATAAACCTCGGCCGGGGTGTTGCCGTGAGGTCTGACCTCTGCGTTAGGTGCAGAGGGGGTAGATACCTCTGTGGCTTGTCTTACTGCCCTCTTCTTGTGAGGCAGATGGCGGCGCCTTCTAGGGCGGCTAGAGAGCTCCTCGGCTCGAGCCCTCCCTCTGTCTTCGTGGGGAGGGTTGGGTACCCAAAGGTGAGGATCTACCCCTCCGCCCCGCCCGAGCTGGGCGACACATCGCTATATGAAGACGCGGGGAGGTGGCTTGAGATCCCTCTGGAAAAGTTCATAGCCATGCGCCTCTCCCTGTATCGAGGCGGCTTGGAGATCCGCGTAGACAACGCGGCTGACCCCCCGAGGCCTCTCCAGGAGATCCAGCTCATCGCCCTCTCCGAGAGGCCTGTAGACGTCGATCTACGTTTTAGGAGGGAGCCGAGGGGGGTATATCTAAGCGAGTACGCCCCGCCGATGGGGCCCTCCGCGCCTCTCGCCGAATTTAAAACAGAGGGGTCGCCGAGGTTGCCGAAGCTGGCAGAGAGGGCCTATGGCGACTTCGACCTAGACGCTAGGGAGGCGGTTTTGACGCTGTATAGGTCTGGTCTTGACGTGGGGTACATATCTAGAGCCCTCAGCGTGGGGGCCCTGGGGGCCCGGCGGCGGAGGAGGCTAGTGCCGACGAGGTGGGCAATCACGGCGGTGGACAAGATAGTGTCTGACCACCTAGTGGAGGAGATCAAGAGGTTCGACACGGTGGACGGCTACTACCTTTACCTGAGGAGAGCCCCCGGCAACCTATTCCTCGTGATTCTGGCCCCCTCCAGGTGGGCCTACGAGTGGGGAGAGGCCTTTGAGCCGGGCACCGTGTGGAACCCCGGCCCCGGCCTCGCGGTTGAGGCAGACCACGAGCTGTACAGAGGCAGAGACGTCTACCCGGAGATCGGCGGTTGCTACTACGCAGCTAGGCTCGCGGCGGCCGAGGCGCTGTACCGCATGAGGAGACAGGCGGCGGTGGTGGCGTGGAGGGAGGTGTACAGGGGCTTCACCGCCCCAGTGGGGGTGTGGTGGGTGAGGGAAAACGTCCGGGCGGCCCTCCGCGGCGAGCCAGCCCGCTTCGACAGCCTAGAGGACGCCCTCTACGCCGCCTCTCTACTGCTTAAGGTGCCGCTGGAGAGGTGGCTATCAGCCTCAAGACTGATCCACATATTAAGATCTAGGCTTCCTGGCGTAGGCCAGGAGTAGGGGGAACCTCCTCTCCACCGCCGCCTCAAACTCCGCGCTGAGGACGTCCCGCAGACAGCGGGAGGTGCAGCCGTGGCTCCCCACGAGGGGGAGCCTCGCCTGATCTGCCTCCACCGCGATGAAGACCCCGCCGGGCTTAAGAACCCTCTTGACCTCGCGTAGAGAGGGGCCGTGGTCCCCCCAGTGGTGCAGGGTGAAGAGGGCCACCGCGGCGTCGAAGATCTCGTCCCTAAAGGGGAGGCGGAAGCTTACTCCGGCTACACTCACAGACTTGGCCCTAGACCGCTTGAGCATCTCGGGGGACGCGTCCACGCCCACTGCGTCGTAGCCGGTCTCCACCAACCTCCTGAGGAGCGCGCCGACGCCCGGCCCCACCTCCAGCAACCTGCCCCCCCGTGGAACCGCCCGCTGGACCGCCCCGTAGGTGGCTCCGTATGCCCACTCGAAGACGCCCAGCGATACCAACAGGCTGTAGAACGCCGACGAGAAGGAGCCAAACCGCTCGAACTCCACACACCGGCGTAAAACCTTGATATATAGCTTTTGCCCCAATCACCGTGAAGCTTGTTGTCGCATCCAACCGCCTGCCAGTCACAGCGATCTATAGAGATGGCAGAGTGGAGTTTAGAGAGGCCGTGGGGGGTCTCGCCACGGCTATAAACTCTTTTCTAAGAGCGACGGAGAGGGGACGGGGGCTCGGCTTCACGAAGGTCCTGTGGGTGGGATGGTCCGGAGTTAAGGCTGAGCTGGAGACCGACGAGGTGAGGTCCAAGCTGAGGGAAAGGGGACTCGTCCCGGTGCCGCTCTCTGAGGAGGAGGTGGAGCTCTTCTACGAGGGGTTCTGCAACTCAACTCTCTGGCCTCTCTTCCACGGCTTTACGGTATATACGGCCTTCGAGAAGAGGTTCTGGGACGCCTATGTCAGAGTAAATAGGCGATATGCGGAGGCCGTGGCGTCTGTGGCGGACCCGGGGGATTTCGTGTGGATTCACGACTACCACCTCATGCTTACGCCGGCGGTTCTGCGCCAGCTTCTGCCGGATCTAGCGGTGGGCTTCTTTCTGCACATCCCCTTCCCACCCGCGGAGGTCTACCAACTGATGCCGCCGACGTGGAGAAACGCGTTGTTGGAGGGGGTGCTGGCGGCCGACCTAGTGGGCTTCCACACCTACGAGTACGTTAGCAACTTCATTAGGGCCGTGGCTAAGTTCCTGGGCTACAGAGCTGAGTCCGGGGCTCTGCGAGTCGGCCGGAGGAGGGTGCGCGTTGGGGCGTATCCCATCAGCATCGACTACGCCTTCTTCCACGGCTCATCCCAGAGGGCCGAGGTCGCGGCGGAAATAGACGAGCTGAGGCAGAGGTTGCGTGGGCTGAAGATAGTGTTTTCGATCGACAGACTCGACTACACCAAGGGGGTACTCAACAGGTTGAAAGCGTGGGAGCGCTTCTTGAAGGAGCATCCGCGGTGGCGGGGGAGGGCCGTCTTTGTTCTCGTGGTTGTGCCGTCGAGAGTCGGCGTGCCTCAGTACGAGGCTATGAAGAGGGAGATAGAAAGAGAGGTTGGGCGTATAAACGGCGAGCTCGGCGAGGTGGACTGGACCCCCGTGGTCTATATATCGCGTTTTATCCCCACGCCGACGCTTCTGGCGCTTTACAACATCGCCGACGTTGCCCTAATCACACCGCTTAGAGACGGCATGAACCTAGTGGCAAAGGAGTACGTCGCTTCGAGGAGGAGCTGTACGGGGGTTCTCATACTCAGCGAGACGGCGGGCGCCTCTCACGAGCTTCTAGAGGCGCTTATAGTAAACCCAAACGACGAAAGCGGCGTGGCTGAGGCCATCGCAAGGGCTCTGGAGATGGATCCCCAGGAGCAGTGCAGGAGGATAAAGACGATGCAGAAGAGGCTTAGCCAACACGACGTCGTTAAATGGGCAGCCGAGCTTATACACGCAACGGCTCTAGCCTACGCCGAAAACCGCGAAGCGGCCTACACGAAGACGCCGACGCCAGTCGATGAAAATACGGCTACGGAGATAGCGGCGAGGTTCAGAGCCTCAAGCAGAAGGCTGCTGTTGCTTGATTACGATGGGACGCTTGTCCCCCACTACCCCTACGCATACCAAGCCGTGCCGGACCCAGAGCTACTAGGCATCCTAAAGGCGCTATCCAACGTTCCAAACACCAGTGTCGCGGTCGTCAGCGGCCGCAACAGGGAGTTTTTAGAGAGCTGGCTCGGAGACCTCCCCGTCTACCTTGTGGCTGAGCACGGCGCTTTCATCAGAGACGTGGATAAAGACTGGACGCAACTTTTCCCGTTTGAGGTGAGCTGGAAAACCGCTGTTAGAAAGGTGATGGAGGACGTAGTCGCGGCGACGCCTGGCTCCTACATAGAGGAGAAGGAGTCGGCAATAGCCTGGCACTATAGAAACGTGGAGTCTGAGCTGGGCGAGACCGTGGCGGCTAGACTCGTTGAAGCCCTAGAGAGTCTCCTAGGCGGTGCAACCTTCAGCGTAATTCGCGGGAGCAAGGTCGTCGAAGTTAGGCCAGCCGGCGTAAACAAAGGCGCGGCGGCCAAGCTACTTCTGGAGAAGATCGCCCCAGATTTCGTGCTAGCCGCAGGAGACGACGCCACAGACGAGGACATGTTCAAAGCCTTGCCAGAAGAGGCATACACGATAAAGGTAGGCACAGGCGAAACCACAGCAAAATACAATCTTCCATCTCACCGAGAACTAAGAGAGCTGTTGAAGCGGCTGTCCAGCCTTTAACCCCCCACCCGCGAGCCAACACACCGGCTCTCTGGGGACTCGGGCAACCACCCTTCGCAGATGGGGGGCTCGGGTCATTGGGGGCAGGCGGTGTCTCCAGAGGGCCGGGTGCTACGAAGGAGTCGTGCGTCCTTCAGCCGCTTTTAGCAGAAGCTCGGCGAGTTTTAAAGCGTTGAGGCCCTCGGCCTTTTTCATAGCTTTGGCGGCCATCTCGTCCCTCAGCTCAGGTCTCTTCATCAACATGGAAACCCAACTCGTGAAGCCCTCAACATCGTCAGGGTGGCTCAGCTGGATGCCGTCTACGCCGTTGGATATATACCATGTAGCTCGTGAGGCCGGCGATGCGGCATATGGCACGCCCATGTATAGGTAGTCCAATGCCCTAATTCCCATGGGCTCGTAGCGCGAGAAGTCGACGCCGACGAAGGAGTGTTTAATCACAGAGACGACAGTTTTTAAATCGGGGTTTTCAAGAACGACGAGGTTGTCCCGCCTCTTCGCCTCCTTCCTCGCTCTTTCCAGAGCGTCGCCGCCTCCCGCCGCCACCAAAGCTACATTGCCGATGCGAGAAAGCCTCTCCGCGGCTTTAATAAGCGTCTGGATGTTTCTCTCCTCATCTAAAGACCCCACGTATGACACATACAGATCGAAGCCCTCGGCGGCCTTAGGCCTCCCGACGTCCTTCACCTCTACGAAATCTGGGTCTACCCAGCTTTTCGACTCTACGACTTTCCCGGACGGTACGCCGTATTGTTTAAGCTCCTCGGCCTCAGCTTGGCAACAGACCAGAACTAGATCTGCCCGCCTCATTATATAGGGCATGTTAACCATAGACCACATAAGCTTCGCGGCGCTGTCCACAGGCCTAAGGGCCGTAAATTTCACGAAGTAGGCGGGTACGAAGACGAAGAGGGGTCTTCCGGGGGCCTCCCCCAGTTCGGCAAGCGACCTTCTTATTGAAATCCACCTGGCGGCTTCCTCGGGGCCGTTCCAAAAGCTAGCTACGACCACCACCAAATCTAGGCTGTGTCTCTCCTGGAGGGCGCCGAGGATTTTCCCAAAGCTTCTTAGAACAACGCCGCCGGGCGGGGTGAGTGATTTCATGCTGAGTACTCTAATCGTGGGGACCCCGGCCACGTCTGCTTCAACCTCCACATATCCGTTTTCGCTTTTCTCCACGATCCTGGGGTCTACGACGGGCCGGCCCTCGTGGTATATGCTAGTTACAAGCCACGCCTTGTGGCCCAGTCTCCTAAACGACTTTACCAAGACCGTGGCGGCGCGGTGCAGATCTTCCCAGCGGGAGCTCTGTTGCGCCACAACGGCGATGTTCATCTCTTTTTCAAAGCCTCAGCCACGAGCACAGCGACGACGGCGGCCGTGAGACCCCAGGTGATGGGGGTCAACATGGCGCTTAACGTGGCGACGTTTATACCGCCTTGCTCCAGCGCGAAGGTGATAACCACGAGGTACAGTATGACTCTAATGTACTCAGCCACGGGGCCGACCACCTCGCTTTTAGACAAGGCGCCCTTGTATATATACTCCACAAAGCCGTCGACGAGTATAAAGCCTAGTATCGAAATGACGAAGAATTTAACAAAACCAAATAGATATACACCTATCACCGTGGCTATCAAGCCATATGCCTCTGTGTAGCCAAAATTCAGAGAGAGATACGCCGCAGCCAGCAGGATAGATAGGAGGTAGGTGAGCCACGCCGCCACTGAGCCGAAGAACTCGCCAGCCGTATAGCCAGAGCGCAACAGCGCCCTACCGATGTTGAAGTTCCTAAACCAGTCGTCAAACCCTAGCCTCAGCAGTAGACGCACCAGAAGAAGCCGCAACAGCCGCCCGAGCACAAACCCCAGCACGGCGATTAGCAGAGACACCGCGACGTGGTACACAAAAAACCACACGGCCATGGTCGCCCCCAGCCACAAGTTATTAAACGTTTGGGAAATAAAGACGGGCGCGCATGCTTTAGATGAGGAAGCCGCTTAAGTTCTTCGACATAGCCGCGGGGAGGGCCTTCACGACGGCTGAGTACAGAGTCGTCGAGGTGGAGATAAGGTTTCCACACGGCGTTGAGAGGAGGCCCATGGCCGTGGCGGTCTCCCCCTACACCGGCCACCTCTGCTACAGCTTCGCCCCCAGGAGAAGCGAAATCAAGGCGGCCCCCCTCACAACGTATTTTAAGGAGTAGGCGGGGTGAAGAGGTGAGGCGGCAGGCGGCCGAGGGGGGCTGGGACGAGGCCTTTTCCAGGGCGTACAGCCACACGGCCCCTAGGGTGCGCGCAGTCTTGGAGCGCCACCCCGAGCTCGCGCGGCTGGCTGGGGAGGTGAGGAGGGCTCGGGAGGAGGTGGTGAGAAACCTCGATCGCTATGTGGAGGAGTTTGGGAGATCTGTGGAGAGGGTTGGGGGCCGGTTCTACCTGGCGGAGACGGCTGAGGAGGCGCGGGAGACCGCGGCGAGGATCGTGGGTAGGGGGAAGGTGGTGGTGTTGGGTAAGAACAACGTGGCGATAGAGACCGGCCTTAGGCAGAGGCTTGAGGAGGAGGGCAACGAGGTCTGGGAGACGGACCTAGGCGAGTTCTTGGTGCAGCTCAGCGGCGGCGAGCCTAGCCACATAATCGCGCCTGCTATACACATGACCAGGGAGGCGGCCGCCGACCTCCTCAGGCGGAGGCTCGGCGCGGCGGTGCCGCCTGAGCCGGCGGCTATTGCCCAGAGGGCGAGGGAGTTCCTGCGGGAGAAGATACTGAAGGCAGACGTGGGGATCACCGGCGCCAACGCCCTGGCGGCCGATACGGGGGCTGTGGTCCTTGTGGAAAACGAGGGAAACATCAGGCTCGTGTCTACGGCCCCGCCGGTCCACATAGTCTACGACGGGGTGGAGAAGATCGTCCCCACCCTCCTCCACGCCTTCATGGCCGCCGCCGTCCAAGCCGCCTACGCCGGCCTCTACCCGCCCACCTATATCAACATGTCGGCAGGCCCCAGCTCCACAGCCGACGTGGAAAACCAGCGCGTCTCACCTGCGCAGGGCCCTAGGGAGTTCCACGTGGTGCTTGTGGACAACGGCCGTAGGAGGGCGGCCCGCGACCCGGTCCTCTGGGAGGCCCTCCTCTGCGTGAGGTGTGGGAGGTGCCACTTCCACTGCCCAGTATATAGGGCGTTGGGCCGGGAATTCGGCGTGCCGCCCTACACAGGACCGATGGGCGTCATGTGGACAGCCGTCACAAGGGGCCTAGACGCGGCGGGCCCCCACGCCCTAAAATGCGCCCACGCCGGCAACTGCAAAGAGGTCTGCCCCATGGGAATCGACATACCCAAGGTGATACACGAGATAAGGGCGAGGTACCTCAAAAGGGAGGTGGGCCCAAGCCGCTGAGCATCCGCCTACCTCAGCGACCAGAAACCATCCCCACACATCGGCGCCCTGGACATCATCACAACATGAGGAGGAGACGCCTATTTATACACACCTCGGCGCCCGCCGCGGCGGCGGTCAGGAGGCTGACACGGCGCTCTGTGCGTCAAGGACGGCTTTTGTAAGAACCGCAACTTTTAAATTGCGTAGCGTGGGGCCTCCAATGCGGTGGTGGGTGATCGCAGGTGGGGTTGCCGCTGCGGCTGTGGTAGCGCTGTTTCTCCTGTCCTCCGCAGGTCCGCCCTTCGACTCACATAACTACGAAGTTAACTACACTATAAAGCTCACCTACACCGTGTTGGGGCAAACCACGACTGTGACTGGGTGGCTGTTGGTTGGGGAGGGGCCCAAGGGCAACTACACCGCCTACGTGCTACGGCTCCCCGGCGCCGGCGATGCCGTGTACTACACAGCCGCAGAGGGCGGCCGCGTATACAGCGCCGTATGTTTCGGCAACCACTGTATCAAGGGCTCCGGCGGCTCTAACTGGCAGTGGGTTAGGTGGTGGCAACAGGCAATAGCCACGGTTGGGGAGAGAAAAACCGGCACATGTAGCCACTTGGGCTACACGGGCGAGTACATAGAAACGACGGGGAAGATGAACCTCGGCTCGTGGGTCCCCGGGCCGGTTGAGACATCCGGCACCTACCGCGCCGGCGTCTGCACCGTTAGGGGGGTGCCCCTTAAGTTGACCGTATGGGGCGGCGTCGGGACGCAGACGGGCGGCCAATCGGCGGTATACTCCGTGGAGCTTGATGTCTCCGCCGTCACTGTGGGGCCATTCAACGAGGCACACTACAGCGAAATACTGACAAAGGTAGGCGCAAAGTAGGAGCAGAAGCGAGACACCCCGCCTTTTTCCACGACCCGCCTATCCCTCAGGAATCTCCGAGTCGGCGTGAAGATCTGGAACTCGGCAGTGTAGCCGCCGTAGATGCTTCGGCTCGGTGGCTAGATTACGGCTTTTGTTTCAGCATTTGTCAGCAGATGCGGGGCAGGAAGTCTTAAATTGCACATCCATGCCTTTTCGTGGATATCCCGGACTTGGAGATCCTTAGGGCGCGCGGGCTTGACCCGCTGGCCGTGTTGCACGACGCGGTAGCCCAGGGTCTAGATCCGCCGGAGCGCGTCGAGCTCTACCTGAGGGCCTCTGAGTACTTCTGGGAGGAGGGGCTTAGGCTTATCGACGCCGGAGATCTGAGGCAGGGCGGCGAGAAGATCTGGAACTCGGTGGTGCAACTTGTCAAGGCCGTGGCGGAGGCGCGGCGGTGGCCGCACGACACACATAGGCTTGTCTGGGCCGCCGTGAGGAGGATATCCCAGGAGCTGGGAGATCGTGAGGTTGTGAAGCTCTTCGCGCAGGTGGAGCAGCTACATGTGAACTTCTACGAGGGGCATCTGGAGAGGTGGGACGTGGACGTCTTCGTCGAGGCGGCGAAGACGCTCCGGGAGAAGCTGGGGGCCGCTAGACCTCCTGCCACACCATCGATAAACCTCCTGTACCAGCTCTCGTACTCTTGGGGAATGGCCACGTGTATCTCAAAGGGGTGGGGCCCTCTGTCGACGGCATCCGCGGCCGCCTTGTAGACGGTGAATTTATCCGCCGTCGTTACCACGAGGACGTCTATGTAGCTGTCCGGCCTAAAGCCCCCTTACGAAGCTCCCGAAGGCCAGAACCCGGGCGTTTGGATCAACCCTCCTGACGGCCTCCTTCATCGCCGTCAGATACCGCCACGCATCAGCCACGTATCTATCCACAATGCTGATGGGCTTCGCGCCAGTGTTCCAGATGTGTGTCCGCCGTGTTGCCCGCCGGCAGTTCCGCATTCAGCTACCTTCTCATGTTGTCAGTTTTCTGACAATGGAGGTAATGGATAGGGCGAACCCCTGGTGGTTCGAGACCGGCTGGGCAGGTGAGACCGCTATCTCCGGGCGTGGGAGGTGGAGAGGGTGCGTTGGGTCCCCCGCTGGATCTGAGCGGTAGTTATTCCACATCGAATTCCACCTCCACGGTGCGGAGTTGCAGTAGTGGTGGCGAGGTTCTGCCCACCTCGGAGAAGTTGTTTAGTAATATCTACGGTATGTACTTAGAGATCTGGTTCTATGTTCTCGATTACGGCTGAAAGTCTCGCCCTATAGGGCGGCCCTCATGTTCTGCACCGGAGTTTTTTGGCGGCTGGCCTCGCCTTGGCGGCTGGGATTTGGGATATGTGCTTGCCGCGGTAGGTGTGCCAGGTGGTTTTGGGCGGGTAGAGCCTGCCTTCTAGGGCTCTCTGGACCACCTCCTCCCTGGGGATGTTTACGTCTACGGCCTGGTAGTCAAATAGGAGGGCTGGGGCAGACCCGTGTTTGAGCAGGGCCTTGAGCCTGTGGTGTCCGTCGAGGACTACGCCGGTTCTGTAGTCCACGGCGATGGGCGGTATCTCCCCTTGGGGCTCGAGGGCGGCGTCTAAGGTCTCCTCGTGGGGCTTGAGGCAGGCCACGTCGACGTAGAGGGGGTAGGCGGTTGGGCACCTCCTCTCGGCCTCCTCGAGGTCCTCTGGGGTGTCTACGTCTAGGAGGGAACCCACGTCTACCTCCACCCATCTGTCCATGTCGGCGCTGGGGAGGTAGGACAGCCCCACGTAGCCCCTCGGCGTGACCGCCGTGGCGAAGACGTCCTGCGTTGCGAGAAGCTGTATGTGCCGGGGCTCTAGGTCGGCTATGTCGCACGCCGCAACCACCGCGGGGGCTAGGCGGGCGGCCGTGGGGAAGTCCTGGGGGTAGCCGAGGCCGCTTCCGTAGATCACCTTCAGCCCCCACCTCTCCGCCGCTTGTGCCAGCTCCACATGGCCGGGGGTGGTCACCACGTAGATCTCGTCGGCCAGCTGGTGCAGGACCCCCGCCACTCTGAAGAGGAGCGGGATTCCGCAGACCGGCCTCAAGCACTTCTGGGGGTCCCCCATCCTGGTCCCCCTGCCCCCCGCCATTAAGACGGCTCTCACGTTGGAAACAACTTATATATAAATAGCGGGTTGGCGGGGCGTGATACTGGCCTACGTCGGCGGGGGGAAGGGGAAGACCACCGCGGCGCTTGGCACCGCGCTGAGGGCGTGGGGCCACGGGATGAGGGTCCTGGCGGCCTTCGTCATGAAGACGCCCTTCTACATGGGCGAGGAGGTGGGCGAGTACAAAGCGCTTAGGAGGCTGGGCATAGACGTGCTCACCCTCTGGGACCTGAGGAGGCCCGAGGAGGTGCTTAGGGAGGCCCTGGCGAGGGCGGGGGACTACGACCTGGTCATCCTCGACGAGGTGAACTACGCCGTGAGGCAGGGCTTCGTCGACCCCAAGGTCCTGCTGGGCTTGGGCAGGGAGAGGCCGCACTTCATACTGACGGGCAACTTCGAATACCCAGAGCTATACCAGGTGGCGGACTTGATATCCAGGGTGGAGGCCGTTAGACACTACTACTCCAGGCAGGTGGGGGTAAAAGGGCTGGACTGGTGAGGAGGACGAAGGCCGCCGCAGCCCTAGCCACGGCGGACAGCCCCCGCGCCACGTCTAGAGGAGTGGGCAGGCCGCCCTCTCCCACAGAGTAGCTCCCCGGCTTCTCCAAGACGACGCCAAGCGCCGAGGCTAGGGCGGCTATGGGCCAGCCGGCGTTTCTGCTGGCCATCCGCCGCCTGTGGGCGAGGAGGGGCGGCCTCCAGCCGTTGGACACGGCGAGTATACACAGGGCGGCCAGCCTAGCTGGGATGTAGTTGAGGGCCGTGTCTAGATACGCGGCGGGGGCCCCCGCTTTGCCGAAGCGCGGGAAGCCGACTAGCCCATCTAGCGTGTTTACAGCCCTCTGTAGCCACGCGCCTGGTAGGCCGAGGAGGATGTACCACATCAGCGGCGAGACGTAGGAATCGACGAGCGACTCCGCGGCGGCCTCTAGACAGGCTGACCGGACGTGCCCCCCGGAGGCCGACGAGAGGTCCCTCCTCACGAACTGCTGAGCCACCCGCCGGAGATCGGCGTCTCGGCCGCAGGGATACACGATGTGTGCTACGCCGAAGGAGAGCTTTAGGAGGTACCCCTCTACCAGCGGGCCTAGGAGGCCGAGATGCGGCTTAGCCCAGTGGGCCAGCAGGGCGGGGGCCAGCCCCACGGCGAGGCCCGCGGCCAAGACCGCGAGGCCTCTGCCCACGCCGCCGGGCTTGGCGAGGGGCGAGGCGGCTCTGTAGACAAGAGATACGGGGTGGAGAGCCGGGTGGATCAGCCTAGTGACTAGGTAGCCGCGCCACCACGCCGGCACGTCCAACGCCTCGAGAGCCAGGGCAAAGGCGAGGGCGGCGGCGTCCACGGCCGAGGGAGTTGGGGCGTTAAAAAGCGTGTTGTACAACTAATGCGGCGACGAGCGACGCGAGGAGAAGGGCGTCCCACCTGGTGTAGAGAGGCGGCCTTTCGGCCAGACACTCGAAGCTCCTCTGCCTCAGCTGGACGTCTAAATACTCGGCGTAGTCGAAGACGAAGACCACCAGGGGGAGAGCCGACGCCAGGACGGCCCTCGGCCCCCTAGCGCCGCGGGCCTTAGCCACGGCCAACAACGTCTTCACCTCCCGCGAGATGACCGAGTAGGCCCTAAGGCTCATGGGCAACACGTAGGCCCACCTCCCGCCCACCCCCGCCCTCCTAAGCGCCCAGGCCACCTCCCCCGGCGAAACCGCGTGGAAGAGGAGGCCGAGCACCACGAGGTTTTTGAAGAGGACGAGGGAGGGGGTAAGGGCCTCCCCCGGCCCGACAAACAGGGCTAGGGATAGGTAGGAAGCCAGGGCGAAGCCGCCCGCCGCCGCCGCGACCCTCCGGTGGAGCGCCAGCAGAGGCGCCAGGCCCAAGACGGCCTCCCAGCCGGCGGGGAGCAGGAGGAGCAGAAGTAGCTTAGCCAAGCCGTATCTCGGCGTCGGCATATCTTGAGACAAACACAGGATCGTGGCTTGCGAAAACCACCGTCCCCCCGTACGCCCTCACGACCTCCCCCACCCACTCCGCGTACCTCCTGTCTACCCCCGCCGTGGGCTCGTCCACGAGGAGCAGCCGGGGCCACCTGGAGATCTCCCAGAGAAGCGCGGCCAGCCTCGCCTCGCCGGCGGAGAGCGAGAAGGGGCTCCTCCACCTTTCCACGCCGAGCGCCTCAAGCACCAGAGGCGGCGCCCTTCTCAGGTCCGGCGCCGTGAAGTACATGTAGGGGTTCTGAGGCACGTAGCCCACGGGGGAGCACCCCCTAGTCCCCCTGAGCTTCACCACGCCGGCCAGCGCCAGCAACGTGTAGGTTTTGCCGGAGCCGACGGGCCCCGTCAGAGCCACCTTGGCGCCCGGCCGCACGGGGACCCCCCGAACCTCCGCCGGGCACCCCTCGACGCGGGGAAGGGGGTAGAGGGGCGGCCTGCGGCCTCTGACGAAGTAGGGCCCCCAGCCCCCCGCCGCGCTCCTGGCGATGAGGTCTTCCAGCTCCACCTCTGCGGCGCGGCCCCCCTCCACCAGGTAGAGCCTGTCGGCGTCGAGGAAGAGCTCCAGACGGTGTTCCACCACCAGGACAGCCCTGCCCTCCTCCGCCAGCGCAAAAATCCTGTCCCTCACAGCCCTAGCCGAGGCTGGGTCGAGGAAGGCGGTGGGCTCGTCGAGCACCACCGCCCCGGCCCGGGAAAGCGCCGCGAGCTCCACAGACAACAGCTGCCTCTGTCCGGGGGAGAGCCTCTCCAGGGGCGTGTCCGGGAGGCCCTCCCCGCCGCAGGACACCGTCCTCACCTCCTCCCGGACCGTGGTGGCGATGAGGTTAACGTCCACGTCTTGGAAGACGAAGTACGGCCTCTCCAGCCTCACCTCGCCCTTCCTAGGGAGGAGCCCCGCCATGGCCTTAACCAGAGCCGACTTGCCGCCCCCCGTTGGGCCAAACAAAAGGGCCACCTCCCCCCCAGCCACCTCCAGATCCGCACATCTGACGACGGGTCTACCGCCGGCGTATGCGGTGAGGCATCTGGCGTATATCACAGAGCCACCACGTGCGACAGGGCCTTCACCTCCTCCAGAAGCCTCCTCTCCCGCTCCGTAATGCCGCTGCCCCTATCCCTAAGAGAGACCCCCTCGTAGGCGGACGCCATGAAGAGGCGGGCGGCGTGGAAGACCTCCCAAAACAAGGCGGGGTCCCCCCTGTGGAAGTATATGGTGAGGTCGTTAACCGCAAGGACGGGCGTGGGGTCCTCCAGATACCTCCTAAAGAGGGCGGCGGCCCTCCCGGCGTTTTCCTCAGCCAGAGCCGCCTCCTCCCCCGGCGACGCCGCCTCAAGCCGGGGGGCTCTAAAGTCGTCGGTGAGGTACCGCACCCCCTCCCGGAGGTAACGCCGAAGCTTCGCCCCCACGCCCATCCGCTCCGGCGCGAGGTCGACGACGGTGACCGCCACCCCCAGCGAAGCCACCGCGTCCACGAGAGCCGCCAGAAGCCTCGACTTGCCCCTCCCCACCTCCCCCGTAATCAAGATGCTATATTTTGCCAAGGCGCCTCAAGGCGAGGGCGGCGGCGTAGGCCCCAGCGGTGCCGATGCCCGTGGAGAGAGCCCAGCCAAGCGCCACGGGGATCAAAGCGGCGGCGAACCTCCCGCCGAGCCCCAGCGCCGGCGCCACAACGTAAATAGACAGCGGTAGCCCAACGCCGAGCGTCCCCAGAGGCTCCAGCAAAACCACCCAAGGCCTGCGCCCGAAGACAACCGACGCCAGCCCCACCACCAACGCCCCCGGGATGCTCCCCGGGAAGGCGAAGACGGTGCCCAGCCCCAGCATAAGCCTAATGGCCGAGATCAACGCCGCAACCGCCACGGCCCAAGGACCAAGCACAAGCCCAGCCAGCCCGTTCACGAAGTGCTGGCCCGGGAAGGCCTTGGTAGGCCCAATGGGGATGTTCAAAGGCGCCAGAGCCAGCCCAAGCCCCGTAAACACCACCACATACGCCAGCCTCACGCCCAACCACCAACTTCCATTTTTAACTATAACCACAGGCCGTTTTGAAAACCCCCGCAGAGGCAGACAACGATCCACTGCTCAACTCCAAAACATCCAAGCAACACCTAGAGGTCAAACACAGCTGAAAAGGCAGGAGACGGCCACGGCGCCTTCAACGTTGCGCCTAGTCTAAGAAGCAGCGATACGTGTCGCCATGGCGCTCTGGGCCGCCTCGGCCCCTTCCATCATCGCCTGATACCGGCCTTTAGGCTTAGGCGCGTCCCCACTTGGCAAGCTTCCTACTATTCGCGCACGCCGTCGCGGTGGCTGGGCATCGCTAGGCCACCGAAGCGGCGTGGCGGCGTCGACCGCCCCGCCCTAGCCGGCTGGAAACTCTAACAGAAACCTAGCCCCGGCTCAGCAGAAGCGAGATGGCGTACTCGGCCAGCGGGCCTATCCTACCCTGGGGGGCGGTCTTGTGCGGCACCCCCAGCTCCGCTAGGGCTTTGGAGACGCCGGGGCCCGCCGCCACAACGATAAGCCCCTTGAGCCTCTCCACCGCCTCTGCCCCGCCAACCTCGGCGAAGTACCTCACGGCTAGGGCGCTGGTGAACACCACCGCGTCTGCGGACAAGACACGCTCCACGGCCTCCCTCGGCGGGGGCTCGGCCACGTAGGGCTGAAACTCGGCCGCGGGGCAGGCCACCTTAGCCAGAAGCTCGGGGTCCCTCCAGCCGTAGTGGAAAACGGCGGCTCTCCTACACCCCGGGAGGGAGAGCCCCTCCACCGTGTCAGAAACGACCTGGGGCTCTACCCCAAAGGCGTTCTTCACCATCACAGCCCCCTTCCTCCCCTCTGCCGTCGCCACAACGGCCTTGGCCAACAGCCTAGACGCCGCATCCCTAAGGGGCCCCAGCGCCTCCGCCGCTCTATACGCCGCGTGCCCCGACGCAAAAACCACCAGGTCGGCCTCCTCCAGCGCCCGCACCACCGCCTCGGCGTCTAGAGGCGCCGGCTTCAACACAGCCATTGGGGCCTCCACCACCTCTACCCCCGCCCTAGCCGCCAAAGCCCTAAACGCCTCCAAAGCCCTCGGCGAAGTGACGGCAAGCCGCATGACACAGCGCCGGCTTTCCCATTAAAAGCTTCCGGCCGCCTACTAGTAGATTTGCCCCCGCGTATGTTTATTACGTCCCAACCGCCGCGTAAGCAGTAGCATCTGGATCTGCGATGGAGACAGGAGCCTACGCCTTGAGTAAGACGTCGCCGGAAGACGAAATACGGCGTTTATAGGGGACGGGGGTACTTGCTATGTGGGGGTAGTGCCTAGGCGCAGAGATGTGTGGGGTTTTGGGCACTGGACCTCCACTGGGGTTTCTGTTTGCACGTCGGGAGCAAGGGGGACGTCTAGGGTTAGTCTTAGGGCGTATTTGGCGTAGGGGGCTAGCCCCGCGGCGGGTGTTTTGAAGTACTTCTCAAGCCCTCCGACGCCGCCGAAGACGAGGGCGATGGGGCGGTCTACTCCGCGGAAGTCCACGCGGCCTCTATACGTCGTGGCGGCCTCCCCCAGCGGCACTGGGCGTCTCCCCCTCGGCGTCTCTATCACCAGCTCCAGCTTAGCTGAGCGGGCTTTCACCAGGTGGGCGGTTATGGACACCTCGGCAAGCCCAGGCCCCGCCGGCTTCACCGAGGCCGCGGCGTAGTCGCCGTCGGGGGTCTGTATCGAAATGGAGCCCGAGGGGGCGCAGGCCGCGGCTGGGTCCACCACCGCGACTGCCTGATTGCCCCGCCCGGCGTAACCTGAGAAGACGCCGTAGCACCAGCCCCCGCCGAACACGTATAGGTAGCCGCCCTCCCGGCCGCCCCCCCTGATCACGTTGAGCCACCGGCGTGGGTGCTTCCTGTCCCACTCGTCGAAGTACTCGATGAGGGCCGGCTCCCCCTGGAAGCCGCCGGACATCACCCTCTCGGCCATCTGGGCCAGCTCCCCCTCCTTCACTGCGCTGTACGCCGCGTAGGCGAGGAAGAGGGCTAGCCCTACGGCGATGATGAAGGCGGCGGCGGGGGTAGCGCCGCCGGCTCTGACGACGGCCACCACGATTAAGATGAGGAGGCCCACCAACATGGCGGCGAGCTGGCGCTCCCTGGTGCCCACCACGCCCACCTCCATAACCCCGGCGGAGCCCAGCTTTATAAGCTTACGAGGTAGAGGGCTCTGGAGACCTCCAGGAGGGCGCCCATGAGGTCGCCGTTTGCCCCGCCTAGGTGTCTGTAGGCTGCCGCGTAGAAGGCCAGGGAGAGGGCCGTGGCGGCTAGGAAAGCCGCCGGGTGTAGCCACGCCGCCGCGGCGAGCGCTAGCAACGCCCCCGGCCACTGGCGGCGGGCGGCCGCGATAAACAGCGAGCCGAGGCCCTCCTTGAACGGCCTCGATGGGGCGGCTACGGCGAGGGTCAAGGCCTTGGAGTAGACGTCGGCCGCCACGTAGTCCAGCCACCCCCCCGGCTTAGCGCTGGCCGCCAGGACGAAGAGGGCCGCCACCGCGAATATCCCGCCTACCCCCCTCCTGGGGTCCTCCAGCACCCGCCGCGCCCTTTCCCTATCTCTCACCATCAGGGCGTCGCCCACGTCGGCGAGGCCGTCTAGGTGGTGGAGGCCTGTGGCCAGGAGGAGGGCGGCGTAGGCGGCCGCGGGGCTGTGGGTTAGGAGGTAGACGGCCCCCCCGGCGCCCCCCACCGCCAGCCCCGCCAGATAGGGCGCCGCCCAGACGCAGGAGAAGTCCAGCTCAGCCCCGCCGACGGGGAAGGCGGTGAAGAAGGCCACTACCGCCTTGAGGCACCGCATACCGCCTCTATCAACACGTCGTTTTCGGAGGGACCCCTCAGCGAGTATCTAAACCCCGCTATCCCCTTGTCCCAGAGGGGCCTCACCTTCACGCCGGGGGGAGGCGGCCCAAACACGACCTGGAAGTGGACAGACGTGGGGAGGCTCTTCACGCACCTGGAGATGGCGGCCCGCACTCTAGCCCCCTCCTCCCCCACGTAGGCCGCGGTCCTCCCCCTGTGGGCGCGGAGGCGCTCAGCCCCAGTGTGGTATATCGCGTAGTCGGCTAGGCTGTTTATCCTCCATGGAGGGGGGTCCCTGTGTTTGTACAGAAGGGCGCCGATTCTCAAGCCCGGCGTTGCTAGGAACTTGCCGTAGGACTTCACCACTGGTAGCTCAGGAGCCACCGACTGGCCCCCCGCGAATTCCAGGAAGGACTCGTCCACGAGGAGGGAGGCCCCCCTCCTCCTCAGCCCCCTGGCGAGGTCGAGGACGGCGTCTCTCGGCATGTAGAAGCCGGTGGGGTTGTTGGGGTTGCAGAGGATGGCGACGTCGCCGGGCCGCGCCGCCTTCTCCAGGAGGGGCGGGGGCGCCCTCACCGAGGGGACGCCCAGGAGGCGGGCAACCCGCTCGTAGTCGCCGTAGCTGGGCCACGCCACCAACAGCCTACGGGGCTTTAGGTCGAGTAGGGCATAGAGCAGGGCCTCCGTCGCCCCATTGAAGAGAGTCACCTCAACCCCCTCGTACTCTCGGAGCACCTCCTCGGCGAGGTGCGCGGGGAACCTCCCGTGGACCCCCCGCCCAGCCGCCTGGACAAGGGCCTCCTCGAGCCCGGGGGGCGGTCCTATGGGGTTGGAGTTGTCCGAAAAGTCATAGCGGACCTCCTCGGCCCAGGTAGAGCCGCCGTGAGTCATCTCGCGGCTATGGCCACCGTGACGCCGCCAGCGGCCCTCTTGCGGTAGATCAAACGCCCTCCCTCCCCCGCGGCCTTAAGCGCCGCCAGCTCGGCGACCCCTGGGAGACCCACGGCCTCAAGGGCCTTCTGGCTGGGCGGCGATAGGCAGGGAGAGGCCGCGCCCTCCCTCAGCTCCTCTGGGCTGTACAACACCGCTTTGACGCCTAGCGCCTCCGCCGCCTTGAGCGCCACGGGCTTTATCGACGCCACCGCGGCGACCCGATCCAAGCCCACGCCCACCGCCTCCAAGGCCTTTTTAACAGCTTCCGCCACCTCGGCCGGCGTCGCCTCGGACCTCGCCCCCACGCCCACATACAGCGCCGCCGGCCTGCAACACACCTCCCCCGGCCCGCACCCCTCCCCCAACTTGATCACCACGTCGCAGCCGCCGCCTTCTGCGTACCCCCTTAGGTAGGGGGGGAGCCTACCCCCCTCGACGCACACCCGCCTGCCCTCCTTAAGCGCCTTGTTGACCAGGAGCCTGCCCTCGCGGCCCATGTCGCAGAGCATGTACCTCTCGAAGTCCTCGGCCGGGTGGGCGCCCGCGGCGTCTACCGCGGTGGTGACCACCGCCACGCCGCCTAGCATCTCCGCCAGCTCCCTCGCCAGCTCGTTGGCCCCCCTGTGTGAGCCCACCAGGGGTATGACGAATCTGCCCTCCCTCTCCACCACCAGGACCGGGGGATCCCGCTCCTTATCTCTCAGCAGTGGGCACAGCAACCTCACCACGCCGCCCAGGGCCTCCACGAAGATAAACGCGTCGTAGCACCCCCACGCCTCCGCCAACATGCCGTTGTTCAGGAGGTGGGCCGGGACCCCCCTGGCCTTAAGCTCCTCCACAAGCCTCTCGGCGGCGGGGGGCGGGCCGGCGCCCGCGTAGAACACGGCGGCGCCTCTCCAGAGCAGCTCTAGCATCTCCTAATCGGAGCCAGCACCCTCCCCCCGGCCCCCAGGATCAGCCAGAAGAGGCCCCAGGACGCCAGAGATAGGCCCTGCAACGCGCGGAGGTCCGGCAAGGCGGCGGCGTACTTCTCGGGGAGGGTGAAGGGAGGCGCTACGTAGAACCCGACCAACCAAGCCAAGGCGAGGAGGGCCGCCCTGGCGTAGGGCCTCTTGACCAGGCCCGCCACCGCGGCCGCAGACAGCACGTTGTAGGCGACGTAGAGTCCGTGGACCGCCTCCCTCCACTCAACGGGCTCAACGTAGCTCACTCCGTGTGGGGTGGGCAACCACTTAAGGCCGGGCAGGAGAGACATGGCGAAGAACATGACGGCGGCGGCCTCCGCCGGCTCCTGCCCCCTGGAGAAGAAGTGGTAAACCACGCCCAGCATTCCGCCGTAGAAGACCGCGACGAGCGGGATAGCCCAATCCGCGTACTCCTCCTCCGCCTCCTCCACCGCCAGCTTCACGTGGAGGTGCTCCGCCAGCGGCGCCGCGAAGGCGTATAGAAACGCCGTCTGGGCCAAGGCGGCCAACGCGCCTATTATGAAATAGGCCTTGAGCCCCCTCAGTGGCATGGGATACCCAGTAGGTGCCTCAGCTCGTGTATGGCGTTGTACACCGCCGGCGGTAGCAACTTCTCCAGTAGACCCCCAACCGCCGCGTTGAGCACCGCGGGGTAGAACACCACGGCGATACCGATCACCGACGCCGAGAGATAAACCGCTTGGGAAACCTTCGCGAGCCTCCGGACCTTTTCCAGGGTTTTCAGCTGTGCCCTTGACATATCTGATGGAGAAAAATCCCTAATTTAAACATTTCGCAACCACCACGGCCAGAGGGTCCGCGCTCACAAGCTCCTCAGCGCTCTCCACCCTCCTCGCCCTCTCCCCCGGCAGAGACAGCCTCTCTAGGAGATACACCTCGCACCCCCTCAGCTCCTCCCAAAGCCGAAGCCTCCCCTCGGCGTCAAGCGGCGGGAACACAGCCAGCGCTCTGCCGCCGCACCTCTCCAGCCTCTGCGGCCGGGAGGCGTGTTGAGAAAAGAAGACCACCTGGGCCACGTCGAGGCCCATCTTCGCCAGGGCGAGGTTTAGGGACGAGACGCCGTTTACCACCTCGAAGGGCACCCCAGCGCCCGTATCCTGTCCATCAGCTCCCAGTCCGACACGGTGGGGTCGCCGTGGACCACGACGCAGACGTCCTCCGACTTGGACCTCTCGGCGAGGCGCCTCAGCTTCTCCTCCTGATCTCTGTAGGTCAGCTCCACGAGCTCCCCCCGCGTCCAGCCCCTCGCCCTATCCAGCACAGACCGCCAGCCCGCCACGGCGCTACACCTCTCCAGAGTCTTCAAGGCCTTGAGGGTGACGTAGTCCGGGTCGCCCGGCCCCACCCCCACTACGTGTAGCATTTCCCCAGCCTCTCCAGCTCGGCCTCCACCTGGGGCAGGGGGTCAACCCCCGACGACTCGGCGCGCCAGAGGGCGTAGCCCATGGCGACGCCCTCCTTGACGTAGCCCCTGTCGTATGCCCTAAGCCCTCTACATCTCGAGCCGCCGAAGGAGCTCCTCGACGCGTAGACCCTCCTCACCCCCACCTCCCTCATCAGCCCTAGGAAATCCGCCGACTTGTCCTCCAAAATCCAGCGGGTCGTCGCCACCGCGAGCCTCTCAACGTCGCCGCCGAGCGCCTTGTACAAAGCCGCGGCGGCGGCCATCTGCGTGCCGCCGGCGAGGACGACCTCCCCCCCGCCCTCCGCCACCCCCAGCGCGATGGAGGCCACGGCCAGGTGGACGGGGTCCCCCACCTCGGAGGCGGCGGTGACGGCGTCTAGCGGCGGCTTGACCCGAGCCAGCGCCTCCTTAACCACCCTGGCCTTCAGCTCCTTGGGGTTGTCGGGCGAGGCGCTGCTGGTCCTCCCCCACGCGTCGTAGCCGAGGGCCAGGAGGATGGCCATGGCCGTGGTGGTCCCGCCAGGTATAGACTCCCCTATAGCCACCCTGCCCCAGCGCGCCAGTTGCCTGCCCAGCAACCGCCCGTTCGCCGCCACCTCCTCGGCGGCTTCCCTAGGCATGGCGCCCCTTCTGATGTCGCCTCCGGGGACCCCGCCCAGGACCACGCGGGGGATCTTGGGCGGAATTCTGCTACCGGCGTCGACGACAAGCTTCGGCAGATCGCCCGTCAGCGCCCTAGTCACCACGGCCGGGGTCGGTATGCCGTCGGGGGTGACCGGCACCACGTCCAGCGTCTTCGGCCGGCCTGTGAGTAGGTACTCCACGTCGAGAGCCGGCGTGTAGTGGGTGGCCTCGGGGGATGGGCCGGCTATGGATATGCCCGGTATCAGCGAGACGTCCGTGGTCCCCACAACCACGACCAGCAGCTCGGCCATGGAGGCGGCATTCTCCCCCCTTTTAAATTTTAAGTGGATGCACATCCAAAAATTTAAATATGGGGGACGGCCGGGGGGCCATGGTGGTTGTGTTGTTGGTGAACCACGGCTCGCGGAATCCCCAGTTCAACAGGGCAATGGAGGGCTTAGCCAAGGCCGTTGAGGAGGCGCTGGGGGTGAGGGCTTACCCGGCCTACAACGAATACGCCGAGCCCAACTGGAGGGACTTGGTTAGGGAGATAAACGACGACGTCGTCATCGCCTTGGCCTTCCTAGGCCCCGGCAACCACGTGCAGAGGGATATCCTGGGGGAGCTGGGGGTGGAGCCGGGCAGATGGGCAGAGAGGTTCGGAAAGAGGATCTACGTCACGCCCCCCCTGGGCGACTCCCCCTTGGTGGCCGCCGCCCTAATTACGAGGATAAAGGCCGCGCTGGGGGGCAAGGCTGAGGCGGTGTTGGACCCCGCGGAGATAGAGGAGGAGTCCATGGAGAAGGTCGCGGAGGCGCTGGGGCTGGACCTCGGCGACTGGAGAGACAGGGTGAGGGCGAGGGCCGCCTACGCCTCGGGGAACCTGGAGCTGGCTAGGCGCGTGGAGATCGCCGGCGATGTGAGGAGGGCCGTCCTGGAGTGGACATCCGCGGGGGGGCCTGTGGTGGCCGACGTCTCCATGACGGCTGCTGGGCTGAGGTACGGGAGGGTGGAGGTGGCCGTGAAGGCGCAGGCCGAGGCGAGGGGCGTCACGAGGGCCTACGCCGGGGTGAAGAAGCTCCTGTCCGCATTCGGCTCAGCCGGCGTGGTGGTGGGCAACGCCCCCACGGCCGCCGCGGCGGCGGTGGAGGAGTGCGCGGCGGGTAGGGGGATCCCCTTTATCGTCGCCGCTCCCCCGGCCTTCACAAACGTCCACGTCAAGGAGGAGGTTCTGAAGTGCGGCGTCCCAGCCGTGGTGGTCAAGGGCACCTACGGAGGGTCGGGCGTGGCGGCCGCCATCTTCAACGAGCTGGCGAGGCCATGAGCATCAGGGTGGTGGGGTTCGGCCCGGGAGGGGCGGCGCTCCGCACCCCAGCCGCCGTTGAGGCGATTAGGGAGAGCGACGTGGTGGTGGGCTACGAGACCTACGTCGCGATGGTGGAGGATCTGCTTGGGGGGAAGGAGGTGGTGTCCGCTAAGATGCGGCAGGAGGTGTACCGTGCCCGGGTGGCGGTGGAGATGGCGAGGGAGGGGAAGAGGGTGGCCGTGATCTCAGACGGCGACCCGGAGATCTTCGGCATGGCGCCGCTTGTGCTGGAGATGCTGAGCAGATACGGCTGGAGGCCCAGCGGCCTGGAGGTGGTGCCGGGCGTCACCGCGGCTCTAGCGGCTGGGGCGAGGCTGGGGGCGCCGCTGGGGTCAGACGTGGCCTTCATAAACCTAAGCCCCCTCCTGACCCCCAGGGAGGTCATCCTCAGGCGGGTTGAGGCCGCCGCGGCGGCGGACTACGTCATCGCCTTCTACAACCCCATAGATAGGGGGCTCCTCCGGGAGGCCCTCGCCGCGGTGGCCAGGTGGAGAGGCGGCCAGACGCCGGTGGGCGTCGTGAAGGATGCATATAGGCGGGGGGAGAGGGTCTACGTCACAACGCTGGATTCGGTGGACGTAGACGCCGTAGACATGAGGACCACCGTGATCGTGGGAAACTCCGAGAGCTACATCTGGGAGGGGTACATAATAACGCCCAGGGGCTACCACAGGAAGTATGCTTACCCTTAAACGCTTCGGGATAACCACGGGCGCGGCGGCCGCCGCGGCCGCCAAGGCGGCGGCTCTGCACTGGAGGGGGGTGGAGGCGAAGGCCGTCACGGTGCCCACGCCCGTGGGGCTGAGGCTGGAGATCTACGTGGAGAGGGTGTACAGGGAGGGGGAGTGGAGCTGCGCAGAGGTGAGGAAGTTCTCTGGGGATAACCCAGACGTGTTAGACGGCGCTGTGGTTAAGGCGTGTTTCAAGCCGGGGGGCTCCGGCGTTTCCATAAGAGGCGGGCGGGGGGTCGGCGTAGTGACGAGGCCGGGTCTTCCGGTGCCGCCGGGGGAGCCCGCGATTAACCCAGTGCCGAGGGCCATGATAGCGGAGGCGGTTAGGGAGGCCGGGTTCACCGGCGGCGAGGTGGTGGTGGAGGTGCCCGAGGGCGAGAGGTTGGCCGAGCTAACAATGAACAGGGACGTTGGGGTGGTGGGCGGCGTGTCTATACTGGGCACCACCGGCATCGAGACGCCGGTCAGCGACGAGGACTACATAGAGCACGTGAGAGCCGAGCTGAGGGCCGTCAGGGCTGTGTCAGACAGCGTCGTGATTGCGACGGGGAATAGGGCGGTGGAGTACGCCAAAGCCCTGTGGGGAAACGCGGTGGTGAAGGTGGGCGACCTCCTGGGGGAGGCGGCGAAGGAGGCGGCGTCGCTGGGCTTCCGGGCCATCGTCGTGGCGGGCCTCCCGGCCAAGATCGTGAAGGTGGCTGCCGGCGCGATGAATACACACAGCAGATACTGCGACGGGAGGATAGAGGCTTTGACGCACGCGGCGGTGTCTGTGGGGGTGCCGCCGGAGGTTGTGAAGGAGGTGGCCGCGTCGGCGAGCGTGGGGGAGGCGCTGGTCAAACTCGGCGTATTCCGCGGCGCCGTGCTGGAGGCGGTGGCCAGGAGGGCCAAGGAGAGGCTCTCGAAATACGCCGGGGCGCCCGTGGAGGTGGTCATATTCTACGACGGCGGCGAGCTGGCGGCGAGGGCATGAGGCCTGCGCCTGGGATCCCAGACGAGGAGTTCATCAGGGAGGAGGGCATACCCATGACCAAGGCAGAGGTGAGGGCCGTGGTCGTCTCTAAGCTCAAGGTGGGCCCGGGCGATAGGATGTTAGACGTGGGGTGCGGCACCGGGTCGGTGGCAGTGGAGGCGGCCCTCATGGGCGCTTGGGTATACGCCATGGATAAGAACCCCCGGGCGGTGGAGCTGACGGCTAGAAACGCGGCGAAGTTCGGAGTAGCGGATAGAGTCAAGGCCGAGGTGGAGGAGGCCCCCCGCGATTTCGCCAAAGCCGGCGGCCCCTTCGACGCCGTCTTCATAGGAGGAGGCGGTAGGGATATCGCCGACGTGGTTAAAGCCGCCCTGTCCCTCGTCAAGCCGGGAGGTAGGCTGGTGGTCGACGTCGCCACCTTGGAGACGCTTTCGAGGCTCGTCCCCCTCCTCGAGGAGGTGAGGCACGAGGTGGTGCTTGTGCAGATCGCCAGGGGGAGGAGGGTGGGCGGCTACACCCTGCTGAGCCCTCTAAACCCCGTCTACGTGGTGACCATATGGCCGTGAAGGTCGTCGGCCTAGGGCCTGGCGACCCCAAGTTGCTCACCCTGGCGGCGGCCGAGGCGCTTAGGGAGGCCGAGGTGGTGTACGTCCCCGCGTCGGCGGCCACGGAGAGGAGCCTCGCCGAGGCGTTGGTCAGAAGGTTCACGGAGGCCGAGGTGAGGGTGGTCGAGATGGAGATGGGGAGGGCTGACCCGGTCCGCCTCGCCAGATCCGCCAGGGAGTTGGGGGATGGCGCCGTCTATGCCCTTCTGGGGGACCCCACGCTCTACGGCTCCTTCGCCAAGCTGAAGCCTTATCTGGAGGCGCCGTATGTCTACATCCCCGGCGTCACCTCGGTCACGGCGTGTGCGGCTAGAGCCGGCGTGGAGCTGGCGTCGGGGGATCAGGCGGTGGCGGTGGTGCCGGCCTCGAGGAGCGATCTGCTGGAGAAGGCGGCTGAGCTGTTCGACGTGGTGGTGGTGGTGAAGGCGAATAGAAACGTCGACCTGGTCAACGAGCTGGCGGCTGGGAGGAGGGCGCTCGCCGCCAGGAGGTGCTACATGGAGGGCGAGCAGATATCGGAGAGGGTTTCGTGGCTGGACTACTTCACCACCGTGTACATATGGCGGGGAAGGTAGTCTTCGTGGGGGCGGGGCCCGGGGACCCCGAGCTGATCACTGTGAAGGGGATGAAGTATCTGCAACAGGCGGACGTGGTGGTGTACGCTGGGTCTCTAGTAAACCCGGAGCTTCTGAAATACGCTAGGCGAGACGCCGAGGTTTACAACAGCGCCTCCATGACAACGGAGGAGATCGTGGACATCCTGGTGAGGAAGGCGCTGGAGGGGAAGCTGGTGGTGAGGCTGAAGTCCGGAGACAGCGGGATATACGGCGCGCTGTGGGAGGAGGTGCTCCCCCTCCAAGCGGCCGGGGTCCCCTACGAGGTGGTCCCCGGCATCACGGCCGCGCTTGCGGCGGCCGCCGTCATGGGAATAGAGCTGACCATCCCCAAGAACGTGCAGACTGTCGTGCTGACGAGGGCATCGGCTAGGGTGGAGATGAGGGGGAGCCTTGAGCAGGTGGCGAGGTTCATGAGGGAGCAGGGCGCCGTGGCTGTGATATACACGGGGGTCCACGTGATCGACAAGGTGGTTAGGGAGCTCGCGGCGGGGGGTCTGCCGCTGGACACGCCGGCGGCGGTGGTCTACAGGGCCACGTGGGACGACCAGAAGATCGTGAGGGGGACCTTGGCCGACATCGCCGAGAAGGTCAAGAGGGAGCGAATCGCCAGAGACTCGGTCATCATCGTGGGGGAGCCCGTGGCGCCGAGGGAGATCCCCAGGAGCTCCGTCTACCACCCAGCCCACGGCCACAGCTACCGCCCGGCTAGACATGATAAGGGTTGAGGAGGGCGCCCTCTGGGTAGAGGCGCCCGGCGTAGCGCTGTCTAGCACAGTGGACGGGGGCGTGAGGGAGGTCAAGGGGGCGGTCTTCAGGCGGGTGGCGAAGCACATGACCTGTAGAGAGATGGAGGAGGCCGCCGTATCCGGCTACCTCAACTTCTACACCGCGGTGGACGTGGTGAAGCACCACTGGGCCGCCCTGGGGAGATACGCCGCGGCTGTGGCGACGGCGGGCTTCGGAAACACCATAAACGTCCTCGTGGTTGTGCAGGCGGAGCCCGACCTCAGAGCCCTCGCCGACGTCTACAGGCTGGCCGTCGAGGCGAAGGCCGTGGCGGCGGTGGACATGGGCCTCAGGAGGGGCCTGGCAAGGCTGGGCGGCGACGTGTCAGACGCCGTCGCCGTGATAGCGACGGGCGGCGTCAAGGCCAGATACATGGGCCTGGGGACCGAGGTGGGCGAGGAGGTCTACGCCCTGGTTCAAGAGGCGGTGAAAAAGGCGGCGGGGCCCCCCGACCTGGACCAAGAGCTCAGGAGGTACCTCGGGGTGGGCGTCGGCGACCTCCTGAGG
Source organism: Pyrobaculum neutrophilum V24Sta (assembly GCF_000019805.1). Classification (NCBI taxonomy): domain Archaea; kingdom Thermoproteati; phylum Thermoproteota; class Thermoprotei; order Thermoproteales; family Thermoproteaceae; genus Pyrobaculum; species Pyrobaculum neutrophilum. Next base: position 262,701 of record NC_010525.1, read on the forward strand.
CTTGTGCTGGAGGCCTACCGCCAGGCGCCGGTCCCCGGCGCCCAAGGCGTGGAGGAGGCCGCGGCGGATATGCTGAGCCGCCTCCTGCAGGACCCAAACGTCTGGGCCTTCATCTACGCCGCTGGGGAGCTAGACGCAAAGGCCGCCTCGGGCACCCACCGCGGGCTTACCCCACAGGAGCACGCCCAAGACAGCAAGAAGATAGTGGCAGACGAGGCAATGGGCGTTGCGCTGGCCCAGTACATAAACGGCTTCAAAGCCCTACAGGCCATGTACTGGCTCGACAGGAGAAAGCCCCCGCCCCTAGACAGACTGCCCATGTACACCGACGACGTAGCCGCGGCCCTAGCCGGAGGCCTGCTCTCTAGACTCTACGACAGGCTACTACACGGCATCTAGCCGAGACCCCCGGCGGGGGTACAGCCCCGGCGCCGCGTTGTCCATCAACCGGAGAAGCGCAACCGGCGAGACCCAGGTAGCCCCGTCTAGGCGGTCGTCTGCATTAGTGGAGAGTAGATCCGCCAGCGCGCCGGCGGACCGCCTCCTCCGGCGAGTCGGCCGGCCGTTCGCCGACCCCGCGGCGCCTAGCAGACAGCCGGCGCTACCTTCGGCAGACGCGCCGCGCAAAACGTCAACCGCGCAAAGCCACCAGAGACTGATAAGACAAAAACAGGGGGAAAAGGGGGGTTATTTCCGCGCGAGTAGTGAATGGATCTCTTGGGCTTTTTTGGCCACCTGCTCTTTATCGCTGCCGCAGATGAAGAACACAGTGGCATTTCTTGAGGTGACCGCCTTTACGTCTACCATCCAGCGTACCCTCCCACCGGCGGCGACGGGATAAGGCTCCGTCGGACTGCCTATGTAGCTTATGTTCATTTCGCGAATTTCCACACCTTGAATCACCGGGCCTTCTCTTATGTCGAGGTAGAAGTCATAGACATAGGTATCCACCTCGGCTTTCCCGAACGGCTCCCACCCTTCAGACGGCTCCCATCTTTTAATCTGCTCCCTCGCCCTGGCCGGGAGATCTGGGATGTCCTTGAGGGGCGTCTGTATCACCTCCCCCGCCTTGTAGAAGGCCCCTCTGCCGTATATCCTCACGCCGCAGAGCTCCCACCTACCCACCGCAGACCCGTTCTCCGGCGATATAAAGAGGCGGAGCACACTCACTTCCTCATTAGCCGGAGGCTGAACAGCAGAAGACACCACAAGCACCACAGCCACAGCCAGCGCAATGGCCAAACCCAACACGACGCCCAGCCTCATACTACCACCTTCACGTGTTGGCTTGAGCACAGTTGGATGAAAAACCCACTATTTTTTTTACTTAGTGTTTTGGCTATGTTTTTTACGTTTTGTGCCCTAATCCCTCTGAGAGAGGTGCGGGCCCGCCTGGGTCTCTCCTCGACCCCCTCCCCGCCCTAAAGGGCGAGGCTTGCTGTTTGCGCTGTCAAAGCTCTGGACAGGTGGGACGTATCCGCGGCCGCGAACAGAGGCTGGCTCTGGGGAGAGGCCGCGTGGCGTCAGGCCCGACGGCCCCGCGCCGGAGGCGTCCTAGGCGCCGTGAAGGCGTGGACGGGGAGGAGGTGTGGTTCAGAAACGTCAGCGGTGGCCGCCTGGGGGTAGGCGGCTATTTTAGGGTGTCTAGATATAGCATGGTGTAGAAGCCTAGGAGGAAGCCTAGGGTTGGCTTTAGTTTGTCGTCTCCGCGGTAGATCTCGGGGAAGAGCTCGGCGGTGGTTACGTATATCATCGCGCCGGCGGCGAGGGACATGGCGGCGGGGAGGGCCCACCTCGTGCCCTCCAGCGCCAGGGCCGTGGCGGCGGCGACGGCGCCCTCCAGCAGGCCGCTGAGGATGCCGATGGCTAGGGGCGCGGCCCTCCTCCTGTAGACGGCGGCGAGTGGGAGGGTGACGGCGGCTCCCTCGGGGAGGTCTTGGACGCCTATTGCCAGAGCTGTGAGGAGGCCGAGGGCGGGGTCGTAGGCCGTGGCCGCGCCGACTGCCATGCCCTCGGGGATGTTGTGGATGATTATAGCCAGGGCTATAAGCCACGCCGTCTTCAGCCTCCCCCTCAGCTGCGGAGGGCCTTCGTACCCCATCACGAGGTGCTCGTGGGGGAGAAGCCTATCCATTAGGAAGACCGCGCCTGCGCCAGCGGCGAAGCCCAAAGCCACCTCCGCGAAGCTCCCCAGCTCAGAGGCAGGTATGAGGAGGCTGGTGAAGCTGGCCACCAGCATAACCCCGCCCGTGTAGGCCAGCCCCACGTCTATCCACCAGCCCCTGGCCCAGTAGCCAAAGAGGCCCACAAGAGCCCCCACGGCCGTCATCAAGGCGATAAACAAGCTGTTAAACAGCACCTCCACAGAGATTGGTCGAAACCCAGATTAAAGCTTTAGCCCAGGCTAAAAAAGGCTACCTCGAGTCTACGATTAGGAACGGCAGATTAACTCTGCAACTGCCCACGTACACCGGCGTCTTTGCCCCCTTCACCACCACGTACTCCGCCACGTCGTAGCCGCGGTTGTTAAACCTCCCCAAGTTGGCATACTGGGCCTTTAGCTCAACGCCCTGGAACTGCTTAAAGTCGGCGCTTACAGACACCGGTAGCAAGATGAGCGCTGGATGTACCCGCGCCCTTAGGAGCGCCTTGGCGATTACGCCGACCGGCAAGCCCACAGAAGCCTCGCCGGAGCAACTACTGGAGTAGTAGCCAGCTAGCTGAACGCTCAGATCCAGCTGCTGACCTGGGTAGGCCGCGGCGGAGACAACATCAGTGAAGTTGTTATACACAGCGGTGATCACCTCAGCCGGCACGTCCGTCGATATCCAAGACCCACCTCTTATGTACAAAACATCGCTTTGGAACTTAACTCTACCCGTCTTGCTCTCGCCTACCTTCACCCCCCGGTCGTAGCAGACTTGGTACTCGTCATACTTAGCAATTATCAGCCTGCCGTACGTCCCACCCAACGCCTTCTCCTCGGGGTATAGCATTAGAGGTCCTATACCTATACTGGTGCTGTTGTACTTGACGTCCCACTGGATAACCTCCCACTGAGGGCCGGTGATTCCGACGCCCCCCACTTCCCAGCCCAGGACAACCCCAAAGGCTGTCCACACCCTGTCGATTAGCGTGATGGTGGAGGACAGGCCTGCTGCCCCCGAGTAGGGGTTGGAGTTTATGAAGAGGATTAGCGGGATTCTGCCGCCGTAGTCTCTCTCTGTGTCAAATATCGTTGTGTTGTAGCGCCACTCGTAGCGGCAGTCTACGTCGAGGGGTTGGGGTCGCTGAAACGACTTCCCCGCTTCAGCCCGGCTGGGGGGCGGGGGCTCTGTCTTCGGCCACTCCACTATCCTCGGCTTGGTCTTTATCTGCCATTCGCCTCTGGTGAGCTTCGCCACGTGTCCCGGCGCCACGTGGGCAACGGCGAAGCCCCAGGCGTCGGCGTACCACAGGTCTATCTCGATGGGCACCTCCACGTCTGTGGCGTTTCTCCAGTCGTCTAGGACCCTCTTGAACTGGCCGCGTAGCGGGATTCTTACCACGTTGCCGCTGACTTCAACGTCGTAGAGCTGTATCTTCCCGACGTTAGGACCCTTCGCCCAGACCTGCACGCTGGTGGGCGTCGGGCCGTCTAGAATTACCACTATGTATGGGCCGCCCGGTTTGTCTACGTACCTCTGGTAGACCGGCGTGATGCCGATGTTTATGCGGCCGTCTTCGCGGCTGACCGTAGGCCTGTACTCAAGAGGCGGGCTGTCCCACTGGATCACCGAGATCAGCCATGCGGCGAAGGGGACGGCCGCCAAGGCGGCGGCCAGTAGATAAGCCCAACGTTGCATGTGCAAAAAAAGTTTTAAAAAGTTATTCCCCCTTTATGATCTTCTGAATGGCGGTGAGCAGCTCCAGGGGGACGACGATTTTTGTGGATGGGGAGGAGGCGATGGCCTTCAGCGCATCGATGTACTGGAGCAGGAGGGCGTTTTGGCCCAGCTTGGAGGCGGCCTCGTTTATGTAGTCCAGAGCCTTGGCCTGCCCCTCGGCCCTCAGTATTGCGGCCTGGCGCTCGCCCTCCGCCTGCAGTATCGCCGCCTGCTTCTGGCCCTCGGCCTTCAATATGGCGGCTTGCTTCTCGCCGTCTGCCTGGGCTATCATGGCCCTCCTCTCCCTCTCGGCGGCTATCTGCTTCACCATTGCGCTCTGGACGTCGATGGGCGGGGTGATCTCCCTTATCTCCACCGCCGTCACCTTCACGCCCCACCTCGCCGTCACCTCGTCCAGCTTCGATCTGAGGACCGAGTTTATGTACTCCCTCTTGGCCAAGACCTCGTCCAGCTCTATGTCCCCCACCACAGCTCTGAGGGTGGTGGTGGCTATGCCCGTGGCGGCCGCTATGAAGTTCTCCACGGTGGTGACCACCTTCTCGGGCTCCACCACCTTGAGGTAGATCAGGAGGTCTATGTCGACGGGGGCGTTGTCCTTGGTGATGCAGGTCTGCTTGCTGACCTCTATGACCCTCTCCCTGAGGTCGATCGGGATGCCTCGGTCTATCACCGGGATGAGGAAGACGAGGCCGGGCCCCCTGATCCCCACGAGCCTCCCCAGCCTAAGGACCACCAGCCTCTGGAACTCAGGCACGATCCTGATGGAAGAGGCCAGAAGCGCCACCACGACGGCGACGAGGAGCAACGCGGCGACGAGCTCCACGATCTGGAGATACATACCCCGGCCCGCCCACCGCTATTTAACCTTTTTCACCTTCAACACGAGGCCCTCCACGTCCACCACCTCCACCTCCTCCCCCGGCTGGACCTCCCCCTCCACAGACTCGGCGGTCCAGTCCTCGCCGGCGGCGTAGACTACCCCCCTCCTGCCGGGGCCCAGGGCGGTCTTCGCCACGCCCCTCGCCCCCACCACGTCTCTAAGCGACTGGGGCCTTCTGGAGAGGCTCCTCCTCACCCTCCATGCGACGTAGGCAAGCGCGATCCCCGCGGCTATGGAGAGGCCGGCGGCGGTTGCCCCAAGCGCCGAGAGCCCAACGTAGGGCTGCCCCCAGTAGGCGGCGACCACCGCGGCGGCGCCCAGCGCCGCGCCGGCCAAGGCGGCGGCTCCGTGGCCTAGGTGGGCCTCTGCGATTATGAGGACGGCCGCGGCTAGGGCCAGGGCGGCGGCAAGCCAGGAGATGCCCAACTCGCCGAGGAGATATAGGGCGGAGACCACGGCGACTCCGCCGATCACCCCCAGGCCCTGGAAGCCGGAGGTGGCCACCTCGTAGAGGATCAGCGCGGCTCCGGCTATCAGCATAGCCACGAGCAACGCCGGGTCTGACAGGGCGTTGAGGAGCCTCAGGAGCGGGTCCCGCTCAACCACGGCGGCGGGCTCGATGGGGGGCGGCGGCTCGGCGATGCCCGCGGCCACCGCCTCGGCGCCGGTAAGCGCCTTGTTTTCCGTTACGAAGGACTCGGCCAGCTGCACCCTGGTGTCGTTCCACCTCCTAGCCGCAAGAGCCCTCATCTTAGCCGCGGCGTAGTTCACCACCTTTGGGTCGGGGGGCCTGGGCTGCGCCGCGCCTATCACGGCGGTGGGGGCCATGTAGAGCCTCTCCGCCGCCAGCGCTATGAAGGCCCCCGCCGAGGCGGCCCTCGCGGCGTCTGGCACATAGGCGTAGACGGGCACCCTGGCGGACTCAACCAGCTTGACGATCTTCTCCATGGGTAGGAGGAAGCCGCCGGGGGTGTCTATCACCAAGACGAGGGGGAGGCCTCTTGCCTCCGCCGCCTCCAGCCCCCGCTCCACCAGCGTTACGGCTGTTCCGTCTATAGTGCCGTCTAGCTTAACCACCACCGCCTGCATGGCGTAGGCCGCGGCGGCTAGGAGGACGAGCGCGAGCAGCGCCCTCACGTGATATACACCTCATAAAAATACATTTCGGAAGAGACATGTGCAAGGAGATAAGGCTGGACCTCCCCTGGCCGCCCAACCAGACGCGCGCAAGGAGGTTCGTGGTGTACGACGTCTTCGACCCGCCGGACATCCCGCCGGAGAAGCACGTCATTAGGATATACGGCGCGGTGGAGAAGCCTCTGGAGGTCCCCCTCACAAAGCTCATGGAAAACTGCGTAGAGCTGGTGGCCCCCTTCCACTGCGTCACCGGCTGGTCCATCGAGTCGGTGAGGTGGCGCGGGGCGCCGCTGAAGCCTCTTCTAGAGGAGGCGAGGCCCTACGGCCAGTACGCCCTCGCCTGGGGGGCGGACGGCTACTCCGCCTCGCTCCCCCTCGACGCCTTGATGGAGGAGACCACGATAGTCGCCTGGGCGCTCAACGGGGAGCCCCTCCCCAAGAAACACGGCGCCCCGGCGCGCCTCGTGGTGCCCACGCGCTACGCCTGGAAATCCGTGAAGTACTTCGCCGCGGTGGAGGTCCTGACCGAGCCCGTCCCGGGCTACTGGGAGATGCAGGGCTACTCCCTCAACGCAGACCCCTGGCGGGAGGAGAGGTTCGACTTCGGCAGGCCGGTAATGCGGGGGAGGAGGGTTTCGATCAGCTAGGGCTAAGTCTCTTCAACCTCCGCTCCTGCCGAAGTCATCATAGGCGAAGTTTTCCACGTGGTATATATCTCCTCATTGGCTAAGATTTATATAGCCGGGCGCTGTGGTTATGCGTGATGGAGATTGTGGTTTTGGGGCTTTTGCTCATCTTCCTTGGCTTTATACTGATCATACTGGCAACGCTGAGAGTTGCCAAAGAGGAGGCCAGGAGAGCCGAGGCCGGCGGAGTCATCATCGTGGGCCCTGTCCCCATCGTCTTTGGCACAAGCCAGCGCGCCGCCGCTATAACAATGGTTCTCGCCGTAGTTCTCACCCTCCTTGCCCTTCTCCTCTTCTTGCTACCTCTCTGGCGGTAAGCCACATAAACAAGGCGGCGCCCGCCGCCAGCGCCACAGACGCCACCACCGCCACCGCCAGCACCTCGGGTGGACCCGTGCCGAAGCAAAACGGCACAAAGAACAAAACCACGCAGGCGGCGCCCGCCGCCTCCACGCGGCTAGGCCACCCCATAGAGAGCAGAGGAGCCAACAACAGCAGTGTAAAACCTGCGAAGACCAAAGCCAGCCCAACGGCAAGCAACCTCACACCTTTCACACAGCGTAGAAATAAAAACTTAACTAGGCTACGGGTATACCTCTGCACACAAGCGGGGAAAACTTCTTAGGAAGGGGCCTCGGTGCGCTGGTGCCCCCTGGATCAGGCAACTTGGCAACTACGACGTCTCGGTTAGAGGAGATGAGGTGGAGTGCCCCCCGGCGAAGCGGCGTCTAGTCCAGAGCTGGAGATGAGAGGCGGAGCATCGTGCTAAAAGGGCGGCGGGCGGATAAAAGAAGCCTACGTCAGAGAGCCAGGGCAACAGGCGGGGGATTAGCCTCGACGTTTTAACGCCTTGGCTAGATATATGGTCAGAGCGCCCGGCGGAGGATCAGCTCTTCCCATCTTCGCCATAGCTCAGCCTGCAGCCGCTTCACATCACGTAGGGCTCTCAACCACCGTTTTTTAAGCTTAAGGGCCCGTCTCCCCTCCTAAGCTTCGCTGGTAGGGATGAGCACGCCGGTGAGGTACGGCATAAGCGCGGCGGAGGCCACCTTTGTTATCGATGAGCGTCTACAACAGCGTCGGTGCAGGTACAACTTTGTAAACGCAGGTTACCCCCGTGAGTGAGTCTACTACGTTAGTTGGAATAGATGGCCCGCCACTTTAACTCGGTTACATGTACAGCGCCATATTTCTTCACAACGTCTGCCACATCGGTTATGTAGTCTCTCTCCGCCACAACTACGAGAACTCCTTTTTTTACATAGAAACCAAAAACCCCCGCTAGTCTCCTCAGCTCTTCCTCGAGCCGGGGTGTTAAGAAGCCGACTGCTTGGGAGAATCTCCTCGCCAGCTCTAGAAAGGTTTGGAAGTCCCCATCTGCCATCGCCTCCACAGCCCTCCGACCCTCTATTTCTAACTGCCAACGAAGGTTTCTCAACATTGCGGCAGTTTCCACCCTACGTAGATCCACCGTCACTGCAAACAGGCGGGGGCAGTCGTATCCATATGCCTTGCCAACGCCGGGGGCTCCAGGCGAGGTTCTGACTACAAGACACCCGCCTGTGTATATTGCGAGAACGTCCCCCAAACCGGTCCCGGACTCCACCTCGGCAATATGCGCCCTTTGAAACGCCTCAAGGCTGAGACCAAGAGTAGCGATGTGTTTAGCGATGTTCACCACCGCCGACCCAGCGTAGCCGTAGCCGAGGGGGTAGGGCGATTTGATATCCACCCCCACGCCGGCCTCAAGCAACTTGTCGTTATATCTAATGCCAACGCCGGAGAGATAGACCTCGGCATAGTCCAAGAGGAGGCCAGCCCCCAGCGAGCCTGTTTCCAACGGGCTTCCGCCGTAGTGGGGGAGCCAGAAGCCCGTTACGTGGTGCGGGATCTTGAGCTGCATCTCTCCTCCAGCGCTTTGACTAGGGCATACACGGCGTGGTTGTAGGGGGTTGGAACCCCCCGCTCGCCCCCGTACTTCACTACGGCGCCGTTTATGAAGTCGACCTCGGTAGGTCTACACCTGGCCAGGTCCTGGGCCATGGAGGAGATGTTCTGAGCCGTGGCCCTGGCCACCTGGAGAACCGCGTCGAATGCACCCTCCACCGGGTACCCCACCGCCGCCGCCACAGACGCTGCCTCACCGGCGAGCTTCTCCGCCAGCGCCCTGGCCCAGGCGTTTTCCAGCAACACGCCGTTGGGAGCCTGGAGAACGGCTGTAACCGGGTTGATCGCGGCGTTCACCACGAGCTTAGCCCACCGGTACGGCTCCACGTCCTCAACTATCCGCACCGCGGCGCCGCCCCTCGCCAGCGCCTCTCCCACCTCCGCCGCATCCCTCGGGAGGATTATCTCCCCCCTGCCCCTCAGCTCAGCTCTACAGCCCTCCCGGTAGACGCCGTAGGTGACCACCGCCGCCGCGGCGCTTGGGAAAATCCTCCGCGCCAGCTCCAGCCCCCCGATGCCGTTTTGAAACAGAACCGGCACCCCCGAGACGGCGCTGAGCGCGTCGGCTGTGTCAGGGCCCTTGACGGCGACGAGGCTGTACCTCACCTCAGGCGGCGCCCTCCCCACATGCCTAACCCTCAGCTCGCGGCAACCCCCGTCGCAGAACACGTATCTCTCGCACCTCGTTCTCGACACGGCGTATGGCTCCACCCCGGCCCCGTTTAGGAAATACGCCAGGAGGCTCCCCACAGCTCCCATCCCCACAACGGCGAACACGTTATATATAGAGGGGGGAAATAAAGCTATGCCCAGGAAGTCCGTCCTAGACTTCGCCAAAGGCCGCGGGGCCTACGTCTGGATAACCGCCTACGACTACCCCACGGCTAAGGCCGTGGACGAGGCGGGGGTAGACGGCATACTAGTCGGCGACAGCCTGGGGATGGTCCTCCTAGGCCTCCCCAACACCCTCGGAGTAACGATGGAGGACATGGTTAGACACACCGAGGCGGTGGCCCGGGCGAGGCCGCGGGCCCTCGTCGTGGCGGACATGCCCTTCATGTCCTACGAGACGGGGCCGGAGGACGCACTGAGAAACGCCGCCCGCCTCGTCAAGGCAGGTGCAGACGCGGTGAAGCTGGAGGGAGGCACCGAATACGCCCCCATAGTGGAAAGGCTGGTCAAGGCTGGCATACCCGTGATGGGCCACATCGGCCTAACTCCCCAGAGGTTTCTCACCATAGGGGGGTTCAAGATGGTAGGCAAGACCGAGGAGCAGAGGCGGAAGATACTAGAAGACGCGAAGGCCCTTAGAGACGCCGGCGTCTTCTCCATCGTCCTAGAGTTCGTGCCCGCGTCTCTCGCCAGGGAGGTGACTCAAGCCGTCGACGTGCCAACCATCTGCATAGGCTCCGGCCCCCACTGCGACGGCCAGATCCTTGTGCTCCACGACGTCGTCGGCCTAACGGAGAGGCCCCCCAGCTTCGCCAAGAAATACGCCGACGTTGCCGCGGCGATAAGAGAGGCCGTGTCTAAATACGCGGAGGAGGTGAGGAAAGGCCTCTTCCCAGCGAGGGAGCACTACAGGGAATGATCCCCCCAACACATCCCCGGTACAGATCCCTACTGGAGAGGGAGAAAATCGTGGAGGGGGCCAGGGAGGGCTACGTCGCCCTCCAGGGCCTGATCGCGCAGGGGAGGGGGGAGTGCTTCGATTACCTAATCGGCGAGGAGACCCAGCCCTTCGCCCAGAGGGCCATAGAGGCGGCCGCCGCCGCCCTCCTAGCCGCGAGGCGCCCGGTAATCAGCGTAAACGGAAACGTAGCCGCCCTAGCCCCCGGCGACGTGGTGCGGCTGGCCAAGGCCGTCCCAGCGCTAATAGAGGTCAACCTCTTCTACCGGACGCGGGAGCGGGAGAAGAAGATAGCCGAGATACTGAGGAGACACGGCGCCGAGGAGGTCCTCGGCGTGGGAGAAGACGCCGCCTGCACAATACCGGAGCTCTTCAGCGAGCGGAGGAGGGTAAGCTGCCGAGGCATATACACCGCCGACGTGGTCCTCGTCCCCCTAGAAGACGGCGATAGGACGGAGGCCCTCAGGAAGATGGGCAAGACCGTAATCGCCATAGACCTCAACCCCCTGAGCAGAACAGCCCGCGCCGCCAGCATCACTATAGTGGACAACGTCACCAGAGCCCTCCCCCGCCTCGTAGAAGCGGTAGAAAACCTCAAAAAAGACCGTAGCCAGATACAGGACATCCTCGCCAGATACAACAACAGCGCCGTGCTGGCGGAGGCCCTACTCCACATAAAAACAAGACTAGAAAAAATAGCCTCAGAGATGCTATAGGCCACCCTCAGCAGTCTGCCCCAAGCCATCGCCCCAGCGGTCGCCGATCCGCACGTGGCCCCGCCCGCGCCTTCGCCGGTTGCGATAGGGCGGGAGGCGCCGTCCCCCGGGGGCGTCGAGATACGAAAAGAACCCGGATCCGCCTCTCGCTACGCGTGAGAGCCTCTGGGGAGACATACAAACGGCGGCCGGCAGATCGCCGCCTAGGGCTGGTGGATGCGCCGTGGGTCCCGGTTTACCACACAGCCCTACCCCAACAAATTCCAGACGTCGGCTGGTTTATGAGAAAAGGCGTCTATGAATTTAAGGGCGGCCGCCGGGATAGAGGCCACTTCGCCTTTCTCCCTCTGCCCTCTTCCGCGCCGGCTAACGTTTATTTCTGACGGCGTTTGCCAGATAGACGCCGGCTACCGCCAAGGCCATCCCCGCCATCTGGAGGCTCGTCAGCGGCTCCTTCAGCACTATCCAGGACAGAGCGCTGGTTATCGCGGGCAGGAGCGGTAGCATGTAGGCAGCGGAGGGCCCCATCGACTTAACCGCCGAGTTCCACGACGCGTAAGCCAGAGCCCCCGGCACTAGTGCTATGTAGACCACCAGCGGGGCGAATTGGAGGGGTATTGCTAGGTTGCTTATCGGCAACGCCAAGGCCATCGCCGCTGTGCCGAGGAGGGAGGACCAGGCCATGGCCTCCACGGGGCTGTACCTCCTGTACAGCCTCCCAACTCTTAGCGTGTAGAGAGACCACGAGATGGCGGAGCCGAGGGCCATGAGCGCACCCAGCGCCTCGCCAGACCCCCTCGGCGCCAGGATCAGATAGGCTCCTAGAACAGACAGCGCGACTCCCAGAGACCTCACGGGCGAGGCCCTCTCGGCTCTTAGGGCGACCCCCACCATATATGTGATGGGGCTCGAAAAGACCACAAAGAGTGAGGCGGTTGCCGCGTCTATGAAGTGGAGCGAGGAGTACAGGAGGGCGTTGAAGAGCGCCACTCCCAACAAGCCTGAGACGGCTAGATCTTTCAACTGCCCCTTGTACCTGGGGAGGCCGGCCATCAAGAAGAGGACCGGCGTCGCTATGGCGAAGCGGACAAGCGTAAGCCCGAGGGGATCCACGCCGGCCGTCCCCAGGGCTCTGCCGACAAGGTAGTTAGTGCTCCACGCCGCCACCGAGAAAAGGCCGTAGCCGACTCCCTTGAGGTCGATGTTGCCCACCACCGCCCCCTATGTTACACCGGCCTTCCCTGGGCCGCCGGGGCGTCCCCAAAGCCGCAACCTTGGGCGAAAAGGCATCCGGAGAACGGGCTCGGCGACCGGCCAAGTCCCCAAGGCCTGTTGGCACATGGGCGGAGGGACTTACGAGTTTAAAAGCGTGGTGGAGCAGAAAAACGCTGAGAAACTGACCGGCCTTGGAGATCAGCCGGCCGCCGAGCCTGTCCGCACGGCCGGTTGTAAACCGCACCCCGCGGCCCCAGTCGCGATTGCGCTGGAGCCCCCAGGTAGACCGAAAGCCGAAAAGGGGGCTACTGGACAAGCGGAACTTTTGCCCTCCTCATGAGCTCTCTAAAGTCGTCGAGGTCAAGCCCGCTTATCTGCTGCGCCCTCCTCAAGTCGCCTGTCTCGATGTAGTACACAAGGGCCGCTCTAAGTCTCGGGGGCAGGCTCTCTATGAACTGCCAGTCCGCGTGCCTCCGCCTGAGGTCCCTAGCCTCTTCTTCAGACTCCATACATATTCCCAATCTCTCCTCCTAAATAAGTGTAGCGTCTCCCGCTCGTATCGCCTGAGCTCTTCCTCTATGTCTCGCACTAGACCTCTTCTCCAGCCCTCGACTAAGACCTCGAAGGCCCGCCATACTGTGACGTTGAGGTTTAATACCTGCGGCGCAAAGTAGGCGCCGCCGTTCTCTGTAAGCACAACATAGCCGTACATAAGCCCGGCGGCTAAACACACCGCCTCTGGGTAATCCACCGCCTTAAGCGGCCTCCTTCTGCTGGCGGCCATGACCTCCCTTGCCCTAGCCTCCACCTCCGACGTCTCGGTGAAGAGGGCGAGGGCCCCCTCGGCGAGCTTCTCCGCCACCCAATCCACGGCCGGCGGGTGTTTTATCTCCCTAAGGACCGACTCCGGTATGTGTACAACGTCGAAGATGCGAAACAGCAGATCTCTGCCTCCGTACCTACTCCAGTCTATTAGGAAGGAGGCGTCCGCTATGGCCTCCATTAGGTGACGCTTGGAATCCTCGCTCTGATCCTCAGCTCGTTGAACTCGTCCACCGTCATGCCTGCTATTCGGGAGGCGACGTATATATCGCCGGTTTCCACGTAGTATTTAAGAGCCGCCCTCAGCTTAGGCGGCTGGCTCTCTATGAACTGCCAGTCCGCGTGCCTCCGCCTGAGGTCCCTAGCCTCCTCGAGGGCCTTTAGGGCCTCCTCCACGTGTTCTCCACCGCGCGTGTCTTTAATTCTTTTGTCTGGAGGGCGAAGTCGTAGCCGTCTACGAGGGCCTTTATGGACGCCATGACTATGTTGCTGGAGACCCCCACCGTCCGCCATATCCTGTCGCCGTTGCCGAACTCCACGGTGACTCTGACGATGCTCTCTGTGCTCTTCACCGAGCTGGGGAGGACCACCCTGTAGTCCCTTAGGGCCACCGGCCTTAGCTCTGGGAAGGACACGGTGAGGGCCCTCCTCAGGGCTACGTCAATGGCGTGGACCGGCCCCACGCCCTCCCCCGCCTCCAGCCTCTCCTCGCCGTCGACCCACACCTTAACTATGGCGTAGGCCGCCTCGCCCGGCCCAGTCACCACCCTCCACTCCACAACCCTGAACCTCTCCCTGTAGAGGCCTAGGTGCCTCATGAGTATGAGAAGGGCGGAGGCGGGGGCTAGGTCGAAGGAGTAGCCCTCCCTCTCCAGCCTCTTTATCTCTTCCAGCGCCTTCCTCACAGCGTCGTGCCGCTTGTCCAGGGGGATCCCCAGCTCCTCGGCAGCCTTCACCACCACGCTCGCGCCCCCGGCCACCTCGGACACCACGAATACCCTCCTGTTGCCCACCAGCGCCGGGTCTATGTGTTCATACGCCCTCGGCACCTTCATGACGGCGTCTGCGTGGACGCCCCCCTTGTGGGCAAAGGCGAACTCGCCTATGTACGGCTGGTAGGGGTTGGGCTGCGCCCCCAGCGCCTCGTAGACAAGCCTAGACACCTCCCTGAGGCGGCTGTACTTCACGGGAGGCGGCTCGTCCCGCAGAACCCTAAACCCCATCTTGAGCTCCAGCGTTGGGAGGACGGCTGTGAGGTCGGCGTTGCCCGTCCGCTCGCCGACTCCGTTGACGGTCCCCTGGACGTGTCTAGCGCCGGCGGCCACGGCCATGAGGGTGTTGGCCACGGCGCAACCGATGTCGTTGTGCATGTGGGCGCCCAGCGCCATGGCGGGGAACCTCCTCCTCACCTCGGCAGTGATTCTGTACACCTCATGCGGCGGGGTGCCGCCGTTTGTGTCGGCGAGGACCACCACCCTGGCGCCGGCTCTCCACGCCGCCTCTATGGAGGCGAGGGCGGCCTCGGGGTCCTCCTGGTACCCCTGGTAGAAGTGCTCGGCGTCGTACACCACCTCCATGCCGTGCTCCCTCAGGTACTCCACGCTCTCCGCGATCATGGACAGGTTCTCCTCCCAGGTGGTCTCCAGCACCTTCTCCACGTGGAGGGTCCAGCTCTTGCCGAATATGACAGCAACAGGCACGTCGGCCTTAACGATGGAGTTGAGGCTCTCGTCGTCTTTCGGCCGCACGTTTTTACGCCTGGTGCTCCCGAAGGCCGCCAGCTTCGCCCGCGTGAGGGAGTACTCCCTCATAGCCTTGAAGAAGTCGTAGTCCTTGGGGTTGGAGTAGGGCCACCCGCCCTCTATATAGTCCACCCCCAGCTCGTCCAGCTTAAGGGCGACCCTTATCTTGTCCTGGAGGGTGAAGGAGACGCTTGCGCCTTGTGAGCCATCTCGGAGGGTCGTGTCTAGAACTTCTACATAATCCCCGGCATAGCTATAGAGAAAAAGTGGGATATATAAACCTTTGGAAAAAGGGGGGGTTACTCCACTGTGGGCACCTCGGCGAGGAACCTCCTATATAGGGCGTAGAAGGCGGCAGTGGTGAACACCACTATCGCCAGAACTAGAAAAGCCAGTATTACGTTGACGGCGGGCATCGGGATGTCCATGTAGAAGTTGGCGAAGAGGTCGGCGGGGAGACCCTTGTCGCCCACGATCACGAGGTTGGGGTAGCGGGCGCCGTCGTTGAGTATCTCACCGAGCGCCACCACGAAGAGGGCCAGGGGGCCGAGGAACTTCACATGCGGCGCGACTGCGCCGGCCTTAGCCGCCCTAAGCGCCGTGTATCCCAGCGCCAGTAGGGCAACCACGGCGGCTAGCTTCACGGCGAAAATGGGCAGGAAGGTGGAGTTGACCGCCTGGTAGAGAAGCGGCGAGTAGACGCCGAGGGAATACCAATACAGTGGCCCGAATAGGAGCTGGGCTGTGAGCAGGCCGAAGCCGAATGTGAGGCCGACCTTCACGCCGCGGGGGTCCTTCTCAAGCGCCATGAGGCTGGCCACCACGAAGCCTCCGGTTGATATGACGGCGGCCACCGTATGTAGGTAGAGCGTCCAGAAGAGCGGATTGCCGTAGGCCATCCAGCCGGGGTTTGCCCCAGTCTGGAGGTAGTAGCCGATGGCCTGTGGATGGTTGATCTCGGCGAATATGGCGCGGAAGCCGAAGGGAATGCCGAAGCCGGATAGAGCCATTATCCACATGACGATGGAGTGGGACCTGGGGGATATCTTGCCCCATGTGTACCAGCTGATGGCGATGGCGGGTATCCTCACCATTATGGAGGCTATCGCTATGGAGATGGGTATAAACAGCGTGTTTGTAGCCAGAGTGGTGACGGCGGTGAAGAAGCCGGCGAGGAAGACCGTAATTATGGTGCCCCACACGCCGCTGAACAGCTCAGACACTATGAGCACCTTGAAGGCCTTCCTGGCGAACAGCTCGGCCCACGCGTCGTTGTTCTTGTACGCGATCCACCTGTACAGAGCCGCGATTATGCCGGTGCCGAGCGTCATCGCGGTGAAGATTATATGTAGCGTGACGGACAGCCCCAGCCCTACGAACCCGACAAATACCGCCTCGTTCATGGGCTCTGCCCGGCGCCCTTCTTCAGAAGTTCTAGGAACTTGTACTCCCTAGTGGCCACCAGATACATGGCGTACAAGCCGCCAAGGTTCACCGCCAGGACCACCAGGTATAGAATAGCCAAGAAGCCGGGGCTTGTGGCGTAGGGCACCGGCGTCACCAGCTCAGAGGGGTAGAGCAGGCCGTATACCGTCCATGGCTTGCGGCCGATCTCTCTCACCGCCCACCCAGCCACAGCCGGGATGACTGTGCCGAGGACCAGCAGGAGGGCCAGTATAAACACCCTCCTCCTCTCGTCTCCAAACAACTTGGCGATGGCTGTGGCTATGGCGGAGAGGCCCGGCACTCTGTAGAAGTAGAAGAAGAGGACGGCGGCCGCCAAACCGCCTATGATGGCGAATGCTACCTTTGTGTAGTACGTGGTGTGGATTAGCGGCATGTAGGCCTCGGCCCTCTGGACGTCGGCGAGGCACAGGTCGGCCAGCTTGACGGAGGCGACTCCGGATAGGTCGATGGACTTGCCCGCCAACTGTAGCGTCGAGGGTAGGCCGAGCGCCTTGGCTAGATCGCCCACAGTCTTGTTGCCGTGGCTGAGGCACGCTTGTTTAAACTGGTCGAAGCCCACGATGGGCTTGTTGGGGTCGCCGTAGGCGATGAGGCCGAGGATGGGGTCGGTGAAGGTCTTCTCGGCGCCCTCCATAAGCGCGAACTTGGTGGGGTTGTACTCCACCACCATCTCGCCCATGAAGTGGGCCACGATCGGAGCCTGGATAACGAACAACACGGCGAAGGCCCCGGCGAGCGGCTTCACAATCTTCAGGTACTTGGCGTCCCCAGTCTTGAAGTACCTATAGGCCCAGCCGGCCGTCGCCACTGCCATGCCTATCAAAATAGCCGCCAGGATGTTGTGGAAAACCGATGCAAGGGCGTATGGGCTGTACATAGCCACCATCGGGTCCTTGAGCACTATGCCCACCTCCTTAGCCACGCCGGGCTTCTCAACTATGAGCGAGATGGGCTGGCCCGTGGCCACGGCTGCGAGCTTCACGGCCACGAGCTTGGGCACGTCCACGGCGGTGGGGCCGTACTCCGGCATGAAGGGATACAGCGCCTTCGCCACGGGGCCTGTGCCCCAGGGCGCCTGCATCCAGCTGTTCACAGCTGTGATCAAGACGCCGGAGAAGTAGGCGAAGGCCGCATACAGGGCGAGGATGGCCATGCTGACCGGCGGCCTCACCCTGCCCAGCGTAACTATAAACAGGACCAGGAAGGCGATCTCGTTGGCGAAGGCTATAAGCTCAAGAGCTAGGGGGGCGAAGGCGAAGGTGGCTATCGCCAAGTTTACGCCGGGCCAGATCTGGACAAGCCCGAACTCCACAAGGGTGCCCGTGATGGCGCCGAGGGCGAAGTTTACGCCGAGGACTGCGGTCATCAAGCGGGCCGCCTTGTAGTAGTCCTTGTCGCCGGTCCTCCACCACTTCCAGAGCATTATGCCGATCGCCACCGGCAGGCCAAAAGTCAGCGATATAAACACGCCGTGGAAATATATCCCCAACGCGCTTACATGTAGAAGCGGGTTTGGATCCGGCATGTATAAAGAAATGAACGGTTTTTTTAAGTTTTTCCAGGAAAATGTTCAGCGAACTCGGCAGTCTTCACCACTCTGGACAACCTACTCATCACAACAGAAGTGAGCATATGTGCCTTATGAACAGTTGTAGAACATCCTGGCATCAAGAAACGGCATCTCCCTTTTCCGTGGACGCTGGCAAAGGGCTTGAACAATGCCGTATGCCTACGGCGGTGGGGGGCACCCCGGGAGGCTGGCTTTGCTCCCCACGCCTGAGACATCTTGCGCGCAGATAGGGACGTGGGCGATGGGCCTCAATACGCGTGGCGACAAATACGGCCTGGATAGACGGTAAGACTTAGCGAGATCTATGCCCTGTCGCCTAAGGCTTTTCTGTTTTCCATAGCCGCGTGTCGCACGGCCACGCGTCGCGGCGGGCATCTATATAAATCCGGCGTCTCATGGTGGCGTGCAGGTGGTTGAGTCGGGCGAGTTCGCGGTTGGCAAGCCCCCGGAGGAGGTGGTTAAGGTCCTTAGCGACCCGGCGGCAGTGGCCCGCCTTATCCCGGGCGTTGGCGAGGTGAGGGAGGCAGGGGGGGAGTATGTGGGGGAGGCGGCCGTGAGGTTGGGCCACCTTTCTGGCAAGATGAAGGCGAGGTTTAGATATGCCGAGGTGAGGAGAGATGGTGTTGTCGTCGTGGGGAGGGCGGAGGGGATGCAGACCACGGCGGATTTCAAAATCGCAGTGGACGTCCAGCCAGGCGGGGGCGGGGGGTCGCTGGTGAGGTGGCGCTTCGAGGGCAGTGCGAGGGGGCTCGCCGCCTCCCTCGCGCCCTCCCTCGTCAGAGATGCGCTGAGGAGGATCGCCGCCGAGACGGCTAAGAACCTGGCGGCGGTCCTCTCGTAGCCATTTATAAACCTCCTCTTCTTGCGGAACGTGAGCGTCGATTGGATCTCCAAGCTCCGAGAGATCGTGGTGGAGTCTCTCGAGAGGAGCTGGCTCCCCTTTCCCGTCGAGGGGGACATCTGCGAGGGCTGGAAGAGGGGGCTGGAGGTGGGGGGTGGACGCTCCACAGTCCTCTACACCTCCTGTATGTACCACCTAGCTCCCGTGGTGGAGAAGGCCGTGGAGGCCCTGGAGAAGTACGGCGCGGCGAGGGGCGGCGTTAGGAGCTCCCTCGCGGCTTTTGCGGCTAGGGCCTTTGGGGGCCTCCTCCTGAAGCCGGAGAGGGAGGAGGTGGAGAGGGCTGACGCGGTGGTGAGGAAGATATATGGGCTCTTGAGGAGGAGCGGGGTGGAGTTCGGCCTCCTTGACAGGGAGGTCTACTCGGGGGCCCTCCTCTACGAGCTGGGGCTGGTGGACGACTTCGCCGCCTATGCGAAAAAGGTGGCGCAGTACTTCAGGGAGCGGGGGGTGAGGAGGGTCATCACCGTGGACCCCCACACCCACCACCTCCTGGAGAAGGTCTACCCCCAGTATGTGGACTTCGACGTGGAGGTGGTGAGCTACATCGACCTCGTGAAGCCGGTCGGGGTCACGCAGAGGGGGTTCGCCATACACGACTCGTGCCTCTACGCGAGGTTTCTCGGGAGGTACGACGCCGTTAGGAAGCTGCTGGCCGCCGGCGAGCCCGTGGAGGACCCCTATGTGACTGGGAGGGAGACGGCCCAGTGCTGCGGGGGGCCTATCGAGTCGCTTTTTCCGGAGGTGGCGCGGAAGATAGCGGAGGCGAGGGTTAGGGACCTCTCCCGCCTGTCCAACAAGGTGGTGGTCCAGTGCCCCATCTGCTACATAAACCTGAGGAGGGCCTCCGGCGGGCGGATAGAGCTGTACCACCTAGCTGAGGTGCTGGAGTGATGGAGCCCAGGGCGGAGGCTACGAGGTGTGTACACTGCGGCTTCTGCGAGATGGTGTGCCCCACCTACCGGCTGTACCGGATGAGGCACTACGGCCCCCGGGGCCGCCTGCACATAATCGCCAACTCCGACGGGCTCCTCTCGGGGGAGGCCTACAGGTCTGTCATGACCTGTCTAGCCTGCGGCGCGTGCGACACGCAGTGCCCCGCCGGGATAAAGATAGCGGAGGTGATCCGCGGCTTCAAGGCCGAGCTGGTGAAGAGGGCGTTGAGGTAGCGCCGTGGAGGCTTGGCGGAGGAAAGCCGCCGTCTTGGAGAAGCTCGCCGCTCTACTGGAAGACGTGGGGAAAGCAAGGCGCGACCACCACGCGAGGAGGCCGCCGAGGCCCTGCGGAATCACCGTCCACACCGGGGTTGGGTGCCCCCTGGCCTGCGCCTACTGCTACATCTACGACATGGGCTTCCCCGGCTCCGTCAAGCCGTACCCCCTCACGCCTCTGGAGATGGCCTACGCCATAGCGGCGAACCCCCACGTCGCCGTGGGGGAGCTGGGCACTCTAGTAGCCGTGGGCTCAGTCACAGAGCCCTTCCTCCCAGAGACAAGGGAGCTGGCGCTCGGCTACATCGCGGCCTTCGTGGAGCACCTAGGCAACCCCGTCCAGGTGGCGACGAAGTACCCCCCTCCCCCCGAGCTGGCCAAGTACAGGGCGGACGTCTTAATCAGCGTGACCGACGTGGAGGGGAGGCTGGAGCCGAAGGCGCCTAAGCCCGTTGAGAGGATCAGAGGAGCCGGGGAGCTCGTCAAGAGGGGCGGCTCGGCCACCCTCTTCGTGAGGCCTGTGGTGCCGGGGGTCACCGACCGCGGCCTAGAGCGGCTTCTGGCCTTGGCGTGGGACGCAGGAATTAGGCGCGTGGTTTTCGGCACGCTACGGGCCACGCCGGCTATAGCCGCCAGGCTCAGATCCTTCGGCGTAGACATCACGCCGTATGTACGCAGGCTGGAGGAGGGGAGGCAGATCCCAATCAGGTACCCCAAGGGGAGGCTGGCTGAGGCCGCGAGGAGGTGGGGCTTCGAGGTGCTCCCCGCCTCCTGCGCCTCCAACGTCCTCGCCCACGGCCAGAAATGCGCCCTGTGTAGCTGGGGCCCATGCGGCGGCGTCCTGGAGGTAGACGTGGAAGACGTGCGAGACTTCCTAGAGCACAGGGGCTACAGGGGGGCCGACCCCCACTTCGACGGCCGGCGGGTCGCGGTTAAGGTCAAGCTTAGGCGGGAAGACAAGATCTTCCTAGAGCAAGCCCTCAGAGTGCCGGTGGTCAGCCAGGGGAAAGCACGTCACCAGTCATAAACGGGTCGCCTCATCACAACTAGCTGGTTAGAGCTTTTCGTACTCCCTCCCTAGGAGGAGCAGTATGTCCATCTCCTGGGCCTTTCTGCGTAGGTACTCGGCGACGTCTTGGCTTGCGAACTCGACGGCGAGGACCCTCATGTAGGTCTTTCGGCCGGTGAACCTCTCCGCCGCCCTCTCCGCCTCAAGCAGTTTTCCAACCTCCCTCTCCGCCTCCTCTATGCTCCTCACGGCAACCGTCACCTCGCCTACGACCAACGGGTCGTAGCATATCAGATCCACCTCCTTAAAGCCGTCGATAGGCAACGTCACGTTAACTCTGACGTCGCACTCCACCCCCCTCTCCCTAAGCAGTAGGCCAACGACCCTCGCCGTGTAGTACTCAAAGCCGCCCCCCAAAGCCCTCCGGATGTCGTCGAGGGCGCTCATGAGCCACCTAAACTTGTTCTCCGCCTCCTCCCACCTCCTCTCCTCCATTTCAACGAACTTGTTGAAGTCTTCCCTCAGCCTCTTCAGCTCCAGCTCGATGGCCTCAAACCTCCTATACGCCTCCTCCCACCGCTTGTTGTTTTCTTCCCATCTCCTGTTGTTCTCCTCCCATCTCCTCTCGTTTTCCGCCCACCTCTCCGCCTGCTCTTTGGTAAACCTGTTGAAGTCCTCTCTCAGCTTCCTAAGCTCCTCCAAGACCGCGCCTAGCCCGATCAAGCCGGCGACTGCCAGCCTAAACTCCTCATCGCTCCTCAGCAGATCCAGCACCACCCTCTTCAAGACGTCGCGGTCAACAGACATCACACTTTGGCGTTGGCTCACGAATATAAATCGTTTTCCCCACCCTCAACAGCACCGCGCCTGAGGGCGCCCTGGGGGCAGCTTGCCCGAGGCGCCCAGGCCAAGCACCCGGCCCCAGACGGCTGGCTTCGCCCCCCAACTCCTAGAAGAGTAGTGTAGGCAACGAGTGAAGTGCGGTGAAGGGGTTGCCGTCGCGTAGGATTGCGCTGGCACGCGGCGGGAGATCTCAACGGGCCCTCTCCGCCCTCGGCTGGGACATCTCCAGCGTGTAGAGGGCCGCCGGGGGCGGTCGGTGGGGCGTACTCGGCGAGTAAAGCACTGCGCTTTCGACGCAGGCGGTTTGTAGATGTGTGCATTTACCGACGTGGTGGGGGCGTCTCACGAGGCGCCTCGGCATGGTTAGAGGCGGGCCGTGCGCCGCCGGCCAAAACCCCAACTGGGGTATCTTGCTGTGGGGACGTGGGCGAGGGGCTTGGGCGTGGTGGCGAGGTACATACTGCTATGGGGGCTCCCCCTGCTTCTGGTATATGCGCCTTAGTAGGTCTAGGTAGCGCCTTACGATGCCCCTCCCCTTGTCGGTGATCTTCGCTACGGCTCTGACTCCCCTCTCGGTGATAGCCCTCCTGTACTCTATGTAGCCCTCCTCGGCTAGGATCTGGAGATGTTCGTGGAGGGTGCTCTTGGGGAGGTCGAGGGCCCTCTGGAGGTCGGAGAAGGTTATGTAGCCGTCTACCACGTACAGAGCGATCAGTATTCCCAGCCTCACGCCGCTGGAGAGCGCCCTTGTCCCCAGGAGCCTCATCAGCTCGTCGAACTCGGTCATTCCATCGCGTCGAGGAGGGACTTAACGCCGGCGTAGACCCAAATAATTCCGATGACGTAGTAGAGCGCCACGACGTATACGCCGAGTGGGAGAAGCGCCGAGAAGGATATGAGGGCTAGGTGGTCGTACCACCTGGGCTCCGTGGCGTTGCTCCGGAAGAGGAGATACGTGAGGAGGGCTACGCTGGCGGCGTATGCGGCTGCGGTTGCGAAGGCCAGCGTTTTTATGAACGCCATGGCGAAGAGCAGGACGGCGAAGTAGGCTAGCATCATGATCGACCACGCGATCCCCCCCTTGCGGCGCCTCGATGGGAGTCTCATGGCCTTGAAGAAGGTCGCGAAGATCCTCCCCGTGAGGACAATGTAGGGGACGGCGGCGGAGAGCGCAACTGCGGATTCGGGAGCTCCAGCGACTAGTTTCTCCACGACATAGTAGAGAACCACCACGGCCATTGGGTAGGTGCCCCACGCCGCATAGTAAAGCCCCAACGCCTTCCTCAGCTCCCTTCTGAGGATCTTCCTCGACACCGCCAGGCTCTCCTCCAGAATTGCTCTTGTGGCATCCACCTCTCCAGGTGGAGCTCTATTTATAAGCGCCTTGCCTGTTCATAATTCTGAACTTCCGAGAGCTGTTTATATCGCCTTGTTCTCACTACACATGATCGAGATTAGGGGCGTGAAGGTGAGGGCGGGGACCTTCGAGGTCCTCGCGGAGGGGGCCGAGGTGGTGGGAAAGGCGGTGCTACTGGGGCCCAACGGCTCTGGGAAAACCACCTTGTTGAGGGCTGTAAGCGGGGTGATCCCCTACGAGGGTAGCATCAAGATCGACGGCGTTGAGGTGGACTCCGCCAGGGGGCTCCACACAGTTTCGTCGAATCTCCCCGAGATATACCGCATTGCCTACGACGTGGCGGGGCTCCTGGAGGTGTTTGAGGACTTGAAGGGCGTTGACCGGGGCGAGTTCGAGGCCCTCATGGGGCGGCTGGGGCTGGGGCGCGAGGTCATGAGGAGGCCGGTGCACGCCCTCTCGGCCGGCCAGTGGTCTCTTGTGAGGCTCGCCCTCGCCCTGTCCTCTAGGCCGAAGACCATCTTGGTGGACGAGCCCTTCGAGAACGTGGATCCCGCGAGGAGGAGCGTCGTGTTGAAGCTTCTGGTGGAGCGCGGGGAGTCTGGAATCGTCGCCACCCACGACCTCGACGCCCTCAAGGCCATGAGGGGCTGGGACGCCTACTTCATGCTGGAGGGCAGACTCTACGGCCCCGTCTCAGTCGACGATCTGCTGGCCTCGGGGCTGGTCAGAGGGAGGGCCGGCGGCGCTCTCCTAACGCTTAAGGTGGGCGGCGTGGAGTACTCGGTAGTCAAGGGCGCCGGGGTTAAGTTCGGCGAGATGGGCACGGTGAACAGGATCTACGGCCTGGCGGAGTAGCCATGGGCCTCGCCAGATATCTAGTGGTCAGGACGTTGAAGAACAGGTGGGTGTTGCTGTGGGGAGGTCTCTGGTCTCTCTTCTGGGTGGCGATGGGCGCGTTTATCTTCACCAAGGGCATCGCCAAGTCGCCCTACGCCGCTCAGTACGCCAGGTCCTATGTCGCAGGCTGGCTCGACAGCGTTGTGATCACGGTGGTCGCCGCTGTGTCCGTAGCCCTGTTGTACTCCATGATCTACAGCACTGCGGCTGTGCCCTATCTGCTCCGCTTCGGGAGACTGAGGCCGTTGAAATACGTGGCCTCATACTACGGCGCGATGTTTACCACAAGCCTCATCTTGGTGGCGGCGGTTGGGACGGCCAACTGGTTGCTCATGTGGCGCGGCTTAAAAGACAGCGGGATCTCGGTCTCTTTAGCCGACGTAGCTCCAAAGGACGCGCTGGCTCTGCTCCATACGGCCGGGGCGGTGGCGGTGTTTACCGCGTTTGCGGCGGCTCTTCTCTTCCTCCTATCTCTCCTCGCGTTGAAGGCTGTTAAGGCGGCCAGTTGGCTCCCCTTCACCCCGCTGATCTTCAACATGCTCTTCTACTATAGCTATCTCTATGTGGAGCACAGCCCTCTATCTCTTGCGGCCAACCCATTCACGGCGGCCCAGGCCCTTATTATCACGGCATACGCCGGGCTAGAAAGGCCGTACGCCGCCATCACGAGCTCAAACGCCTTAGATGTGCCCGCCTGGGCGCTGGCTGTGAGCATCTCGGGGTGGGCCGCCGCGTTGAGCCTAGCCGCGGCGCTTTTGGTCTCGAAGGTGAGATACGCCCCTCCCGATCTGTTGAGAGAAGGGATCTGACCCTCCGCCGCCTGGCTGCCTAGTCGCTAGGTAGAGGCCGATATTCCCACCCTCTTTTTCATGCCCCTCTCTATCTCAGGGTCGGCTATAGCGTTGACGAGCGCCATGAGGAGCCGCCTAACAGCCACCGCCAGAGCGGCACCGCGTCGACTCTAAGGCCGCCCCGCGCGATATGGCCCTCTAGGTCCCAGGTGATCAACAGCGGTCTTCCCCCAACGGCGGCCGCGGCCTCGGAGAGGGCATCAAGCTCTCTTCTGTCGACCTCATCGGGCGCCGAGGCGTAGGTCACCTGAATCAAGAGGGGCGGCTCGCCCTCCACCACGAAGTCCACCTCCCTCCTCCCCCTGTAGTAGTAGAACTTCGCGCCCCTCCGGAGGAGCTCCACGGCCACCGCCGCCTCCATCTTTCTGCCGATCTGCCCCTCGGGTATGTAGCCGGGGTCCACTGGGTAGATCTTGTGGGGCTGCGTCAGCGGCGTCTTGCCGGGCCCCCACTTGGGGACGGCCACCACGTAGAAGGCCTCCTCGAGGTACTTTAGGTAGTTGGCCAGCGTCTTCTTGCTCTTCTCCAGCCCCAGGGAGGCCAGCCTCCTGTGGGCTGAGGATATCGAGAAGACGTTGCAGAAGCTGGACTCCACCATGGAGAGAAAGACCTCGAACCCCCTGGCGTCTCTGACCCTGTGTCTCTCCACGACGTCGCGGTAGACCACCGTGTCGCGGTACGTCCTCAAGAGCTCCCGCGCCAGCTGAGGCCTTAAGACGGCCTCGGGGTAGCCGCCCCGCTCCAGGTAGTCCCTCAGCGCGCCCAGTAGCCTGCCTCGGGAGGCCGGGGCGTGCCCCGCCGACGCCGGTATCCCCACGGCCCTCAGATACTCCCTAAAGGAGAAGGGCAGTAGGAGGCGGGATAGATACCTCCCCCTCAGCTCCGTCGGCACCTCCCTGGCGCCTAGTTTCGACGTCGAGCCGGCCACCGCCACCAGATAGCCCCTATCCAGCAGAGATCTGACCCACCTCCCCCAGTGGGGGACGTTCTGCACCTCGTCTAGGAGCAGGAGCTGGAAGCCCCCTCGCTCCGCCAAGATCTTCAGAAACGCGCTGAAGTCCCCCGGCCTCAAGCCCACGAATCTCACGTCTTCGAAGTTGATGTAGAGCGCCCCCCCGCGTCTCGCCGCCAGCTGGTACAGGAGATATGTCTTACCCGCCCGCCTCGGCCCCACCACCGCCGTGGCCAAGCCCGCCTCTAGAGGAAGCTCCAGCTCCCTCTCCACCATGGGGGGAGGCCTCCAGCTGAGCCACTCCTCCACCACCTCTCTAAAGACGCGCTCCACGTAGTAATATACACCCTAAAATTTGTTTCTCGTGAGAAACAGATATAGCGGAGAACTGTTTCCTATAGGAAACAGAACACGCCGATGTGTATAAGCAGAGGCGCCCAAACCCGCCGCACCTTAAAAGCTCACCTTAGGCGTTCGCCAGGACGAGGCTGAGAGCCGTCCGGCGTTTTCTGTATCACCCCCGCCGATCTGCCTCACGAGCGTCTTCCACAGCCGCCGTCTCGCGTGAGGCGCGGCTTTAAGGGGGGCGCCGGGGCTGGCTCCGATGCTCCTTTGCGGCCCCCTTTTTAGCCTAGGCTAAGTTTTTATAGGGAGGACGGCTCTTAACCTGTGAGAGGTCTTCTCAGGCTGATAGGGCCGGCCACCATCGTGAGCGTGGCCTACATAGACCCAGGCAACTGGGGGGCCAACATAGCGGCCGGTAGCCGCTTCGGCCTTGACCTCCTCTGGGTCGTGTGGCTAAGCGGAGCCATGGCGATATACTTCCAGTACCTCGCCGGCCTCCTGGGGATAAAGGAGGGGGGCCTCCTCGAGCTTTTTGAGACAAGGCTAAAGAGGTTCAAGCCGGCGCTGGCCCCGCCCCTCGTCGCCGTTGTCCTAGCCACAGACATGGCCGAGTACATGGGCCTCATCATTGCGCTTCACATACTCCTGGGCCTCGGCTTCGCCGAGGCGGCCCTCCTCGGCTTCGTAGACGTGGCTCTTCTGGCCCTCATCGCCGACCGCCGCGGCCTCTATTCGGCCGTAATCGGCGGCATGGTGGCGGCGGTCGGGCTGAGCTTCCTGGCGGAGCTGGCCATCGTCGGCGTGAACTGGGGCGAGGTTCTGAAACACAGCGTCACGCCCCAGCTGGACAACGGGGCGGGGGTCGTGGCGGCGGCCATACTGGGCGCCACGGTGATGCCCCACGCCCTCATCCTCCACTCCCACCTCGCCAAGGGCCTCCCCAGGAGGTGGCACAGAGACCAGACCGTGGCCAACCTGGCGGGCGCCTCGCTGATAAACGCGGCGATACAGATAACGGCGGCGGCCGCCCTAGGGGGAAGAGAGGTGGACCTAGCCGCCGTCCCCAACGTGCTGGCCCCCCTCTACGGCCCGGCGTCTGCGGTCCTCTTCTCCACAGCCCTACTCCTGTCCTCCCTCTCCGCCTCCGCCGTCTCCGCGGAAGCCGGCGCCCTAGCCGCCAGATACATAACGGGCAGGAGGCTCGAGAAGTGGCAGACGAGGCTAGCCGCGAGGGCCGTCAACGCCCTGCCCGCCGCCGCGGCGCTCGCCGCAGGAGCCAGCCCCCTAGACCTCCTAGTGTACAGCCAGTACGCCCTCTCCCTAACCCTACCCCTCTACCTCGCCCTAATAACCGCCTGGACCTGGAAACACCTAGCCCCCGCCGGGAGAGCCGCCGCGCTGGCCGCCACAGCCGCGGCGATCGCTCTCGACCTCTACTCCCTTTAACACCTCCCCAAGCCTCCTAAGCGCCTCAGACAGAGCCTCGATCCTCCTCACCACCACGGGGCTCACCACGTGCTCAAGCTTCTCCGCCTCCTCCTCAGCCACCTCAGGCGGCACGCCGATCAGCTTGAAAAACTCGGCGAGAGCCGCGTGGACCCTATTCATCTCCTCAACCCTCCTCCGCCCCTCCTCAGTCAACCGCACGCCCCCCGCCCCCTATACACCACCAGACCCTCCGCCTCAAGCTCCCTCACCACCTTAAGCGCGCTACTCGGCTTAACCCCCAACATCCCCGCCACCCTAGAGAGGCTCGCCCCCTCGCCCAAGATGTATATCGCCTCCAGGTAGTGCTCCCGCCTAACACGGAGAGGGCCGTGGCCCCTCACGCCCAAAAACAAACCACCTAGGTTAAAAATCTACACCGCTGGGCTATGACAAGCGCCGGTCTCGGGCTCCTCTTCTTCCCCAAGACTTCGAGGGCAACCTCTTCGCAACGGCCTCCAGTGGATACCCCCACGCAGAGGTATACCCTCTCGGGGTTGCAAACCTGGGCCAGCACCTGGCCCACCTCCCCCAGCCTATCCCCCATCATGAATATGACCACGGTGTCGGCCTTAACCTCCCTCAAGACGTCCGCCGAGAAGTGGGGATAGGAGAGGAGGGCTACGTGTCTAAGACTTTCGCCGTCTGTAAGCTCAATCTGGAAGAGGGCGGCCGCGGCCGTAAAAGAGCTGACGCCGGGTACAACCTCGCAGGGCACCCCCCTCTCCTTCGCCGTTTTACATATCTTGACCCCCCTCCCAAATATCGTCGGATCGCCGTTTTTCAAAATCACCACGGTGCTCCGCCGCGCCTCCTCAATCAGGGCGTCCACAGCGGCGTCGTGCTCCACCCTCCTATGGCCTATCTTTACAACACGCGCCCTCCCCGCGATCTTCACCACCTCCTCCGGCACGAGATCGCCGTATGCCACCACGTCAGCCTGCTCAAGTAGCTCCCTAGCCCTCACCGTCAAGAGCTTGGGGTCGCCTGGGCCAGCCCCCACTACGTAGAGCGGCATAGCGCCCTCAACACGCTGTAGGTGTAGGGATGTATGTGGAGATACTGCGCATGCATGTTGCCCTTCACAACGCCGTCTATACCGCCGCCAATTCCAACCCCCCTCTCCAGCCTAATGGCCGTCTCCACTCTCTCCCTCAACACGATCTTGGAGTAGTGGAACTCGTGCCCCACGAGCTTGGTCCCCACCGGCGCGACGGGGGTCCTCCCCTCCACAACCCCCCAGGCGTACCCCTTCCCCACCGGCCTCTTCAACATGACCGTGACGGCGTCTACGGCGCCCACCATCTCGTACTCAGACCCCCCAACCACGATGGAGGAGGTGAGGTACATAAGGCCGCCGCATTCGGCGTACAGCTTGCCGCCCCGCTCGACGTATCTCAAGAGGGCGGATCTAAAGGCTCTGTTTCTCTCCAGCTCCTCGGCGGAGGTCTCGGGGAACCCCCCGCCTACGAAGACCACGTCCACCGGGGGCAGCTCCTGCATATTTAGCGAGTCTAGAAACACCACCTCCCCCAGCGACTTAGCCTCCTCGAAGACCTCGGGGTAGTAGAAGGTGAAGGCCCTATCGAAGACGATGCCGACTCTACACGTCCCCCGCGGCGTCTCGCCCCCCTCGTCGGCGTCATAGGGCAGATCGCCCGCCGATTTCGCCAAGGCCACGACGGCGTCTAGGTCTATGTTGGGGAGGACGTATTTCACGAGAGCTTCCACTATGTTGGGGACATCGCCTCTCTCGCCCACCGGCGTGAGGCCGAGGTGTCTGTAGGAGAAGACCTCCGCCAGCTTCTCGCTCTTTGGCACAGCCCCCAGCACCTCCACCCCCTCCTCGGGAAGGGACTTCTTCAGCTTCTCCGCCTGGCTCCTCGTCACGTTTGTCAAAATAACGCCGGGTATCTTGACCTCTGGGTCAAACTGCCTCAGCCCCCTCACCACGGCTCTAAGAGTTCTGTTTACCCTCTCCCCATTTAGCACAAGCACCACGGGGGCCTTAAGAAGCTTAGCGACCTGCGCCGTGGAGCCCAGCTCAGAAACGCCGTCGAAGGAGTCGTAGAGACCCAACACGCCCTCCACAACGGCTACGTCCGCCCCCCTTGAAAATTTCACAAAACGCTCCACCACCCCCCTCTCTCCCATCAAAACCACGTCGAGGTTTCTGCTGGGCCTCCCAGCAACCGCCGCGTGGTAGCTAGGATCGATGTAGTCGGGCCCCACCTTGAAGGGGGCAACTCTAAGCCCCTGCCTAAAGAGGCCATATATCAATGCAAGAGAGATAATAGTCTTCCCAGACATACCTCTGAAAGATGAGATGACTACGCGCGGGATCACATAAACTCCGAGGACTTCTATTATAAGAATTTGTTACACTGACTGCAGTAACAACAGTTTCATAAATTTGTGTAATAATATTTTTATTTAAAATAAAGAGAGTTTGTCATGTCATATAACATAGAATCAATAATGCTTTATATATCATATGTAACATTCACAATATTTATAATAGGCATCATACATAAATGGAGTCGTTGGGCCTCTATGCCTATTCATCTCAGATGGGAGCTATATCCAGTTTCACATGAAAAAAAAGCTGAATACGGCGGTAGCTACCTAGAAGAAGTCGACTGGGCTAAAAAAACACGCGAAGTTACAAAAATAGGAGAGCTAAAAGAAATGTTAGAAGAAATGCTCTTTATAAAAAGAATATACCTAATGAATAAGAGACTATGGTTTTTATCATGGTTTTTCCATTTCGGAATATACTTAATATTAGTGTGGTTCCTTGCGCTTTTCCTCAGTGCGATAACTATGTCGCTAGGTGTGCAAATACCTTCAAGCAACCCCTGGGCGTACTTCTTATACTATGCCACGTTGATAACCGGCGGTCTAGGCGCCATAATGACAATAATAGGTGGCATAGGGCTTCTCATTAGAAGACTGTCAGATCCCGTGCTGAGAGACTATACAACTTGGCCCGATTATTTAAACACAGTCCTAGTGTTAATAACTGTAGCCACAGGCCTAGCCGCTTGGATTTACGACCCCGCCTTTGACTTAGCTAGAAAGTTTATGCTAAGCCTAGTTACATTTTCACAACCCCCGCCCCTACCCACTATAACAACGGTGAATATAGCACTAATACAACTACTTCTCATATATATACCGTTTTCTAAAATAACACACTTCATAGGAAAATACTTCACATATCACAAAATTCTTTGGGACGATGAGCCTAACACAGGCCAGTTAGACGGCAGAATAAGTGAACTTTTAAGACTCCCATTGAGGTGGTCGGCGCCTCACATAAGGTCAGGAGAAACATGGGAGAAAAACGCAGCAGGGCTATGAGCCGTAAGGAAGTAGTTAAGATTAACGATATAAGCAAACCGGTCAAAAGGCTAGTTCAACTAAAGCTAGGAGATCTAATGCCCCTCCCGCCGCCCTACGACAAGCCAAGCTCAGAGCCCCCCTTAACAACGCCAAAGCCAGAGTGGGAAGAAACCTATGTAACAGAGCTCGACGGCTATATCGCTATAGATCTGCCGTGGAAGCCGAAGACTAAAGAAGAAGAGGAGAGACTTATACAGAAGTTTCTCGAAGGGCTGAAAAAGCTGACTTCTAGAGAGAGCAACTGGACGTTTCTCCAACCGCTACTCTTATCACTAGAATACTGTGCAAAATGTCAAAACTGTGCAGAGGCATGCCCCATATATATAGCCAGCGGCAGGAAAGACATCTATAGGCCGACATATAGAGCAGAGGTTCTGCGGAGGATATACAATAAGTACATAGCTAAAAAACCCGGAGGAGATATAGAACTAAATATATTCACCTTGATGAGACTTGCTGAACTGGCATATAGATGTACCTTATGTAGACGTTGTGTCCAAGTGTGTCCGCTTGGCATAGACAACGGCTTGATCGCAAGAGAGATAAGAAAATTATTCTCCCAAGAACTTGGCATAGCTCCGAAAAATCTCCACGAAAAAGGCACAGTACAACACCTAAAAGTAGGCTCATCAACAGGAATGACTCCCAAGGCGTTGTTAAAAATGGTAAAATACTTAGAAGACTTCATATACGAAAAAACCGGCAAGAGGATAAAAATACCCGTTGACCAGAAAGGTGCAGACATATTATTAATCCACAACGCCGGCGAATTTCTATCCTGGCCTGAGAACGTCGCTGCCTTCGCCATAATATTCGAAGAGGCGGGCTTAAGCTGGACGTTAAGTAGCGAGCCTCTGGGATACGACGTAGTTAACTACGGCGCATGGTATGACGACGTACAGTTAGCTAGAATAGCTCTAAAACACATAGAAATCGCCCGCAAGCTTGAAGTTAAGAAGATAGTAATAGGAGAGTGTGGACACGCCGCTAAAGTTCTCGTTGTGGTTGCAGACAGAATACTCACAGACGAGAACAGAATACCGCGGGAAAGCGCTCTGCCGCTGTTGAGAGATATCGTCATGAGCAACAAGCTGAACTTAGACCCCTCGAAAAACAACTTTCCTGTGACTCTACACGACCCATGTAACATGGTGAGGCTTTCAGGTATTGTAGAGCCGCAGAGAGAGATCTTAAGGAAAATAGCACCTATGTTTAGAGAGATGGAGCCACATGGCGTGTATAACTATTGTTGTGGCGGTGGGAGTGGGTTTGCGATAATGCAGTCGTTAAACTTCCCCGAATGGAGAAATAAAGTTGCCAGCAGGATGAAGTTTAAACAGATACTAGAAGCGTTCAAAGATGTATTAGATCCAAAAATACCGAAGTATGTATGTGCGCCTTGTTCCAATTGTAAAGGCGCTATCAGAGACGTATTAGCTCACTACAGAGCCACCGAGCTCTATAATATCCATTACGGAGGCTTAGTAGAACTAATAGTAAACGCCATGGTTGACTTAAAAGAGCCCTATCTAGACTTTCTTAAAGAAAAGAAATCTTAGCTTTTTTGAATCTCCAAAAATTCTCTCACCGCCAATTTCAACTTACACATTTCAAGTCCACAGTTACTATACCTACATGTACAAATCTCCGTGCCATTCCTTTTTACATACACCATATGCGGCGTCATTACTAACGTAATACCCAAAATGCCCGAGAGCGCCTTTAAAAATTTAGCTACAACACTATTTTCACAATGTAGAAGACTCCATACAAACAAATCGTAAATATCTTTTGGAGTTGTACCACCGTCTATAATAAGTGAGAGAAGTGTTTTTGCATCTCTCAAATCCATAGGAGGAGAGCCAAAACCCAGCTTTCTAAAGAATAGATACACATACTTGTCGTAGTCTTTTACAACTTTTAGAAAAGCTAACAACCCGCCAACTGTTGTCGAACATTTTTTACCTCTCCCCGCCTCTTTACAGACTAGATAGTTACGTCTTTCTAAGACTTTGATATTTTTATAGAGGAAGGAGGGGTACAGTCCAAGTTTCCGCATTATTTGATATGGCGTTACACCCGGCTCCCCCCTAAGCTCCTCGCTAAGTACAGTGTCTAAAATTTTAATTGTAAAATGGTCGGGAGCTTCATATGCCATAATGCCGCTAAATAATAGAGCTACAAATATCTTATTCTTATGTTGCTTGTTGAGAAAGATAAAAAAGTATTCGTTGTGTACAAAATGTATACTAAATTACAAGTGCTCTATATACTAGATCCATCAGCCCGCCATATGTTATATTACGTCCATACATTTTGTTAAGATCGCCAATTATACCATTTAAAGTACCTTTACACATCGAACACGGTCTTACGACGTGTTGTGCGCCTGCGTTAATGACGCACTCGTACCACAGCCTTCCGTACTGGAGCCTCAGAGGCTTCATCTCGTCCGCAAGCATGCCTGCCTGGCCGCCGCAACACCAGTTGAGCTGGCGGTTCTGCGGACACTCGACCCACCTCTTTACTACGCGGCTTATAATAAACCGCGGCTCCTCGTAGAGGTCGCCGCCTCTGCTATACTGACATGGGTCCTGGTACATATACACTTTATCTCCGTTGGCCTCAGGATCCAGCTTTATTTTGCCCTCCTTAATAGCCTTGACAACGAGATGGTGTATATGGTAGACCTTGATGCCATCCTTCTCAAGCCTCGGAGCCACTACGTTTTTAAACGCCCTCCAGCCGTGTCCGCACTCGCCGAATATCGCATATTTTGCTCCGAGCTCTTTCGCGGCGTTGTAGTATATGTTGCCGATGTACTCCATGTGTTTCTCGTGAGTCCATAGCCCGAAGTTCGCCACCTCAGTACATCCGGTGTGGACGGCAAATCTTATTTTTACAGCGTTTAGAAATGTGAGATAGCCTTTGAGAGTCTCTGTGTTGAGGAAGAGATCTGCAGAGGAGGGGAAAAGGATCGCTTCGGGCCACTCGGGGCTGTCTCTAGGTATTTCGCCCACTGCGTTTTTGCCGACAAACTTTATCATCTTCTTCTGGTCGTGGCGGTATACATAGTAAGTAACCTCGACGCCTTTCTCGGCCTTTATCTCTTCTGCGAAGTAGTTCAATATATTAACTGCAGCCGCCGGCGTTATCCTCATAGCATTGCCGCTAGTCTCGTGGGCGTCTATCGTCATAGCCGCAAATCTGTTTACCATCCCAATTTCATACAACACGCCACGGACAAACCTAGTGATATCCGCTTGATCGATGCCGAAGGGACAGACATAGCCGCACCTCCTACAAGTGAGACACTGCCAGTAGTAGGTGTAGATCTCCTCAAGGTCGGCGTCTGTAACAGAGCCTTTCTTCAATACACGTCTAATGAGCTCAGCACGTCCCACAGGCGAGTTCTTCACATCTTTGGTGGTTAAATAGGTGGGACAAGCGTCTATACATGCGCCGCAGTGTACACATGTATCTACGGCGATTTTGATATTTCTATTCTTCCTATACTCCTCCCTAAGTCTACTCAGGAAGTATGTGTGCTTATCCTCAGGGATTTTAAGCCCGATGCGTTCGTGGAGCTTCTTAACTAAAGACTCCGGGGCTTTAAGAGGCTTGATAGCTGAGGTATCTCCCAGCTTGAACTCTGCCGCATGCATAATTGAGACCACCTATTCATTATTTCTTTATTCTTATTCAACTACGAGAAACTATATCCCAAATAGCCTATAGCAAGTTTTACAGACATCTGGAGGCTCACCTATGGTGCCAACATCCATGTTGTACCTCCTATATTCAAACATTGACCTAAACTCCTTTGCTTTCTTTGAATTTATTATTTTTTTCAAGCTTATCATTTTTAAGTTTCCCCAACACGTCTTGGGGATCATATAAAAACGCATATTAAACAACCGGGGAATCTCAGGCAAGGGAAGCCCAAGGTAGACGCATGGGCATATATCGCCGTCGGCGGTTATAAAAACGGCCTTAGTCGGCGTTTCGGGGCACTCCGCCAGTTCAAATGGCGCTATGTTATCTGTCACAAAGCCGACCCCCACCTCCCTCGCGATCTGTTGTGCCTGTGCGAGAGCTCTCTCGATCTCTCTAGGCTTCTCCCACCTGTCTGAAAAAGCTTTTAACGATGCCACGTCGACGTTGAATAGATAGTTTAGGTTGCTTACTTTTACCCGGTCTACCCCGAGTCTAGCTGCCATTTTTACAAACTCGGGAAGCTCCCTGTAGTTATCGCCAAGTAGCATATATACAGCCACCGCCTCCGGCTTCTCATGCCTGATTCTTAACAAATATTCTACATTCTTAAAGACCACGTTGAAGTCGTTTCCAACTCTATATCTGTTATGAGTTTCGGCTCTAGCCCCGGCGAAAGTGACAGCGACGAGATCTATGGGGATCTCTACAAGTGTGCGAGCCACCTCCTCTCTCAGAAGCGTTCCATTTGTCGTAATTCCGACATTGGCTATCTTTTTTGCAGAAGCCGCCATTTCTATAAGACGCGGATGTAAAAGCGGCTCGCCCCACCCCTGCAGATGGATATATTCAGCCTCTTCTACCTCGGCAAGAAACCTCTTGTAGAGGTCAAAATCCATGAGCTTCACAGGCCAGAGGCCCCTCTGCCTAAAGTAGGAGACTGGGCAATATACACAGTTGGCGTTACATGCCGTAGAGACCTCAACCTGGTATATACGAGGTTTATACACGAGATATTACATCGGCTACGATATCTATTTTGTTACTCAAAAGTGAAAAACAAGATAATAAAAGAGATGTGTAAAAATGTAGTATGCTAGACGCCGTGTTGTTCATAGGCGTCCCATATCTCGCACTAGTAGTACTTATTATAGGAGTTCTAGCCAAGATAGGCGCCTGGATTTCGCCACGTGGGCTAACCTCTCTAGCCTCCGTAGCTGTAGTTTCCTACAACTGGAGCGCAGGAGCTAGAGCTGGAGAGGTGTTAAAACGGATATTGACATTCTACACACTGAAATACACCAACGACAAGTTGCTCTACTGGGGTGCGCTCCTCTTCCACTGGGGTATATTTCTAACTCTCTTACTAGGCCACACAGCTCTCTTCTTCTCCCCTGAGCAGCTTGCGGCAATGGGCATAGACCCATCCACTAGAAAAATAATAGCTATAGGCCTAGGGACGCTATTTGGCATTGTGGTAGTTATAGGATTAATCTTGCTCTGGGCTAGGCGGCTGACAAAGCCTGAGGTAAAAAGCTTTACCTTCGCCGACGATTGGTTTGCACTAGTCTTAATAACGGCGATAGTACTCGTAGGCCTAGTTAACACCGCAGTCATACATCCACATTATGACAAAACAGTTACGCCGTGGCTACAAAATCTACTGACAGGCAATGTAGCCGCGGCGTTAGAGGCCATAACTAAGGCGGAGCCGCTGGTTAAATTACACATATTCCTCGCAGAGGTGCTAATGATATACGTCCCATTTGGAAAAATGATACACCCATTTACAATATTCTTTGAACCTACAATTACATCTGCACCATATAAAGTATCTGGAAGCGAAGTTATTTTTTCAAAGTAAGTAATAAGGCTTATTTAAGACTAGACGTTTTTTCCACATGGCTGCACCCCCAAATCTACCGCCGCCAGATAAACTGCTCGAGATGGCTGAGCAATACCTCAAAGAGCTAGAGAAGGGGCCGTGGCCAAGCCACGTGGCGGAGATAAGGAAAACAGGCTACCCACTCCACGTATATGGCGTTGGTCTAGTCGCTAGAAAAAGCCCGTGGGGGCCTAGCGCGGTAAAGGCAAAGCGTCTAACGGGAGTATTGGCGAGAATTGCTAGAGATTGGGTGCCGAAGGGCGGAGAGGAGGTACACTTCAGAGTCTTCCACACCCCCGGTAGGTTTCTACCAACGAGCTACCTAAGGGGAATTATAAAAGTGGCCAGGGAGTACGGAATCGGCCTTGTGGAAGTGGTAGGTCAGACGGGCGCCATGGTGATTAATGTGAGGAGCAAAGAGGTGGGAGACGCCATGATTGAGGCGTTGAGGCAGGTTGGTACAGACGTAGGCGGTAGCGGCGACGCCATTAGAGAGCTGAATACATGCGTAGGCCCCGCCCTCTGCGAATTTGCGCTCTACGACACTCTGAAGTGGTTTACGGAGTTTAGAAAAGACAAGAAGATCCACGACGCAATTGCAGTGCCGGGGTTCCCCTACAAGTTCAAGATTAAATTCTCGGGGTGCCCCATGGACTGCGGTAGAGCAAACAGAGCAGACCTCGGCTTCATTGGAACATGGAAGGGCGCCCCCGAGGTAGACCAGGAGCTACTGAGGAAGAAGATAGAGGCGGGCGAGGTGGACCCCAACGACCTCGTTTCTAAATGCGCCGGGGGGGCGATAAGTTGGGACGCCGAAAAGAAAGAGCTGAAAATAGACGGCTCTAGGTGTAAGAAGTGTATGTACTGTATTAGGAAGGCGTACCCGGCCATCAAGCCAGGGAAAGAGAGACGTGTGGCTGTGGTGGTAGGTGGTGGATCAAAGGGGAGGTACGGTCCTAAGCTCGGCTGGTTTGTGGGGTACCTGAAGCCAGACGAGGTGCAGAAAGGCATAGAGTTGGTGTTTAAAGTTATTGAGCCGTGGGATAAGGAGGCGCAGGCCAAGGTACGCGTAGGAGACTACATCCTAATGACTGGGCTTTACCAATTCATAGAGAAGACAGGCATACAGCTAGAGGACACTCCGAAGCTTGTCGAAAAGTTGCCAGACAATGTGCCGTACCGCGTCTTGCCGGAGGAGGAGCGTAAGAAATATGCCCAGTTTGCAGAAGAACTAAGACGGGCGGTGGGGATATGAGCGCGATACAGTTAAACATACCCAACGAGCTCGACAGATTCTTGCCGGATATAGTCAAGAGGAACTACGGCAAGTGGAAAGAGAGGAAGTTCCACGGCCCCGGCATTATAGAGCACGTCTCCGAGACAGGCGAAAGGGTGTTCACCGTGAAAGCGGCTCTGCCGCCTAACGCCAGAGTTAGCGTAGACACGTTGGAGAAGTTTGCGGATATCGCCGATAAACTGGGCGTAGGCGCCCTGCGTATAACTATTGCGGGCAACGTCGAGTTTATCACAGACTCGCTTGAGAAAGCGCTGAAGATCAGAGAGGAGCTGGAGAAGCTGGGCTTCCCAGTGGGAGGCTGGGGAGGAGCGCTGTGGGGCATTAACACATGTACCGCGTTTCTCACATGTCAAATCGCGGTGATAGACGCGCCGAGCATCGGCAAAGCGCTTGGAGACGCCCTCAAGCCCTACTTCACGGGCGAGGAGAAGCTTCCCGCAAAGCTGAGGGTCTTCATATCTGGCTGTCCCTCGGGTTGTGCAGGAGGCACTGCTATTGACATAGCAATTGTCGGCATGTGGGGCGCCCCGCCCAAGATAAGAGAGGAGGTACTGCCGCTGTGTATGCCTCCTCCCAAAGCCCTTGCTAAAATACCAGAGAGCCAGGTATTCCTAGTGCAGGTGTGTCCAACCGGCGCGTTGACGCTAAGGAGAGAGGGAGAGAAGATAAAGCTTGTATTAGTGGGCGAGAAGTGTATCAACTGCGGCCGTTGTAAGGACAACTGCGACGCGTTTGACTACGACCCGAAGGACGTAGGCGCGGCCATATTGATAGGCGGCAAGATGGCGAATACAGGAGTTGGGCCTAGACTCGCCAGAGTACTTATACCGTGGATTCCTGCAAATCCGCCGAGATATGATGAAATAATCGCGGTTGTGAAAAAGGTTGTTGATGTGTGGAAGAAGCATGGCAGACCTGGAGAGAGACTTGCAGACTTCGTCGAGAGAATAGGCTGGGCAAAGTTCGTCGAGTTGGTGGGTGCGCCGAAAATGGCGGCGCAGTATCTATGGTGGCCAGACGCCGCAAGAACCTACCTGACATACAGGGCCAGGGGCGAGGTTATATTCAAAGGATTCAGAGATGCGCCATAGGGAGATACCCCCTGGAACACTACCCTTTTTCCTTGCCTACCAGACAGAAAATAGAGAGTTTTTCCACATCCCCCACTTCAAGATGTATGTAATTTCAGACCTCTCCCCCTCCTCGTACACGCTCAGTT
This sequence comes from Pyrobaculum neutrophilum V24Sta, assembly GCF_000019805.1. NCBI lineage: Archaea > Thermoproteati > Thermoproteota > Thermoprotei > Thermoproteales > Thermoproteaceae > Pyrobaculum > Pyrobaculum neutrophilum. Next base: position 301,768 of record NC_010525.1, read on the forward strand.
TTATATGGTACGGAGTGAAGATACAGGGAGAGAAAGAGACCGCTATAGAGTTCACTGCGGATAATATACCGTGGGTTGGTAGAAAGACAAAGTTTGTACTTGTGCTCTTCCCCACAGAGGGGGGTTACCAACCGCTTCTCCGCGTTGAAATACCGCTAGGAGATGCCATGTTTCACTGGGACCGCATAGCTTATGCAATACTACAGGAGAGGCTACACAACCTCCTAGGCGATGGATATATAGTTTCTCAGATTTAAGTAACTAAATTTTTTATTTCATATAGTGATTAACGACATGCCGGTAAAATGTCCAGGGGAGTATAAAGTAGACGATGTAACAATAATATTAGACGAAGAATGTTTTTTATCAAATCCCGAGGTGTGGAATGAAAAAGTTGCCGAGTGGATGGCACGGGAGCTTGAGGGCATACAGAAGATGACCGAGGACCACTGGAAGGTAGTTAAGTACCTTAGAGAGTATTGGGAGACCTACGGCGTGTGTCCACCTATAAAGATGTTGCTAAAGGAGACTGGATTTACTCTTGAGCAGATCTACCAGCTATTTCCCTCGGGGCCTGCCAACGGCGCTTGTAAAGTAGCAGGAGCGCCAAAGCCAACAGGCTGCGTCTAGTCAAAACTTCTCTCACAATCGTCCACCAGAACCGTTTTTGGCGGCCTACCGGTATACAAAATGTACACTGCGTATTCTATCTGAACAACATGTATTTCATATGTACATTTTGTATTTGTAAAATTTATCTATATGTTACAGAGAGCTAGGTAATAAATTACTTAAATCTATCAATGAGAGACAGTTCATGTCTCAGCCAAAAAAGATAGACTGGTCCTCTCTATATAAGAAGGAGGATTGGTGGGCGTTGTGGCTAGGGCTGGCGCTCTTTTTCTATGCGTTTATAGGCTTCTACGCGTATAGAGACGCCCTGGGTTGGGTGCCGATGTGGAAGGTGTGGACAGATATCTCGTCGCCTGTGGCTGTGCCCAACCCCAAGTTGGTATTTGGCTCGCCTTGGGTAAACCTCATAGTGGCTTGGATAGTGATGATGTTGCTATTGATGGGCCCCGCCAAGCTAATTGGCATAAAGCCACTGGACTGGGTAAAGGGTTTCACTGTGATTTACTGGCTGTGGTGGATATGTGCAATAATTACAGGCTACAAACCTATCGCCAGTGTAGTGACTACTGAATTCGCTTTTACACTGGCATTGTTCATAGGCATCTTAATTGGCAATCTGCCCAAATTGCCACAGTGGCTGTTAGGGTCGGCGAGGGGCGAGTGGTTTATAAAAACTGCAATTGTCCTCCTGGGTGCTAAGATCCTTTTCACAGACTGGATTAGATACGGCGGCTCCGTCCTCACAATGGTCCTAATGGGGTTCCCCGTGTTTATGTTATTGGCCTTCCCCATATTTAGACTCTTCACAAAGAACACAGACTTAAGCGTTGTTTCAGCTGTCGGCGTTGGCGTCTGTGGAGTCTCTGCTGCTATAGCGGCGGCGGGCGCCATAGGGGCGCCTGCCATATACCCCACGATGGTTTCCGCTGCCATACTTATCTACGCTGCTGTCGAGTTGATAATACTGCCTATGGTTGCGATAAGTCTTGTTAAATCTGGTGTAATATCGGAAGCTGCCGCAGGCGCTTGGATGGGCCTTTCTGTGAAGACTGACGGTGCGGCGGCCGCTTCGGCAGAAATTGTCGCAAGAGGTATAGGCTCAGACACGCCGCTTAAAATAGGCGTAATGAGCAAAGTGCTCATCGACATCTGGATCGGCACAATCGCCTTCGTGCTTGCGCTAATTTGGGTATTCCTAGTCGAGCCTAGACGCGCCGCAGTAGCAACACAGAGGAAGCCGTCGCCGCTGGAGCTGTGGTTTAGATTCCCCAAGTTCGTCCTGGGGTACTTCTTCACTAGTCTCGTGGTCTCAGCGCTTATCTTAAGCCTTGCGGGCTCTGTATATGCAAAAGCGGCGAATCCCGTCGATGAGGCCACAAAAGCTGTTGTCCCCATAGTGGTAGGCCGCGGCACCGACCCGTTTAGAGTTCTGCTCTTCGGCCTCACATTTGTAGCTATTGGAATAAACACACGCTTCTCGCTGATGAAGCAGTATAAGGTGTGGAACCTCTTCATAGCCTACGGCATAGCGTTACTTGTAATAATAGGCGTTGCCTACCTCCTAGCCACTTCCTTCTTCCCCAAATAATCCCACTTTTTTCAATACCTTTTTCCAATTACACATAAACAAGTAAGTTATGTTAAAATACGTTAAAAGAAACTAGCTATGCCAGAAGTAAAAGGCCCGTATCTGGGGATGAAAATTCCGGAGGATTTATGTTTTGATACAGACGCCGGGAGGAGGTGCTTCCGCGACTACAAGGGCAGGTGGCTGTTGTTGTTTAGCCATCCCGGCGACTTCAGACCGGTCTGCACGACAGAGTTTATCGCGTTTGCGAAGAAATACGACGAGTTTAAGAAGAGGGGCGTCGAGCTACTCGGCCTTAGTGTAGACACCGTCTATAGCAATGTAGAGTGGAAGAGGCAGATAAAGCAGCTGTGGGGCGTCGAGATTCCATTTCCAATAATCTCTGACGTGCCAGATTTCCAAGTAGCAAGTTTGTTTAACGCAATTCCACCAGGCACGACAGTGACGGTGAGAGCCTTGGCGTTGATCGACCCAGAGCTAAAGCTAGTTTGGTTCGCCCTATATCCACTTGCAGTTGGTAGAGGCGTCGATGAAATATTACGTGTAATTGACGCAATACAATTTAACTATAAACATGGCTATCTGGCGCCTGTCGATTGGAGGCCAGGCGACCCAGTAATAGTCCCACCGCCTCAAAGATACGAGGGCGCTGAGAAGAGACTAAAGGAGACCGGAATCGAGTGCAAGACCTGGTGGTTCTGTACAAAGAAGTATGAAGAAGTAGTGGGATAGTTTTCTACTTCACGACTATAGGAAGAGTTTTTTCTTTTTAAGTCTCTGTTGTTTTTACCGACTCCCCAAAGGGTTCTTTGGATTGTCTTAAATTCTTTAGCGCCATTTACTTGGTATATTCGGGAACGTTGTCTAAGAAAACCATATCTCCCTCTACTCTAACTTTGTATCCAATGCCCTCTAGTATACCCCTTAATGTTTCTCTAATTGTTGCATTGTTAACACGGAAGGCGTTCGGCCCTACTCTATTTGCGTGAAATACCTTAGGCCCGACTCTTGTTAGTATTTCAAGAAACTCCTCTGGGCTGTAGTAGGCTCTTAGGAGGACTCCAGCCTCTTTGCCAACTTCATAGCCGCCTCGGCCAAGGCCTAGACTTCTCGCTAGGCGACATATGTGAACCATATCTATGGGGTCTACGCCGTGGTTTATTGAATCTACTGCGGCTTGTATTATAAACTCCAATACTTCGCTAGGTTTTCTCCCCAAGTTTTTCACTGCGCGGTAGAATTCTTCGGCTAGGTCTTTCCTGAGTGCAAGACGTGAATATTCTCTAACCATGTCAGAAATTGTACAGAAGTTATAATGTTTTTCCCTGACATTCTACTTCTACAGCAATTACTGGATTATATTGCGTCTTTGTTACACATCCAAACTGCTTGATTACCTCTTCGGCGAAGCGGGCGAGACACCTAGCTGAAAGGGGGCCGGCTGGTGCAAAATATATTCTCCAAACATTGCCTGTTTTATTAATTGTAAAACGGGCGGTGGGAAATTGTGCAAAGAGAAGAGACGCTACTCTTATAAATTCGTTAAAGTTTTTAAACTCTGAGAGGAGAGTTTTGCCAAATTTCTCCCCAGTTTCTTTCAGATAGTGTTCTATCTCAGGGTCGTTACAGATATCCCACTTTTTAGCTAGAAGTTCGAGGAAGGAAAGGGAGACTGGCACTACGTCAAATGCTATTATTTTTTCAAGTAGTTTATACATCTCAAGAGCGTTTACCGGTGTTAGACCTCGTTTCATCAACTCCATAGCTAATTTAAGAGAGTCTGTAGCTAGTCTAACAACCGAAAATCCGTGGCTTTTTGCTAGAGACGCCACTTCTCTAGCTACATCTCCCTCTACTGGTACTGTAGATCTAGACACGATCAGGAATGAAAGTTATTATTTATATCTACTACAGCTGTGGTGTGTCCCTTCTGGAAACTTTAGTAGCGGTCTAATCGTTTCTTCTACCGCGGGAGGTAGCCTCAGCCGGTCGAGCTGAGTTATTATATAGGCTTGGCTGGCAACCCAGTCGCATATATATGCTTCTCTTATAGTAAAGCTCAGCTTCTGTATTGCGGCTCCAAGCGCGGCTAGGTAAAACGTTGCGGCTGTGTCGCCTAGTCCTACCCCCCAGATCTTTCTAACTGCGTCAAGCCAGCGGGGGTCTTCCTCTTCTACAAGGAGGGCTATGGCCCCCTTCACTGTGGCTTGGTAGCCTCTGCCTGCCGGGAGGATCAAGCGATTTTTGGCGAGGGCATAGACGGCGCGGTAGACGGCAGAAGTGCTTAACTCCACCTCTTTTGCCACGGCGTATGGGGTAAGCGGCTTGGGCCAACGCTCTACGTATCTCTTCAGTACGGGGCGCCACCCCTCCGGCAGAGGCGGTGTGAGGTCTTGCCAAAAATATCTAATGAGTCCAAGCATAGGTTAATTTAGCTCTTTATATAAATCCTTTTCGTTTATACGTATTGTACAGTTTTTATATCTCTTGTACTCTTTATTTATATTTTGTAATTGATATATAACTTATGTACACTATTCTTTCGGATATAAAAATAATAAATTTTTTAAAACTATGACAACCATCTTTTCCAATGGCGACCAATAGGCGCGACTTTATAAAACTCTCTGCGACAACTTTAATTACAACTTCTACACTTGGCGTATTTACATATGGAAGTACACATGAGACAACTAGCTCGTTGACTTTTGAAAAAGTAGTTCCCGTTATGTGTGGGGCATGTGGCGCAGGTTGTGGTCTCTTATATATAGAGCGGGGGGGCCGCCGTTATTTATTACCCAACTCTGGACACCCATCGCCTGGCCTATGCGCAAGAGCGGCTTCGGCACTTCAGATGTGGAACCACCCCCTCCGTCTCAAGAGGCCTCTGAAACGTGTCGAGAGCGGCTTCGTGGAGGTCGACTGGGACACGGCCTTGAACGAAATCGCAGCAAAGCTTAAGGACATCGTTTCGAAGTACGGCCCCGAGAGCGTAGTGATCACAAGACACGACGTCCACTCCTGGTTCCTCCCACTCTTCGCCGCGTTGATCGGAACGCCGAATCTCATAGGCCACGAGGGGACGTGTCACTCCGCCTCGACGGCGGCGAGAAGGGCTGTGTTAGGTGCGAGCGGGCCTCCGACGGTAGATCCCGATTATAGAAATGTAAAATATCTAGTGTTGCTAGGCCGTGTTTTAGATGCAGCTATGGGACATGTGAGGAGTTTAGCCAAGGCTAGAGAGAGGGGGGCAAAGATCGTTGTTATAGATCCTAGAGCTCCTAACATTGCCTTTGGCGCTGTGGAATGGGTGCCGATTATTCCTGGGACCGATGCTGTTTTTCTAGCCTCTATGGCCTATGTGATAATTTCAAAGAAGTTGTATGATGTAGAATTTCTTAAGTTTTATACGAACGCGCCTATGTTAATAAAGCCAGATGGCAAACCTCTGAGAGGCAAGGAGATAGGTGTTGAGGCAGACTACGTCGTGTGGGATAACGCGACACAAGCACTGGCGCCGCTTGGAAAAGCAAAGGACCCCGCTCTTGAGCTTACAGACGAGGTAAGACAGAAGCTAGGCGGGGCTAAGACCGTCTTCGAGCTGTTTAGAGAACGTGTTTCTAAATACCCGCCCGAGAAGGCTTCTGAAATTACAGGAGTGTCGGCTGAGGTAATTACTAAAATTGCAGAAGAGTTTGCAAAAAACAAGGGCGTTATTGAAGATGGATGGTTTACCTCAAGAAATGGCAATGAATTTGATACATACCGCCTAGTCCTCATCTTAAACGCCTTAGTTGGCAACATAGATAAACAAGGCGGCCTTTGTTTCCAAGAGTCAGCTAAGTACCCAAATGTGTGTGACCCCGTGGGACCTGACATTATGACAGTTACCGGCATGAAAATACCTACGCCGACTGCCAAGAGAATAGATACATCAAAATACCCGCTAGCTGTTTCGACGTTTAACGCAGTGTATGACGCAATTTTAGCTGGAGAGAATATAAAGGCGCTGTTTATAGTTGGGACTGCCCCTCTACAGAGAGATACCAACTACCAGAGGGCGGTGGAGGCGTTAAAGAAATTGGAGCTGGTAGTTGCGATCGACATCTTTCCGCATGACCATGTGGACTACGCCCACTACATCCTCCCCGATCTTATGTTTCTAGAAAGGGAGGAGGTGGCGGTCGTTAAGTGGACTCTCCACGCTGCTATCCAGATGTCGCATAAGGCTCTCGACCCGCCGCCGGGCGTAGACGCCAGACATGCTCCATGGATCTTGATGGAGATCATGAGAAGGGCCTTTCCGGAGAGGGCTAAGCTTGTTGGCTACGACGAGAGATATGCCGACCCCCACGCCTTTGAGGAGTGGGAGAGGCAGCTGGTGGAAGCCGCACTGAAGAAGGTGGCCGACGCGTTTAAGATGCCGCTGGACGAGATCAAACGGCAACTAGAGGAGAAGGGGTTCGTGGTGCTGAAGCGCAAGGAGTACGGCGTTAGGCCCTACAAGACGAAGCTCGGCACGCCCACTGGCTTGGTGGAGATATACTCTTTCACTGCGCTTAAATACGGCCTCGACCCCCTCCCCGACTATAGACCTCCGCTGTATACCCCGCCGAAAGCTCCCAACGAGTTCTACCTAGTCAACGGGAAGGATCAGGTGGTTTCTGCACACTTCGCCTTTACGCCAAACGCCAGGTTCCTCGCCGATAGATCTGTCTGGATGAATCCAAAAGATGCGGAACGTCTGGGTATAAGAGACGGCGATGTGGTAGAGCTCGAGGGTATCGACACAGGTTTTAAAGCTGTGGCTAGAGTCAAAGTGACAAATAGAGTTAGGGAGGGGGTTCTCTTCACGTATTCCTTCATAGGAGGCAGGAGATCTGGCTTTATTAACGGCGACCTCGCTTGGCTGAGGGAGGGCGTTAACCCGCAGTGGTTCGCCACTGGGAAGATAGAGCCGGTGGTTGGGTCCGCCCCCACCAACGCCACGGTTAGGGTGAGGAGGCTATGACGCGGCTAGTCCTCCTCTGGGATCGCTCAAGATGTGTAGCTTGTGGCGCTTGTGTTGTAGCATGTAACGCCGCTAATTATAATAGTAGTGGCGAAATGAATAAAATGTGGGGGTGGCTTAAAAGCAATATTAAAATGGTCGAAGTTAAATCAGGGCCTAAACCAACGTTATATCTTGTCTATTGTCAACACTGCGATAAGCCGTATTGCGTTGCAACATGTCCTACAAATGCTCTGTATAAAGATAGAGATGGCTTAGTAAAACTACGGGAGAGCTCTTGTATAGGCTGTAAATACTGTTTAGCCGCTTGTCCATATGGAGCGGTGTGGTGGGATGAGAAAAATAACAAACCTGCGAAGTGTGTGGGGTCTGAATGTTTAAGAAGAGTATCAGAGGGGTTAAGACCTGTATGTGCAGAGGTCTGTCCCTCCGGCGCGTTGGTATTTGGAGATATAGAGAGTCCCTCTAGTGAGGTATCACAGAGATTTACTAAGGGAGAATACATTAAGCCGCCAGAAGACGAGGGGACAAAAGCCGTTATAGAGACGAGAAGTACGTTAAAATCATTAACTACAGCAGGAGGCGCGGCGCTCGCTGGCGCCCTCGCCGTGTTGGGCTTAGCCGCCTGGCGGCGGGAGAGAGTACAGGAGAAAAAACAATAGAAAAGTTTTTAAACTTCTACCTAGCTATTATACATGGATAAAGTAGAAGTTGTAAGTATCGGGTATAGGATAGCCCACCACTGGAATTTGCTTTTGTTTACTGTGTTGGCGATAACTGGGGGCGCCCTATTCGCCATCGAGGTGCTGGCCCCGCTGGTGTACGCCGTGGGCGCCCCCCTGGCGGCGGCTGTGGGCACCGACGCCGTCACGGCGGGGGCGCAGCTACTGAGGACATCCCACAGATTTCTGGGGCACATATGGGGGGCGTTGCTCCTGGTGTACGCCGTCAATCTGCTATTCTTTAGAAAGGTGAGGATTTTCGACGCCCTCCGCAAGCCGCTTGGCCGGCAGATTAGGGAGGCTAAGGCGCTGGCGGGGCACTACCTCCTCGGCAGGCCGCTTCCCGAGGACGTCAAGGCGTCTATGGAGAGGCACAACGTGTTCGTTGCCTACATGGCGCTTCTGCTTATCGCGTCCGTGGTCCTCCTCTCCATAAGCGGCGTGGCGCTTGTCTATAGAGATGCCCTTGGCCTATCTGTGGAAGAGGCGAGGCTTATGCTGTTGCTACACGACGTCGGCTTCGCCCTTGGGCTACTCTTCGTGGCGCTCCACGTGTTCGCCGTGTTGCACCCCGCCAACAGGCCGTTGCTCAACGCCATGTTCGGCGACGGGACCATCCCACTAGACTGGGCAAAAACACACATGCCAAACTACCTGAGGAGACGTGGAGCCGCTGTGTAAATAATCACTTTTTCCTATAGTTTTAATAACGTGCCCCGCCTTTTAGGCGGGGTTTCTCCTCACGCCTCTCTTCATTGAGGGCCAAGTCTCTTCCACGACTTCACGTCCGAGCTCCGGCCGGCCCTCTCTAAGACATCGCTCATTTAATCAACACGCGGGATTAGCAGAGTGAAGCAAGTTCTATTGTAGAGGTGTGTCCCGCCGGCGACATCAACGATCAGTCTCGCGGAGACTGGTATGTGGCGAAGGCTACTGGAGGTCAAGGGCCTAAGTACTTTGTGGACGGTGACATATTGGAAAGAACAAAGAAGGAGGTGGAGAGTGGAAAAGCCTTATCGTCGGTGAAATGATTGTTTTAAATATGGGCGGAGAGGGTCCGTGGTCGTGGCGGTCTCTGTCAAAGCCAGGGTGGCATCCCCGTGTCTCCTCACGGGCTGGTCCGGGTCGCTGGTGTACAACTTCTTTCTAACTGCCATTAGGAGGTCTGCTGAGCCCAAGGGGAGGGTCTACGCCCACCCCCTCTACTACGGCGGCGCGCCCGTCCTCTCGGGGCTGAACGGGTCCCAGAGGGCCTTCGAGCCGGGGGCCGCCTTCGAGCTCCGGGCCCTCCTCTCCGACCACGACGCGCGGCTTCTTCTGGACTCCCTCGCCGCAGAGCCCAGGGTGGAGGCCGGCTGCGTGTTCGAGGCGGTGGGGGTCGACATCGCGCCGGCCGACGGGAAGCTGGAGGAGGGCCACGGCATGGCCGCCGTCGACGTGGCGTTTTACCCCACCGCCTTCATGTTCCACGGGAGAGACGTCCTCTACCCCTCACCCCAGAGGCTCGCCTACAGCCTAGCCAAGACTTACCGCCAGCTCTACGGCGTTGATCTAAAGGAGTTGGCTGACCGGGCCCCCACGGCGCTGGAGCTCGTCGGCATGCGCGTCAGAACTGGGTGGCTTAACATAGGCGAAGCTAGGAAGGTGCCAGTATTCCACGGAAGAGCACGCCTAGCCATATATGGAGACGTCGGCAAGTGGCTATCCCTTCTAAAGCTGGGCGAGCTAACCGGCGTAGGAATTTCAAGAGCAATAGGGCTCGGCAAATACAGAATTGAAAAGGTGGAGATCCTCATATAATTTTTAACCCCCCAGATGTCCCCATGCTGATGGTCACATGGCGGAGTATAGCGTAGATGCCGCCGGACGCGGGACGCCGTAGCTAGCCCGGCGCAGGGCTTGCTCTAGAGACACCGCGGCGTGTGTGGCGGAGAAGAGTTATATAGGGACGGCGTTTTTCGGCCGTGCCGGTTCTGCTCAGGGCTAAGGCCCACGGGCTTGTTGTCACTGGGAAGAACCTTTGGTACGAGGGGTCGCTGACGTTGGGAAGAGACATAATGGAGGCCGCCGGGTTCTACCCCCTGGAGAGGGTGGAGGTCTACAACGTGACAAACGGCGCTAGGTTCTCCACATATGTTATACCGGGCGCCGCGGGGGAGGTGGTGCTCAACGGCGCCGCGGCGAGGCTCGGCGAGGTGGGCGATGTGCTCATCGTCGCCGCGTACGACTGCGTAGAGGACCCAACTGCCCACGTTGCGACAGTAGCCATATTCCAAGGCAACAGGCTGAAGGAGGTGAGGAAGATTCCGACGGGGGTCCCCTAAACACAAACATACATAAGTAACTCGATTTGTATATACAAAGATGGATATAGAAAATTTTATATGTACATATCAAGATTTGGTATATGAGGTGTAGCAAGGCGGGCATGTGCGTAACGCCCCTCGGCCTGGGGACCTTCGGGGTGGGGGGCGACTTCTGGACAGAGGATAGGGGGCGGGACTACGAGGCCGTCACAGCCCTGAGGAGGGGCCTCGAGCTGGGCGTCGGGCTTGTGGACACTTCGGAGCTGTACGGGAGAGGCCACGCCGAGGAGCTCGTCGGCGTGGCCGCCGGGGGGCTAGCCGGCGTTGTAATCATCACGAAGCTACAGCCCACCTCCGTCACGCTGGACGAGGTGGTGAAGAGGGCTGAGGCCTCCGCCAGGAGGCTGGGGAGGAGGCCCACAGCCGTCGCCATCCACTGGGTGCCCCCCAACGTCTCCGTATGCGACGTGGTTAAGGTGCTGGAGGCGGCGGTGGAGAAGGGAGCCGCCGACTACTACGGCCTCACCAACGTCACAGCCGGCATGCTGAAGACGGCGCTCGTGTGTGCAAAGAAGACCCAGCCCGCCTTTGTACAGAACAGATACAGCCTGCTACATAGACGCGACGAGATAGACGTGATCCCCCTGGCCAAGAGGGAGGGCCTAATATACATGGCCTACAGCCCCCTGGAGAGGGGGGCCCTCGCCCTCGACTCCTACCTAGCCCAGGTGGGGCAGAGGTACGGCAAAACCGCGGCCCAGGTGGCTCTGAACTGGTACATAAAGGCGGGGATAGTCCCCATAGTAAAAGCGGCCAACGTAGAACATGTGGAGGAGAACGCCGGAGCCCTCGGCTGGGCCCTCTCAGACAGAGACTGGGAGGAGATAAACAAGTTCTACATACAGTACCGCTACGTCAACGAATAAGATATAAAACCGCATCCTTTTTCCGCGGTGGTCCGCGTTGTAGTGGTGGGCGGCGGCATTGCCGGCATATACTTCACATACAAGCTACTCACTCTCACGAAGAAAGCCGAGGTGGTGTTGGTGGAGCCGAACCCCTACCACAACTTCGTAATCGGCGTCCCAATGGCCTACGCCGGCTTGATCAACTTCTCCGATCTCCTCTTCCCACTCTCCTCTCTAAAGAGGGTGAGGCACGTCCGCGACCGCGCCGTCTCTCTAGACGCCGGCCCCTCCATTAGGCTTGAAAGAGCTTTCACGCTTAGGGGGGACTACATCGTGTTGGCGCCGGGGGCATACAAGGTGGGCACGGCGGACTACTGGACGGTGGAGGGGGCGGAGGCGCTGTATCAAAAGATCGTGAGGGCCCCCGCCGTCAGGTTCGTGGTAAGCGAGTTCACGCCGGTTATGGGCTTCCAGGAGCTGGCCTACTCCATCAAGACCCGCTTCCCCGAGAAGGACGTGTCTATACACCTGGTCTATATATCTGACGACTACCTCTTCCTCCTGGAGCCCTGGCGCGCGTCTGCGGCGAGGGTCGGCGTTCAAGTGTCTATGGACCCCCCGCCCCCCGACGGCCTACACATCTCGGTGCCAGCCGTGAGGCCCCACCCCATCGCCCACGACCTAGAGGTCAACCCGGCTACTATGGAGACGCAGATAGAGAGGGTCTTCCTGATAGGGGACTCCTCCCTCCTCCGCCTCGGCCTTCCCCCGGTGGGCTGGGGCGCCCTCTGGCAGGCCAGCGCCGCCGCCCAAGCCATCGCCAGCGAGGTGGAGAAGGGCTACATAGAGGTGGAGGCTGAGGAGTGGAGCGCCAAGGACCCCGACAAGTTCAGGCAGTGGCTAACCTACCGCATGACCACGGGCACCCCCCTAGCCCACCTAAAAGGCCTCTACGACCTCTGGAAAAAGCTGTTTTCAACCCTATAACTAGAACCAGTTTCGTTTCAGTTTTAACTTTGACAAAAAGACTTTAATATTCACATTGTTAATAGCGCTATGCCGAGGTACGCCCTGGCGGGGCCGGCAAACGTGGGGAAGTCTTCGCTTTTTTACGCCTTGACTGGGATATATGTAAGAACTGCAAATTACCCAGGTACCACTGTGGAGATAAGAAGGGCGTTGATAAGGCGGGGAGGTGTTACAATTGAAGTGGTAGATCTCCCAGGAATTATCAATATAAAGAGTCCCGTGGATGAAGATGAAAGAGTTGCGTTCCGCGAGGCGTTTGAAGGGAATTACGACGGCGTTGTAGTGGTGGCGGCGCCACATGCAACAAAAGAGGCGATTGAGCTTGCGAAGTTGGTAAGTCAGAAGAAGCCCGTGATCTTTGTCTACAACATGGTGGACTTGGCAAAGCCGCCTTGGACCGAGGAGGAGCTATCTAAAACACTCGGCGTGCCCGTGGTATTTACATCTGCCGTAAAACGCGTTGGCATAGACAAATTAACCGAGTTAATGGCAAGGGGGGTGGGGGGTAAAATTACGGGAGATGTCCACATAGAAGTGCCGGCGGCCGTGGCCCTAAAAGCCGGCATCATCGCCAGACCCCCCTTTGCCGTTGCTACCCTACTGTTGCTCGGATTGGCCATGTTGTTTTTCCTACTCGCCTTCATGGAGGGGGTGACGCCCTTTGGCGAATTTCCATATGCGTTTATCCCCACGTGGGATTCCATTAGCGAATCTGTGGCCGAGGCGATTAAGGCGTCTGTCGGCGACCCCGTCCTCGCCTCTCTGTTGGCGGACGGCCTCTGGGGAGCCCTCTCTACCGTGGTGTCTATCTCGGTGTACGTCCTGGTGGCGCTCGCCCTAGTTCTGTTTTTTGAGGACAGCGGCCTCATAGGGCTACTGACGTACAAGCTGGAGAGGAGGTTGGCGGCACTGGGCATACCGCCGAGGGGGTTGGTGTGTCTCCTCGTGGGGGTGTCGTGTAACGTCCCGGCTGTCTCCACGGCGAGGGTGCTCTGGGGCCATGGAAACAGGCTGTTGACAGCCCTCCTCGTTCCCTACGTGCCGTGCGTGGCTAGGTTGGCGATATTTACGGCAGTGGCTGTCGCCGCTTTGACAAAAACGCCCTACTTAATCCCCCTGGCGATCTTCCTGCCCTACGCCGCCGCCTTTGCCGTATTATGGGTCGCCTCAGCTGTATATAGGTTAATGTCTGGCGTAAAGCCGGTGCCCGCCGGAGAGGTGCCGCCGACGCCCCTCATGTTGCCAAACGGCCGCATATATCTGACGAAGCTGGCTATCTCCATGAAGGACTTTTTTACAAAGGTGGGGCTTCTAATCGCCATATTTGTCGCCGCGCTGTGGCCGCTGACGCACTTCGGCCCCGGCGGATACACGGAGGACATGGCCGCGTCGTATCTAGCGGAGCTCGGCAGGGCGATAGAGCCCCTCTTCGCCCCCCTGGGCCTTCCGTGGAACGTGGCGGCGAGTCTAGTGGGGGGCTGGGTGTTCAAGGAGGTGGTGCTTGGCCTCATGGAGGGGCTCAAGGCCCTGGACGCACTGGTTGCTCTGCCGCTGCCCTCGGTCTTGGCCTTCCTAGTCTTCTCGGCGTTCTACTCCGCCTGCGTCGCCACCCTAGCCGCCGTCTACAGAACAGCCGGCGCAAGGGCGACCGCGCTGTCGGCGGCTGTCCAGCTGGCCTTGGCCTACGCCGCCGCCTATCTAACGTTCGTCGCAACCTCTGCACTGATGCGCTGAGTAGAGGGCCATGTCTATGTACACCTCGGCCGAGTTCTCGAGGTAGTCCAAAACCCTAACCGCGTGAAGAGTCTCCCTCTCCCCCCGCGCCGCCTCCAGCGCCATGTGCCGCATGCCCCCCAGCCTTCTGAGGTACTCCAGAGCCCCCTCCAGATCCCCCCTAGCTCTCTCGAGCCCCTCAGCCGCCTCCGCCAGGAGCTTAAACAGCCGCCTGTCCGCCTCCTCCGCGGCGAGAGCCGCCAGGTGGTCGGCGGCCCGCTCGAAGTACCTAGCCAGCTGGATGTAGAAGGGGCAGGTGGGCGTGGGCCACCTCACGCAGAGCCTGCTCATCCTCAGCCTGTGCCTATCCACCTCCTGGTCCAACGCCGATATCCCCCTGGGGCTGGCGGCCCCAGCCGCCAGGGCGTCCGCCATGTACCTCACAGCCCTAAGCATCATCTCCGCCACCGCCCCCTTGTCCACCAGGCTGTCGAAAAAATCCACCCTAACCTCCCCGCCGGTCTCCGCCGCCCGGCCCTCCACCACCTCCAGAGCAGGCCTAAGCGCGTCGAGAGCCCCCGGCGGCGCCTCCGCCAAGACGACCGCGTCGAAGCCAGACGCGTAGGCCCCAACCACCACCTTCTCCACCCCACCCCGCCACGTAAACCTGGCGGTTCTCTCAACCCCCGCCGGCTTAACCCCCAGGAAGGGCCCCTCCCAGTACACCACCACCTCCTCAACCCCAAAACGCGATATGTACTCCTTAGGCAGATAAACCACGTAGGACCCCCTCACCCTAATCAGCCTCCTGTTGGCGGACCTCATAGAGAAAACGCGGTAGAAAAATATTGCCCCATGTCACCCGGCAATCGCCGTCGACGCGGCCCACGCCTGGGGTCCTCGCCGGCGCCTCGGGCGGGGCCGGCGGGGAGGCTACCCCCTCCGGTCGCGGCCCCAGCCGCCGCTGTAGGCTTGAAAGCCGTCTGCCTGCGCAAGGGGTGCAGATTTGAGCGCGTAGGGGCCCGCCTACCCAGTTTTCGTATGAAAGGGGCCGCGCCGCCTCCCACCGCCGCGGGGGCCGAAGCCGCATGGATCATATGCGCCAGGCATTAAATCCCCCGGAGGAGGGCCCGCCATGGAGAGGAAAATCCTCTACATCGGGGCCGTGTTGGCGTTGGCAATCGTCGCCGCCGTGGTTGGGCTCTACCTGGGCCAGCAGACGACGCAACCAGCCACGCCGACCCCCGCCCAGCAGACACAAACCACGCCGCAACCTGCCCAAACAACGCCGGCTACTACGCAAACTCCACAGAGCTCTCCTCCGCAGACGTCAACTCAGCAGCCTCAAGCCTCTCCGCCCGGCTGCGGCGGGGTTAGTGGGGAGATCGTGGCTGGGGGCGCCACATTCCCCGGCCCCCAGTATGACGCCTGGATTAAGCAGTTCAGCGAGATCACGGGGGGTAGGGTGAAGATCACCTACAACTACCTCGGCTCGGGCGCCGGCCAGGCGGGCCTTATAAAGGGCGAGCTGGCCTTCGCCGGGTCGGACCTCCCGCTGGCCCCCGCCAGGTACCAGGAGCAGAGGGGCAAGATACTGCAGTTCCCCGTGGTGATGGGGGGCATCCTGGTGGTGTACAACGTGCCCGAGGTGGCCTATGAGAAGACGGGGAAGAGGCTGAACCTCACGGCGGAGATAATCGGCGACATATACATGGGCAAGATACGCTACTGGGACGACCCCAAGATCAAGGCCGTCAACCCCGCCCTCGCTGACCGCCTCCCGCACCAGCCCATCACCCCGGTACACAGGTCGGACGCGTCTGGCACAACCGGCTGGTTCACCCTCTTCCTAACAAAGGCCTACCCGCAGTGGAACCAGACGGTGGGGTGGGGCCTATCTGTTAACTGGCCCGTCGACCAGATGGGAGTCGCCAGAGCCGGCCAGGGCAACCCCGGCGTGGCGCAGCTCGTGTTGAACACGCCCTACTCCATAGGCTACGTTGAGTACAACTACTGGGTCACCCAGCGGCAGAAGTTCGACGCCGTGGGCGGATACGCCCTCGTCCAAAACGGCAACGATGGGAAGTTCTACGACCCCACGCCGGAGACCATTGCGGAGGCCGCCTCCGAGGGGCTGAGGCAGGTGGCGGCTAAGATGGGCGGGTTCCCCAGCGCGTCTGACAACTGGTGGCAGGTGGTGCAGCTGTTCGCCTACCCGCCCAGGGGCTACCCCATTGTGGGGCTCTCCTTCGCCATGATAAGGACGGACTACAGCGGCTACCCAGACCCGAACACAGCCGCCGTGGTGAAGTGCTTCTTCCGCTACGTCCTCACCGAGGGCCAGAAGCGCCTAGTCGAGGGCTACCTCCCCCTGCCCCCGGAGCTGGCGCAGGTGGGCCTTAAGGCGGTGGGATGACGGCCGAGGCGTTGATACTCCTGTTTTTCCTATACGCCGCCTCCGCCCTCTTCCTCTTTTTCACAAGACTTCGGGCGGGCCTCAGGCTGCTCGCCCTGGCGGTGCCGGCGGTCGTGGCGGCGATGGTGGCGGTCTTCCTCGCCGGCGCTCTGCCCGCCCTCTCTAGGGAGGGGCTCTCCCTCTTCACAAGCTCCCTCTGGTCCTCCAGCGACGAGCGCTACGGCCTGCTGGGGGCGCTGTGGGGGACCTTCATAACGACCGCCGTCGCCCTCCCCCTGGCGGCGGCTATGGCGGTCTCCTTCGCGGTGTTTGTAAACGACATCGCGCCGGCGGGCCTCAGGAGGGGGCTGTCGGCCTTCATGGATCTGACGGCCGCGGTGCCCACGGTGGTCTACGGCCTGTGGGGCGCGGCCTTCCTCACCAAGTTCATACCGCCGAGCCTCCTAGCCGCCTCTCTCCTCCTAGCGGCCATAATTACGCCGTATGCCGCCGCCGTGATTAGGGAGGGGTACGCCTCTGTGCCGAGGGAGATCGCCGAGGCGGTGTACTCCCTCGGCGCCACCAAGTTCGAGGCGGCCCTTGTCAAGCTCCGCTACATTAGAAACTACGTGCTCGGCGGCGTCTTCCTGGCGCTGGGGAGGGCGGTGGGGGAGACCGTGGCCGTTTCGATGGTGGTGGGCGGCAACCCCAGCTCCGGCGTCACCCTGAACCTCCTCAGCTCCGGCGTAACGGTCTCCTCCCTAATCGCCCTCCAGATGCCGTACGCCGACGCCACCGCCTACATGAAGCCCGCCCTCATGGCGGCTGCCCTGTTGCTGGCCGCGGCTGGACTTGCCATAAACGCCGCGGCGGTCTACCTCCTGTTTAAGAAATGAGGAGGGCGGTAAACGCCGCAGGCCTAGCCCTCTTCGCCGCCCTGGGCCTGCTGTCGCTGGCGCCGCTGGCCCTCGTGGTGGGGGACGTCCTCTACAGGGGGCTCGCCGCCATGTGGAAGCTCGGGCCCGGGTTCCTAACCGCCCTGCCGCCGACTCCCCTCGACGAGAGCGGGGGCGTGGGGCCGGCGCTGGCGGGCACCCTCTACATGACGGCGCTGGGCGCGCTGGCGGGCTTCCTCCTGGGGTTCCCCATCGGCGTATACATCGGCGAGTACAGGTGGGAGCTGGCGGCCAGGCTGGCCAGGGTGGGGGTGAACGTGCTGGTGGAGTTCCCCACCATAACCATAGGCCTCTTCGTCTACAGCCTAAGCGGTCTGCTGACCCCCGCGCTTAGGGCTCTGCCGCGGCCCCCGCCGCCCCTCGATCTATTCGTGGGGCCTCCCTCTGTCTTCAACGCATACGCGGGGGCCGCGGCGCTGGCGTTGATCATGACGCCGTACGTGGCGCTCTTCACCGCTTCGGCCTACGCCTCTGTGGCGGCGGGGCTGAGGGAGGCGGTGTACTCCATCGCCGGGGACGAGAGGAGGGCCCTCTTCGTGGCGATGAGGAAGGTGCTCTCCCGCGTCATAACGGCGGCGGCTCTCCTGGGCACGGCCAAGATAGCCGGCGAGACCGCCCCCCTCCTATTCACCGCGGGGTACAGCAACTACTACGGCCCCTTCACGAGGGAGACTGCCTCCATCCCGGTGCTGATATACAGGTCGGCCTTGGCCCCCTACCCCATATACCACGAGGTGGCCTACGCGGCGGCAGCCCTACTGCTCCTCCTGGTGCTAGCCGCCTACGCCCTTGCCCAGCTGGCGGCGAAGAGATAAAAAACGGAGCGCCCCCGGCGTGTGCAGATCTTCCGCCCCTACAGAGACCACGCCAGAAGCGCCGCCTTTCTAGACGACAAGCGGCTGGGCAAACAGAGGGTTGAGGCCAAGCAGGTGATCCTCGCAATACTGAGGCGGAGGGGGGTTCTGCGAGACGGGAGGAGGGGCTGGCTGAACCACCCCATCGTGTTGATGTACGACGCGGGGCCCTACATAGACGACCTTGTGGCCTACTTCCACGCCGTGGTGGAGGAGTGGAGGCGCAGGGGGCGCCGCAACTCTCTGTCTCTAGCCGACGTGCAGCACCTCATCGCCCTGCTCCCCTCGGCCCCCGGCACCCCCATAACCCACACCCACGAGGTGGAGTACAGAAGGGTCCTCCTCCTCAAGGACCCGTGCCACTACCTCGGCAAGCTGACGGAGGAGGAGCTGGCCGAGGTGCTGGAGACCGACCCCACCCCCATACCCGGCGTAAACACCTGGATCTTCCAGATATGGGGCCGCTACAGGCAGTTCGTAGAGGCGCTGAGGAGAGGACAGGTTGACTGCAGAGGCATATTCCCGCGGGATAGGTGACGCGACGGGCCCCGCCGCAGGCGCGGGGTAGCCCCGGAGGGGCGCCGGATAGCAGAGAAACTTAAAAACTTTAGAATTTCTGCATGCGCCTCGTAATTACCTGTATGGACTACCGCCTAAGCGAGGAGGTCCTCAGGAGGGTCGGCCCAGGGGACCTCGTGGTCAGGACCGCCGGCGCCAACGTAAGAGGCGTGGCGAGGTCTCTCGCGGGGCTCCCCGTCCAGGAGGTGCTCTACCTACCGCACACAGACTGCGCCGCCTTGAAGCTAGTCTACTCGGCCCTATCCCAGGGCCAGCCCGCCGACCCCCTGGTGGAGGAGGCTCTGGTGTCTCAGTACAGAGGCCGCCGCCCCGCCGACCTAGAGGAGCTGGAGAGGCTACACGTGGAGACCCAGGTGGCCATCCTCAGAACCCTCTTCCCCCACGCCAGGATCACCGTCGAGACAATAGACGTGTCCAAAATAAGGTGGCCCCCTAGGAAGCCCGTCTACCACCTCCTCAAGCCCCAGAGCCGCTACACCCAAGACATGATCGGCGCCTACATAATACAGGCCTTCAGGAGAGAAGACGTCCAGCCCGACATCAAGGTGGCGCAGACGCTGGGCCTCGCCCCCGGCGTCGCAGAGCTCTAGCCACACGGCGGGGCTCCGGCGGGCCGGACTCAAGCAGTTCCACACGCCGGGTAGGCCGATAGATGGCGGTGCCTAGGCGGCCGTAGCTGGTCCAGGGCCGTGTGCCGGCTTTGCTTCAGGTGTTTACTTTCAGTCTACAATGTTTTTAAATCTCTGTGGAGTCTGAGTACACATGATCGAGGAGCAGAACCCGTGGTGGATCTCGCCGGAGTTGATCAAGGAGAACGCCTACTACAGGAGGTATCTGTCCTCGCCCGTGCGTTGGGACGTGGAGCTGCCGGTCTCTCTCAAGCCCTACTCTCTAAACATCGTGTTTGGGCCGAGGCAGGTGGGCAAGTCGACTGCGCTTATTCTGCTCATAAAAAGGCTTCTAGATGGCGGGACCGACCCCAGGGGGGTCTTCTACTTCGCCTGCGACAAGCTCGCCGACTATAGAGAGCTGGACAGGGTCTTGTCTAGGTACCTCGAGTTCAGGCGTAGAGCCGGCGTGAGCTCGTCGGTGATTGTGCTGGACGAGGTGACCTACCCGCGGGAGTGGTACAGGGCTGTCAAATACCGGATAGACAGGGGGGATTTCGAAAACGACGTGCTCATACTCACCGGCTCTCTGACAATAAGCGCCAAGGGGGAGGCGGAGACCTTCCCCGGGAGGAGGGGCCTTGGGAAAGTCCTCGTGATGCACCCCCTCCCCTTCTCCATGTTTGTAAGGCTGTTCGGGGTGGAGGTCCCCACCGGCGACTTGAGGTTCGTCGTAGACAACTTCCACAGATACCTCGGCCTACTGCCGAGGCTCTCCGAGCTGTTTAGATACTTCCTCGCCGTCGGGGGCTTCCCCAACGCGGTCAGGGACTTCTTCACGAGAGGCGCCGTTTCGCAGGAGACGGAGTTCGACTTCGTCGGCAGCATCTCCAGCGATATCTACAAGCTACGGAGAAGCGAGACGTTCTTCAAGCTGACGGCCCGGGCCATAATCGAGAGGGCCTCCTCGGAGTTCAGCTTCCACACCATCTCGCGCGACTACGGCGTCGGCACCGTCAAGACGGCGGTTAGCTACGTCGGCCTCCTGGAGAAGCTCCACCTGCTGAAGACCGTCGAGGCCGTGGATCCAAACACGGGCCTCCCCATGCCCAGGAAGCTGAGGAAGTTCTACCTCCTAGACCCCTTCATATACCACTCATTCTCCAAGTGGGTAGGCGCCGCCCCGCCGGACGAGGCGAAGATGGCGGAGGCCGCCGTGGCGGCCCACCTGGCCCGCCTCTACAAGCTCTACTACCTAAAGCTCAACGGCGAGGTCGACCTAGTGGCTGAGGTAGACGGAGAGCTCTGGGGCGTCGAGGTCAAATACGGCAGAGTTAGAAAAGGCGGAAGGAGGGCCGTCGGCAGAATCAAGAGGTTCATATACGTCAGCAGAGACGAAGCCGGCGACGACGTCATCCCAGCCCCCCTATTTCTGGCGATGTTGAAAACCCCCCACGCCGTGGAGATCGGAACGGCGTAATCCCCAGCTAACGTCGCGCGAGGTGACGCCGTTAATGCACGAGAGCCAGAACCGAGGCCAGTACTATTATGCGTGCCGCCAACGCGATAGAGAGCCCGATGGCTCCTCTGGCTAGCCCCACCCGCGGGCCAAATATGGCGACCCACTGGGGGATGTACACCCTTAGGTAGAGTAGCGGTAGCATGAAGACGCTTGCGAGCAGTAGCGCCGCCAGCGCCTCGACCTCTCCCACCACGCCGGTTTTCACCAGCTGGCCCACGGCCGCCATGCCCGCGGTGGGGTGAAGCACGTATATTCCAACGGCAGGTAGTAGCTGTGGAGAAATGCCCATCGCATAGGAGGAGAGAGGGGTTGCGAGATGTTGCAGAACCCCGTATCTCAGGAGAAGCTCCACCGTGGTGACGGTGGCGGCGAAAACCACGGCGGTTTTCACAAACCTCCTCAGCCCCCTTCTCAACGCCGCCTTGTAGTTCCTACCAGGCTTCCTCGCCATCTCCTCCACAAGGCCTGTCTCTCTCCGATTCAGCGCCAGTCTCCCGGCCGCCACAACTACGGCGAAAGACAACGCTCCATTGAGCCACATCGCCGACATATACATGAGACCTAGCCTAGGGCCTAACAGCGGTATCACCACGGGCAGATACACCGTGAAGGTCTCGTAAAACGGCACCGCGGCGGCGTTTAACAAAGACGCGAGAAGCACCTCCCTATCGTTTAACACGCCCCTATCTCTTAGGCTTTGCAACATGGCGTTAGACGCGGCAGGCGACACAAACGCCGTGGCGAAGGTAACGCCGCAGACGTCGGGGAGGTTGGCCAACCTCGCCACGCGGCGGAGAAACGACAGCTTGTACAAAACGCCGTATTCCAGAAGCACCTCCGCCGCTAGAAAGCCCAACAACATAGCCAGGAGAACCCCCGCTACCTCCTGCACCACCATACCGCCGCCTCCTTCACCTTATACTTGAAGACCACACCGCCGTCCCCCCGCCTCCCTAAACGCGGCAACGCCTCCACGACCCTCTCCACCTCGACTCCAAGATCCTCAGCCGCTTCTTCGACGCTTGGGTACTCTCTAACCACGTCTCTCTCGAAGATTCTGACGTTGGCGTAGACCCCCCTCTGGAGGAGGAAGTTGTAGAAGGCGGTGAACCAAGGGCGGTGGGGCCGCTCTACGCCCAACGACCTGTAGAGCTGGGCCCAGCCAGGCACGCCGACGTGTAGAACAACGCAGACGCATCTAGCCGCCTCCTCCAACTTCTCCACCGCCCCCCTGAGGTCCTCCACGAGAAGGGAGTGGGCGGCCAGAGCTAAGTCGTGGCGGCCGACCTCCTCAAGAGAGACCTCCTCCCACCTCTTCTCCACTACGTCGACTTTAACGCCCTCCTCCTCGGCGTATTTCCTCAGGTATCGGGCCATCTCCCTAGAGGGCTCCACGGCGACGACGCGGCTCACCCTCTTGGCGAGAGGCACGGCGTAGGCCCCCGCCCCAGCCCCAACCTCAAGCACGGAGCTCCCCCCGCCGAGCCCCAGCTCCCCGAGGAGCCAGTCTAAAAACCTCTCCACCTCGACCCTCCTCCTCTTCGCAGATCTGTAGAACCTGGGGGCAGCCCTATCCCAGAAATCCGGCGGGGTCCTAACCTCCCTCCGCCACGCCGCCCACACCTCAGCCCAGTCTATATCCATACCAGGGCAAGGATGAGAGCTGTTCTCACAGAGGTGGAGATAGCCATCAGGAGGGGCCCATCTCTAGGGCCAAACACGCCTACGTAATACGGCAAGATAGCCCTCAGCGCTGTGACGAAGGAGAAGGCGGATCCCAACAACATGGCTTTGACAGCTCTCCACCCGTCCAACAGCCCCGCGTTGATCAACGCAGCTGCAGCGGCGGCGCCTGCGGCGTAGTTAACCATGGAAGCCACGGCGACCCCCAGCTCTTCTGCAGACAGGGGGAAGGCCGACATGGCGGATTTCACATAGCTATTTAACACGCCAAAGAGGCCGAGAGAGGCGGCGAGCTCCACAACTGCCAAAGCGGCGGCAGAGGTCGCGAGGATCTTAACAGCCCTCCTCAACGCCCTCTTTAACGCGTTAAGCCCCCCGCCTCCCCCCACTACGACGGCGGACACGCGGCCGCTCCCCGCGACTAAAAGCCTAGATAACAACGCGAAGAGGAGCGTTTGGGCTAAGCCAACGAGGAGGAAGCAGGCGAAGTAGAGAGCGCCCCAGAGCCCGAGGAGAGCTAGAAGAGGTGGAAGCATAGAGTCCCAGTGTCTCACGGCGGCTGGGAAGGCGTTCATAAGAGAGGCCAGATACATCTCCCTCCGGCTAAGCCTACCCTCCCTATGTAGCGTGACTAGAAGAGCGTTTGCGCTTCTTACGTCGAAAAACGCAGTGATAAACGCCGCCGCGGCCTCGGGGCCAAGCCCGCTGAGTTTTACAAAAGGCGCCGCGAGAGGCCTCAACTTGTTCAACACGCCCCTCTCCATTAGAAAAGCGGCGAGGAGAGAGCCCCCGATTACGCTAGGCGCGAGGAACAAGACCTCGCGTAGAAGAGCCGCCGGGTTAATCATGGGGGAGCACCACCACCCTCCCGTCTACCTCAAGCACTTTAACGCTTACGCCGTAGACCTCCCCAATTACGTCGTCTTTAATTACATCCCGGGGAGCCCCCGCCGCCACCACCCTACCCTCTTTCACCACTATGATCTTGTCCGAATACGCCGCGGCGAGGTTGGGGTCGTGGAGAGTCATCAAGACGGCCACGCCGCTGGCTTTCGCCAGCCTCCTAACGGTGGAGAGAACCCTCAGCTGGTTTCTAAAATCTAGGTGGGCTGTGGGCTCGTCTAGGAGGAGGACCTGAGGCTCTTGTACAAGCGCCCTAGCTATGAGGACAAGCTGTAGCTGGCCCCCGCTCAGATGGGTGTAGGGCCTCTCGGCGAGGCGCTCTATACCCAAAAGCCGTAGCTTCTCCAGCGCCTTCTCGTAGTGCTCCCTCCCCGGGCTCTGGAGGAGGCCAAGCCGCGGGGCAAAGCCGGTGACCACCACGTCGATCACCCTATAGGGGAAGGGCGGGTGGTGGCTTTGCGGCACATAGCCAGCGAGTTGAGACCTCCTCCTAAAGGGCAGGGAGTGGAAGTCCGCCCCATCAACGTATACGCACCTCGCCCTCGGCTTCAACAACCCGTAGATAGCCTTCAAAATTGTGGTTTTGCCGCTGCCGTTTGGCCCCAGCAGAACCGCCACCTCGCCCTTCCCCACGGAAAAGGTCACGCCGCTGATTGTAAACTCGCCGTAGCTAAACTCAAGCCCTTTTACCTCAAGCATGCCACCTGCCGCCCGTCTTCCTCAGGAGGTAGATGAAGAAGGGCACCCCAAGCACCGTGGTTAAAATACCCACGGGGATTTCAAAAGTGGCTACAGTCCGCGCTAGGGTGTCCGCGGCGCCCATAAAGGCGGCGCCCCCCGCGATAGTCAGCGGCACTAGACCTCTGTGGCTTGGCCCAAAGGCCATCCTCATTATGTGCGGCACCATGAGCCCAACCCAGCCGATGATCCCGCTGTAAGCCACAGAAACCGCCGTGAGTAGAGTAGCCACGAGGACAAAAAGCGCCTTCAGCTTCTCCACATCTACGCCGAGGGTCTTAGCCTCTTCCCCAAAGCTAAGAACGTCGAGGCGCCACCTCAAGAGATACGCCAGAGCTCCCAGCGCTGAGATTACGGGAACGGCGACAACGACGGCGTCCCAGCCCACCCCCGAGAAGCTACCCATTAGCCAATACACAGCCGCCGCGAGTCTGTTATGCTCCATCAGAAACTTGAGGAGAGACGTCAACGCCGTGAAAAGCGCGTTGACGATAATGCCGGCTAAGACGAGAGAGACGGGGGTGACGGAGCCTCCAATCCTCGCCAGGCTGTAGGTCATGAAGACGGCCAACAAGGCAAAGACAAACGCTATGGGAGTCACGCTGGCGACAGCCAAGAAGCCTATAGCCAACGTGGCCCCGAAGGCCGCCCCGGAGGAGATGCCCAAGATGTAGCTATCGACAAGCGGGTTTTTAAACATGGCTTGAAGAATCAAGCCGGAGAGAGCCAACGCCGCGCCCACCGCCATAGAGAAGACAACCCTCGGCATCCTAATTCCAACGATAACAACCTCATAGGTCGTGGGGTAGTGCAGATTCACCGCAGGCGAAACGACGCCAAATGTAACCACGCTGACGGCGGTGGAGAAAAGAGAAGCCAACTTAGCCGACACCACCATAACCACGTCGTATATAGGTATGGGGTACGCGCCCACCGAGATACTCACAAGAAACACCGCCAGGGGTAGCCCGTAGACGAGATACCTCACCCACATATCAACCCCTCGCCCACGTATGTACACGACACGTTATAGAACCTCCTCAACAGCTCCGCATGTATAGGTCTCCAATCTGGATAATACTCTGGATATATGGCGCGGCCAAAGGCGTATATGGCGCTTACGAACCTAGGGCCGTAGATCTCGGGGAAGTTTAAGCTATATGCAGATAGGACAACCCCGTAGACCCTCCCCTCTCTCACGGCCTTTATCGCCCTCCACCTCGGATCGCTCAGGATAGCTTTCACCGCTTGCGCAGTTCTGTTGTAGTCAGACCACGCCACGATCAAGACGTCGGTTTTGTTTCCAAATAGGGCGATGAGCTTCTCCAGGTCAAACTTGGGGTACTGCACCGTGAAGTTGTAGTCAAAAGCCACGTTGTGCCCTCCCACCAGCTCCACGGTCTCCGCGTAGGCAGACCCCCTGTAGGACACGGAGATAGGCCCCCTCTCCAACACGCCTGTGGGGTAAATCACGAGGACATTTCTCCGCTTCTCCGGCGGGATCCCCCTCGCGATTTCAAGAGCTTTTTTGTACTCCCTCTCTAGAAAGTCCGCAAGAGCCTCCGCCTTCTCGGTGACGTTAAACACACGGCCGAGCGCTCTGATGATCCTGATGTTTTCATAAGGCATCTTCGTCCCCGTCTTATTGACATCGGTGATGCCGAACGCCAAGACCTTATACCCAAGCTCCCGCGACTTCTCCAACACCTGTCTCTCGCCGGGCTCAAAGCCGCCTTTCCAGCGGCCCATGATAATTAAGTCGGGCCGTAGAGCAGCCACTGCCTCCCAGTTTATACCCGAGAAGGTTTCGCCCACTGCCGGAGCGCCCCTGACCTCCTTAGGTAAAAACGACGCCCTGGCCACAGAGGGGCTGATCCCCACGACCCTATCTACGACCCCCAATACATAAAGCGCCTCGGCCCAACCGCTGTATAACACGATAACTCTCCTAGGCGGCGACTCGAAAGTCACCTCCCTCCCCATGGAATCCATAACTGTAACAGGGTAGAGTTGAGCCACGTTACACCTAAGCCCGCCCTCTACGTGACAAGACATGTTGTAGAACCTCCTGAGCAACTCTACATGTAGAGGTTTCCAGTCCGGGTAGTACTGTGGGTAGATCAAATGGCCTAGCGCGTAGATGGCGGAGATAAACCTAGGCGAGTATTCGTAGGGGTAGCTGAAGTCGTAGTATGAAAAGTTCACCCCGTAGACCCTCCCCTCTCTCACGGCCTTTATCACCCTCCACCTCGGATCGCCCAAGATCCTCTTGATCGCCCTATCGACGTATCTCCCCCCGTGCCAATCCCTCACTATTACGACATCTGTCTTGTTTCCAAATAGGGCGATGAGCTTCTCCAGATCCAGCTTGGGGGTCTGGCTCAGGTTGTAATCAAAAGCGACGTTGTGTGCGCCTACAAGCTCCACGAGCTCGCCGGAGGCGCTACCTCTCCCCGACACGTAGATATCGCCGCTTGTGGCGAGGGAGTAGGCCGAGATCACGAGCACGTTTAACCTCTTCTCCGGCGGGATCCTCATCGCGATATCTAGAGCCTCTCTATACCTCTCCTCAAGCCAGCTGGCCAGCTCCTCGGCTCTATCCCGTACGTTGAAGACCTTGCCGAGCACTCTGACTATCCTGATGTTTTCATACGGCCAGGAGCTGTTTACGCCGGGCGCCACATATCCAAAGGCGAGGACTTTGTATCCCAGCTCCCGGGACTTCTCTAAGACCTGTTGTTCACCGGCGGCGAAAACCCCGCCCCAGTAGCCCATCACCACCAAATCCGGCTTCAAGGCGGCGACCGCCTCCCAGTTTATCCCGGAGTAGGTATCTCCCACGACGGTTCTGTTCCTAAGCGAAGCCGGCAGAGAGACCACGTCGGCGACGGATTTCCCAATCCCCACAACCCTATTCCACACCCCCAACACGTAGAGAAACTCGGCGTGGGTCAACGCCACCACCCTCTCGGGAGGTTTGTCAAAAACTACCACGCGCCCCGCAGAATCCACCACAGAGACGGGGGAGGGCCCGGCGGCTCTAGGCGGAGCCGTGGCGTTGGAGACGCCGCCCCCCGTGGGGGGTTTTGCCAGATAGAGGGCGAAAACAGCTAGGATTACCGCCAGGAGAACCCCTATTACAACTCTTGTATTCATAAAATCCAGAAGTAATATTACAGATTTAAAGTTTTAAGGCCGGAAGAAGCGCGGAGGATTTAGGCATTAATACTTAAATAGAAGTAACGTAATACAGCTATGCTCCGGCTGTCTTTTATCGTGGGCTACGGCGGCTCTATGTTGCCGGTTTTAGCTAAGGTGGCGGAGGAGGAGGCGAAGAAGTTGGGTTTTGAATACCTCGTGACCTCCGACGCGGCCGCCTCTGCCCACGCCGATTTTTTAAAGGAGAGCGACGCCGTGTTGATCTATACACACCAGCTTGCCCCAGAGGTGGAATCTGCCATAAGAAGGTCCAGGGCTAAGGTCGTGGTTTCTCTAAACCCCGAGTACCACCCAGACATCGTAAGAGGTAGGCCGGACCTCTGGATCGAGGCTAGGCGGTACTTCGTAACCGGGGGAGAGAAAAACCTTCGAAACGTTGTGCGTCTCCTCCTTAGGGAGCTCGGCGTGGCTGTGGAGGTAGAGGACGTGGAGCCCATCCCCTGGGACGGCATCTACCACCCGAAATACGGCGTTTTCACAGACCTAGAGGAGTACATGAGGAGGTACGAGAAGAGGGGGGAGGAGACGGTGGGGATACTGTTCTACAGGACAAACTGGCTCTACGGCAACACAAAACACGTAGATAGGCTCATAGAGGAGTTCGAGAAAGAGGGGGTCAACGTCATCGCCGTCTTCACCTACGGCTTCCGCGACGACATATTGAAGGCGCCTTCCAAGGAGGAGTCGGCGGCGAGGTACTTCATACGCGGCGGCAGACCTGTTGTAGACGCGGTGGTGAACCTGACCTCCTTCTTCATCCTCGACAGAGGTAGGTGGACTCTGGATCCCAACAGGATGAGGGTGGCAGACGGCGTTGGTCTCCTGAAGATGCTCAACGTCCCCATCATTACGCCCGCCCAGTCCTCGCGCCAGACTGTGAGGGAGTGGCTAGACAGCCCCGAGGGAATCGACTATATGAGCCAGGTTTACTACGTCGTTATGCCGGAGGTGGACGGCGGGATCGAGCCCTTCTTCCTAGTCGGCACTAGGGTAAACAGAGATGGGGCTAAGGTGGCGGACGTCTACGAACCCCACGTGTCCTACCTCGTCAGAAGGGTGAAGAGGTGGATAAGGCTCTCCAGGAAGTCGCCTAGCGAGAGGAAGATCGCCATAGTGCTCATAAATCCGCCGTGTAAAGGCCTTGAGGCCAACGTGGGGGTTGGCCTAGGGCTGGACGTGCCCGAGTCTGTGGTGAGGTTGTTAAAGAGGCTGAGGGAATTAGGCTATATCGTAGGGGGGGAGATCCCGGAGAGCGGGCAGGCCTTGATAAAGCTCATCCTCTCGAGGAAGGCAATCAGCGAGTTTAGGTGGACCTCCGTCGAGACTATAGTCAAGTCGGGCGGCGCCGTGGGCTTCGTCGACTTAGACACATACATGCGGTGGTTTAACGAGCTTCCCCCCGACGTGAGAGAGAAGATGGTGAAAGACTGGGGCCGCCCAGCCGACGTCTTAGGCGGGAGGTTCAACAAGCTGTTTGTGGGGATGGTCTACCAAGGCAAGTTCGTAATACCCGGCGTGGTCTTCGGCAACGTGTTGATAATGCCTCAGCCTAAGTTCGGCTGCGCAGGTCCTCGGTGCGATGGGAGAGTCTGTAGAATCCTCCACGACCCAACCATCTCCCCGCCGCATCAGTGGCTAGCCGCGTACCGCTGGGCCACCAGAGTCTTCGGCGCAGACGTGTTAATACACTTCGGCACACACGGCGCTTTGGAGTTCCGCCCAGGCAAAGGCGTAGGCCTAGACGTCTCAAGCTGGCCCGAGATAAGCGTAGACGACGTCCCCCACCTCTACGTCTACGCCTTCACCAACCCCATGGAGGGCGTGATTGCAAAGAGGAGGAGCTACGCCGTGATTATAGACCACCTCTACCCGCCGATGGACACGGCAGAGGTGTTTGAACAGCTGGAGAAGTTGGTCAACGACTACTGGAGAGCAAAGCAGAACGGCAACTACGAGCAGGCCAAGATCCTGTACGCCAAGATTAGGGAGGAGGCGGAGAAGGCCCACGTCAAGCCCAGGGTGAAAACCGACGACCCAGACGACTACGTGGAGGAGGTCCACAACTACCTACGGATGGTGAGCGACACCGAGATAAACCTGGGGCTCCACATCTTCGGCCACCCCACAAGCGACGTGGAGAAACTCGCCAGATATGGCACCACCATATTCCTCAAGGACACGGCGAGGTACCCCTCGGTCGTGAGGGCGTTGGCTGAGTACCTCGGCTTCGACTACGACGAGCTTAGGAGGAGGCCCGGAGAGGTGAACAAACTCGGTATGACAAACGACGAGCTTCTCAAGAAGTTGAAGGAGATGGCGTATGCCGTTTCGAAGAGGCTAGTGGAGAGCGGATACACAAGCGCGGGGCTAACAGAAGAGGCGGTGGTGAAGGCGGTGGAGGAGGTGAGGACGGCCTTTGGGCTATGACCGAGGCCAAGGCGATCTCTAGACAGGCGCAGAGGCTCGCCGAGGCGTTTAAAAACGTGCTTAAGGCTGTGGAGCTCGTTAGAGAAAGCGGCGAGGCGGAGTACGGAGGTTTTCTAAACGGGCTGGAGGGCGGCTTCGTGGAGCCGGGGCCCGCCGGGTCGTTGACCCGGGGGAAGCTCGAGATCCTCCCCACCGGCCGCAACTTCTTCGCCGTCGACCCAACCCAGATGCCCACCCCCGCGGCTTGGGAAATAGGCGTACAGTCCGCCAAGAAGCTCCTCGAGTACTACCTCAAGGAGGAGGGGAGGTATCCCGAGTCCGTGGGGGAGGTCCTCTGGTCGAAAGACGCGTATAGGGCAGACGGAGAGCAGTTGGCCCAGATCCTCTACCTAATTGGGGTAAGGCCTGTGTGGGACTCCGGCGGGAGCGTGAGGGGGGTCGAGCCCATCCCTCTGGAGGAGCTGGGGAGGCCGAGGATAGACGTGTTGGTTAGAATAAGCGGCATCGTGAGAGACACCCTGCCCAACTACGTCCACCTAATAGACGAGGCGGTGGCTAAGGTCGTGGCGCTGGACGAGCCGCTTGAGGTGAACTACGTGAAGAAGCACTACCTGGAGAACCTGCTGAAGCTCAAGGCGGAGGGGGTAGAGGGCGACGTGGAGGAGATGGCCAAGGCGAGGGTTTTCGCCGAGCCTCCAGGCGCATACGGGGCGGGGGTAAACTACGCTGTGGAGGCCTCGGCTTGGAGGACAGACGAGGATTTGGCCAAGGTCTGGATCCAGTGGTCGAGCTATATGTACACCAGGAGGAGCTACGGGAAGCCCGCGCCCGAGGCCCTGATGTTGAACCTCCGCTATGTCGACGTGGTAAATAGAAACCACGAAAGCGACGAGTTCGACATATTCGGCTGCTGTTGCTACTACTCCTACCACGGCGGTTTCTACAACGCCGCCAAGGCGGTAAGCGGGAAAAACGTGAAGATCGTGACCGTCGACACCCGCGACGTCTCTAACGTAGAGGTGAGAGACATGAGGGAGGAGGTGGAGCGCGTGGTGAGAGCTAAGCTCCTCAACCCCGTCTGGATCTCCGAGATGAAGAAACACGGCTACAGAGGCGCCAACGAGTTCCAGAGGAAGATACTCCACCTCTACGGCTGGTCGGCCACGGCCAAAGTCGTCGAGAAGTGGGTTTTCGACGAAATCGCCAAAACCTACATTCTAGACCCAGAGATGAGGAAGTGGTTCCTTGAGAACAACCCATGGGCGGCTGAGGAGGTCGCGAGGAGGCTCATAGAGGCGGCCCAGAGAGGCCTGTGGAAAGCCGACAAGGACTTGCTGGACAAGCTGAGGGAGGCATACGGCGAGATAGAGGGCGTTCTTGAGGAGGAGGTGGGGGAGGGGGAGGTGCAGGGAGGCTCCATAGAGATATACACGGCGGAGGACGTAGACGTGTGGAAAAACCAGGAGACGGTCAAGAAGATAGAAAAACTGTGGATAAAGCTGAGGTGATGGAGGAGGCGAGGGAACGCCGGGTTGTCTACCCCTTCGCCGCGATTGTAGGCCAAGAAAAGGCCAAGCTGGCTCTGCTGGCGGTCTCGGTGAACCCCGCCATTGGCGGGGTCCTCCTCGCCGGAGACAAGGGGACGGGCAAATCGACTATGGTGAGGGCGCTCGCCGACCTCCTCCCCGAGATAGAGGTGGTAGAGGGGTGCCCCTTCGGTTGCAACCCACACAACCCGGCGGAGATGTGCGACGAGTGCTACCTGAAGTGGAAAAGAGGCGAGATAAAGGTGGCGAAGAGGAAGATGCGCGTTATAGACCTCCCCCTAAGCATCACAGTGGATAGGCTGGTGGGGACGCTCGACATAAAGAGGGCGCTCGCCGAGGGGATAAGAGCGCTTCAGCCGGGCCTCCTCGCCGAGGCCAACCGAAACATACTGTATATAGACGAGGTAAACCTGCTAGACGACTACATAATAGACGTCTTGTTAGACGCTGCGGCGATGGGCTGGAACATCGTGGAGAGAGAGGGCATATCTGTGAAACACCCAGCCCGCTTCATATTAATCGGTAGTATGAACCCAGAGGAGGGCGAGCTTAGGCCCCAGCTGTTAGACAGATTCGGCCTATATGTGAAGGTGGAGGCCTCCATGAACCCGGAGGAGAGGATAGAGATAATCAGGAGGGTCGAGGAGTTCAACAGAGACCCAATAGCCTTCTACAGAAAGTGGGAGCCCGAGCAGAACAGGCTTAGGGAGGCTATATCTAGAGCTAGACAGATAGTCAACGACGTCCAAATAGACGAAGACCTCATGAAGTTCATAGTCAAGACTATAACAGACCTAAAGATCAGAAGCCACAGGGCAGAGATTACGGTTGTTAGAACAGCCAAGTCCATAGCCGCCCTCGACGGCCGCCTCAAGGTCAACCTAGACGACGTGAAAAAGGCCATGGAGCTCGCCCTACCCCACCGCCTCAGGGCAACACCCTTCGAGCCGCCTCCGCCGCCTCCCGCAAGCTCTCCGCCATCTCCCCAGCAGAACGACGGCGGAGGCGACAGAGGGCCGCAGGGAGGCGGAGGGGGACAGGGAGGGGGAGAGGCGGGCGGCGGGAGGGGAGGCGGGGAGAGGCAGTTCGGCGAGGAGAAGCCCCCCTACGAGCCCCGGGAGACGCCCGTCCGCCTTAGGGGGGAGGAGGAGGGGGGCGGCGGGAGGCGGGCTAGGAGAGCCTACGAGCTTAAAATCGGCGGGAGCCACGGCGTAGTTACAACCTACGCGATCCCAAGGGGGGAGGCGGCGGATATACACATCACCGCGACGTTGACAGCCGCAGCGCTCAGAAGGCTAGGCGCCGGCCTCCCCCTCGCCGTAGATAATGAGGATCTTAGAATAAACGTAAGAAGAGCCAGAGTGCCCGTCCTCCGCGTCGTCCTGCTTGACTCAAGTGGGAGCATGGCCGCCTTGAGGAGGATAGCGGTGGCGAAGGGGCTTGTGAGAAAGCTAGCGGAGTCCTCCTACAGGGGGAGGGAGTACATCTCGTTGATCGTCTTCAGAGGAGGCGGAGCCCAGGTGGTGGTGCCCCCAGTGAGGAAATACGAGGAGGTCCTCGCCGCCTTATCCGCCGTACCCACCGGCGGCAGAACGCCGTTGCCCCACGCCCTGGAGACCCTCTATAGGATAGCCAAAAGCTTCAGGGCTAAATATAGAGACGCCAAGGTGGTGGGGGTCTTGATAACAGACGGCAAAGCCAACGTCCCACTGTATAGAAACGTAACAGAGGACCTAGAGAGGCTCTCCCACCTGTTAAAGAAGGCGGGTGTGGAGCTGGAGATATACGCCACCAGAGGCAGAGGCTTCGACCCAGCCCCCACCTACATAGACCTAATAGCGAGCATCACCTCGGCCAAGGTAGTAGAGGTGTGAAGATAGTAGTTATCTCCACCAAGCCCTCCCTTCGTACGCTTTTTGACGTGGCGAAGGAAGTAGAGGCAGAGGCCGGCGTATCCATAGAGCTACAGACCTACTATATACACAGCTCTGTGGACTATGCCGCTGTTGAAAACGCCGACGTTATCCTAATAGACGTGAGAGGGGATGCGCCTAGGGAGCTTATAAATGCCGTGGAGAAAAGCAGAGCTAAAGTAGTCATCCCATTGGTGGGCGGCTCGCCTGGAACACTTGCGCTTTTAAGACTTGGAGGCTTCAGCGGAGTTGAAATAGCGAAGAGAGTGCCGGAGCAAGACTTCGACACAGACCGCGTAGACTTCTCAAAGATCTCCAAGGTGTTATCCGCCGTAGAAACTGCGGGCAGGGTGTTGCCAGTGGGGCCGTTGAGACATCTAAGAAATTGGATCTGGGCCACGAAATACTGGGCCTACTGGGGTAGGGAAAACTTAGCTAATTTGTTCAAGCTTATTCTCGCCGAGTATTTCGGCGCAGGGGTAAAATACGGCGAGCCTAAGCTAGTGGGAGAATTCGCAGTGTATACCCCTGGCATAGGATTTACATATGAGCCACCAGAGACGAAAGGGCCTGTAGTGTTGATATTTACCTACGCAGGTATGCACTTCGATGAAACTCTGCCCGTAGCCCTCAAACTAAAGGAAGAGTTGGAGAAACTCGGCGTAAATGCCTTTATTGCGACAGGAGGAGTCACAGATGGGCTACTTAAACAACTGGAAGCGTTGAGGAAGTACACCCTCGTAGGGGGGAGGTCTGTAGACGCCGTCATAAACCTCCAGTGGTTTGTCATAAACGGCGGGCCCTACGGCGGGTCTCCGGAGCCCACCCGCGAGCTGTTTAAAGAAAGGGGGTCTCTCCTCTTCAACGGCTTGGTCGCCTATACGCGGAGGATTTCGCAGTGGGAGAAAGATCCCAGAGGTCTCTCTCCCGTGGAAGTTGTAGGGGGCGTCGCCCTCCCGGAGATAGATGGGGCAATAGAGCCTATTATCTCGGCGGGTTTAGACGACAGCATATATGCAGAAATGGTAGTCTTAGAGGAGAGAGTGAAGAAAAAGGCTAGGAGAGTGGCTAACTGGATAAAGCTCAGGCAGAAGCCCCCCTCAGAGAGGAGGGTGGCGATTGTGATATACAACTACCCACCGGGGGAGCATAATGTGGGCAATGCCGCATATTTAGACACTTTAGCTAGCCTTGCTGTAATTCTAAAGGCGTTGAGAGAAGCCGGCTATAGGACCCGGGCGTTAGATAAAGAGGAGCTTCGACGTCTTATAGCAGAGAGGTTTTTAGTCAACTCGCCGCAGTGGGGAAGCCATGGCGATGTGCCAAAGTTGCCGGTGTCTGAATACTTAAGGTGGTTTAACACACTGGCCAACAGAGACGAGGTTATAAAAACGTGGGGCGAGCCCCCAGGCGGTATAAACGTAGAGGGGGACAGCTTTTTAATCCCCGGCGTAGTACTCGACAACGTCTTCATCGGCGTGCAACCCCCCAGAGGCTTCCACGAAGATCCATCTAAACTGTATCACTCAAAGGACATACCGCCTCACCACCAGTACTTGGCCTTCTACTACTGGATTAAAGAGGTCTTTAAGGCAGACGTAATAATACATGTAGGTACACACGGCACGCTTGAGCTTATGCCAGGGAAAGAGGTGGGGTTATCGGATAGGTGTTGGCCTGATATTCTCATCGGCGACACCCCCCACATATACATCTACCATGTGACAAACCCGTCTGAGATGACTATCGCCAAGAGGAGGAGCTACGCCTATATTATAACACACGGCACTCCGCCGTTTACACAAGCAGATCTCTACGGCGAATATGTGGAGCTTGAGGAGCTCCTAGAGGAGGCCGAGAAGGGGGGAGAAGACGTGAGGAGGTTAATAGAGGAGAAGTGTAGAAAACTAAATATCCCCTGCGGCGACTTGGAGAGATTACACGACTACCTAATGGAGATGAAACGGGCGGTGATCCCGCGGGGCCTCCACGTCTTTGGCAGTAGGTGGAGTGTAGAAGACGTAGTGAACTACATAGCCTTTGTCCTTAGGAGAGAGGGGGATGTCCCATCGCTACATAGGCTAATTCTAGAGGAGAGGGGGGTCAACTACGACGGAGTGGAGAAGGCGGGAGGGGGGAGGTTGCTTGTAGAGGCGGAGGAGGAGGCGAGAAGGATGATTAAAGAAGCTCTCTCGGGGGGAGACCCGGCTAAGTATTTCAAAAAGAGGAGGGGAGAGGCCGAGGAGGTGTTTAGATATGTACGTGATTTAGCCAAGAGAATTCTAGAGTCTGACGAAGTGTCCTCTTTACTAAAGGCCTTAGACGGGAGATATGTAGAGCCTAGAGTCGCCGGAGAGCCGTTGAGAACGCCAGAGGTTTTCCCCACAGGCTCCCACGGCTACGCCTTCGACCCCAGGCTTATACCTACGAAAGCCGCGTATATACGCGGGATAAACCTCGCCGAGGAGTTGGTAAAGAGGTATAGGGAGAAGTACGGACGTTACCCAGAGAGCGTCGCTGTCGTCCTATGGGGCTTTGAAACTGCGCAGACCAGAGGCGAGACGGTAGGCCAAATCTTACAGCTCTTAGGCGTGAGACTTGTGAGAAAACACGGACCTTGGGCTCCCGAGCTTGAGCCTATTCCTCTGGAGGAGCTCGGGAGGCCGAGGATAGACGTGGTTGTAACAATCTGCGGTTTCTTCCGCGACATGTTTCCCAACCTCATCTCTCTCATAGATAGAGCGGTGAAGCTAGTTGCCAGCTTAGATGAACCGCTTGAGATGAACTACGTGAGAAAACACTACCTTGAAATAGGCCGCATCACTAGGATATTTGGCCCTAAGCCGGGGACATACGGCACCCGTCTCCCCGAGTTCATAGAGAGCTCTAGTTGGAAAAACGAGGGGGAGCTCGTCGAGGTGTACGTGGGAGACATGATGTATGGATACGGCGATGATATCCACGGCGAAGCTATGAGAGAGCTTTTCGTACAGCTCCTTAAGAAGGTAGAGGTGGTGAGCCAAGTGAGAAGCGCTACGGAGTACGACATAGCCGACCTAGACCACTACTACGAATTTCTCGGCGGGCTTAAAAAAGCCGTGGAGACTCTAGCCGGAAGGAGGGTGGAGGCCTATTGGGTAGACACCACTGGAGAAAAGATGAGAGTTAGGACGGTAGAAGAGGCGGTAGACTTCGCCCTAAGGACAAGATTACTAAACCCCAAGTGGGCTGAGGAAATGCTTAAACACGGCTACGACGGGGCGCGGGAGATCGCCAAGAGGGTGGAATATGTGCTAGGGCATGCCGCGTTAACAGGCACGGTGGATAGATGGTTTTGGCGTCAAATAGCTGAGATGTATGTAAAAAATGTCGAGATGAGAGAACGAATCAAAACAGTAAACCCATGGGCGCTTTATGAAATTATAAAACGGCTAGAGGAAGCCCACAGAAGAGGCTACTGGGAAGGCGACGAAGAAATTAAGAAAATTGCAGAAGAGCTAGAGGGCATATTAGAGGAGTAATACTTAAAACGTATTATTATCATAGTCGTATGAAATGGAAAATAATTTCCCTATTGGTGGTAATACTGGCGGCTATTGCCGCAGTATACCTCCTTTTGCCAAAGGGGCCGTCCCCCGCTCAGACGGCGCCTACGGCGGCTGTCTCGCCTACGGCTTCTCCCACAGCAGTCGCTACGCAACCGCCTGCTCAGACCCCGGCGGTCTCCCGGCAGATCGTCGTCGTTGATTTCCGAGGTAAGAGGATTGTTCTTCCTAAGCCTCCCGAGAGGATCGTGGTGCTCAACTCCTACTGGGCAGAGGTGTTGGTGGCGTTGGGGGCTGGGGATAAGATCGTCGGCATCGGGAGATACGTAGACGCCGACGAGTATCTGCCGCCGGAGGTGAGGAAGAAGCCGGTGGTTGGGGATCTATTCGGCGGGGTTAACGTGGAGGCGGTGGTGGCTCTCAAGCCTGACGTGGTGGTGACAGACTACGGCTATGGAAAAGCAGACGAGGTGATAAAGAGACTTGAGGAGGCGGGCGTCCCGGTCGTGGCGTTGTTTATGCGGGGGACTCCAGACGAGTTGAGGGCTGTGGAGGTGTTGGGCAACCTCACGGGGGCTGTGGATAAGGCGAGGGAGCTGGAGGCCTTTATGGCCAAGAGGTTTGAGGAGCTGAGGGCCGGGGCGGCGAAGATAAAGGAGAGGAAGAGGGCTGTGTTGATCTTCGGCAGTAGCATACTGGCCGGCGGCCCGCTGTCTTTAGCCGCCAACTCGTCCTTCGGCATGGCGTTGGTTGAGGCCGGCGCTGTAAACATGGCGTTGGAGCAGTTCCCAAACCAGGCCTGGCCTAAGATAGACATGGAAACGTTGATAAGGTGGGACCCCGACGTGGTTTTAATAGCGGCGTCTGCGGAAGACGCCGGGAGGATATTCGACAAGATCAGATCAGACGAGAGGTGGCGCGTCTTAAAGGCGTATAAAAACGGCGAGATATACCTAGTCCCCTGGGGGTCTAAGATAGGGGATATATTCAACTGGGGGCCCCGGGACGTAGTCGGCAGGGAGTACATCGCGGAGGTGCTCTATCCCGACGTCTACGCCTTTGACTGGCGGGGAGATCTAGAGCGCCTAGGAGATATGTACGGCGTGTCTATCCCGCCGCAGACCTACGCCGTGTACAACATAAACTGGAAGGAGGTGGTAGACCTGGCGGGGAACGTGGTTAAGATCCCCAGCAGGGTGGAGAGGTTTGCCACTTTTGTCGCATATCAACTCCCCATCGCCTTCAACGTCACCTCTAGGCTCGTCGCCGTGGGGAGAGACGCTGTCCAAGGCGTCTTCGCCCCTCTGATGAAGGCGGCTTTCCCCGCCGTGGTAAATCTGCCGACGCCTGGAGATCGCTTCAAGGTAAACGTCGAAGCTCTCGTCCAGCTGAAGCCGCAGGTGGTGTTTAACTGGGCGGTAAACCCCGACGACGTAAGAACAATGCAGAGGGCTAACCTAACCCTGGTACAGGTGGTGGTTAACAACTTCACAGACGCCGAGAGGCTCGTCTGGCTATACGGCGTGGTCTTCGACAGATTGCCCAGGGCTAGACAGATCGTCAACGACATGGAGGACATAGTGAAGTTTGTCGCCAACAGAACCGCGTCGGTGAGAGAAAAGGCGAGGGTCCTATACCTCTGGGTAGACCCGCTGACGGTGGCGGGAGGCGCCTCCCTCTTTAGCCAAAACATAGAGCTGGCGGGCGGGGTAAACGTAGCCGCGGCCGACTACCCCACCATGAACACCGTGAAGGTGGACCCCGAGCGGATACTTAAGTGGAACCCAGACGTGATAATCATCGCCTGGCAGGCGAGATACAACGAGTCTGCCGTCTTGAACAACCCGGTATACCGCGGGGTAAACGCCGTGAAAAACGGCAGAGTATACAAAAAACCCATCCTCTCAGAGATGACCCCGGACGCCGCCCTCTCGGTGTTGTGGACAGCCACAAAGCTCTACCCAGACCTCTTCAGAGACGTAAACTTCACCAAGGTAGCCGACTACTACTACAGGAGGTGGTACGGCGTATCCTACACACAGGTCTGGGGGTAACGGGTTCTTAACCCCCTTTTTCGCCTCCGCCGGAGTAGGCTGAAAATTTCGATCCAGCGTCCCAACTTATTTTAAACGTAAGATATAAATATGGGAAATTTGTCCCCTATTTATGCAGGAGATGATCCAGAAGTACCTGGCTTGGAACTCCCTGGAGGTGAACGAAAACGCGAATAGGTACCCAAGCCCAACCGGCTTTTTCTCCTACCTACTGGAGGAGCACATGCCCGTGGATCTACCCGCCAAGGTAGCCGAGGCGCACCAGGAGGGGCTTATCTACGTACACAAGCTCCCCTACTCGGCCTACCTGCCCTACTGCTCTGGCCACTCGATAAGTAGGCTGTTGAAGCAGGGGTTGGTCACGCCGATAATCGCCTCGCGGCCGGCGCGGCACCTCGACACCTTCGTAGACCACGTGGCCAACTTCCTCTCCACGGCGCAGCACTACTTCACGGGGGCCCAGGCCTTCTCAAGCGTTGAGTGGTACGCCGGGCCCTTCATCAGAAACGACAAGCTGGACTTCAAGGCGGTGAAGCAGAGCGTCCAGAGGCTAGTCTACAACCTAAACTACCCAAGCAGGGTGGGGTTCCAGACGCCCTTTACCAACTTCACAGTGACGATGAATGCGCCGAGGAAGATGTTGGACGGCGACCGCGCTGTGTACGACGGAAAAGAGGTCGAGCCGCTCGGCGTCTACGAGGAGGAGGCCAAGCTCTTCCTAAAAGCCCTAACCTCGGTTCTAAAGGAGGGAGACGCCGAGGGGAAGCCCTTCACCTTCCCCATACCTACGCTCATGACCACCGCCACCTGGCTCTGGGAAGACCCGGAGATCTTCGAGGCGGTCTTCACCACCGCCGCCAAGAGGGGGAGCTTCTACTGGCTTAACACAAGGGTTGTCGACCCGGACGGGTCCTTCGCCATGTGTTGCAGGATAAACATAGACAGGAACGAGCTCATGTACGCCAAAGGTGCACGCATCTCCCTCAAGAGAGATGTGAAGTTGGCGACTGAGGACCTCTGGAGCCGCATGGAGAAGCAGAGGTTCGGCGGCGTCTGGGCCCTCCCCGACGTCACGGGGTCGGTTGGCGTGATAGACGTCAACCTCCCCCGCATAGCCCTCGACGCCAGAGGAGACGACGGGAGGTTCTGGGAGCTCTACGGGGAGAGGCTGGAGCTTGTCAAGAGGGGATTGGACTGGCTCAGGGAGAGGTACGTCAAGCTCCTCAAGACGGAGATGTACAGCTTCGTCAGGAGGTACCTGCCCGAGTTCCCCACGTCGCATTTCAACACCATAGGCATAATAGGCCTCCCGGAGGCCGCCGCCATATACATGGGCAAGCCCGACCTTTGGACAGAGGGCTCCCACAGAGATTGGGCTGCCGCGGCCGACCTGATGAAGAAGATGGTGTCCTTCGCCGTAGAGAAAGCTAGGGAGTGGATGTCGGAGGAGGGAACGCCCTGGAACGTGGAGGAGGTGCCGGGGGAGAGCGCCGCCGCCAAGCTGGCGATTAAAGACGCCAGGAGGTACCCAGAGCTGGCGCAGTACCTCCCAGACCTCATATACAGCACCTCCGTAGCCCCTTACTACGCCCCCATGGAGCTGTGGGAGAGGGTGGAGGTGGAGGCCAAGGTGCAGAGGGAGTTCACCGGCGGCGTCATGATGCACATATTCCTAGGGGAGGAGCCGGACCCCGAGGCCTTGGCCAAGCTAGCCAGGAGGATAACAGAGACAGAGGTGGTCTACTGGAGCTTCACCCCAGCCCAGACCCACTGCCCCCGCTGCGGCAGAACCTACACCGGGCTCTACAAGAGGTGCCCCTCCTGCGGCTACGAGGGCGTGGAGGTGTGGAGCCGCATAATCGGCTACTACAGACCTCTCAAGAACTGGAACCCCTACAGGAGGAGGGAGTTCTGGCTCAGGAGGCATTACTAATGCTGGCCGCCGGTTGGAAGGGCATATCTACAGTTGACGTCCACGGCGCAGTGACCTTCACCCTCTGGCTCTGCGGGTGCAACCTAAGATGCCCCTTCTGCCACAACTGGAGGATAGCCGAGCGGCAGAACTGCGGCGAGCTAGACGTGGAGAGGCTCCTGGACGAGCTCGCCCGCGCCAAGCCCTACATAGACTATCTACACGTCACAGGCGGAGAGCCCCTGCTACAGGCGGAGGAGCTGAGACAC
Organism: Pyrobaculum neutrophilum V24Sta; assembly: GCF_000019805.1. Lineage (NCBI taxonomy): Archaea > Thermoproteati > Thermoproteota > Thermoprotei > Thermoproteales > Thermoproteaceae > Pyrobaculum > Pyrobaculum neutrophilum. The sequence continues at coordinate 342,802 of NC_010525.1, forward strand.
CTCTTCAAAAGGGCTGGGGAAGCCGGCGTAGCCAGAAGCCTCAACACTAACGCCACCCTCACCAAAGCCCTAGAAAAAGTCATAGACGAGATAGACCACCTAGCCACAGACCTAAAAATACCGGACCGGATGTACGGCGTTCCACACTGGCAACAGCTGTGGCAGAACTTCCTCACCTCTCTAAAAACCGCCTCAAGTAGAAAAATCTCCATCGAGCTCAGAATCCCCGCCGCAAACCTCCCCCTAGAGACCTACGCAAAAAGGATAGAGGAGGTGAGCAACGCCCTAGCGGAGACCGAGGTCACGGTGGTGATACAGCCGCTCCTAGGCCCACCCACCACAGACCCAAGAGACCCCCAGTGGTGTAGACAACACTGCAACCCGCCCCCAAGCCACCTACAGCAACTAGCTAAACTGGCCGCCGCCCTGGGAAAAGTGGTGATAAAGAACTACGGCATCTTCACCAACTAAGCCTCAAATTTTAAAAAATTCTTGACCTCTATGGGTATCCGAACCGTAACAATCCTTATCTTCGTGATAATCTTCCTCATGGTGTCCATACTGTTCCACCTGCCAGTCTCGGTACGCTTCTCGGTAGGTAAGGCGCCGCCGGGGACTTGTAAATTTGTGTTCAACAACACGATGCTGAACTATACTATGTATGTGGAGTACTGGAACGGGAGCTTGATATATAGGGGACGCGGGTGGTATCTAGTAGCCACGGGGGCCAGGGACTTCGCCATGGGGGGACTGGAGCTGGAGTACAGCAACGGCACGAGGAGGTCTGTGGAGATAGCGGGAGTAGAAAAAGACGGAGCATTCCTGATGACCGGCTACCATCAACCACTCATTTACACGCTTGACGTTGCCTGCGACATCTATCTACAGTATCTCAGGGGGCAGCTACCCACACCTTACGAGGTGAAGAGGGAGGGCGGCAAGGTGGTGGTAGTTACCAGGTACTCCTCCAGCGGCTACGCAAGATACGAGTGGAGCGGAAACGTGCTGACACGCTTCATCTACGACGTAAAATACCCCAACGGGGTCAGGATCGTGGAGGAGCTAACTCTACACGAGCAGAAGCCATACGACGAGAAGCTCTACGAAGCGGTCCTACAGAAGCTGGGCAGGTAGCGCTCCAAGGTCGCCAGCCTCGGCGGTCCAGCCGCTGGGAGTTCTCCATGTTTCGAGGAGGCCGCGGCGTTCCCCTCTACTTCCTCCTTTCCGGGGGCACAGGTCTTGACTCGGGCACGCTGGGGCTGGGGGACCGCCTTCATCTTCTGTATCAAATCGCTTTATATGTGACATGGCCGTCTGCGGGGTGGGCTTACTTATTCGCTTAGTTGCCCGGCGGCGGATTCTGCCTCTGACACGGCATGTTCTATGGTTCTGAGCTCCTCTTCGCCTGGCTTCCAGTAGCCACTTCTGTAGGCCTCAAAGAGCTTCTCGGCAATGCCCCCAGCTAATCATAAACCTCGCGATCCACTTCCTAGCGCTGAACCTCTCCACGATATATGTGCCGGGGATTTCCAATATGAAGTAGCCTATGAACAAGATCCCAGCCGCAAGGCCCAAGTCTGCGTCGCTGAGGCCCAACGTCTCCCTCATGCCCAAGGCGGCGACGCTGAGGTTCACCCTGTCGATAAAAGCCCAGAGGTAGGCGATCCACACCACCGGGATTATACGCCTCCACTTCTTAGCAAGAACTGTACCTCGAAACCCCATACCTAGAAAAACTATTCTTCATATGAACTATTATCTAAATTATAATTGTATGAAATATGGAGATGTGCCCCTCCGCTTCGACGTTTGCCCCAACCTTTTTGCCGATCATAATCCGGAATTCGAGGCAGAGCCCGGCGCGGATTATTTAAGTAGTGGATGTGGGCATATTGTGGTTAGGGTTAAGCTTAGGTTTGCCGGGGGGCTCCAGGTGGTTTTTAGCGACAGGGAGAGGGCGTTGAGACAGGTGGAGGAGCTGGCGGAGAGGGGGACCCACAAGCCCGTGTTGATATACGGTCCGGAGGGCTGCGGAAAGACGGCGCTTTTGAGGCAGGCCTTCGAGATCTTGAAGGAGTGGGGCTACGGCGTGATCTACTACAGCCCTGCGGAGTGGGCCGGCGGGCGGCTACTGACCACCGAAGATCTGAGGGAGCTCGCCAGAGGCGTTGCCGAGGTGCTGAATTTACCCGCGGCGGTTTTAGACAAGCTACTGGAGCTCGCGGCGAGGGCGGTTAGGCTGGGGAGGGGGAGGGTGGCGGTGCTTCTCGACGACGTCTTTCAGGCGGTGGGCGTAGATAGGGCGGAGCACCTGGTGAAGGCGCTTCTGAACTTTATCGAGTATCCGCCGAGGGACTACGAGCGGGTTGTGGTGCTGGCGGCGTCAAGTGAGGGGACGACCCGCCGGAGGGTCGGCAGACACAGGTGGGCCGAGCTGAGAGTTATGTGGAACATGCCAAGGGCTGGATTTGGGGAGCTCCTCAGCCAGATACCTCCCCCCAAGCCCGATTTAGACACGGCGTGGAGGCTCACCGGCGGCAACCCAGACCTAGCCGGCGAGCTCGCGGCGGGGGGCTGGGACGTAGGCTGGGCCGTGGCGAAGATCGCGGCGGAGAGAAGGATACGGGAGCTGGCCGCCTCGCTTAGCCAGAGGCAACGCGCCGTTCTCCAAGAGGCCTTGGAGGACCCAGACGCCGTGGAGAAACACATGGCCGAGGAGGGGGCAGAGGCTCTGAAGCTCGTGGAGGCGCTGGTGGACCGAAACCTCATCATCGACTGGCTACCGGAGAGGGAGGGCCGCCTCTGGATAGACGAGCCGCCCCCCGAGAGGGACCCAGTCATCGGGGTGGGGAAGAGCTTCGCCTGGCAGACTCCCCTCCACAGAGAGGCCGTGAGAAAAGCCCTCACCCCTTGAGCTTGAGCAACCTACGCGGCGGTCAGAGCTAGCTGTGTGGTAACGAGCTTATGGCGCTGATTTGGGAGCGGGTCTTCGCTGTTATCGCCATGTGGCGACTTCTCAATGTAGATGGAGTGGGTGCATAGCGGGCGGGTGGGGTGGTGCGGTGTTGTGTAATTTATCACAAGTGGCCTGCCGCATAGAAAGCTTATAAATATGCGGCTTGGGAAACTGTATGAGGGGTTGGTGGTTTCTTGCGTGTGTTCTTGTGCTTGCGGCTTCTGCGGGTGCGCAACTGGTTGCCCCCAAGAACCCAAACATGGCCTATGTAGAGTATAGATTCTGGGTGGGCTCTGTGCCGTCTTATGTGGTGATGTGGAGCGCCGGCAATCAGAGCTACAATGTATACATTTTTACCGAGGATCAGTACCAGATCTGGCAGAGCAAGCCAGCTCAGGCAGCGTACTACGGGACGTTGCAACCTGGCGAGCTGAAGGCGGTGCCGTTGAACCAAACCGGCGGCTACCGGCTTGTAATAGAGGCCGGCAGAGGGCGCTCTCCCCAGGTGGGCTTTAGAGTTTTTGAAAAAGGCCTCACCACAGGCGTAGTTAGCTATCCCAGGGGGGAGGTGAGAACCCGGTGGGTCATGGGCTACTTCAACATCTCGGACATAAACACCAGGTCGGGAAGCTGGGCGGTGTTTCTAGGGCTACCAGTAGAGGTGCGGTTGGTAAACGGGACCGCAGTCCACTACTGGGCCGTGGTTTGGATAAGCAAAAGCGATTGGGAGGAGGGGGCAGAGGTCTACTACTACTCAAGCCGCGACAGCACTCCCTACTACGGGGGGTACGGCTACCAATACTTCCCCAGCGCCGACTACCAAGTCTACAGAAGTGAAGATGCGGATTTCGACAAGGTTGTATCTTTTAGATCTCCGAAGATGCCTCTCGCAGGTTATTTCGTCGGTGCAGTAGGCGTAGATAGGGGAGTGGTGTGGATAAACTTCACGATGGTCTTCATTAGAAGCGGGGGCTACATCCCGCCGACGGTGAAGAAATACAGCGTTAAGGTCTTTCCGCCGGCTCCGGCGCAGTCTGCCGACATAGTGGCAACCGCCAGATATCTGAGCAGGTCGGGCGGGCCGTTGTTAGTTGAGTTGGGCATAGGGGAGGTGGGGAAGTACTACGTCACCACCTTCTACTCCCTCAAGGCGGAGATGGCGCTTGTGTTTTGGGATGGAAGCGCTTGGCGGCCTTTCCCCGATCTCTACAGCTTTGGTGTTAACACGGGGGGCTGGCCTACGAACGTGGTGGTGAGCTACAGAGGCGGCTATGCCTATCTAAACGCGTCGGCGGGGTTGAAGCCCCAGAGGCTTGTCAATAGCCCGCCGCCGCCCCGTCTCTACCTCACCTACGTAGCCTACAGCAACCCACTCACCGGCTCCTCCTACGGCGTCTACATAACGGCGCCTGTCACCATAAGAGAAAACCAGACGCTCGTCAACGCATCAGACGGCAGATATGTACTCGCCGGCTACTTAGTAAATGGGAACTTCACCAGGGAGCCGCCGACGTTGAAGCCGAGCGATAGGTGGTTTACCACATACGTAGTAGAGCCTAAATACGTGCTGATATCTCCAACTCCGACGACAAGCCCGTCGCCCACCTCCACGGCTACATCTCCGCAGTGGCCTACCTCCACCCAGTCTACACAGCCGCCAACACAAACAAGCGTGGCAACAACTACCCAAGCCACTCCAACGTCGACGCCCCAACCCACGAGCCCCACGTCTAGCGTCTATCCACCACCCCCAACAAGCCAAATCTTTGACTCCATGCTGATTGTTTTTGCCATCATTGCTATACTTGTTATAGTTATTGTAGTTGTCATTATCGCGTGGCGGAGGAGGTCGGGTGGAGGAGGCGCGTCGGTCGTACTCGTCAAGACCGCTACTGTGGGCGGAGATCTAGGCAAGGGGTTGAAGGAGTTAAGAAGTGGTGTCCTTGAACTGATCTTTACCGCGCTCTTAGGAAGCGTTTTCATGTGGTTTGCCAGTATGTTGACGGGGGTGTTGGCAATCGTGTCAACATGGCGCGGGTTGTCGGCCCTCAAGGAGTATGTGGGAAGTATCACCCTGGGCAAGCTTGGGATCATCTTGTTAGCATCTACTTTTATGTTAGGTGGCGTCTCCACGGTGATGGCTATACCATACGTCATAGGGGGGCCCTTGTTCGGGGTTCAGATCTATAGAATTGGGAAATTCTTCAACAACAGTCTAATAAAGGTCGGGGGCATCCTTACAGCCATACCGCTTGCCATACTTGCGCTTATACCCGCCGCAGGTGTTATAGGACCTATCCTGATATACATAGGTCTCGGAAAAATACAGAAAAATTTAGGGCTTTCCAAATAAAGGAAAGGATCAAATTTATTTTCTAGATTCCAATATCTTGGACCATCCCAGGTATCGACGCTTTCGAGTCCCCCGTTTACGGTTATTTGCCTCATGAGAAGACCAAGAGGTTTCCCTCATAAGAGTACACCCCACATGCGGATTGATACAACTCCATTAATTAGTTGACTGGTCGTAGCTGTTAAAGTTTATATTGGTGGTCAAGTTCCTACATGGGGAAGTGGCTGTTGAGGATTCTCAAGGCTTGGGTCGCGTTTGGGGCGCTCCTCCTCATATTTATCGGCGTTCTGCTATTCCCCTTTACTCTCCTTCTGGGGGCCGTTAGCTTCGCCGCCGGCTGGTACATACTGCTATACGTCGTTTTCTCGGGGAGCGAGGGCTTTCGGCGGGGGTTCGCCATTGGGTGGAGATGCGGCGCGGGGGATAGGGAGGCTTGTGAAGAGTTTAAAAAGCTGTTTGAGTCGGCGAGGGGGAGGGGGGCTTAAACTCGGCGATTTTTCTCCCCACGACCGCATATGTCTTTAGACCTGCGCAGTCTGGGCAGTAGTGGCGGCCCCCCACGACGACCGCCCTTTCTGCTAGGGTTGCGACGCCGCATCTCTCGCAGAGGGTCCAGCTCGGCCTTGTTCTTTAGAGGGTCGAGGATGGGGTCTGGGGGCACCTCCTCTACCTTGAATATGGCGTCTGGAGCATCCAGCACCTCTTCCGAGGCCTCCTCCATCAGGCTCCGGATTGACGTTCCTCCTCCGTGAGCTGGGGTAGGCGGCTCCAGTAGTCCCGGTATCGGGGGTTCTCCATGGTTGGGGTGGAGAGGCGGCCGGCGAGCGAGATCCTGACGGCTTAACTGTCGACGAGGATAAGGGCAGATATGACCGCGTCTCTGAAGATAAGCTGTTGCCCGGCGCCGAGCCGTTGAGCTCCTGGACCCCGTCTGCGAAACGGGTGTTGTCGGCTAGAGCGATTATGTCGGCGCTGTCGGCTGGCAAGACGCCTTGCCTCTCCAGCGCCTCGCGCCTGTCTTCACGCCTAGTGCCAGCCCTACGCACATGTGGCCGTGTAGCTCCGCCGCCTTGTTTAAAAGCCCCAAGAGGTCTCTCCTCTGGAGGAGCTCCCATCTGTTTCCGAAACCTCATACGTTAACGCAGGACACGTATTATTAAGAGTTGCCGCTGGGGCATTGCTTTTAAGGCTGTGGCAACCATCGGCCATGTCCTCGGGGGAGGCGGTTGTGCCGCCTAGTCTCAAGTGGAAGACTGTGGACTTCTCCCTCTATTTCAAGCTCTATGGGGAGAGCGTGAGAGATGTCTTCCGCTTCTGGATGGGGGAGGCGGGGCGGCTTGTGTGGAGGCGGCCGCCGTCTAAGGCGTATGAGGGGGGAGTGTGGTTTCCAGATGGGGAGCTCTCTCCCTACGAGAACGTGGTTGGGAGGCATAGGGGGTCTTGGGTGTGGGATAAGGTGGCGCTGGTGTGGGAGAGCGAGGAGGGGGAGGTGAGGGCGTATACATACGGCGATTTGGATCGGCTTGTGGGGGAGATGGCGGGCGTGCTGAGGGGGCTTGGGGTGGGGAGGGGGGACTGGGTGGTTTTCTACGCCCCGCCTACGCCGGAGGTTGTGGCTTTGATGCTCGCGGCGGTCAGGATTGGGGCGCCCTTTGAGCCGGTCTTCACCGGCTGGGGGTGGTACGCCCTGGCTAGGAGGGTCGCCAGCAGGCGGCCGAAGGCTGTTGTGACGGTGGACGCCTTCCCCAGGCGGGGGAGGCCTGTGAGGGTGAAGGAGGCGGTGGATAAGGCCGTCCCCGAGGAGGTGAGGGTTCTGGTGGTGCCTAGGATGGGCGTGGGGGTGGCTAGGCGCCGCAACGACGTCTTACTAGAGGAGGTGGAGCGGGCGCCGTGGGAGGAGGCGGTTGTCCCCAGCGGCCACCCGCTCTTCGGCCTCCACGCCGGCTACCCCGAGGGGCCGAGGCCGCTTACCCACCGGGCGGGGGGCTATCTGACGCAGACCTACGCCACCACCAGGTGGCTGGGGGTTAGGCCGAGGGACACCTACTTCTGTACGGTCCTCCCGGGGTGGATCACGGGCGTAACCTACGTCCTCTTCGGCCCGCTGATGGTGGGCTCGTCTGTGGTGGTGTACGAGGGGGGGCCGGACTACCCCCACTGGGATAGGTGGTGGTCTATCATAGAGAGGTACGCCGTGACGGTGTTCGTCACCACGGCCGGCGCCCTCCGGTACCTCTCCAGGCAGGACCCGGAACTATTGAAGCGGCACAACCTGGACACCCTCCGCCTGATTATAACCACCGCGGAGCCCATGGAGGTGGAGATCTGGCGGTGGACGTACCAATACGTGGGTACTGGGACGGCGCCCACAGTCGACTCTCTGCCGGAGAAGCTCAGCGGGAGGATCCCCGTGATACACAGCTTTATACAGACGGAGTTCGGCACCTTCGTGACGGGGCCTCTGCCGGACTACGTCTTCACGCCGCTGAAGCCCGGCTCCGCCGGCCCGCCCATGCCTGGCTTCGCCCTAGACGTGGTGGACGAGCTGGGCAACCCCGTGAGGGGGAGGCCGGGCAGGCTCGTGGCGAAGGCCCCCTGGCCGGCCACGCCGGCGGAGCTGGAGTTCTCCGGCGTATACGACACGGGCGATCTGGCGGTAATGGACGGCGATCTCTACATATTCCCGATGGGGAGGAGAGACGGAGTGCTTAAGGTAAACGGCTACAGGATAAGCCCCGGGGAGATCAAGGAGGCTCTGTGGAGGGCGCTGGGCGCCGAGGCGGAGGTGGGGAAGGTGAGGGACCCCCTGAAGTTCGAGGCCCCGGTGGTGAAGGTCAAGGGGGGCCACAGAGCAGAGGACGTCAGAAGGCTTGTGCGGGAGATGGTGGGCCCCATAGCGGAGCCCGCAGAGGTGGTGGCGGAATAGCTTATATCTGTATGTGAGGTGGCCGTGTGGCTTAGGAGAGGTCTCTGGATCAGCACAATCGCCGCCGTCGTGATCCTAGCCCTGTTGCCCTCCGTATCGTATCTCGGCCTGCGCCACCCGGCGAACCTAGCCGGGATGTACCTACTCACGGCGCTGGCGGCCGGCGCGCTCTACAGCTTCTCCAAGGCGCTTGGGGAGCGCCTCTTCCTCCTCCTCGGCCTTCTGGTGGTCCCCACAGCGGCGGCCGGCGTGGCGCTTCTCTCCGCTGGGTGGGAGGCCGGCGGGTACCTAATCGCGGCGGCCTACTGGGGGGAGCCCGTCATGGGCTACTTCATATATCGGAGGCTGGCGGGGAGGTGGAGGGGGGTTTTCCTAGCCTCGGCGGCGGCCTACGCCTACAGCCTCCCCCTCACGCTGTTTGGCCTATGGCTTGTGCCGGCGGTGGCGGATGCCGTAAAGCTCGCCGCGCTGGTGAATCTGCTTAGGGAGCCGGTGAGGTTATAAAACCTGTCTTTTTGTATTACGTGCTTGTTAGGAGGGTGGCGGAGTACGTCTCGCAGATGGCGGAGGGCCTGAAGGTGCTGGACTACTGCGTATGTCTCTCGGGCGTCTACGTAGTGGTCGAGGGGCCGCGGGGGAGGGCGCTGGGCTTCGCCCACGTACCTAGGGAGGACCTCCACGAGCTAGGCGAGGTGAGGCCACCCGCGCTGGAGGAAATGGCCGAATTCGTCGTGGATCTACACCCCATAAACAGAGCGCTGGGCGTGGCGATGGTAAACGCCGTCTCTCAGTACCACCTCGGGCCTGTGGAGCCGGGCGACTTGATGAAGTACTACGCGGGGGACCCCGTGTGTCTAGTAGGCAACATGGGGCCGCTCGCCGAGTCCCTCAGGAGGAGGGGCCACCAGGTCTACGTATTCGAGAAGTCGCCCCACCTCAGATTCGGCGCGTACTCCGAGGTGGAGGAGAGGATCCTCCTCCCCCGCTGCAGGACGGTCATAATCACCGGCATGACCCTGCTGAACTTCACAATCGACGACGTGTTGGCCGCCTCCCGGGGGGTAAACATACTCACCGGCCCCACGGCAGGTGTGCACCCAGACGCGCTGAGGGGCACCGGGGTACATGTGGTGGCCTCCATGAAGTTCAACATTGAGCCGACGATACGCCACCTCAAGCTGGGCCGCTACATCTCCCTAGCGCTACACAGAGACCTAGGCACCCCCTACGCCCTATCCGTTAATACTTAAATACACATAACATACTACGGCCATGAGGAAAGCCATCTATCTGGGAATCGCCGCACTCATAATCCTAGCTCTTTTAGCCTACTATCTCTCCCAACAGCCGGGGGCGCCGACCGCCGCTCCCCCGGCTCAAACCACGGCCCCTCCACCCGCCGCGACTGGCGTTTCAACGGCTACGCCGCCTCCCACCGCCCGTGCTGTGGAGGTGGTGGATGTGTTGGGGCGGCGGGTGTCTGTGAAGGCGCCTGTGTCTAGAGTTGTGGCTTTGGGGCCGGGGGCGCTTAGGCTCGTGGTATATCTCAACGCCACAGACAAACTAGCCGGGATAGAAGAGATAGAGAAGAGGCCACCGCGGGGTAGAGACTACGGCTACATCCTCTGGGCAAAAAACCTCACCTCGCTCCCGGTGATCGGCCAGGGCGGCCCCGACAGCCCCGTCAACTTTGAGGCTGTTATGAAGGTGGGCCCCGACGTAATCGTTATGTCTCCGGTGCTGGCCAACTCCCCCGACCAAGTACAGGAGAAAACCGGCATACCCGTGGTGGTGGTCTCGTACAGCAACGCCGTGGGCGGGGTAAACTTCACCACTCTCTTCCAGTCGCTGAGGACGTTAGGCGTCGTGTTGGGTAGAGAGGAGAGGGCTGAGGAGCTGGTTAGATACATGGAGGATTTGATCAAGGATCTCAAGAGGCGCACCGCCAACATAACCCAAAGGCCGAAGGTGTACGTAGGCGCAATCTCCTACAAGGGCGGCCAGCCCTTCGAGAGCACCATGTCGAAGTTCCCGCCGCTGGTCTTGCTAAACACGCCGGGCGTCGCAGATAAATACGGCATACAGCCGGGGGCCAAGATCGACTGGGAGGCGCTCTTGAAGGAGCAGCCAGACGTGATCTTCATCGACTTGGGGAACTACGCCCTGGTGGCGCAGGACTTTAACAAGAGCCGGGATAGGTACTGCTCTCTTAAGGCCTTTAGAGAGGGGAGGGTATACGGGATACTGCCCTTTAACCACTACTGGAGCAACATCGCTACGCTCTTTGCTGATGCCTACTTTATGGGTAAGGTGCTTTATCCGGAGGCGTTTAGGGATGTGGATCCTGTGGCTAAGGCTGACGAGATCTATAGGGAGTTCCTCGGCGCGCCCCTCTACACGGCGGTAGCCAAGGATTTCAAAGGAGGATTTAGACAGCTGACGGAGTTCAAATGCGGGTCTTAGCGTCGTATCTCCTGTTGGTTGGGGTGTTGGCGGCGCTTTTCCTCTACTCGCTTTCTGTTGGAGCGTACAGCTACGGCCCTCTGGATGTGCTTAAGGCGGCGTTGTGGGGGTCTGGGCCTGAGGCGCTTGTGGCGAAGATGCGTCTGGCGAGGGCTGTGGCGTCTGTGGCGGTGGGGGCCGCCCTCGCTGTGGCGGGGGCCGCTCTACAGGCGGTTTTGAGGAACCCCCTCGCCTCGCCCTTCACCCTCGGGATCCCCCAGGCGGCGGCCTTGGGCGTGGCTGTGGCGGTGATGGTGGCGGGGGCGGGGACAGTGACGCGCGGTCTGCTGGACATATCCAACCCCTACCTCGTCGTGGGGTTGGCCTTCCTCTCGGCTCTCTTGAACGGCCTCCTCGTGCTCTTCCTCGCCTCGTTGACCGGCTTCAGCGTGGCCTCTGTGGTTCTGGCGATGGTGGTGGTCTCCTCTGTGTATCAGGCGGCGCTGGCCCTCCTCCAGTACCTCTACCTCAACGATATACAGACGGCGGCTGTGGTCTTCTGGACTTTTGGAGACGTGGGGAGGCCCGGCTACTGGGAGAGCTTTATGCTTCTCGCCGTGGCGGCCGCCTCAGCTCTCTACTTCCTCGCCAACTCGGCGGGGTACAACCTGGTGGCCGTGGGGGAGGAGGTGGCGAAGACCTCGGGGGTGGACCCCGCCAGGCTGAGGTTGACCACCCTCGTGGCCGTGACGCTGGTGGTGGCGGTGTTGGTGTCCTTCACGGGGGTCATCGGCTTCGTGGGCCTGGCGGCTCCGCACATAGCGAGGCTCTTAGTGGGGGGGAGCCACACGAGGCTTATCCCCGCCTCCGCGGCGGCCGGCGCCGCCCTTGTGCTGGGGGCAGACGTCGTGGGGAGGCTGGCGAAGCCTCCCGTGATAATTCCGGTGGGGATCACCTTGAGCTTCGTGGGGGCTGCCTTCATACTGGCTCTGCTCTTTAGGCTGAGGAGGTATGGTGAGTATTAGGATAGAGGGGGTTGAGTTCAGCTATCCCTCGCGGCAGGCGCTTAGGGGGGTCACCGTGGAAATCCCGCCGAGGTCTTTTACGGCGGTGCTTGGGCCAAACGGGGCTGGGAAAAGCACCCTCATGAAGATCATGGCGTCTGTCCTAAAGCCCAGGAGGGGGGCGGTGTACTTCGACGGGAGGATTCCGCGGAGGGAGGAGCTGTATAGGACGGTGGGCTACGTCCCGCAGAGGGCCGCCCCAGGAGGCCGGCTGAGGGTTATCGACCTGGTGGTGAGCTCTAGGAAGCCCTACTTCCGCTTCTTCCCCACCGCCGGGGACTACAGAGCCGCCGAGGAGGCCCTCAAGCGCGTTGGGGTTAGCCACCTAAGGGATAGGTTTCTGGAGGAGCTGAGCGGCGGCGAGTTCCAGCTGGTCCTCCTGGCTAGGGCACTCGCGGTGGAGCCGAGGGTCCTCCTGCTGGATGAGCCCTTCAACAACCTAGATCTGAGACATCAGCTGGAGGTGGCCTCGCTGTTGAGGAAGCTCTCCAGCGACGTCACCGTGGTGGCTGTTCTACACGATTTAAACATGGCACTGAGGTACGCCGACTACGCCATATTTATGTCCCGCGGGGAGGTATACGCCGCGGGGCCTACCAAAGCCGTCTTTAGAGAAGACGTCATATACGACGTCTACGGCGTCAAGACGAAAATACTTTGGGAAATCCCCGCCGTCATCCCCCAGCAACCGCCGGGATAACATATACCGTAATACATAATTAAGATGTATTTATTACAATGAAAGTATTTATAGGTGCGAAATCACCCTCTTATGCATATACCGGATGGGTATCTAGACCCCATCTCGGCCGGCGTGACCTGGGCGATAATGTTAATCTACGGCTTTTTTGCGTATAGGAAGGCGGCGCTTGGGAAAAACCTGGAGGTTGTGGTTGGGCTAGCCGCCGCGATTTTTATAGCGCAGATGTTTAACTGGCCTATCCCCGGCGGGACCTCTCTCCATCTCGTCGGCGGGGCGCTCGCCGCTATTATGTTGGGGCCCTTCGAGGCGTTTTTCGTGTTGCTCCTCGTCCTCCTCGCGCAGACGTTGGTTTTCCACGACGGGGGGATCACAACGCTTGGGGCCAACGTGATAAACATGGGCGTGGTCGCGCCGCTTGTGGGCTGGGCGGCGTGGAGGCTACTCTCCAGATACAACAAGCCGCTTGCGGCGGCTGTGGCTGGGTGGGCTAGCATCACCGTGGCGGGGATGGCGGCGGGGTTTGAGATCGGTGTGAGCCCCTACTTCCCCTACGCCTGGACAATCAGCGTGCCTGTGATGACCACGTGGCACGCGCTGTTGGGCATAGTAGAGGGGGTTATAACGGCGGCCGTGGTGGAGTACCTGCTCAGGAGGGCTCCCCAGTACGTGAGGGTATGAAGAAGCTGTACATATTCCTGGCGTTGATGGCGCTTGTGTCGCCGGTGTTCGGCGTGTGGCTAGCCAACTTGATTGGCTACCACGAGCCGCTTGACGTGGCCGCGGACATGATAAACGAAGTGGCTAACGAGACGTTGCACAAGGTAATACTGCAGGACGTCAGCGACCAGATGAACTGGACCCCACTGAAGGACTACACGGTGCCGGGGCTTCCCGACTGGCTTGGCTACATCATATCGGCGTATATAGGCCTCGCAATATTTATAGCCCTCTGGCTGGTAGCTAGACGTGTTAAGAAAACTCGTTGAAGATATTACTGAGGCCGTCGCGGCGTTTGAGAGGACGCCCAGGGTGGAAAACACCCCCTTTTCTATCCTCCTCCTCGTCTCCACCGCGGCGGCCTCCTTCTCCCCCTCGGTCCACACCGCCGCGGCGTTTTTCGCCCTGGGCCTTCTCTTCGCCGCCGCGGCTAGGGAGGTGAAGCCGTGGGCTCTAGCGGCTTTCTTCTCCCTCTTCTTCTCGGGGCTGGTCTCCCTACCGGCCGCCCTAGGCCTGCTCCCCAGCAGGACAGACCCGCTCCTCTTCGTGACGAGGACGGTCTCCGCGGCGTCGGCGGCCACGGGAGGCCTTCTCCTCACCGGCTGGTGGGGCTTCGTGAGGTCCCTCAGGCTGAGGGGGGACTTGAGGCGTATGTTCGAGCTTATGCCGCTGTCCGTCATAGCCATTGGCAGGGCGGCGGTGGTCATAGCGGCGGCTAAGGAGGCTAGGGGCGAGGACAAGAGGGCTGTGGCGGCGGCTGTAGGCGACGTTTTGCTATACGGCATACAGAGGGGGGTAAGCCTGAGGATGGCCTATGAGGCGCGAAGTGCTTAAGGCCGTCGACGTCTACTTCGGCTATTCGGAGGACGTGCTGACGGGGGTTAGCCTATCGGTTGGGGAGGGTCAGTTCGTGGCGGTGATGGGGCCCACCGGCTCGGGCAAGACAACCCTCCTCCTGGTGCTGGCCGGCCTCCTCAAGCCGCGGAGGGGGGAGGTGTACTTCATGGGGGAGCCCCTGGAGGGGCAGCTCCAGGCGGCTAGGAGGCAGATGGGGGTGGTGTTCCAGAACCCAGACGACATGTTCTTCAACCACACTGTGAGGGACGAGATCGCCTACACGGCCGTGAGGATCTACGGCAGAGAGGAGGGGCTTAAGCTCGCCGAGGAGGCGGCAAAGGCCCTCGGCATAGAGGGCCTCCTAGATAGGCCTCCCTACAAGCTCAGCGGGGGGCAGAAGAGGCTTGTCTCCCTGGCCGCCGCCACCGCCCACAGGCCTAGGCTACTCCTGTTGGACGAGCCGACGACTTACCTAGACGAAGACGCGTACGAAGTTGTAGTTAACTATCTCGCGAAACTTAAAGCCGGCGGCGTCTCTGCGGTAATTGCCACACACGACGAAGAACTTGCCGTCAGACTTGCAGACTCTGTTTATAAACTACGCGAGGGGAAGCTCACTCCATATACGCCGCGTAGAAAGCTATGTTAAGACATAGAGAGTTTTCTCCTTAATACTCCTCATAAGCGCCTCTTTCGCAGTGCCTTTCATAGTTTTCGCCTCTGTATATCTTTCAAGAAGTTGTGCAAATTCTGTTGCTATGGCCTTTGCCTCTTCTCCCTCTGCAATAAGCTCTGCCCTAGGCGGCGGCCTCTCGCCAACTCTCCATATAAGCAGTCGTAAATTTAAAGAGAGCCAAGTCTCTTCTACGTATATATATATCTTCTCGCCGTATGTATATATTTTGCCCCCCTTCTGGGCTAAAAGGCGGAGCGCCATGTTTTTACATCGGAATTTTAAATATATAACCCACTACTTTTTTCTCCGGCGGCTCTCTAGGCAAGCCAAAAGAGACGTTGAATCTATCTATTGGCTTGCCGCCGGGGGCTGGGAATAGGAAGTGGTTCTTGGGGTTGAAGGGATCTCTTAAAGCAACTACGGCAGGGGGAATTCTTGCAGGTATGTAGTGGAGCCTGATATATACCTCTTTCACCTCGCCGTCTCTATATCTAAAATACAGGGGCTCGTATTCATAAATGCCGCCGTCTCCCCTCCATCCGAAGAAGAGAATCCCCTCTAACGCCCCGGCTATCCACTTCGCTGAATAGTACGCGACATGGGGCTCGTCGCCGCCCAGCCTAATTTTTGAAAGCGGCTCTTGGTTCAACGCGGCTGTGGCCGCTAGCTTTCTATCTATTCTATCTATGGCTCTGTCCGGCGGAACGCCCCGCCTCAAGAGCCTGCCTAACAACTTGGGGAGCCCCCATCTACGCGCCACGTCGATTAGGTAGATGCCGGGTCTCACGCGGCTGTCCCCCACGCCGCATATCACCACCGCCTCTTTCAAGCTGACCACTGCCCCGTCTATTTCAACTTCTACCGTCCCCCCGCTCTCAGCTAATCTATACGCGCTGTTTTTAACCTCGCCGTCTCCGCCCTCGTAGCGGAGGGGGATGCCGCCGCAGAGCAACCTATATTCCAAGGTGGGCAAGGTAGTACAGCTGGCCGAGGGCTATGCCTCCGTCGCCAGGCGGCGTCTTCGACGGGAGAGCCGCTCTTCCACATACCGACTCCAGCCCGGCGATTATGTAATCATTTACGGCAACTCCGCCTCCGACCACTATATGTCTTACGCCCTTCCTCTCCGCCGTCTCGCAAGCCCACTTGCCGAGGATCTGCCCCAGCTTATACTGGGCTGTATATGCAAGGTCTTTTACATCGGCGCCTCTTAGGTAAAGCTCCACAAGGCGGCCGAACAGCTCCACCTGGTCCTCCGCGTCGAGCTGGAGAAGCCTCCCGCCGGACGCAGCCGCCTCAAGCCTAATCGCCGGCTCGCCTTCGTATGTCCTCTCCCACGCCACGCCGAGGGCCGCCGCCACCGCGTCTAGGAACCTCCCCACGCTGGAGGTGTATATCCGGGGGCTCTTGATCTCCCTCGCCGCGATCTGGGCCTCGGCTAAGCCGCCGGGGAGCCTCCCGGCCAGCTTCAGCCTCTCCACGAGGCCCCAGTCCTCGCCGAAGTGTTTAAACAGGTAGGCCAGCGCCATCCGGGCCGGCCTCACGGCGGCGAGGTCGCCCCCCGGCATGGGGACGTAGGTCAGGTGGCGGACCCGCTCGTACCTCGGCCCCTCTACGTAGAGCACCTCGCCCCCCCACGCCGCGCCGTCTTCTCCAAGCCCCACGCCGTCTATGGCCACGGCCAGGAAGGGCTCGGCCACGCCTACGTCGGCCGCGGCGGCTAGCGCGTGGGCGTGGTGGTGCTGGACTGTGTACACCTCGGCGTTTAGCTCCCCAGCCCACTCCCTACACAGCCTGTGGGAGCTGTAGGCCGGGTTTAGGTCGCAGACGAGGGCCGGGGCCTCGGCCCTATAAGCCTGGGCCAACCAACGGAGCTCCCGGTCGAGGTCCTCAAGCGCTCTGAAGCTGTCTAGATCGCCGATGTACTGGGTCAAGACGGCCTTGTCCCCAACCCCCACGGCGCCCGCCGTCTGCAGATCGGCGCCGAAGGCCACGGCCGCTCTGCCGAGGCGGAGGGGCATCTTCACCCAGACGGGCGCGTAGCCCCTCCCCCTCCTCAGCAACACGGGCCTACCCGCCGTGAACCTCACCACGCTGTCGTCCACCCTGTGGACGATCTCGAGGTCGTGGTCCAGCACGTAGTCGGCCACGCCCAGCCTCAAGACGCACCTCCGGTCTGTACACATGGGCTCGCCGTGTATGTTCCCGCTGGTGGCTATGGCGAACCTATCCCTAATCTCCGACAGGAGGAGGTAGTGGAGCGCCGTGTAGGGGAGGAAAACCCCCTCCCTGTCTAGGCCGGGCGAGACCAGGGGAGAGGCGGGGCTGCCGTCTCTCTTGGGCAACAGGACCACCGGCCTCCTAGGCGACGTGAGTAGCTCCGCGGCCGCCCCGTCGACCACGACGAGCCGCCCCGCGGTCTCTAGGTCGAGCGCCATGACTGCGAAGGGCTGGCTGGGCCTCCTCTTCCTCCTCCTAAGCTCCGCCACGACCCCGTCGTCGCTGGCGAGGGCGAAGATGTGGAACCCCCCGACCCCCTTCACAGCCACGATGCGGCCCTCCTCCACCAGGCGGGCCGCCTCAGATATCGGGTCCTCCGCCTCCACCGGCCTCCCAGCTGAGTCGAGCAACGTGAGCCGAGGCCCGTCGTTTCTACAGGAGATGCCTTGGTAGAAGAAGCGCCTCACGCCGCCCACCTCAGCGCTACTGTACTCCCTGGCGCACTCCTCACACATCGGAAAAGCCGACCAGCTGGTGTTCTCCCTGTCGTAGGGCAACCTCCTGATGACGGAGAACCTCGGCCCGCAGAAGCTACAGGAGTTGAAGGGGTACCGCCCCCGCCTCCCGCCTCCCCCCAACACCTCCCTGAGGCAGTCCTCACATATGGCCAAGTCGGGGGGGATCATGGAGGGCGTCTGCACCTCCTCCGAGCTCTTCTCGATGACAAACGCCCTAGCCCCCCTGGGCTCCACCTCCACGGCCTTCACCTCCTCGATGTAGATGGCCTTAGGCCGCCCGTTTAGAAGCGCGTCCAAGAACTCCCCGCTCCTCTCCCCCTCGACGTATATCTCCACCTCCCCCCCGCCGAGGTTCTTCACATAGCCGCCGAGGCCCAGCCGGTCAGCTAGGATTTTGACGTACGGCCTAAAGCCGACCCCCTGGACTATGCCAGATATGTGTATGAGGTACGCCTTAGGCAAGCTCCTTCAAGCCCCGGCTCACCCCCTGCCTAACCTCCTCGGCGATCTTCAACACCCTCCACATCTCCTCCTCGATCACCTTAGCCGCCGCGTCTGGGTCCTCGCCCGTGGAGGCGGCCAGCTCCCTCGCCATCTGCTTCCACATCTCCATGCTCTCCTTCAGCGACTCCATGTCCACCTTCGCAATTATCACCCCCGCGTGGACCATCACCAGGTCGCCCACCTGGAGTTGCCCCTCCTCTATTCCCACCACCGCCGGCCTCTCAACGCCGTCTCCCGGGTCCACGAAGGCGATGCCGCCCTCGATCCTCTTAACGACGGAGGGTACCGCCCAACACATACTAAGCCAGCCCAACCTCCTTCGCCACCTCCAGCGCAAGCCCCCCGCCGCCGAACCTCGCCCAGATGGCGCACGTCCCCTCCACAGACACCATACAGGGGCCGACGGGGTGGTCGGGCGTACACGCCTTCATGAAGAGGGGGCAGTCGGTGGGCTTGGCCTTGCCTAGGTTGACCTCGGCGCATTTACAGCCGGGCGGCAGATCGTACCGCCACCTCTCCGGCGTTAGATCCGGAATTCCGAAGTGTGCGAAGGCGTCGTACTGCTTAAACTGCTCCCTCAGCGCGAGGCCGCTCTTGGGGATGTAGCCGATGCCGCGCCACGCCGTATCCACGGTCTCAAACACGGTGTTGATGGAGGACTGGGCCTTGAGGTCGCCCTCCCACTTGACAGCCCTCGTGTATTCGATCACCACCTTGTGCTCCCCGTTTTTTATCTGCTTCAGTATCTCCGCAACCGCCGTCAAGACGTCGTTTGGCTCAAAGCCCGAGACGACAACCGGGATGCGGTACTGCTCAGCCACCGGGGCCCACGCCTTCCCCCCGACGATCGTAGACACGTGGCCCGGCGCTATGACGCCGGAGATGGGGTAGTCGGTGGGCTTCTCCTTTACCATATCCAGCGCGTAGAACATGGCGGGAGGCGTCAGCTTGACCAGAGACATCAGCTTGAGGTTGGGAGGCACGAGCCCCCTCAGGATGGCCTCGGAGTAGCCAGGCGCCACCGTCTCAAAGCCTATGCCCAGGAAGAGGGAGGGCTTGTTGTGCTTCTTGGCGTCTATAGCCGCGTGGAGGAAGGTGTGTATAAGCCTCACGTCGGCCCCCATCGCCTTAGCCTCAGCCAGCGACCTGGCCCCCCTCACCCTCTGGAGGGCCGGGAGCCTGAAGACGTCTCCGTATGTATACACGACCACCCCCTCAAAGGCCAGCTTGATGGCCTCCTCTAGGTAGTAGGAGGGGGTGACGCAGACGGGGCAGCCGGGCCCCGCCACAAGCTCCACGTTGTCCACACCAGCCATCTCCAGGACGCTCCTGAGGCCGAAGTGGACGATGGTCCACTCGTGGGTGCCGCAGAAGTCCATGATCTTGTATACGTAGTCCCCATCCCTCCTCTTGAGCTCCTCGGCGTATTTCCTGATGTACTGAACCAGCATGCCCGTGATCTTGCTCTTCCGCCTAAAGGCCAGCTCAAGGGCGGCCATCTCCTTACGCATCATAGAACAGTTGAAACAGTCGATGGAGGGCGCTGGGCCAGGAAACTCGTTCAGAGATAGGCAGGACATGACCTAGAGATCGATTCTATTTAAAAGCTTGAGGGGGAGGTCTCCAGATGCACCACCTGCGTGTAGGGCTGGGAGATGTCTCTAAACTTGATGTAGGGCCGCGCCCCCTCGAAGTGGATAGGCACCGCGATCTTTGGACGAATGAGTTTGACAGCCTCGGCGGCCTCCTCCGCCGTCATGGTGCCGTCTCCGCCGATGGGCGCCAGGAAGACGTCTGCCCTAATCTTCGCCATCTCCCCGATGAGGTCGGTGTCCCCCGGGTGGTACAGCGATACGCCGTCCGCCTCCACTAGGTACCCCACGCCCGTCCCCTTGGGATGCGCCGGGGCGCCGCCCACCAGCTTCGTGACGTTGTACGCCTCCACTACGGACACGGCGAAGGGCCCCAGCTCAAGCCTATCCCCCGGCTTTACCGCGGGGGGCGCCAGGCCGCCGGCGCCGCCGTAGTGCCTCGGGTGGAGGTGGGTGTAGAGGACGTGTCTGCAGGCGGGCTTCAACACGTCTATACAGAGCGAGTCGCCGCCCGCCGATATCTCAACCCCGGCGTAGTCCCGCCGCACCACCGCCACCCCCCTAAACAGCAGCCTCAGCATATCCTCGGCACGATGTCGCCCCTGGGAGGCTCCAGAATCCTAAGCCCGCCCGCCACCGTCTTCAGCAGGACGTATCCCCTGTGTTGCCTCGCCTCTCTAAACTCGCCCACCACCCGCGCGTTTTGGAACCCCAGCCCCCTCATGAACTTCACCACCTCCTCGGCGACGGCGGGGTCCACCGCCAGGACGGCCGCCCCCTCGCTCGCCAGGTAGAGCGGGTCTATGCCGAGCATCCCGGCGTACGACGCCACCTCCGGCCTCACCGGGAGGCTCTCCTCCTCCACCACAATCACGCCGCCGCCGGCCTTAGCCCAGTCGTTCAACACCATCGCGAGGCCGCCCCTAGTGGGGTCCCTAGCCGCGTGGATGTACTCGCCGTATTTCTCCACCAGCGGCACCATGAGCTTAGTAAGCGGCTTCACGTCGCTCTTAAGCTGTAGCTGCTCCGGCTTGTCCACGTCCCCCATCTGAAGCATGAGGATGACGGCGCCGTGGTCCCCCACGAAGTCGCTCACCACGATCTTGTCGCCGTGCCTCGGCTTATCCACGATGATCCTATCCGCCACCCCTATCCCCACCGTCGTAATGACGATCTTGTCAAGCTGGCCCTTGGGCATGACCTTGAAGTCCCCGCCTATGAGGGCCACGCCCTCCGCCTCGAGTACGGATAGGAAGGACTTGACCACTCTGTCAAGCGTCTCGTAGGGGAGCCCCTCCTCGGCGATTATGGAGTCCAGCATCGCCAGGGGCCTACCCCCCAGCATCAACACGTCGTTTATAGAGCCTGAGGCCGCCAACATCCCGATGTCCCCCCCGGGGAAAAACGGCGGGTTGACAGTATATGCGTCCACAGTCACCACGAGGTACCGCCCGTCGGCCATCGGTATGGCGGCGGCGTCGTCGGGGAAGTCGAGCCCAAGCCCCCCCGCCACCTTCTTAAGCCCCTCGGGCAGACGTCTGAGGAACAGCTTTTCGACGATCTCCGACGTCTCCACCCCGCCGGAGCCGTGAGACAGCTTAATCACAAGGGGCCACAACCCCCTATTTAAAAACGTAGAAGGATAAAGGATATATGCCCGTTCGAAGTGATACATATGCGCGTCTTAGTCGGCTACATTGGCTATCTTTTTAAGGGCGACTGCGCCGTTGGGCTCAGGGCTGGGGAGCTGCTCCGCGGCCGGGGGGTAGAGGCGGTGGAGTTGTCGGGAGACGTCTTCACGATGGTGGACGAGCTCATGAAGCTGAAGCCGGAGAAGCTGATCTTGGTGGGCGCCGCCCAGAGAGGCCGCAGACCCGGCGCCGTGGAGGTGTACAAGTTCACGCCGAGGAGCTTCGGCAGCCCCCTGGAGATAAACGACGCCCTGAGGCCCTCGCTGGAGGGGAGGATCTCGCTGGAAGACCTCCTCATCGGCCTCAGCGTCTTGGGGAGGCCCACCGACGAGATATACGTCGTGGAGTGCGAACCGCCGAGGCCCGACCCCGTCGTCGGTCTCTCGCCCGAGGGGGAGAAATGCGCGGAGGAGCTGGCGAAGAGGGCGGAGGAGCTCTATGTGCAGGCTTGAGGAGAAGGACCTGGACATTCTGAGAGTCGCCTTCTACAAGAGGGGGGCAAAGTTCTACGGCATATATAAGGAGGTCAAGCTCCCCCTGGCCACCGCCTGGAGGAGGACAAACAAGCTGTTGTCCCTCGGCTTCCTCGCGGAGAGAGACGAAAAGCTCTACGTAACCGACAAGGGGCTGATCGCCCTGGCCTACGCCGGAGACACCGCGGCGTTGGGCGAGCTGGCGAGGCACTACGGCGAGCCCCCCGAGGCCGTTAAGTACCTCATAGACGAGGTCTGCGGCTCGGTCGCCCTGGAATACATCCCGCTGGAGAAGTTCTCCGAGGTGGCCAAGCTTTTAGACATCGGCAACCTCTACCGCTACAAGGGGACCGTTGCCGAGAGACTCGTGGCGAAGATAATGCTGGAGTTCTGCAGGCCCTGCCGCGTCGACACCGAGGAGGGGTCCTACGTCCTCGGCAACGGGTTCATAGTAGCGGCCCACTGTAGGCTCTGCAACGGCGGGAGCTACGAGCTGCTGCCCGACTGCACACGCATGGCGGAAATTTTCTCCAACGTGAAAAAGGTGTTTATTAAGAGTGGGGGGGAGGGGAGACATGAAGATAACAAGACGCGATGTACTTAGGGCGGGTTCCCTAGCGGCGGCCCTCTCCGCTTTAAACTGGCCAGCGCTTGTAAAAGCGGCGGGGGAGGCTGTGAAGGACGGCCTTGTAAACATCGTTTGGTTCGAGGCGCAGGACTGCGCCGGCAACACAACCGCGGTTATCCAGGCCACAGACCCGTCCCTCCTAGACGTCTTGCTCGGCACGACGCCTCTCGTGGGCCCCGGCACAGTGCGGCTGATATTCCACGAGACCGTGATGCCCCAGTGGGGCACCTACCACGTGAAGGAGGCCACAGACGTGGCCGACCACAAGATCCTAGAGAACTACCTCCAGACCCAGCCGCCGCCCGGCGATGCGATGAAAATACTTGAGGAGATAGCGGAGGGCAAATACGGGCCGTACGTGTTGGTTCTGGAGGGGAGCTTCCCGCAGGAGTACGGAATATCCGGCACAAACATCGAGCAGAAGGGCGGCTACTACTGCCTAGTGGGCCACAGGACGTGTACAGATTGGGCGAAGCTCCTCTTCAAGAACGCACTCGCCGTAGTGGCAGTAGGCAACTGCGCCGCCTACGGCGGCCTCGTGGCGAACAAGGTGCTGGAGCCCCCGCCCGGCTTCAAGTTCCCCACGTGGTCCCCATCGCCGACCGGCGCCGTCGGCATGTTCGACGACCCGGTGAGGGGTATAAAGGGCATGATACACATCGACTACTTCCAGCCTGAGGTGGAGCCGTTTAGGAAGTACATAGACGAAGGCGGCGTGCCCGACTTCAAGACTATGAAGCCCGCCGTGGCGGTGCCCGGCTGCCCCGCAAACGGCAACGGCATACTGAGGACCCTCGCGCTTCTGACGCTTGTCGCCGCCGGGTTGCTTAAGCCGGACGTCCTGGAGAGAAAGGCCTTCCTAGACCAGTACGCCAGGCCGCGCTTCATATTTGAAAACACAGTTCATGAGCAGTGTCCACGCGCCGCATCCTACGCAGCTGGCGACCTAAGGCCCTACCCGGGCGCCGGCGACTACAAGTGCCTATTCGGCGTCGGATGCAAGGGGCCGATATCCAACTGCCCGTGGAACAAGGTGGGTTGGGTCAGCGGCATAGGCGGACCTACGAGGACGGGAGGCGTCTGCATTGGCTGCACCATGCCGGGCTTCACCGACGCCTTCGAGCCCTTCTACGCGCCGCTCAACGCGCCTAGGTTGCCGACGACGGAGACGCTGGGGGTTGCGCTGGGCGGCGCCGCTCTACTTGGCGTCGCCGGAGCATACCTAGCCTCAAAGGCGGCTAAGCCCAAGGAGGAGAAGAAATGAAGGAGCTACTTGAGCTAGCTCTCTGGGTCTTCTTCCCTGTTGCGTTGGTGATTTTCGCCTTCGGAGCCGCATACAGAATACTGCGCTACGTCTTCCTCTACCAGAAGGGCGTCTATGTACACAGAAGCACCGGGGCTGGGGCGAAGATTAAGGGGCTAGTCATGACCTTCCTCAACCCCATAATATTCAATATTAGGACAAAGCCAATCGACTTCTTTGCTGGGCTGTTGGCGCTTCACTTCGTAGGCCTTATCCTCCTGATATTCCTACTGGCGCAACACGTGGCATATCTATCGGCATTTATACCGTTCTACTCCCTGCTCTGGCCTTTTGCGCTTCCAATAAGCTCAATAACTGGAGCTCTAACTGTGACATCTCCCATAGGGGGAGAGATCAGAGTTAGCCCCATATGGGGTCCGCTGACTGTGGTACTAAACGGCGACGTCCTCACCATCTTCTCGCTGATTGGCATTGGCTACAAGATCGTTGAGAAGCTCTGGGAGAAGGCCCACGGCGCTAAGAACGTCCGCGTGGGCGATCTCCTCATATGGCCTCTACTCTTCGTCATCGTGGTGACTGGGTGGCTTGCGGCCCACCACTACCCGCCGGGCATCGAGAACTACAGGTTGGTGCTTGGTCTCCACATAGCCGCCTCTGCCTTGTTCGTGGCCGTGTGGCCGTTTACCAAGTTCTTCCACTTCGTGTGGGGGTACTGGTACGGGAAGCTCCACGAGTGGTACGACGTTGTTATAAAGCGGGGGGCCCACTAATTTCGCTTTTATGAAAACTGTATTTTTTTAACTCTCATCACTTCTACCCATGCTTGCGGTGCCTAAGCTGAATTCTGTTACGCTCCACTATTTTGAAAACTGTGTAGGGTGCGCCGCATGTGCCCCCTCCTGCCCCTATTTCTACGTAGATGAGCGGTACAGCCCTGTGGAGAAGGCTGAGTTCTTGAGGGAGATGCTCAGAGCTAGGTATACGCTATCGGGTAGGCTTTTCGGCCGCCTCGTCGGCGCGAGGATGCCAAAGAGCGAGGACGAGATGTGGAAGATCCTGGAGTTTGCCTATAGGTGTACCAACTGCGGCCACTGCTATGTGACATGTCCCTTCGGCATAGACAGCGGAGCGATGGTGCGCCTCCTGAAGCAGACGCTGTATTCTGCCGGGGTAGCGCCGACTTTGATGAAGCAGTTTGCGGGCTTCGAGGGGAGCGGCCAGTATCTACAGCACCCGTCGGTCAAGGGCGTGTGGGATGCCTTCATGGCCGAGGCCGCTAAGCTGGGCGCGCCGGTGGACAAGAAGGGGGCGCGGGTCCTCCTCATGGTTTCGTTTATGGACGTGGTGCTGATGAGGGACACGGTGTTGAACACCATAAAGATCTTGAAGAGGGTGGGCGAGGATTTCACGATCCCGTCGCGGCCGCTGGGCGTGAGGCCGCCCATTGGGGCTGTGGTGGGAGACCCGGCGGCGCAGAGGGCGGCGGTGGAAGATGTGGTGAAGTACGCGGAGTCTATCTCGCCGCAGATCCTCGTCACGATAGACGGGGGCTTCGTATACCCCAACCTCAGGTTCGAGGCTACAAACCTGCTGAGGAGGAAGTTCAGCTTCAAGGTTTACCACGTCACGGAGCTCCTCGCCGAGTACCTCAGGGAGGGCAAGCTGAAGCTCAAGAAGACGGGGGCCAAGGTGACCTGGCACGACCCGTGCCAGCTGGGGAGGAGGGCCGGCGTGTTTGAGGAGCCGAGGGAGGTGCTGGAGGCGTTTACCGACTACCGCGATCTTCCTCACAACAGAGCTAACAGCCTTTGTTGTGGCGGCGGAGATGGCATAAACTGTCTCACGAAGGAGATGCACATGGCCATGGGCAAGCTCCTGGGGATGGACATATGGGGGATGTTGAGCGCCCGGGAGAAGGAATTTGTAGAGAAGAGTGAAGATGCCTATAAGAAGGCCATAAGGAGGAAGATGGACGACGTGAGGAAGAGCGGTGCGGAGGTTGTCGTCACCGCTTGCCCAGTCGGTATAGAAACTATTAGGTTAGGCACACAGCTCTACGGCGTAAATGCCAAGGTAGTACACATCGTAGACCTAGTCGCCGAGGCCCTGGAGTAATGCCCTTAATTTTTCACAGTTGAGAAAACTAGATTTTTTAAAGCCCCCTTCGAATTGTCCTATGTCTACGGTAAAGATCTGGATTGACCCCATTACGCGTATTGAGGGACATCTAGCTTTATACGCCGAGATAAACTCGGCCAGCAGAGCTGTGCAGACGGCTAGAACTACCGTCATGATGTTCCGCGGGTTCGAGGTCTTCCTAAGGGGGAGGCCACCCGAGGACGCTCCCCACATAGTTTCTCGTACATGTGGCGTCTGCGGCGCGGCCCACGCCAACGCGTCTGTGAGGGCATGCGACGTAGCCGCCGGAATGACGCCGTATCCCATGGGAAACGTGTTGAGGACTCTGGCCTACGCCATGACCGACTACACCTACGACCACCCGCTGATTTTGAACATGTTGGAGGGGCCGGACTACAGCGAGGCTATCGTCAGCAAGCTGACGCCGTCGGTGTGGAAGATCGCCCAGGAGACGCCGGCTCAGTACTCCGCCATTCACGGATACCGGACGATTGCAGATATCATGAAGGATCTGAACCCCATCACCGGCAGGATATGGCAGTTGACTGTGAAGTACCAGAGGATCGCGAGGGAGGCCGGCGTCTTGATCTACGGCAGACACTCCCACCCGTCTACGTTGATTCCGGCGGGCATTTCGACGGACATCTCCAATCTGCCGTCTCTCATCCAGGAGTACTATGCGAGGCTTTCGCAACTTACCGCCTGGGTTAAGTTCGTCTGGGCTATCTGGCAGGACCTCTACGAGTTCTACCGCGACCACGTAACTACGCCGGATGGTAAGCCCTACGCCACTACCCAAGGCAAGACCCACGACCCGCCGGTGATGCTCGCCGGCGGTTTTGCAGACGACCCCGAGGTGTACAGCAACATAACCGACGAGGCGAAGGGCGACTGGAGGGAGCTCTACGCGAGGCTTGACCAGGCCTACAACGCGAGGGGGGAGAAGCCGGGCTTCGCCATCGGCCACGATATATACAGCAAGAACCCGACGGAGATCCAGCTCGGCTATGTGGAGTTCGCCGACTCTTCCTTCTACGAGGACTGGGTGAAGAGCAACGTGGCGCCGCCCACCGGCTGGATAAAGGAGGACCCCATCGGCCGGCCGTTGGTAAATGGAACAGAGCTCTTCAAGTACCACATGTGGAATAGGACCACTATCCCGAAGCCCGGCGCCATCAACTTCGCTGAGAAGTATAGCTGGGCGGCTGAGCCTAGGCTTGTGCTTAAGGACGGCCGCATCGCGCCTATTGAGACCGGCCCCATCTCGCAACTGTGGCTTGACACGCTACACGCCACGAAGTTTGAGCTGGCCGGCTTCAAGGCCTGGGAGTCCAACGGTAGCCAGATGAAGATCTATCTCCCCGGCGGGACCGAGGCGCCCGACCTGCCGCCCGGCACCAAGGACGAGCTCGTCATTACGTGGAATCTGCCCAAGTACTCAACGACGTTTGAACGTCTGCTGGCCCGCGCGGTTCACCTCGCCGTGGTGAACGCCATCGCTTGGGCCAACCTGCTGTATAGCCTACAGCTGGTGAACGCCGGCAAGATACAGACCTCTAGGCCGTGGAGCTACGGCAAGTGGCCCGACTTCAGCTACAGCTTCGGCTGGTGGCAGGTGCCGCGTGGCAACTGTATGCACTGGCTCGTGCAGAAGGGCGGGAGGATCGTGAACTACCAGTACGAGGCTCCGACGACGCCTAACGTCAGCCCGTCTAATAACCGCTGTACTGACCCGTGGAAGGGCCAGTGCGCCGGGCCCTTCGAGATGTCTGTAAGGAACAGCGTGGTGACGGAGGAGCTTCCGCCTGACCAGTGGACTGGCCTCGACCAGGTGAGGGCAATCAGGAGCTTCGACCCATGTCTCGCCTGTGCGGTGCACTTCGAGGCCAAGGGCGAAGGGGGCAGAGTTATGAACGTGATTGAGAAGGTGATCTGGAATGCCTGCGCCATTTAATGCTGTTGGTTGTTGGGTTGGGCAACGTAGTCTACGGGGACGACGGCTTTGGTAGCTGTCTGGCGCAAGCCCTCTCCCAGTACAACGATTTTGTTTTTGACGGGAACGCCCACGGCATTGGGGTTTTGGGGACTTTAGCCGACTACGACGTCTTGGTCTTCCTCGACATAGACGTGAGGCTTCCGCCGGGGGCTGTGGCCGTCGAGAGGATAGAGGGCTCTCTTACCCTTAGGGAGACTAGGCTTGTGGATGCCCACAGGGCGCCGCCTTCTCTCCTGGTGGGCTACCTTAGGGCGATGGGGCGGGACCCGAAGGCCTACCTGATCGCGGTGGGGCCTAAGACTCTTGACCCGCTTTCTCCGCCGTCTCAGGAGGTGATTAAGGCGGTGTCTACGGCGGTTGAGGAGCTGAGGAAGTTGCTGGGGCAGTTCGGCGTAGATTTGAAGGTCGGGGGGGACGTGGTGGAAGAGTTTAAAAACTGCTACCGGAGAGCTCTGAAGTATGAGCGAGTTTAGGGAGCTGGGGAGGGCGCTTGGCCTTTTGAAGAGGGAGCTCCTCGGCCCCGTGGAGGAGGCGTTGAAGCCTGTGGAGGACTTGGCGTCTTTTCTCACGAGGCCTGTGGAGGAGGCCTTCAGGGAGGCGGTTGGAGATGTGCTGTATAGGCAGCTGACCAACCTGGGGGAGGCGCGGCGGCTAGAGGCCGGTGTGGACCCGGCGAAGTTGCTCGAGGCCGTGAAGCGGCAGCTGGGGGTGGTATGACGTTTAGGATGGACGACGGGATTTCGCCTAGGGATCTGAAGATTGAGGCCATACTGGAGGGGCTGAGGGGGATTAGGAAGATGTATCTCGAGTGCGTGTCGCGGGGGAAGCCGGCTGTGTGTTACGCCAAGGCGGCTGGGGAGCTCATCTCCATGTTTGGCTCCCTTATGCCTAACGTGTGGCACGACCAGGAGCTTAGGTTCTACATACTGAGGGGGGCCGACGGGGCGCTTCTCTTCTACGACGCCGAGGCGGATAGATACGCCCTTGTGGACATCGGCAAGGCCGTGTCGTCGGTGCTGGGCCATGGTTAAGAGGATCTCCATCGTCCTCGACGACGATCTGTACAAGGAGATGGAGAGGCTGATGACGGAGCTCGGCGAGGTCAACCGCTCCCGCTTCATCGCCTCCGTCATCGCCGAGAAGATCGGCGAGGCCTCTAAAACGCCTGTGGCCTCCCTCGTGGTCATCGTCTACGACCACGAGGTGGGGGACGTGGCGAAGCACTTGACTGAGGTTCAGCACGACTTCAACGACGTGATTAGGGTGACCACACACGTGCATCTAGACGAAAGGAACTGTATGGAGGTTATCCACGCAGTGGGCGAGGGCCAGAGGATTAGGGAGCTGACCTCCCGGATTTCCAGGATAGGGAGGGGTATCCGCTTCTTAAAGGTTATCAACGTCCCGAAGGAGGCGCTGTAATACTTTAATAGACCAGACGTTTTTTACCTATGCATGAGTGGTCTCTCGCGCTTTCGGTTGTCCAAACGGTGGACAGGTGGGCTAGGGAGCACAACGCCGAGGTGAAGAGGGTTGTCCTCTCGGTGCCGGTGGTATCGCAGCTGGACCTCTCCATCTTGCGGGAGGCTTTCGACATGTTGAAGATGGATTCTAGGCTGGAGAAGGCTACCCTAGACGTAAAGGTGAGGTCTCCAAGGTACAGATGTAGGGCGTGTGGATACGTATTCGGCCACGAGGAGGTCTCGTCCCAGATCGAGGCGCTGGTTGGGAAATATGGGGAGGAGTACCCGCTCCACCTCGTTCCCGAGCTTCTGCCGGCCTTTGTTAAATGCCCCAGGTGCGGCTCCCACGACATCGAGGCGGATCTCGCAATACAGGTGGAGGAGATAGAGACGATATGAGGCCCCTGCTGGAGAGGGCTAGGGACAACCTCCGCGGCAGGGAGGTGGTGGCTGTGATGAGCGGGAAGGGCGGCGTCGGCAAGTCCACCGTGGCGGCTCTCCTGGCTGTGGGGAGGGGCAACACGGCGCTGGTCGATCTGGACATATTCGGCATGTCTACGCCGAGGCTCTTCGGCGTGGTTGGGAGGCTACACGAGGTGGAGAAGGAGGGGATTAGGCCTTTCGAGGTGGGGGGAGTTAAGCTGTTTAGCCTCGGCGGTGTGGTTGGAGATAGGTATGTGGTTCTTCCGGGGGCTAACGAGGGCGGCGTGGTGGAGGCCATCCTCGCCTTCGCGGACCTCCGCGGCGTTGATAGGGTTGTGGTGGACATGCCGCCGGGCATGGGCGAGGCCCTCCTGGCGCTTGAGAGGGTGGCCAGGTTCAAGCCTGTGCTTGTGTCTACGCCCTCCGCCATGTCTGTAAAGGTGGTGTCTCACCTGGCTGAGTACCTCGTGGAGAGGGGGGCGAAGCCGGCTGCCCTCGTGTTAAACATGGCCTATGTGGAGTGCGGCGGGGGTAGGGTGTACCCATTCGGCAGAGGAGATGATGCGAGGCGGCTGGCGGAGCGGCTGGGGGCGGCCTTGGTGGAGCTCCCCATAGACCCGGAGCTGGAGAGCTACGTTGGGAGAATCGGCGAATATAGGGGGCCCGCGTATAGGGAGCTCCTCAAGGCGGGGCTGTGAGCTACGGCGCCTCCTACTACTTCTGGGCCATATACGGCACGGAGATAGACGTACCAGCTTTCTTAAACAAGCTGGTCGGCCTCGGCTACGAGGTTGGGAAGGCGTACTACAGGTCGGGCTCGGTCCAGGTGGAGCCCCTCCCGGGGGGCCACGCCGCGAGGAGGGTGTACGAGGAGGGGGAGGTGAGGGTTTATGTGGACACGGCTAGGTGGGCGGTTGGAGTATCCGGCGAGGGGTACCACCTCACGGCGAGGGGAGTAGCCGACGTCTCAAGGGCGTTTATGGAGCTGTCTTTCCCCGAGCCTCCCCGCGCAGAGTTCCACGTGTCTCTGGGCTTCTCCGGGGAGAACTGCAGGAGGGGGGTGGTGAAGATAGCCGACCTGGAGATGGCCGTCGACGGCTTTGTGCTTACGGCGGGGTCGCCTCAGGGGGGCGAGGGGGTCTACGCCGCCGTAAACCCCGCGGGGGGCGGGAGGTACATACTCTACGTCGTGGTGGGGGGCGGCTGGAGCTACGTGGTCACCTATATGAAGAGGATTGGAGATGTTTTAAACGGGATAGTGCAGTACGTAACCTGCAGATAATTATAATTCGCTAGAAATCTTTAAATTCTAGAGTCGGATGTTTCCTATGAAGGCGGGGGACATAGCCAGGAAACCGCCTGTGACGGTCGCCCAGACGGCCTCCATAAGAGAGGCGGCGAAGCTCATGGCCGAGGCGAGGGTTGGGCTTGTGGTGGTGGTGGACCCGGGGGACCCGGGGCGTATACTTGGCGTCGTGAGCGAGCGGGATGTGATAAGGGCGGTGGCCTCCGGCCTAGACCTATCGCGTCCGGTGAGAGACGTCATGTCCTCTCCTGTGGTCGCCGTAGATGCTGAGGAGCCGGTGCAGAACGCGGCTAGGGCTATGCGGAACCACAACGTGAGACATGTGGTTGTGACAAGAGGCGGCCGCCTATACGGCGTTATCTCCATCAGGGATCTAATCGCTGAGCAGGACGTGTTAAAAAGCCTGGTTGAGGCCGCGGAGCCCGTGGAGAACCTACCCGCGGCTGACTAGCCGTAGAGGGCCCTCAGCACGTCTCTAATCGAGACGACGCCCCTCAGCTCCCCGAACTTGTTCACAACGATGAGGTGTCTAATGTTGTACTTCAGCATGAGCTCGGCCGCCTTCCCCACCGGCTCGTCTTCGTCTATCGTGATGAGGTCGGTAGAGGCGAAGGCCTCGACGGGGGTGGAGAGGGGCATGTGCATGCTGATTGCCCTCACGACGTCGCGCTCCGTGATTATCCCCACCGGCTTCTTGGTGTTCTGGGGGTTCACCACCACCAGAGCGCCTATGTTGTTCGTCGCGAGTTTCTCCGCCACCTCCACCAGCGTCTCCGTCGGCAACGCGACGATGGGCTCCTTCTTCACCAAGTCGGCTACTCTTCTGGCGGCGGCCACCATGCCCTATCTCCAAGCGTCTTCAGCGCCCGGTCTTCTACCAGATCTCTGATGGAGAGGACGCCGGCCACCGTCCCGTCTTCGTTTACCACCACTACGTGGCGCACGCCGCGGCTGCGCATGGCCTTGATAGCCGTGTAGATGTCCTCGTCTTTCTTGACCGTTAGGATGTTGCCCACGGTGCCCACCTCCTCCACCTTGGCGTCTAGCGTTCTGCCGGCGGCCACAGCCCTTATGATGTCGCGCTCAGATAGTACCCCCACGGGCCTCCTCGCTTGATCTGCTATCACCACAAGGCCGACGTTGTATTGCGCCATAATTTTGACGGCCTCCCTCAGCGTGGCGCCCGGGGGAACCGTGATAGGCTCCCGCCTTATGTAGTTCCCCACCTTATCCATATATTGTATAATTCCCTACTTTATAAATCTACCCCAGGAACTTTCTAAATTTGCCCATGGCGAGTATGTTAGACTCGTTGCGGTTCATCCTGAGGAGGGATAGGTAGGTGCCGCTGGCTCTGGCGTTTATGCCTAGGTAGTCCATGGCCTCCTGGACGGTCTTGACAAGCTCCTCGGAGGTGTACTTAGCCGCCGTCTGGGGGTCGAAGAACTGGGCGTCGTACTCCCACTCCCTCTTTAGGGTGGGCAACGCCCTGAGGACCACGTCGAGTTGGTCGGACTTGGCCAGCTCCACGACGGTGGGAGCGTCGAGGAATATGGGCGGGAGCCCCATGGCGTACCAGGTGGAGGTGTAGACGATGGCCCTTGGCATGTTCACCACCCTGTCCTCGGCTGTGATGTTTCTGCCGTAGACGGCCCAGCTCACCCTGTCTCTTGTGCCGGGGACGAGCCTCGCCACCTGCACCACCCTCTCTGCGTATTTCACAATGAGGGATCTGTAGGTGGAGGAGGCCTTCGTTATCAGCCCCTCCACCTCGGGCGTATCTATATCTCTGCTGGGTAGGCAACAGGCGTTTAGTATGGACTCCCTCACCCGTGTGTATTCGTCGTACGACGTGTCGTACCTCACCGCGGACTGTATGGTGGCAGTGTAGTAGCCCGCGTACTGGATCACCTCCAGGTGGGAGAGGGTGGGGTTGTTTATGGCGCCTCTAAACGGGGGCGAGCCCATTCCGAGGATCGGGTATATCTTGACGCCCAGCTCCCTCTCCACCGCCTTCACCTTCGAAAGCGTTGCGACTATGGCTAGGGCGGAGGCGATGTGGCCGTGTTTAACGGCGGAGTCGGACTTCCCCAGGAAGAGCCTCAGGTAGCGGGGCGGTTGGGACATCTGCTTGAGCAGGCCTCCGATGAGCTCGTCGGCCTTGAGCTGGGCCACAGCGTCCTCTATAAGCGGTATCAGCTCGGGCGGCTCCAGCTTGACGCCGGTCTCCCTGGTGTAGGCCTCGGTCTTGTGGATAAGCATCCTGTAGACGAGGCCGAGGGTCTCCACGTCCGCCACCATCGGCAAAACCACCCACCTGATGGCCTGCCTACCAGTGAGCTTGGCCGAGAAATAGTTGGCGAGTATGGCAGCCTCCAGCGTCAGCATAGACCTCTCGAACTCCTCCAGCCTGGGGTTGGGCATCCTGGGCGTGAGGTAGAACTTCTCGCCCAGTGGGAGGCCGGAGTCGTGCGCCTTCACCGTGATGTCCTTGGGCTGGGCGTAGGGCGTGGTCTTGCCCTCGTAGTCGATCATGACCTCGTCGCATCCGTATGCTGTATACGCCACGATCGCCTCGTCTACCTCCTCGCTCGCCGTTACCTTAACCGTGGCGTCTGGGTGCTGTGTACACATTAGGCGGGGGATCATTATCTGCGTGATTAACCCTACTTATAAGCGTTACTCCACTTTAAATTCCACAAATTATTATTATAAAAACATTTCAACTGTAAAACTTTAAAACTATGTAAAACACCTCTGGCATGAAGGCGGCTGTGCTAAACCAGTACAACAAGCCGCTGGAGGTTGAGGATCTCGACGTCGAGAGGCCGCGGGAGGGGGAGGCGCTTGTGAGGATAAAGACGGCGGGGGTCTGCCACAGCGACCTCTACGTGCTGGAGGGGGCCACCCCCGTGCCCACCCCGGTGGTCCCCGGCCACGAGGCCGTGGGCGTGGTGGAGGAGGTGGGACCGGGGGTCAAGAGCCTGCAACCGGGCGACTGGGTGGTGACGAGCTTTGTCTGGCCCTGCGGCCGCTGTAGAAACTGCGTAAGGGGGAGGGAGAACCTCTGCGAGACCTTCGCCCAGGTTAGGCTAAAGGGGACGCTTCTAGACGGCACTACAAGGCTTAGGAAGAGGAGCGGCGAGGAGGTGAGGGCGTTCCTCGGCGGCACGTGGGCCGAGGCGTCGGTGGTGCCCGCCACGGCGGTGGCTAAGCTCCCCGAGGGGCTTAGGGGGAGGCAGGAGCTCGCCATGTTGGGTTGCGCCTTCTTGACGGCGTACGGCGCCGTGGTGAACTCCGGCTCCGTCTCTCCCGGCGACACCGTTGTGGTGGTGGGGACCGGGGGCGTGGGGCTCTCGGCGGTGCAGGTGGCCAAGGCCGTGGGGGCGAGGGTCATCGCCGTAGGCCGCAACCCCGACAAGCTGAAGGTGGCTGCGGAGCTGGGGGCGGAGGTGGTGAACACGAGGGAGGGGGACCCGGTGAAGGCCGTGAGAGATCTGACGGAGGGCAGGGGGGCAGACGTCGTGGTGGAGGCCGTCGGCAACGACGACACGATACAGATGGCCGTGGACATGGCCGCGCTCGGCGGGAGGGTGGTGCTGGTGGGCCTCATGCCGGTTGGCCACAAAACCCCCCTGGGCCTCGCCAGGGTGGTGCGTGGGGGGATCCAGATAGTGGGGAGCTACGGCGCTAGGCCGAGGGTAGATCTGCCGGCTGTTGTAGACATGGTGAAGAGGGGTCTTCTAAAGCCGGAAAAGCTGGCCGGCCCCACCTACAGGCTGGAGGAGATAAACCAGGCGGTGGAGGCGTTGAGAAGCGGCAAAGCCATAAGGCCTCTAGTCGTACCCTAACGGCCGGCCCCCATGGGGCCTACCCTTTTTAACAGCCGCTGGGAAAGGCGTTGACGTAATAGATAAAGGCTTTTTCAAAAACGTGTTAAAGACGTTTGGCGGTGTTTAGCCGAGTTTTTTCCTTAGCTCCTCCAGGGCCTCCTCGTCTTCTAGGGTGCTTAGGTCGCCTACGGGTTGCCCGGTGGCCATGGCCCTCAGCACCCTCCTCATGACTTTGCCTGTCCTGGTCTTGGGGAGCTTATCCAGTATCGCGACTTTTCCAATGACCGCCACGGGGCCGAGGGAGTTCCTGAGGTGTTTAACCACCTCCTCCTCCGTGATTTTCATGCCTTGTTTGGGCACCACGAAGACCCCCAGCACCTCGCCTCTGACCTCGTCTGGCACGCCCACCACGGCGGCTTCGGCTACGGCGGGGTGGCTGGTGAGTATGTCCTCCACCTCCCTGGTGGAGAGCCTGTGGCCGGCCACCTTTATCACGTCGTCGGAGCGGCCCATTATGTGGAGGTGGCCGTCTTGGTCTATGTAGCCGAGGTCGCCGGTGTAGTAGTAGCCTGGGAAGCGGGACCAGTAGGACTTGACGTATCTCTCCGGGTCGCGCCACAGGGTGTGTAGGAAGGCGGGGGGCAGCGGAGGCTTGGCCACCACGTGTCCCTTGGCGCCGGGCGGAAGCGGCTTCCCATCGTCGTCTAGGATCTGCAGGTTGAGGGTGGGGTAGGGCATGCCCACCGAGCCGTATTTGTAGCGGAAGCCGCCTAGGTTCATGGAGCCGGGGGCTGTGACGAAGCAGGCGGTCTCGGTCTGGCCCCATATGTCGGCTATCTGACAGTCGGGCCTCCCCCTACATACCTCCCGCCTCATCCAGTTGTAGGCCTCCTCGTTGAGGACCTCGCCGGTGGGGTAGAGGGCCATTATGCTGTCTAGCTTGTACCTCCTGGGCCACTCGTCGCCGTATTTCATCAACAGCCTGATGGCGGTGGGGGAGAACAACATGTGGGTGACCTTGTAGGTGTCGGCGATCTCCCACCAGATGCCGGGGTGGGGGTAGTCGGGGGCGTCTTCATACCAGAGGACGGTCAGGCCGTTGAGGAGGGGGCCGTGGACGCCGTAGTGGTGGCCGGAGATCCAGCCTATGTCTGCTGTGGAGAAGAAGACTATGTCCTCTCTGAAGTCCCTCTCGGCTCCGGTGAGGTGGTTGAAGGCGTACCAGATCCACACCATGTACTGGCCGTGTAGGTGGAGTATGCCCTTCGGCTTGCCGGTTGTGCCGGAGGTGTACAGTATGAAGAGCGGCGCCTCCCCGGGCACCCACTCGGGCTCTATGTAGGTGTTTGGGGGGATCTTGGCTATCTCCTCCTGCCACCAGAGGTCTCTGCCCTGCTTCATGGGGACCTCGACCCCCGTGTGTTTGTACACCACCGTGAATATGTCGTTGCCCACTATCTTCAGCGCCTCGTCTACCGTGGGCTTCAGGGGGATCACCCTGCCGCGCCTCCTCATGCCGTCTGCGGTTATCACCACCTTGGCCTCGGCGTCTTTTATCCTCTCGGCGAGCGCCTGGGGGCCGAAGCCGGAGAAGACCACCGTGTGCACAGCCCCTATTCTGTTCACGGCCAACATCGCCACCATGGCCTCGGGTATCATCGGCATGTATATCGCCACTCTGTCGCCCCGCTCTACGCCGAGGCTCTTCAGAAGCACGGCGAAGCGGTTGACCTCCCTGTAGAGGTCCCAGTACCTGAGCACCCTGGTGGCGCCGTCTGCCGAGACCCAGATCAACGCCGCCTTGTTGGCCCTCCCGCCTTTAACGTGCCTATCTAGGGCGTTGTAGGAGATGTTGGTCTTGCCGCCTACGAACCACCTGTAGAAGGGGGGGTTGGAGTCGTCGTAGGTCTTCTCCCACCTCTCCCTCCAGTACAGCCTCTCCGCCTGCTTCTCCCAGAAGCCGATGGGGTCCTCCAGCGACTTCCTGTATACCTCTACGAACTCCGCGGACATATCAAAGCCCGAAGACGAGGAACTTGGGCTCTGTGTAGTATATCATGGTCGACCTCACGCCCTCTCTCCAGCCGAAGCCCGACATCTTAACGCCGCCGTAGGGAAGGGCATCGAACCTCACCCTGGTGCTCTCGTTTATCATGACCGCCCCCGCCTTTATGCCTCTCGCCACCCTAAGCGCCTTCCTGTAGTCCGAGGTGAAGACGGCCGACTGTAGGCCGTACTGGGTGGCGTTGGCGAGGCGGACGGCCTCCTCCTCCCCCTCGAAGGGCACCACGGGCAGAACCGGCCCGAAGACCTCCTCCCTAAGCGCCTTAGCCTCGGCGTCGCCGTCGAAGAGGAGGACGGTGGGCTCGTAGAAGTAGCCCCTCCTGTTCATTCTCCTGCCCCCCGCCGCCAGCTTAGCGCCTTTCTCAAGGGCGTCTTTCACTACGCCGTCCATGGCCTTCACTATCTTCTCGGAGATGAGGGGCCCCATGTCCGTGCTGTAGTCCATGGGGTCGCCCACCCTTATGGCTTTCACATAGCCGAGGAGGAGCTCCACGAACCTGGGGTAGACCTCCCGCTCCACGAAAACCCTCTTGGTGGCGTTGCAGTTCTGGCCCGCGTTTTCGTACCGGGCTCTGGCGACGATCCTAGCCGCCGCGTCTAAATCGGCGTCTTTAAACACCACGGCCGGGTCGGAGCCCCCTGGCGCTATCATGAACTTCTTCCCCCTGGAGGCGGCCTTAGCCGCCACCTGTAGCCCTACCGCTGTGCTACCGGTGAAGTTTATCCCAGCGACCTTGTCGCTCTGGATAAGCTCGTCGAAGACCTCCTCCCCGCTGCCCACAACCACGTTTACCACCCCCTCGGGCACCCCAGCCCTCTTCATAATCTCCAGGAACTTGAGGGCGGTGAGGGGGGTGTAGGAGGAGGGCTTCACGACGACTGTGTTCCCCGCCGCGATGACGGGGGCCACCTTGTGGGCGAAGGTGGAGGCGGGGTTGTTGTAGCTGAGGGCCCCCCCGACGACGCCCACGGGCTCCCTCACGGCCACCACGAGCCTGTTTTCGTTGCCGATTGGGTACTCGTAGGCGTCTACCCTGGGGGCGGACCCCTCCAGGATCAGTTTGGCCTCCTCCGCGCTGGAGCGGAAGATGTCTATCGCCCTCGTGATCTCCGCCTCCGCATCTCTGATGGGCTTTCCTGACTCCGCCACCAGCGTCTTGAGGAGGTCCTCCCTGGCGGCCTCGGCAAGCTCGGCGGTCTTCAGCAAGACGCGGGTCCTCTTCCTCAGGGGGAGAGCCGACCAGCTGGCGAAGGCGTCCCACGCGGCGTCTATGGCCCTCCTCACGTCTTCTCTCGTGGCTTGTGGGAGCTCGGCGATTGCCTCCTCGGTGGCTGGATTAACCACCACTAGGTTTGTCATATGGCGCCCACCTCTCTTTTTTAAAAAGCTTTTCTACATACAATATATATGAGAATCTTTGTAATTATTTAACATTATGAATATTCTAAAAAGCTTTAAATAGGGCTGTCGGCGCGGTGTCATGGGGCTACGGACGGGAGATCAGTACGTTGAAGGCCTCCGCAACAGAAAACACGTCAAGGTTTACGTGATGGGGAAGAGGGTTGAGGACGTAACCACCAACCTGTTCATGAAGCCCTCCCTCCTCTCCTTCAAGGCCACCTTCGACGCCGCTTTCCAGGAGGACACCCGCGACCTGGCCAGGGCCTACAGCCCCTTCATAAACGAGGAGATAAACAGGTTTGTACACATACACCAAGGCCCTCAGGACCTCGTGGCCAAAGTCAAGCTGCTCAGAGCCCTCAGCCACAAGACCGGCTCGTGCTTCCAGAGGTGCGTGGGGTGGGACGGCTTAAACACCATGTACATCATAACGGGCAAGCTCGCCGA
This sequence comes from Pyrobaculum neutrophilum V24Sta, assembly GCF_000019805.1. NCBI lineage: Archaea > Thermoproteati > Thermoproteota > Thermoprotei > Thermoproteales > Thermoproteaceae > Pyrobaculum > Pyrobaculum neutrophilum. The sequence goes on from NC_010525.1 coordinate 381,439, forward strand.
GAAGGGCAAGCCGGTGTATAGAGAGCGCTTCCTCAAGTACCTAGAGGAGGTCCAGAGGAGGGATCTCGCGCTGGCTGGGGCGATGACGGACGCAAGAGGCGTGAGGTCTCTAAGACCCCACGAGCAACCCAACCCAGACGCCTACGTCAGAGTGGTGGAGGAGAGAGACGACGGCATAATCGTCAGAGGGGCGAAGGCCAACATCACCGGCGTAGCCCTAGTCGACGAGGTGATCGTGATGCCCACCAGGGCTATGACTGAGAAGGACGCCCCCTACGCCGTGGCCTTCGCCGTGCCGCTGGACAGCCCCGGCGTCACGGTCGTGGTGGGTAGGCAGATAAACGACGTGAGGAAGGCCGAGGGCGACATCGACGGGTTGCCGTATATGTCCCACCACGAGGGCCTCATAATATTCGAGGACGTGTTCGTGCCCTGGGACAGGGTCTTCCTCTACCAGGAGTGGCAGTGGGCGGGCCCGCTGGTGGAGGTCTTCTCCGCCTTCCACCGCCAGGGCTACGCCGGATGTAAGTCGGGGCTGGGCGACGTGATCATAGGGGCGGCCTACAACCTGGCGAAGCAGATCGGCGTGGCCGACAAGCCCAACATCGTGGATAAGCTGACAGAGATGGTGTTTCTAAACGAGAGCATGTACAGCGCCGGCCTCGCCGCCAGCTGGGAGGGGAAGAAGCTACTGAAGGACGGGGGCTGGTGGGTGAACCCGATGTACGCCAACGTCACGAAGCACTTGGTGTCTAGGTTCCCCTACGAGATCTCCCGCCTCTCTCACGACATAGCCGGGGGCATAATCGGGACGGCCCCCAGCGAGTTCGACCTCAAAAACTCCGAAATTAGGCAGCTGGTGGAGAAGTACCTCCAGGGCGTGCCGGAGTTCACGGCTGAGGATAGGCTGAGGATGCTCAGGTTGCTGGAGAACGTAAGCGTCAGCGTGGGCTTCCTCATAGAGTCGGTACACGGCGCGGGGTCCCCCGCGGCGCAGAAGATAGTCTTCTCTAGGCTGTACGACTTCCAGGGCGCTGAGGCTGTAGCGAAGAGGCTGGCGAGGATGAGGGGCCCCGAGCCGCCGGGGACGCCCGAGCCGCACAAGAAGTCTGACGTGGAAAAGTAATTATAGAAAATTAACATGTTTTTCTTCTTCAGTAATTACAAAAATTGTTTTTAAACCCTAGAGCAAATCGGCGTATGGATTTACTTACATATGACGTGGTGGTGGTGGGCAGCGGCCTTGCCGGCTTGAGGGCCGCGGTGGCCGCCGCCGCCCGGGGGGCCTCGGTGGCCGTTGTCACCAAGACCTCGGGCCCCCGGTCCCACAGCATCTCCGCCGAGGGGGGGATGGCCGCGGTGGTGCACCCGGAGAAGACCGGCGACAGCCCGGAGCTCCACGCCTACGACACAGTGAAGGGCGGGGACTTCCTGGTGGATCAGGAGGCGGCTATGGTTCTGGCGAGGGAGGCCCCCGCCGAGGTTAAGTTCCTGGACTCCATCGGGGTTCCCTGGAGCAGAGACCCCGACGGCAGCTACAGCTTGAGGATGTTCGGCGGTATGTCTAAGCCTAGGACTGTGTTTGCCAAGGACAAGACGGGGTTCTACATAATGAGCGCGCTGTATAGACACGCCCGGTCCTTCCACAACATCCACTTCTACGAGGAGCACATCGTCACGAGGCTGGTGGTGAAAAACGACGTCTTCTACGGCCTGGTGGCGCTGGACATGAGGAGGGGGGAGCTGGTGGGGTTCGTGGCCAAGGCTGGGGTCATCGCGGCGGGGGGCGCGGGGAGGCTCTACCGTATGACCACCATGGGGTGGCTAAACACGGGCGAGGTTCTGGGCTACGCGCTTAAGGCGGGCGCGGCGCTGAGGGATATGGAGTTCGTCCAGTGGCACCCAACGGCGCTGGTCCCAAGCGGCATACTGATCAGCGAGGCCGCCAGGGCCGAGGGGGGCTACCTCGTCAATAGACACGGCGAGAGGTTCATGAAGAGGTACGCCCCCGAGAAGATGGAGCTGGCGCCGAGGGACGTGGTGTCTAGGGCGATAATCACCGAGTGTATGGAGGGCAGGGGGTTCCTCCACGACTCGGGCCTCTGCTACGTGGGCCTCGACGTTAGGCACATAGACAGGAAGAGGCTGGAGGAGAGGCTACCCCTCCTCCTGGAGCTCTCCAAGACCTACGCCGGGGTTGACCCAACCACGGAGCTGATCCCCGTGAGGCCGGCCGTCCACTACTTCATGGGGGGCATATATACGGACGTCCGGGGGAGGGTGCTGAACCACAGGGGTGAGTGGATCCGGGGGCTCTGGGCGGCTGGGGAAGCCGCCTCCACCGGCGTACACGGGGCCAACAGGCTGGGCTCCAACTCCCTGTCTGAGTGCGCCGTCTGGGGGAGGATCGCGGGGGAGGAGGCCGCGGCCTACGCGGCTGAGAGACCCGCCCCGGGGGCCACCGCCGTGAGGCTGGAGATGCAGAAGGAGGAGGAGCACATCGCGAGGCTGTCTAAGAACGAGCGCGGCGGCGAGAGCCCCCCCAGCCTGAGGAAGAAGCTTCAGGACATCATGGAGAGGGGGGCCGGCATAGTTAGACACGGCAGCGCGGCGTCTGAGGCCATGCAGAAGCTCAACCGGCTCTTCAACGCGCTGGAGGAGATGAGGATTACGGACGGGGGGAGGGTTTACAACATGGAGCTGAGGGAGGCGCTTGAGCTGGAGGGGATGCTCTACGCAGCCCAGGCCGTTTTGACGGGCGCCCTGCTGAGGCAGGAGTCAAGGGGGGCGCACTACCGGCTGGATTTCCCGAGGCGGGACGACGGGTGGCTTGTCCACACGGTGTACTACCTCTACGGCGGCGCTATGCACGTCTCAACGGCGAAGGTGGAGGTCACCAGGTGGATGCCCGAGGCTAGGAGGTACTGATGAGGGTGAAGGTACACGTTAAGAGGGGTAGAGAGGGGGCGCAGTACTACCAGACCTACGAAGTGGAGGCGCCGGAGAGCACCACGGTGCTGGACCTCCTCCTCTCGATTAGGGAGACGCTGGACGGTAGCCTCTCCATGAGGTACGCCTGCAGGATGGGCGTCTGCGGCGCCTGCACCATGGTCATAAACGGCGTGCCGAGGCTCGCATGCGCCGTAAAGATCTCCGACTTGAAAACAGACGAGATCTTCGTGGAGCCTCTACGGGGGAAGAAGGTAATTAAGGATTTAGTTACTGAATAATCATGTTGAAAAGGTTGATATAGAAGTTTACACAGGTTGAGCATGAAGACAGTGGTAGTGGTGGGGGGCGGCACTGCCGGGGCGACTGCCGCTTCCAGGGCCAAGAGGCTGTGCCCCCAGTGCAGGGTGGTGCTGGTGGAGGCCTCTAGGTACATAACCCACGCCCCCTGCGCCATCCCCTACGCCATCGGGGGCTTCGCCCAGGGGGAGATCTGGCTATACAGCGAGGAGGAGTTCGAGAGCGAGAGGGGGGTGGAGGTGTATACGGAGACCCGGGCCGTGGACGTGGCGGGGGACAAGGTGTTTCTGGAGGGGAAGCTGGGGGGCTCCCTCAGATTCGACGTCTTGGTGGTGGCCGTGGGGGCTAGGCCGGCGGTGCCCAAGGTGGAGGGGGTGGAGCTGGAGGGGGTTCTGCCGGTGAGGGGGGTGGAGGTGGTGGATAAGGCGAAGAGGCTCCTCCAGGGGGCTAGAGACGTGGCGGTGGTTGGGGCGGGCTACATCGGGGTGGAGATGGCCGACGTCTTGGCCCAGATGGGCAAAAGGGTGGTGCTCATAGACGGGAGCCCCAGGCCTCTGGCCAAGTCGCTTGACCCGGACATGTCCGCGGTGGTGGCTCGGTACATGGGGGAGAGGGTGGAGCTGAGGCTGGGGGAGAGGCTTGTGAGAATCGGGGGTGAGGGGGGCAGGGCTAGGTATGTGGAGACCGACGGGGGCCGCTACCCCGCCGACGTTGTGTTCCTCGCCACGGGGGTGAGGCCCAACGTCGACCTCGCCCTGAAGGCCGGCGCGAGGCTGGGCCAGACGGGGGCTGTGGAGGTGAACGAGTACATGGAGACGGCGGCGCCCGCCGTCTATGCCGCAGGCGACGTGGCCGAGGCGAGGCATGCGGTGACGGGGGAGCCCGTGTGGATACCGCTGGCCATCTACGCCAACAAGATGGGGTGCGTCGCTGGGACAAACGCCGGTCTGGGGAGGAGGGCCATCTCCTTCCCGCCGGTGGCCGGCGCCTCGGTGACCAAGTTCCTCGACATGTACATTGGATCCACCGGGCTCACCGAGGAGGAGGCGAGGAGGAGGGGCATCTACGGCAACTCCATCTCCATCTCCGCGACGGACAAAGCGAGGTATATGAAGGGCGCCGTAGACGTAACCCTAAAGGCGGTGGTGGATAGGGAGGGCAGGCTGGTGGGGATGCAGATCGTGGGCCGGACCCCCTCGGTGGGCGGCCTGGTGGACCTGGCCACCCAGTTCCTGGGGAGGCCCGTGGAGGATATGTTCAAGGCCGAGTACTCATACATGCCCTTCACCGCCTCGCCCTGGCATCCCTTCACCATAATCGCAAGGCTCTACCTCAGGGAGAGGCTTAGGTAGCCTAACGGCCTGGAGCTTGGGGGTGCCCTCCAGCCACCCCTCGGGGTGGTACCAATCCCTCACCACCCTGAAGCCGCAGCTCTCCAGGTGCCGCCCCATCCTGGTCTCGGCCGGGGGTACGCCGGCCGCCAGCTGGCGGGCGGTCTCCCTATCGTCCAGGTACTCGACGTAAAGCAGGTCCCCAGCCTCCATGTACCTGGCAAATAGGCGGTACAGCTCCGCCTCCACCGGCGTCCCCAAGACCCGCAGGTTGAAGAGCTCCGCCCAGGGCCCGTAGTAGGGCGGCCTCCCGAAGAAGATCTTGGCGTAGGCCACCACCTCGCCGCCCCTCATCACAACGGCGTTTACCTCCTCGGCGAAGCGCCCCCTCCACACCCGGAAGGAGAAGGCCCCGTCGTTGAAGAGGTCGCGCAACACGGCCCACCCCGAACCTCAAATAAAAACTCTACAGTTGGCTTAAAGGCGGTGGATATGCGTGGACATCCTCAGGGCGATCACGGGGGCGTTACTCCCCCGCCGCGAGCCGCCTCTGCTGAGGAAGCTCGGCGAGGGCGCCTTCCCAATATACGGAGCCGCCCTCCGCCTACTGCCCCGGATCCCCCCGGAGGCGGCTGCGGACCTCAGACTCCTAGGCGTGATAGATGGGGCGGGCCGCGCCACGCCGCTGGGGGCCCACGCCGCCAGATGCGCCTGGATAGAAGACGACGGGGCCCTCGGCGCGGTCCCCCTCGTCCTATGCCGCGTGAGAGGCTGGCAGATAGAGGAGGCCCACTACTGCCGGAGACTGCGCGCGAGGCCCGACAGGTGGCTGGCGAGGGCCGTGGAGCTCGCGGGGCCCCACCTCCTCTCCTGCCTCCCCTACGGGGCCGACGCCGGGGCGCTGGCTGATCTCACAGCTCGGCGTATCCCGCGATCCTGGGCTTCTTCGGCCTCGCGTTGACGTTTACCACTCTCCCCGCAACCGGCAACTTGCCGTTCACCACGTCCACCTGTGCCTTCCCCAGCTCTGCTATGAAAAAAATAGATACCGGTTTTAACCCCCCCCCCCAAAGGGCGAGGCTTTCGGTTGTAACGTTGGGCCCTAGGACAACGGGCCCACCTAGTTCCAACACGGGCTCAGCTTTTAGTATGAGGCTCGATCTTGACCTTGCATGTTGGAAGTAGCCGGCTGTCGGCTCTCCTTAGTATTGCTTTCCGTTAGCAATCTGCATCTAATAGCTCTGGCGGACAGATCTGATCATAGTGAGGAACCGTATTTAAGAGACAGATGCGGAGATATTCTTAAGTTGCTTTAAAAAGTAGATTTATAGGTCGTGGAGAGAACTAGGTACGTGATTTCAAGCTTGATCGCCATGCGTCTTCCTGAAGAAAATGCGGCCTTTCGTGCGGTGCCATGAAGACGTATACGGTAGTGTCGCTGTTTTCTGGGGCAGGTGGTCTAGACCTAGGCTTTGTCCAGTCAGGCAGGTACAGGATGTTGTTTGCGAATGACGTACTCTCATCTGCGCTCACAACCTACGCAAAAAACCTCGATTTGAAGCTGGAGCTGTGCTCATCTCGGCGGACAGAAGCGCGGCCAGGTGTAGCCCTGGTGTGCGATGTGGCTGAAGTGGACTTCGCCCCCCTTGGCGATGTGGATGTCATTGTTGGAGGGCCGCCCTGTCAGGACTTTTCTATAGTGAGGGGGCCATCCTGGGATAGGAGGGGGATTGAGGTTAGGAGGGGAAGGCTCTACGCTCACTTCGTGAGGGCGCTGGCTACGCTCAGGCCTAAGGCCTTTGTATTTGAAAATGTTCCAGGTCTCATCAGCACCAACGGTGGTCTTGCCTACAAGGTCATCCTCGACGATTTTTCAAACTTGAAGCTCCGCTGGGAAGAAGTTAGAAAGGTAGCCGGCGCGGACGGAACCGGCGTCAAGCCAGAGGGCTACGAGATAGTCTTCGCTGACGTTGTAGATTTTGCAAAGCTGGGCGTTCCACAGAGGCGAGAAAGGCTGATTATCGCAGGACTCAGGAGGGATATCGTAAAGAACAGAGACGTCTGGGACATAAGAGCGAAGTTTAGCAGAGCTGTGCACGGCGGAGGGCTTCTCTTCTTTAAGTACCCGCTGACAGCGATCGAAGCCTTTGAAGGATCTACGCTTGAGAATCTCGGCGATGTCTACAGAGAAGTAATGAGGGAGTGGGAAGGCGTGTGGAAGGAGGTAGGCACACCGCGGGCTTACGAATGGAAGGAAAGGGAGTGGGACAGGCTTACCTTTGATATAGTGAAGGACTATCTGACCGTCAGCGGGATAAGAGACGCGTCCGACTTCGACGAAGCCATGGAGCAACACAAGAGGGTGCTCACAGAGCTTGGATACTACGGCGTGCCGGTGTCGAGCCTTAAGCTCCAGGACGGAACCACCGAAGAGCCGAGCGAGGATCCGCGCGTCATTGAAAGGATGAGGATGATACCGCCTGGAGAAAACCACGAATTCGTGCGAGGCACAAAGTGGGAAGTGGAGGGCAGAGGCATCAGCCTAGTCTACAGGAGGCTCCACCCACTAAAGCCTTCATACACGATAGTGGCCTACGGTGGGGGAGGCACCCACGGCTACCACTACCGGCGCAACCGCGCCACCTTGACGCTCAGAGAGCGGGCGAGACTTCAGACCTTCCCCGATACTTTCCTCTTCTACGGCAAAAGGAGCGAAATTAGGGCACAGATTGGCGAGGCCGTGCCGCCCTTAGCCGGGAAAAAGATAGCACAAGCCCTAGCCGAAGTGCTCGACATGCTTTAAAGCTCCTCTACAAGTCTCTCCCACTCCCCCCTCCCACGCTTCAAAGCACCGCTACTTACTATGAAGTGAAGCGTGCGAGTGAAGTCGCCGATACCCTCAAACTCGATTTTTACATTCTCCGGGAGATCTGGATATCTCTCCCTCAACATCTGAAGAAGCTTTCCCCTATACTTTGGAAGCTCCCTTGTGCTCGGGTTCCAAAAACCAACGAATCTGTTTACAATAAACCTCTTCTTCTTCTGCACTCCATCGGCCAGCACTATTTCTTCACGGCTTTTCAGCCTATCGCCATAGACCCTCTTGTCAAAGAAGCCAGCAACGTAAGCCGGTATGTTCTCAAACTCCGGCATCTCTGACCAAAGCTCCTCTAAAAGTCCGCCATCTGCTATGCCAAGTCTAGTAGACATCTCAAATATCTTGTCCCTGATTACGCTTATTTTTTTGAGAAAAGCTAAGAAGTGCCATCTGGTCACCCCCACCCTAACCAGCACAAAAATATCACTGTGCTCTATCTGGGCATAGGGCACATCCAGCCATATTCCGCGCAACTTAGTAGTCTTGATGCTGACGTTAAGGTTTGGTCTTCTTCCATTAACCAGCTTAATATCGGAAGGAAGATAGTTAGAGATGCTACCCAGCCCGTAGTCCAGCTCGGCGTAGATGCCGAATCTCTCCCGCAACCATCGAACGAACGCAATCTCTCCAAGAAGTCCTCTAATGACGTCTGTCCACTGTTGCGCCAGATCCCTCTGTCTTGCTGTGCCGTAGTCAGTTGCAGATAGGCGCGGCGCAATCCTCAGCGCGTGCAACGCGGCTTCAAGATAATCTTTCTCATCCAGCACAATACTGCTCCATGCAAGCCATTGGATCCATTCCTGAACACCACCGAGGGATTCTATATCGCCCCCCTTTACAGCCCCTTCGCACAGAACCTCCACATGGCGTACACCCCTGCGATCCTCACAGCCGAGAAATTCTTTGGGAAGAAGCCCCCTTCCAACCCCCTCCTCTACAGACGCTATGCAGTCATTTACAGAGGCTCTCGTTCTCCCTGTACCTCTGCTAGACACGGTTCTAATACTTCATTAATATAAAAACATCGATTGACAGATACCGCAACTAAAATGGCAAATACTAGGCACTAATTGTTGTAGGGTTATCTTCGCTATACACTCCTGTATATACAAGAGCGCTTTAATGCTTTGGCATACCTTCAAGGTCTGGCACATATCCGCACCTCCCAAAGCGATAGCCGCGGTTTCTTCAACACCGCTTCACTTTCTCTGATCCTGTGCTCAATGTTAAAGATTTAACAAGCCGCTACCCTATCAAGTTGCAAAGATCGATAGAGATCCTCCGTTAATATTCTCTTAGAAAAAGAAAATTCAGTAGGAAATCTATAAATACTAGATTTTACGATTTAATGCTGTGGGCGCCAGATCAATGGCGCAGATAGCTGGTGGAGGCAGATGCGGTTATTTTCATCCAAAAAAGGAGCCAGATCCTCAGCGTCATTCTGAAACGGTAAGAAGATTGAGAGAGCGGCTTGAAGGGGTTGGATGTATATGCGAAGAAGAGGCAGAAGTCAAGTCTGGCCGCGCTGATTTAGTGTGCACATGTGGCGGTGAAATCTACAGGACTAGTCGTATCCGCAGATGTGCTGATGGTTGCCATATCTGCGTGAGGGCTCCGCGCTATGCGTGTGTTCTTCCGCCGGTTCATGAGGGCTTGACGGTGTCTAAAGCGCTGGCATGGAGGCTGGCAGAGAAGCTTGGGCTGTAGCTGTCAAGGCTGTAGCTGAGTGGTGCGTCGAGAGTTGCGACCGCAGTCTGCCGTGGCGCGTGTCGGGTTCGCCGTGGCATGTTCTGCTGGCTGCAGTGCTTTTAAGGAAAACCACGGTGGCTCAGGTTCTTAAAGTCTGGCCCCGCCTCGTGCAGAGGTACAGCTCGCCTTCCGCGCTCGCCGGAGCTGACAGGGAGCGGCTGGAGGAGGATCTCAAGCCGCTTGGCCTCGAGAGGGTCAGGGCGAGGTTGTTGCTGGAGCTGGCTGAGCTCCTCTGTAGCAGATATCGGTGTGAGGTGCCGTGCAGACGTGAAGATCTAGAGGGCCTGCCCGGGGTTGGGCCGTACATCGCAAGTGAGGTTCTGCTGTTGGGATGCGGCGTGCCTGCCCCCCTCCTTGACCGCAATGCAATTAGGGTTCTCGAAAGGGCTCTGGGCCTTAAGTCGGATAGGAGAAGGCCTCACACAGATCCAGCGCTGTGGAGGGCGGCCCAGATGTTGACGCCAGTCGAGCTACGGCTTGCAAGGTGCTTCTGGCTCGGCGTGGTAGACCTCGGGCGGAAGGTCTGCAGACCTAAGAATCCACGGTGCGGCGCATGTCCGCTTAAGGACGTGTGCAGATACAGGGGAGGGAATCGCAATGCTTAAAAGTTTTCAGTAAGTGGGCTGTATGAGGCTTGCTGTTAAGTGGAGGGCACCTGTCTGCGGAAGGGCGCTGGCTCGCTGGAGCCCGAGGGGTGGCCTTCTGGCTCTCATCTGCGAAAGCCTGGACCGGCGCGATAACTATATGGTTGCGGCTTACAGCGAGCAGGGCATAGCGCTGTGGAGGCAGGAGTTTTATTCTGTGGTAGATGCCGCCTTTTCGCCTGATGGTCGCCGCTTGGGAGTGCTCCGTGAAGGAGGCGAGCTAGAGATTCTGGACGCGGAGAGCGGGGCTCGCCAGAAAACTGTCGATCTCTCCAGGTTTATGTGGCAACACAAGCTTGGAACCGTTTTTGACGCCGCTTCTGTTTCGTGGTCTTCAGGTGGCGTAATTGGAGGGGTTTCATATGATGATAAGGTTCTTTTTGTTGAGGCTAAGCCAGGTGGTTCAGGTGGATCAGAGGAGGTGTTCCGAGCGCTGTGGGCGTGGAGGGTAGAGACGTCGGCGTCCTCCGGCGGCACTGGGGTGCCTCTTCTGCGCTTTAGCCCAGCGGATGCTAACTTGGCGGCCGTAGGCACCAGGAGCGGCGAGCTTATTTATGTCAACCTTGCCTCTAAGAGCATACAGAGAATACCTGCAACCGTGAGGTTTCTTGAGTGGAGCCCGGACGGGAGATGGCTTGTCGTAGGCGGTAGCGAAACCCTTAGGCTGTATGACAGTCATGGAAGAATAGCTGGTTCAGCCGCTGTATCTGCAGACGCCGCTGTCTGGATCTCTGAGGATGCTCTGCTTGTCTCCGGCGCCGCATTTACCGTCTACTCCTTGAAGGGGGATAGCCTTAGGCCTGTGAGGCACACTGTAGCTAGGGCTCCTCGGTGCGACTGCGCAGAGGGCGTTGCACATATGGCATACAGCCGCGCGGACAAAGCGCTGGCAGTGGTTTACAGAATTGAGAGATTCGGAAGACTCTGCGTATACAGCTTAGACGGAACAGTCGCAAGCTGAAAAGACGCTCTGGAATCCTACGCCCTGCGTCTGCTACCTCAAAGACTTCTGAGTTTAAGACGCCGGTTGCGGATATCATGAGCTGGCTCGTAAGCCTGCGGCACATGGCTCTGGTCTGCGGCTCCGCTCTGACGTGGATGAAACAGATGAGGCCCGCCGTAGTAAGCAACATGCTGTGGCTCCCCAACCCCACGCGTTAGGAGTCGTGAATATCCATGGGTTGGTAGGGACTGGGGGATGGCTTGAGGTTTCAAGCTGAGCAGGTCCTTGGCGGCACTGGTGACTCCATGTTGTCTGTGTCTTATTTTAACGGGTAGAAGGAGACGCTGAAGTGTGCCGATTTTATGCAGAATCTCTAATGTCTGCTCCAGGCGCGGGCTCTAGGCTAAAACTTTATACCTCCCTAGTTACTAGGGAGGTATGTTGTTTAGGGAGGGGCCTGTGGAGCGGCCCGACGAGCTTTTTGATAGAGAGGCCGAATTGGAAGAGCTGAGGAGGGCGCTGGGGGAGAGGAGGGTGGTGGCGCTTCTGGGGGTGAGGCGGGTGGGGAAGACGTCTCTGGCGAGGGCGGCGACGTGGGATCTGCCTAGGGTCTACGTAGACGTGAGGGAGTTCGAGTGGCGCACCTATGTCACCTGGGACGACTTCTACGGCGTTTTGAGGTCCGCCCTTCCGAGGTCTAGGAGGCTTTTGGAGGCGCTGTCTAAAATCTCCGGCGTCTCTGTGGCGGGTCTGGAGATTAGCTTTGCCGTTGGCAGGGGCAGGCCTCCGCCTGCCGAGTTGCTGAAGGCCTTGGATAGGTGGGCCGAGTCGGAGGGGGCCCGCATCGTCTTTGTCATAGACGAGGCGCAGGAGCTCCATAAGCTGAAGGGCGGCTCCTTCGCGCCTCTCCTCGCCTGGGCATACGACAACTTGTCCAACGTCGTCTTCCTCCTCACGGGCTCCAAGGTTGGGCTTATACACCGCCTCCTGAGGCCGGAAGACCCCCAGTCGCCGATGTACGGCCGCTACATATATACAATACACGTGGGGCCGCTCCCCAGAGATAGAGCTAGGGAGTTTCTCGCAAGGGGTTTAGAGGAGGCTGGCGTGAGATACGCCGAGGAGGCGCTGGAGGTTGCCGTCGATAAGCTAGGCGGCGTCATCGGCTGGCTGGCCTATCTAGGCCTCGAGGCGGTCAAGGCGGGGGGGCTTACAGAGACCCTCGTCGCCGAGGCGCTGGAGAAGGCGGCGCGTCTCGCCTGGGGCGAGTTCTGCAGATTTGTGCAGCTGAGGCAGAGCCGGAGGTACATCTACATAATGCAGGCGGCGGCCGAAGGAGCCGCGTGGTCTGAGATAAAGAGGTATCTAGAGATCAGAGAAGGCCCCCTCTACGACGCAGAGCTCTCCAGACTCCTAAAAACGCTGGTGGAGGAGGGCTGGCTGGAGAAAAACGACGTGTACAGGCCGGCAGATCCACTGCTTAGACACGCGGCGAAGACCGCCGCCTCTTGCCGGTAAAGCGGCTTCGACGCCCGGCCTTTCCGCCGTCCTAGAAAGCCACGTCTTGATCCCAGCCGTCCGCCGCCTCGAGCTCCTCCAGCGCGAGGGCCGTGAGCAGGGCTGTGTTTAGGATGCCGGCGGCGAGCATGAGGGGTATGGCGGGTTCGTAGAGCTGGAGGATCTGCTCCGCCTCCTCCTCCCTGCCCGCTCTTCTCAGCTCGGCGGCTTTTTCCACGTCCTCCCTGGCCTTCTCCCTCCACTGGGCTAGAGTCCTCCACCCCTGGGGGGTTAGGCTGTAGACCGTCTTTTTGGCGAGGAGCCCCCTCTGGGTCTTCTCCACGAGGCCGGCCTCGGCGAGGGCGGCCAGCACCGCCTCGGCGTCGTGGGGCTCGAGGTCGAGCTCCTCGGCCAGCTCCCCCGCGGTTTTGCCGCCCCGAGACAGCGACTCGAGAGCGGCGTAGTATATGGGCTTGAACTCCACGGGGAGAGGGGTCGAGGGATATAAAAAGTTTTAAGGCAGGGCGCAGAGGGGGACGTGGCGAGGAGGTTCCCTCCCCAGGTGGCCGAGGAGAGGCTGGAGAAGATCGTGGCGATGGCGGCTAGAGCTGGTAGAAACGTCCTGTGGCTGTCGAGAGACGCCTTCACGCTTAGGAGCTGGGAGCCGCATGTGAGGTTCCGGGCGAGGTACGTAGACGGGGCCTATGTCCTCGAGGAACAGCTGTAGCTCTGCGGTGGCCTCGCCGGATTAAACGCGGAACTTGAGAGAAGGGGCCTCGGCCGAGTTGTAATCGTAGGCGGCTTCGCCATGGAGCTCTACAGCGGCGGAGTGTATAGGACCGGAGACGTCGACTTTGTGCTAGATACGCACAGCCCCCAGACCGCTTTGGAGGTTTTCACGGCGTTGGCCAACGCGGCGGGTTGGCGGAGGGTGTCCAGAGTGTGGGAGGGGCCGAGCCCTCTTTACCTAGACCTCGTCGGTTTTGAATACTTGGGTAGGGTGAAAGAGCTGCGGGCCTGCGGCTCTAGGCTTTACGTCCAGTCGCCTGAGGACTCCGTCGTCTCAACTCTCGCCGCCTGCGTTTGGCGGAATTCGCCGGCTGACTGCGAAAGAGCGGCGGCTGTGCTCGCGGCCCAGTGGGAGCAGATCGACTGGGGCTACCTGAGGGAGAGGGCAGAGAAGGAGGAGGTCTTGGAAAAGCTCATGGAGTTGGCGGATAAGGTGGCGCGGCTCAGAGGTTAGGGCCGGCGCTTTGTACAGTCGGCGCGCGGGGCGCGGTCAGTTTTCCGCAACACGTCTGTGGACGTTTCAGCGCGGCGGGGGGTATAGAAACGTTTAAATATTTGTATCCTTCTCTTGTTATGGAGAGGTTTTTGAGGGATCTCAGGGAGTTCACCCAGATGTGGAACGAGAGGATCTTCGAGAGGCCTATGGTCTACCTCCCGGCTTGGGCCGGGGTGGACGACGTGTTGGCCATGAGCATCCTGTCCCCGCCGGACTACCTCCGGGTCCCCCTTGAGGAGGCCTTGACAAAATTGAGGAGACCTTCAGCGTTTCTGGGGTACGGGGGGAGGCTGGTGGAGAGGGGCGAGCCCCTCCCCGACGACGTGTTTGTGCTAGACCCGCCTAGGGGGGCGGCCGAGGCGGGCTTGCCCTCGTCGGCGGCCGGCGTAGCCCTCAGAGTTAGAGAGGCCGGCCGCGCCGCCAAGCCCAACAGAGACCTCAAACGGTGGGTTCAGGCGCTGGAGCTGTACAAGGCGGGGAGGAGCAACGACCCCGGCTTCACCTACGGCAGGTTACGGGTCTCCCTAGTTAGGTCGGTTCTGCTGGATTTCGCCTACGTCAACCCCAACCTCGACGCCTCAGTCTTCAACTTCTCCTTCAAGGCGGCCAAGGAGGCCGTTAGGGAGGCCCACAACGCGCTGGTCAACGCGGCGTGGGACGCCGCCTCCGACATCCCGTGGGGGGACCTCCCCATCGTCATCACCGAGGCGGCTCTCCACATGTTGACCCACCCCCCCGACGTGGCCAAGCGCCTGAAGCCGAAGCGCCGTCCCTGGGTGGGCCTCCTAGACGTGGTGTTCTACATATCCAAGGGGGAGAAGCTGTTCTACGAGGCGGCGAGGAACGTCTTCGACCTCATCGCCAGGGAGATCCTGAAGTTGCGCTGGAATTGGCGCCGCGCCGCGGCGGAGGTCTGGGTTAGGGGGGCGCCCTCAGCCGTGGAGGCCGTCTTAATACACACGAAGCTGAGACCCCACGTGGCTCTGGAGCTCTACCTAGAGATGGTTGGGCAGCCGGCGCAGCTCTACCTCTTCTACAGCCCCGACCTCCGCGACGAATACATCGCCATTACGCCCCTCCCACTGGACGCCCCCAGGTTGAGAGACGGGACATACGTCCTCAGATACGGGAGGGAGCTCGCCTCTCTGGCGGAGCCATGAAGGCGTGGGTGACCTACGGCGCACCTGACCCGAGAGACCTCTCCCAGCTACTGGGCATTAGGCTGGACCCGGAGAGGTTCCACAAGATGCTCCGCATGCGTCTGGAGGAGGAGCTGGAGCCCGTGGTGGCGTCCATACTGAACGCCCTCGGCGTGGAGGCGGAGGTGGAGTGGGTCCCCGAGCCGGCCTCGCCCGAGCTACCCCACAACCTCCCCGTGGACTACATGGAGAGGTACTGGGCCGTCCTGGGCGCGTATGTGGAGGAGGTGGTGAGACACATGAGGCTGAAGGTATACGACGACGCGCCCATAGCCTCAGTGGAGCTCGGCCACATAATCAAAAAAGATCGCTTCTACAGGTTTGACCTAGAGCTCATACTCTCAACCGCCCTTACGTGGGCAAGCGAAGACTCCACACCAGGTCGTTGAGCCATCCGCGCCACGGCGTAGCTAAGCCCCTCGCCGCCTCCCGCAGAGTCAGAACATGCAGATCCCGGGAAATCCCCGTGCCCACATGGGAGACCCATGAGCAACCACGTAGGGGGCGTCGGCGTCTCCCCTCTCGCCCCGGCGGCGTCGGCCTAAGCCGGCGCAGGTGTCGAATCCCAAAGCTCCCAAGTCGATGACCTCCTCCCCGCCCTAGAGGGCGGGGGCCGCACTGTGGGGGTCTCGGCCGTTGCCCCTCTTCGGGGTTAATCCGTTTGACGTGGGGTAGTACGTCTCTATCCTCCTCGGCGCCGGCGTTTCGAAGCCCAGGTTTGCGGCGATGTTTCTCGCGGCGTTTACATCGGCGTTCAGCGCAACGCCGAACTTCCTGCAGACGTACAGCCCTCTATACACTCTACCGTTTTCATGGATTTCGCCGCAGATGGAGCACGCCCTAGACGTGCTGTGTTCGTCTACAACGTACAGCTTTATCCCGTACTCCGCCAGCACCTCCGCCAGCCTCTGCACAAGCCTTCTGTACCCCCATACGCTGACCACGTACTCGCTCTGCTGATCGTGAGCTATGTCCTCTGGATAGCCGACGTAGACCTCCGACACTCCCGATTCCCACAGCATCTCGGCGAGTCCTCTGACCGCTGTATTTCGATAATGCCTCAGCCTCTCCCTCATCTTCCAGAGAGCCCTCAGATATCTCCTATGCCACTCCGCCCACGGCAGTCCCAAGTTCCTCCTCACATCCCGCACGCTCTGGTAGAGGGCCTTCTGCCTCTTCCACCAGAAGTACTCAGCCTTCAGCGGAGTCCCCTTGATTAGGATTGCCTTATCGCTACCTTCAATTACCACGGCGAAGAGGTTGCTTATGCCGACGTCTATGAACGCTCTTTTGTTGCCTCTGGGCTGCCTTATCTGTATTCTGTCGTATGTCCCCCTCACGTACTGCCTAGGCTTGGCCGGCTTTCCAACCTCCACGGTGAGGTAGGCGAACCACCTCCCCCGCTCGTATACGATCTCCAGTCTGCCCTGCTTCCCGCTCCACTTTATCACCCCGGCGTATCTTACGCGCATGCCGAAGTCCTTAAGGACGATGTAGCCCTCGCCGTCGTTGATGGGCTCCACGTAGTATCGGTCGCTTCTGACGATAAGGCGTTTCACCCTTTTGCCGAGGAGTCTGTCCTTCCAGTACCCCGGCGGCGAGACCTTCTTCATGTGGAGCTCGCCGGCGTTCAGCTTGGCCAGGAGGGCGAAGAAGCTGAGCCACGCCTCGTTGTTCTTGTTGAGCACCTGCCCCACGTTGACCTTCAGGACGTCTCTGTACTTCCTGTATACCTCTCTGTACGTGCCCCTTAGGTCTACGCCCTGCTTTGCGAAGAACTGTTGTCTCCTTAAGTAGTTCACCTCGTTCCACGCTTTGGCCGCGGCGTCTGCCAGCTTGTGTAGCTTCCTCTCCTGTGGAGTCGTGGGGAGGAGGCGCAGGCGGGCCGTCCGCGTGGAGGGCATCTGGGCGGGGTGTCCCCCCGCCGGGGCCATCCCACGCTTGGGTTCACCCCCCGCGCGGCGTCCGCCCCTCCCCCTCTTTTTCTCCGCTTTCTTCACCAACTCTGCCACCAAAAAATATAGATGGTTTAAAACCATCCCCGCCCTGATGGGCGGGGCTTGTTGTTTGCGTTGTCACGGGGCTGAGCCACACCCTCGCCGGCCGTGGCCCTCGCATCTCATCTAGTTACCGCCTCTGTAGCTCGAATAGTGCCGGAGTTTTTAGTAAAACTTTAAATATTGAACTGATGTTGAGATATGGCTGCGGGCTTGGAGGGCTTAAGACTGCTGAGGAGCGGGATTCAGTATCTCATCATCTCGGTTGTTTTATCGCTTGTGTTGTGGCTTCTGGGCCCGGTGTTTGGACTCATCGCCGCGGTGGCCGCGTTCGTCCTCGCGATCCTCGGGTTTGTGAAGATCTGGCGGGGCTTCACGGCGCTGGAGTCCGTGGTCGGTAGCACCACCTTGGGCAAGGTGGGCGTGATCTTGATAGTGACGGTGATTCTGGCGATCGTTGGCGTGGTGCTCCTGGGCATACAGCTCTATAAGATAGGCGCCCACTTCAACGAGGGGACTCTGAAGGCTGGGGGGATCGTAACCGCCATACCCCTCATCTCTTTCATAGGACTAATACTTGCATACGTCGGCCTCGGCAATCTGCTAAGCAGCCAGACCGCAAAAGCTTAACAACCCCCTTTTTACCACACACAGCTCCCCCCGACCTTAACCACGACAAGGTCGCGGTCGGCGTAAGTCCTCTTCGACATCCACAGCCGTCGGAAGACGGCGTTGCAACAGAAAGCCTCCCCTTTAGGGCAGGGGAGTAAGTCATCTGGGGATTGGTATGTAGAAACGGAGCGGTCCTCCCCCGCGCCGGGCAGACACTCGAGCTGCTGTGAGGCGCTCCCCGCGGGACCTCTGGACGACACAGCGCATTAACCCGCTCCATGATCACAATGCGGTTGCGCCGGCCTACCTGCCAGTCAGCTGTATATCCCCGAGCCGGCTTGCACCGCCGGCCCACAGGGCGCCGGGATTGTTTCCCACCTAGTTGGGAAATTTCCATCTTATGTGTCCCAACTTTTTGTGACAAATGCGCGGCGTGGGGGTCGTGGCGGGGGGCTTTAGCAGACGGGGCCGTCGATTGGTATATCTGCAGACGCCTAGCGGAGCTCTTCGAGGAAGGCCGCTCCCAACCTACGGATCTCGTCTACGGCGTCCCGCATCTCCTTTTCGATTTTCTTGAAGAGGGCAGTGCCCCCGATTCTCCTGGCGGTGGCTATCACGAGGCAGTCCGGGAGCGCTATCTTTAGCCTCTTCTTGAGCTCTCCGGCGAAGATCGACGTGTGTATGTCCACATCTACAACGTCGGCCCTCCTCGTGACCCACGTCGCGAAGTTTCTAGCCTCTCCGTTGGGGTCCTCTACGCCGGCCGTGTCGGAGATCCTTGACGCGACATACAGCGTCTCGGCTAAGGTGACGGCGTTTACGTAGAGCTCTAGCTCCCCCCTTGCGGCCCTCTGGAAGATGCTTTCGACGAGGCCCCTGTAGGGGGACCTGGCAACGATGTACTCAACTAGTACGCTAGTGTCAAGTACCAGCTTCTTTCCCAAGCGCATCTAGCCTTCTGTCCCACTCCCCCTTCTCCTCCTCAACTGCTTCTTCCACCTCTTCGGGGCTTACATCCACCACCCTGGGCTTAAGCGGCCTTATCACGATAGCCCCCCCGACGACCTCCGCCACGACCTCCTCGCCCTCTTTAATCCCCGCCTCCTCTCTCAGAGCCTTGGGCAGGACCACAACCCCCTTCTTATAGACCCTGAGCACGGCCCTAGACGCCCCGCGTCTCGCCACGACAAAGTTAAACCTCATATTTATAAGTTTAACTGTGGATATTAGGGCTAGCCGAAGCCGCTTGCTACACCGTTTGCCCCTGGGCCCCCTCCGCTGTTCACTGCTGACTCACGCCCGGGGGCTTTCTCCTCGCCCACGCCTTGGCCGGCGCCTACGGCGCGGGGTCGCCGAACAGGAGAAGCGACGGCGTAGCCCCCTCCTCCGGGTGCCGGCCTGAGTTGGGCTAAGACGCCGCCGTAGATGTGCGCTGTTAAGCCCTCCGCCTACGTCGAAAACGCAGAACTTTCATGACTGCAGCCCAGTTGCGCCGCCGTATTTCTTACGCCGGCGTAGCGTTGGTTTTGGTGTCGTACCTCTGGGCTCTCTAAACTCTGCCGTAGCCTCTGCGTGGGGTTCTGCACGTTGTGCTTGCTGGGGGCTCGGCCGCTCTATCCGCGGCCGCGGTTACTGTTATAAGGCGAGGCGTTTACTGCGGCGTGAGGGTTCTCCTCGTCTCCGTGTGGGGGCACCCGCCGGGGTGGAGGAAGGCGAGGTTTGTGGCTGAGGGGGTGGGGGGGAGGGCATTCCGGGGGAGGGCCCACGCCGGGGTGGGGTGCCTCCCCGCGCAGGTGCTGGCTACCTACCTCGCCAAGTCGGGGCTTGAGGTGGCGACGCTGGTGGTGGGCTTCGACTCCGCCGTGGATCCCGGCGGCGGAGACCTGAGGAGGAGGGCTGTGGAGCAGTACCTCATGTGGGCGGAGGAGGTGGAGCTACAGGCCGAGGTGGTGGCGGCGGCCGGCGTGGGGGTGCACCACGGCTGGCGCTTCGAGGGGACGCCGGAGGCTGTCTTCTCAGATGTCTTCAAGGCCGTCTGGGAGAGGTCGGAGGGGGTTTTCCAGATCTACCTCGACCTAACCCACGCCCCTCCCCACCTCGCCGCGCCTGTCTACTACGCCGCGGCGGCCGCGGCAGCGGGTAGGGGGGCCGAGGACAAGCTGGTGGTGGTGTCCGCCGAGGCGGCCGAGGTGGAGGGGGAGCCCTGTCTCCAGGAGGCGCCGAGGCCGCCGGTGGAGGGCACGCCTGTCCTTAGGCTACTCGACTCGTCTGAGCTACAGTCGGTGGTGCAGAGGGTGAGGGAGGCGGCGTCTCTCCGGTGGCTGTCTGCGCCGGGCCGGGCCAGGTGTAGCCGCCTCGGCCGCCTCGTTTGGCTCCTCTCCAACGGCCTGGGGCCGCTGGTGTATCCAGGCGCCGTCTTCGAGGGGTGGGAGCCTTCCTTCGGACCTCCCGAGGGGCCTCCCAAGCTGGAGGAGTCACGGCCGGTGGTGGAGGGGCGCGCCGTCCGCTACCAACACATGCGTCCCGACGCGGCTGTGGACGCCGCGCTTTATCAAGTGTGGAGGGAGCTGGGCCACCTCTT
Organism: Pyrobaculum neutrophilum V24Sta; assembly: GCF_000019805.1. Classification (NCBI taxonomy): domain Archaea; kingdom Thermoproteati; phylum Thermoproteota; class Thermoprotei; order Thermoproteales; family Thermoproteaceae; genus Pyrobaculum; species Pyrobaculum neutrophilum. The sequence continues at coordinate 401,404 of NC_010525.1, forward strand.
CCCCGGCGGCGCCCCCCTGGTGGACTTCCTCACGGCGGCGGCTGGGGAGCTGGAGAGGCGGGGCGCCCCGCGGGCCGCGGAGGCGCTGAGAGACGCCGCCCGCGAGGCGGCGCAACTGGAGAAGACCTTCACGGCGGTTAACGGCCCAGACTCCGCCATCTGGCCGGAGGTGTGGCACGCAGCAGAGAGGCTGGGCCCCCCGGCGGACCCCCGAGAGTACGTGGGGGAGCTCGCCGAAGCCCTCCCCCAGGCCAGGCGGGAGCTTGAGGAGGAGAGGCGGCGGGTGGCAGAGAGGGGGCCGGACCCCAGGCTGGTGAGGGACTTTCTAACGCGCGGAGGCCTCGCACCCCTCTTCATAAGGCGGATAGACCTCAGAGGAGGCAGAATAGTCAAGGTGGTGTACGACGGCAGAACGGTGGAGCGCCTCCTCAAACACCTGGAGCAGAAGGCCCCGCCCTGCTAAGCCCCCCCTGCGGCCCCCCGGGCCACCCCGCGGAGGCTCCCAGAGGCGGCCGCGGACGGGTCGTCGAGGGCCGGCGGTGCCAACTAGCCGTTCCCCGGGGGCTGGCTGCAGTGCACGAGATTAAAGCGAGGTCGAGAGGGGAAACGGCTGTTTCTCGAGTAGCCAGCACCTCTTCTTGGCCCCGGCTACGTGCTTCTCTGCGGCTTGAAAAGCCGTATGTTAGACAGCGCAGCCCTCTTTACAGCCATCTCCACGCCTACTCGGCACGGGGGACCGACCACGTCTAGAACCCCAGCGACGAGAGGATCTCCTCGATGCCGCGCAACAGCGTTTCGATGTCTCTCCTCGCCGCCTCGTCGCCCCTGTAGGGGCTCAGCACCCCCTCGGGGTCGGGCCCGTTGTACTGGTGTATCCAGAGCGCCTTGTCTGTTAAGGCGTCTACCCTCCCCCCTATCGCCATGGCCACCTCCTTGAGGTACGTCGTCGGCATAACTGCAATAACCCAATCTACCCTGTCCACCCTCGCCCCCTGCCCCTCAGCTTGACCTTGCCAGGGTAGAGCCTGGCCAGCTCCTCCCTCCTCTCCGCGGCAAGCGCCGCCACTAGAGCCTTCCAGGCCTGAAACGCCTTACCGGCGGCGTTTCGCAATAGACCTTGCTCAAGGAACTTTCTAGCCAACGCGGCCTCAGCCCTAGCCTCCTCAAGCCTCACCCTCCTGTACCCCGCCAGGTCGAGCCAAGGCTTAGGCAGAGCCCCCACGACGCCGCTGTAGTTGAAAATTATAAATCTGGCGCCGGACCTCAGAAGGCGTATAGCAGTCCCTAGAGGCGCTAGCCCGCAACCCGGACCGCGGGCTTGAGACGGCGCCGGTCAAGCGATGGGGGGCGACCCGCCGCACCGCATCTGCTCCGCCCGTTACAGCGGCGCTGTGCGCCACAGGTCGCCGGGGAGTGATGACGAAGACCGTGTATGTCCTCCGACGCGCGGCGAGAGTTAGAGAGACGCGTGGCCGACGTCGTGTATAGGGCAGTGCGCCGGCGGCTGTCGCGGCGTGTTAATGGGGGGCCGGCGCTAGGTGTCGCCGAGGAGCTCGGCTAGGAGGGGGTTTAGGGCTCTGTCTGGGGTGAGTAGGCCTATCGCCTCTAGGTGCTGTACATCGAGGCCTAGGGCTCTGGCGAGGAGCCCCTCGTCTATCTCGCCGCGGTGGAACTTCTTCACTGCGTCTGCGACGTCGAGTGGGGTCATGGGCAGTAGGACGGCCTCTCTGAAGGTCTCGTGTATGTAGGCTACTCCGTTGGCGCCGGCGAGATATGCGGCCGCGTAGGTGGACTCTGGCTTGAAGCCGCCGGTGGCTACTACGTAGGCTAGGGCGCCCCCGGCGCGGGCGGTTCGTACGTCTCTGGCCACCTCCTTGGCCAGGTTGAGGAGGCCCTTTTCGAAGTCTTTCCCCAGCTGCTGTATAACCTTGACCTGTGCCTTGACTTGGATGAGGCGCTCGACCGCCTGGGCGAGGGCCTCGGCGGCTCTCCTCCCATCGTCTGTGTCTGTGGCGTACAGCGCCGCCGCGGGCCTGGAGAAGAGGGCGGGCCACCTCTCTCTTAGGGAGAGGAGGGTGTTGAGCTCGGCGGAGGCCCTCCTGGGGTTCTGCACGGCGTACTCCACGATGTCCCGCGCGCCGTCTCTCTGGGCGTTGACCAGGAGGGAGATCCCGACCGTCACGGCGAAGAAGACAGGCCTCATGGCGGCAGATGGAGCGCGTTTTGAATAGTTGCCGCCGGGGTAGCACTTAAATAGTCCTTTCGGGTTTTTGCTATGCGGGTGACGATTCTCGTGGATAACTACCTCACGGATGTCAAATCCATTAGGCACAGGCTGAGGGGGGAGTGGGGGTTCGCGGCATATCTCCACGACCTCAAGATCCTCTACGACACCGGCCTCTCGGGGGATGTCCTCCTGCACAACATGAGGGAGCTGGGGATCGACCCGGACGAGCCGGATGTCCTCGTGCTCAGCCACCGCCACAGCGACCACACAGGCGGGGTGCTGGCTTTCCTAAAGGCGCGGAGGAGGCCCATCACGGTGTACGCCCACCGGCTGATCTTCGAGCGGGCGGCCGTGAGGGACTCGAAGGGGGAGGTGGACATCAGCGCGCCGTTTGACCTCCCGTTTCTCCAGAGACACGGCGCTAGGCTTGTGGCGGTGGAGGAGCCCCGGGAGATACTCCCCGGGGTCTACGTGTCGGGGGAGATCCCCAGGAGGTGGGGCCCCTCCCACGTGGGCGGCGTCTCCGACTTGGTGAGGGACGACATGGCGCTGTATATCTCCAGCGGCGGCCTGGTGGCTTTAACCGGCTGCGGCCACTCGGGGGTCGAGAACATCGTGGAGTACGGCCTTCAGGTGACGGGCGCCAAGAGGCTTAGGGGGGTCGTGGGGGGCCTCCACTTCATGGGCCTCCAGGGGGATAGGGTGGCGGAGGCCGCGAGGTACCTCGCCTCAAAGGGGCCGGAGCTCGTGGTGGGGACCCACTGCACCGGCGTGATGGGGGTTGCCAAGCTGGCGGAGGCGCTCGGCCCCGCGGCGCGGGTGGGGGGCGTCGGCGTGGAAATAGATATTTAGGGGGGCCCCCAGCCTCAAGTGTCCGAGGTAGACCTAGTACTGCTTGCGGTACTCCTCTTCGCAGGGTGGTACCTCGGCGCGTCGCTGGCGGCTAGGTGGATAAACAGGAGGGCGGTATCCCGATGCGGCTGCGAGGCGGCTAGGTGGCTAGGCGGCGCCTCCTCCCTCTACGTCGACTTGAGGTGCGGGGGGAGGCGGGTGGAGGTGTTCATCAACAGACTACCCTGGGACAACCCCCTCAACCTGGCCGCATCACTCGTCGCACGCAGGAGAGGCTACACGGCGGTTAGGCTTAAGGCGGACGCAGACCTCGGGGTCTTCGACGCGTCTAGGGTGGGGTCGGGGCGGCGGATAGGCGCCTTCTACGTCGTAAACACGTCGGGCCCCCGGTGGGCGGTGGAGGCGGCGGCTAAGGCGGGGGAGGAGGCGGGCGCCTGGAGGGTGACCGCCTCCGGCGGCGTCCTACAGCTACTGTTCCCCCACACTGACTGCGGAAGGGCTGTCCAGTCGGCGTTGACCTTCCTTGAAAAGCTACCGCGGGGCCCGCCCGCGGGCGGCTGAACTTCGGCGTCTGTCGAAACAACACTTTATTAGTCCATATTGCTGGGGGGATATGTTTAACACCCCCGCACCATACATACTCCTGGGCCTCGTGCTCTATTTTTTGACATACCGCTTCTACGCCAGGTGGGTAGATAAGAAGATTTGGGAGACCGACCCCAACAGACCCACCCCGGCGAGGCTCTACTTCGACGGCGTTGAGTTCTTCCCCGTCTCTAAATACGTCCTCTTCGGCTACCAGTTCAAGTCCGTAGCCGCGCTCGGCCCCATAGTTGGACCTGTCGTAGCTACTCTGTTTTTTGGCTGGGCGCCGGCGCTCTTGTGGGTTATATTTGGTAATATGTTCATCGGCTGGGTTCAGGACTACTCAGCAATGATGATGTCGATTAGAAGCGAGGGGAGGTCAATGGGCCCCATCACCTACAAGCTACTGGGAGATAAGGCGAGAAAGATCCTACTCATCTATATAATATTCTACCTCATTATCATTACTGCCGTATTTGAGTGGACGATCGTAGACGTGTTCAACCGTGTGCCGGGCACTTTTACAGCGGTATTGTTTGTACTAGCAGGTGGTGTGGTTTTCGGATTGTTGATTTTTAGGATGAGACTCGATGTTTTATTGGCTACGTTGGTTGCTTTAGCTATTGTCCTAGTTGGATATTTCACGGTGGTGCTTTTGCCTTATGCTAGACAGCCTGGGACTAACTTCCTTGATAGCTCTGAGTTTTTTGTTTCACATAATTTCGACAAGAGGTTAACCTATCCAGGCACTTTTACAGTTCTCTTTTGGCTAATAGTTGTATCAATCCTCTATTATATATCATCTATTACCCCAATGCCACGGTTTTTACTTCCGACAGTCTATGTTGGGTATTTGCCTTCAATAATCGCACTTGTATTAGTTCTAATAGCGGCGGTATTTACTCCTATAAGTGGATTAGCTATTCAACAACCTGCGATGAAGGAGTTCTACGTCGATCCTCTGAAGGATCCCCGCGGCGGTCCGCTTTGGCCTATTCTCTTTGTGACAATAGCCTGCGGCGCTATATCGGGCTGGCATAGTCTCGTCTCCTCCGGCTTAACCTCTAAGCAACTGGAGTATGAGACAGATGCCTTACCGGTGGGGGGAGGCGCCATGATGACTGAGGGAGCGGTAGCGCTTTCTTCCATAGCATCTGTTATGGTGTTGGAGCGTGTAACTGGGACAGCGGCAGACTATGTGCAAGGCGCGACTTTGCTCACAACCTCTCTGTACAGGATTCCAGCAGTTTATATGAGTATCCTGTATGGGATTTTCGTCGCCGTTATGGGGCTTATTACATCTATGCTATTTGTGAGGGTATTCAGACTTGTTATGGCTGAGCTGTTTGAAGATACACCGCTTGGCAACAAACATATTTCTACATTACTAATAATCATACTATCTGGGTTTTTGGCGTTTGTAGGTAGCTGGACTAATCTGTGGGTGTTCTTTGGAGGCACAAACCAACTGTTGGCTGCTCTTGCGCTACTTCTAGTCGCTATTTTCCTGGCAAGTATAAAGAAGCCAAATGCGTACGTCTTCATCCCGGGAATTTTCATGACGGTAACTACGCTTGCTGCATTAGCGTGGGAGACCTATGTCTACGGTCTCTACGGAGTTTTAAACACGCCAATGCCAGTGCAGAAGTCCGTAGCTGTACTTTACGGCAATACGCTAGTTCAAGTCGCAAATATTCTGTCAGCGGCCTTCGGTGCCTTATTGCTTGTACTTGGAGTGCTGATGAGCTATTATCTACTAGCCGGCTGGGCCAAGTATCGGAGGGGTCAAAAATAAATATCGGTATCGTTTTTCTGCCATGGGTTTTCTAGACAGGATTAGGGAGGTGGTGGAGGGGCTCACCGTCCATGGCCAATCCACCAGCATTTTGAAGATCAAGGCGCAGATCGACAACTTGTTTATGATTATTACGCTGGGGGACATGTTGGGTATTCCGATCCTCCCGCCTTACTACTCCCTTAGGCTTGTGCCGTATGTCTTCCCCAATATACAGAACTGGAAGAGGTATATGCTTAGGGAGAGGGACTTCACGGATCTGGTGTCATGATCGGCCTCGGCGGTCTCCTTGAGAGGAACCCCCGCCTCAAGGTCTTTATCTACGCGGGGAAGGGGGGGCTTGGGAAGACTACGCTTAGCGCGGCGACGTCGGTTAAGCTGTCTAGCCTTGGGAAGAAGACGCTTGTGTTTAGCACGGATCCTCAGGCGTCGCTGAGCGACGTGTTTGAGCAGAACGTGTTTGGGAGGGGGGAGGTTAAGCTGGCGGAGAACCTCTACGTGATGGAGATCGACGCCGACAAGAAGATTAACGAGTACGTGGCCTCCATCAAGAAGAAGATCGTCGATATGTACCGCCTTGATAAGCTTCCTCCAGACATCGAGGAGTATATCGACAGCGCGGCGGCTGAGCCGGCGATGTACGAAAGCGCTGTTTACGACGCCATGGTGGACGTGGTGTCTGAGGGGAGGTACGACTACTACGTCTTCGATATGCCTCCCTTTGGCCACGGGATTAGGATGATCGCCATCGCTGACGTCATCAGCAAGTGGGTGGAGAAGATCACCGAGCTTAGGAGGCAGGCCTACGAGTACGGCCGTGTGGCGGCTTCGCTTAAGAAGCAGAAGTTGACCTACGAGGACGAGATCTTGAGGGAGCTGGAGTACATCAGGGGGCGTATCCTCAAGTTCCGCGACATAGTTATGAACTCCGAGACGACGGCTTTTATGACGGTCATGACGCCGGAGAGGATGACCATCCTCGACACTGAGAAGGCGCTGGAGATGTTCGAGTCGCTGGGTCTGAGGCTGACGGGGATAGTGGTTAACCAGGTGTATCCGCCTGAGCTGGCTAAGAACCCCGACGCCCCGGCCTACATTAGGCGTAAGGTGGAGGAGCAGCGGAAGTACATGGCCGAGATCGCCGACAAGTTCGGGAAGTACATCATCGCGGTGGTGCCCATGTTGAACAGGGAGCCGAAGGGCCTCGACACGCTTAAGGCCGTGGCGGAGGAGCTCTGGAGGCCGAGCAGGAGGCTGGAGGAGTACATATGAGGCAGCTCCTAGACCAGAGGGTTAAGTACATCTTCTTTGGGGGGAAGGGGGGCGTGGGCAAGACCGTGGTGGCGGCGGCGACGGCGCTCTACCTGGCAGAGTCTGCGGGGGAGAGGACCCTCCTCGCCTCCTTCAACCCCGTGCACTCCCTATCCTCGGTCTTCGGCCAGGACCTCTCGGGGGGCGTAGTTAAGGAGGTTCGGGGGGTGAGGAACCTGTGGGCTGTGGAGGTGCAGTACGACGACATCGTGGAGAAGTACAAGGCGAGGATCTCGAACCTGCTTAGGGAGATGCTTAAGATGGCGGAGCTTTCTGTGGACATCAAACCGCTTATAGACATAGCCACCACCAACCCGGCCTTCCACGAGGCGGCCTCCTTCGACAAGATGATGGACGTGGTTCTCAAGGAGGGGTCGAAGTTCGACCGGGTTATCTTCGACATGGCGGCTGTGGCCAACGCGGTGCGGCTGATCGGCCTCTCCAAGCTCTACGGCGCCTGGCTTCAGAGGACTATAAAGATGAGGATGGAGACCCTCTCCCTGAAGGAGCAGCTGTCTTTCCGCAAGGAGAAGGTTAGGGAGGAGATAGAGAGGGACCCCGTGTTGGCCGAGCTGAAGGACTTATACAGCCGCTATATGGAGGTAAGGAAGGTGCTGACCGACCCGGCCCAGACGCGGTTTGTCTTCGTCACGATACCCACGGTGCTCTCCATCTCGGTGGTGCAGAGGTTTATAGAGATGGTGAAGGCGTACGAGATACCCTTCGGCGGGGTGGTTGTGAACATGGTGATTCCGGGGGAGGAGGCGGCTAGGGACGCCACGGGCTTCCTCAGGAGCAAGTACGAGGAGCAGCAGAGGAACCTCGAGGTGATTAGGCAGTCCTTCTCGCCGCATATCCTCGCCTCGGTTAGGCTTTTCCCCGAGGACATAGTAGGCCTTGAAAGGCTGAGGCAGTTCGTGGCCGAGCTCGTTAGATGAAGGCGCTTAGGGACTTCCTATTTGGGCTCCTCTTCCTCGACCTCTACCACGAGACTGCTAAGTTGAACAGGCAGCTTAACCTCCTCATGTCTATCCTCCTCTTCGGCGACTTCCTGGGGGTCCCCCTCCTCACGAGCTACTACTCCCTGCGTCTTCTGCCCTACGCCTACCCCGCCCTTTCCGAGTTTAGGAAGGAGGCTGTTAAGGAGCACGAGATCTTTGACCTGCTTTCGGAGTACCATGTCCACTGAGTTCAGCTGGCACGCCATTGCGGTGGGGAACAGGGTGCTGGGGCTCTACAACTTCCTGGTGCTGAGCGCCCCCCCGACCTGGCGTATCGTGGTTATGCCCATGGCCTCCGACGTGTTTAAACACAGGGAGGTAGACGGAGTTAAGTGGGTGAGAGATGGGGAGGTTATGCACTTCGTGAGAGACGGGGGGAGGGCCTACGTCCTCAAGATCAAGGCTAGGCCGGGGCGGAGGGTGGGGAAGGGCGAGCCCATCACGGTGGGGGGCCACCAGGGCGTCTACAGGACGTCCAAGGGGAGGGGAGGGCTGAGGCTGGCTGTGGAGTTCTACTGCGACGTAACAGACCGAACCCTCACCGTGGAGCTGGAGGGCCTCGACGGCCTTGACGTCCTCAACTACATAGGGGGGAGCCGGTGCCACTGAAGGTCGTCGTCGTTGCGGTCTTCGGGGGTAGGGCCGGCCCGTGCCGTAGTTGCGTATACGCCGCGGGGGCCGCTGGGGTGGACGCCACCGTGGAGATGCCCGGCGACGACCTCAGCTGGCTCCCCCGCCTCCTGAAGAGGCTGGGCGCCCCGGCGGAGGTCCACCTGGTCCACGCCCTATCGCTACGGGGGCTCTACTTCATGGTTAGGTACCGGACTGGGAAACTACCTCTCGTCCTTGTAGACGGGAGGAGGATAGAGCCGGGGGAGCTGAGGCGGCTCCTCCAGGCGTAAGTTGTTTAAATCGCCCCGGTTTATGTGTGGATCTTGGCGGCTCTGGCGCTTCTAGCTCTCCTCCTCCTCACGGGGGAGGGGGTCCTCGTGGGGCTGAGGTGGGGGGTCCCCGTTTTCCTCCCCCTGGATAGACACGTGGTGGTTCTCGGCCCCACGCGGAGCGGCAAGAGCCGCCTGGCGAAGAAGATAGTGAGGAGGTCCGGCCTGCCGGCGCTTATCCTGGACTGGGTTGGTGAGTACGACCTGGGGCTGAGGGTTGACGCGAGGCACCTGAGGTACGACCTCAGGGGCTTCGACAAGAAGCTCCTCGCCGAGATCATCGGCCTCTCGCTCAACTTAAACGAGCCCTCCATCTACTTCCTCTACAGGGCTGTGAGAAACGCCGAGGTGAAGAGGATAGGGGACGTGTTGGAGGCGCTTGAGAGCTTCCTAGTCACGTCTAGGGCTGAGGTGGAGATGCGGGCCGCCATCGCCAGGAGGCTGGAGTACATCGTGGAGGTTCTGGAGAGGGGGAGGGTGCCTCTGGACCTCCTCCTGAGGCTGAGGAGGACGGTGGTGATCGACCTCTCCAGGCTTAGGCTCTACGAGGAGAAGGTGCTGGTGTCCCTCTTCGTCCTCGCCCTCCTGTACGACAGGGTTCAGAAGGAGGGCGTCTCCCGCCAGCCGAGGAAGCTCCTCGTCGTAGACGAGGCCCAGAACGTGATCAAGAGGGGGGACGTGGTTAGGCACCTTGTGTTCGAAAGCGCAAAGTTCGGGCTGAGGGTTCTGCTCGTGACCAACGAGGTTCCTCCCGACGACGTCCTCGTCCACTCCTACATCATAATCACGAGGCCGCACATGATGTACAAGCTACAGACCAAGAGAAGCGCCCTGGTGATCGACAACAAGGTGGTGGAGATGAAGATAGTATAGGCGCCGTGTTTTTCGTATATTTTCCAGCACAGCCCGGGTCTTCGATGCACATAATCCAGCCAGTCCGCGGGAATTCCGGCGGCCTTTTCTATATATGCGGTGAATCTATGTAAATAGGGTGTCCGAAAAACATATATTCCCTCCATCTCCGCCGTCTATGCAGGTGGAAGGGATTGACGTCTGGAGGGTGCTAAAAGGCGCTGGGGTGAAATACGTCTACTTCGTGATAGTGGACATCTACGGGAGGCCGCGCGTAGACATAATGCCGATCGACATGGCCAAAGACGCGTTTATCGACGGCGTTCCCTACGACGGCTCCTCCATCCCCGCCTACAGCACCGTCAACAGAAGCGACTTCGTGGCGGTGGTTGACCCATCCGCCGTCTATGTGGAGAGCTGGAACGGCGGGAAGGCCGCCTACGTCTTCACCAACACCCTCGACGGCAACGCGCCATCTCCACTGGACCCACGTAACGTGCTTAAGCAGGTCCTCGAGAGGGCGGAGAAACGCGGCTACCAGTTCAAAATCGGCGTGGAGGTGGAGTACTTCGTCGTCAGGGGCAACCCGCCGGAGTTGCCCGAGAAGGCTGGCTACTTCGACGTGCCGCCTGACGCGACGAGGAAGGTGGTGGAGGAGATCATGGAGAACTTCGCCGCGGCGGGCCTCGGCGAGACCAAGACGCACCACGAGGTGGCGCCGTCCCAGTTCGAGGTAAATATCCCATACGGCAACCCGCTGAAGACGGCGGACTCCATACTGATGTTTAAGACCATGGCCAGGGCCGTGGCGGCTAAACACGGCTACACGGTGACGTTTATGCCCAAGCCCTTCTGGGGCATGAACGGAAGCGGCGCCCACACCCACATATCTGTGTGGAAGGACGGCAAGAACCTGATGGCCTCCGTGAAGGAGCCCACCCAGGAGCTCAAGTGGGTGGTGGGCGGCATATTGAACAACGCCATATCTATATCCGCGATCGTGGCGCCCACCGTCAACTCCTACAAACGCCTAGTGCCTCACCACGAAGCGCCCACCCGCGTCGTGTGGGGCCTCGGCAACCGCTCCGCCATGGTACGCGTGCCATACTACGGCGGGAAGATAAACAGGATTGAGTACAGACACCCAGATCCCTCCATGAACCCCTACCTGGCCTTCGCCGCCGTGGTGCTGGCTGGGCTGGAAGGCCTAGAGAACAGGATAGAGCCGCCGCCCCCGGTCCAGGAGGTGGCCTACGACCTCCAGGGCGTTAGGGAGACGCCGCCTAACCTCGGCGCCGCGCTGAAGTACATGGAGGAGGGCAAAATCGCGAGGGAGCTACCAAGCGACTTCGTGAAGGCGTACCTCGGCGTGAAGCAGGCCGAGTGGCAGAGCTACGCCCAGCAGTACCAGTGGGAGAAGACCTGGAACACCATCACGCCCTGGGAGTACGAGCAGTATCTAACCACCGTCTAATGTGTAGAATTCTTTTTTCCCTTGGAAAACCCCCCAGAGAGATCCTCCTCGATTTTGTCCAGGTGTCCAGGAGGGACCGGACAATGGGCTGGAGCCACGGGTCGGGCTGGGGCGCGCTCTGGGCCCGCCCGGGGTCCTACGGCCTGTATAAATCCACGAAGCCCATATGGGAGGACTATGTAGAGCCGCCGGACGGATATATGCTGTATATACTACACAGCAGGTTGGCCTCCGTGGGCGAGCCGGCTCTGGAGAACACCCACCCCATCGTGAGGGGTAGATACGCCATTGCCCACAACGGAACTATAGACAAGGAGAGGTACAGAGCGGCTCTGAGGGAGGCGGGCGTGGAGGTGGGGGAGCTAGACGGCTCCACAGACAGCGAACTGCTGCTCAAGGCCGTGGTGGCGCTGGGCGGAGACGAAGCCGCGGTTAAAAAAGCCGCCGAGTTGGCCAAGCCCCATCTCGACCCCCAGGAGCCAGTGCTCAACTTCGTCTTCGTAGACCTGGCCGGCTTGGCCATCTTCTACACCTACAGAGGGGAGGAGCACCCCCACTTCGTGCCGGTGGAGAAAGACGGCGTGGTCGCCTCGGAGCCCCTAGGCGACGGCGGAGGCTGGAGGCCGCTGGAAAACGGCAAAACAGTGGTGGCGAAATTCTAGGAGAAAAACCGTTTATCCGAGACAAAGTACTTACACACGGGGGGCAGATAGATAGGTGGTGCCTATGGTCAGGCGGCTTCTCTGTACTTTGTATACGTAGTGTAGAAAACGGTGGCTGTGTTGCCCCATATGCTTCCGCTTGCCAAGCTCATCCTTAGGCTTAGGGGGCTCTACTTCGGAATAAGGGGCTTCAAGGAGTTTTTCGAGGACTACCCAGTGGACGAGATAGCCCACCGGGCGCTCCGGGGGAAAGAGGCGGTGTATCCCTTCGGCCTCCTCGCCTCCTATGGAAGCGCCGTGCTCGGCGCTGGGGTACACAGGAGGGGGTGCCCCCGCTTCTACACCCTCGACGACATCCAGCTGATGCCCCCCGCCTTCACCCCCCTTAGGCTTAAGAAAGCCGCCGAGTTGCTCCGGGAGCCGACCTTCGCCGACGTCAGCACCGAGACCTGGGTGGGGGGCTTCCCCGCGTCTATGCCCGTGGCGGTGGGGTCCATGGGCTCCACAGACGTCGCCAGCAAAACAGCCATCGCTATTGCTAAGGCGGCGGCCAAGGCGGGCATCCCCCTCGGCATCGGGGAAAACGTCGCCACAGTGAGGGGGTACTCCAGGAGGATCACCAGAGGCCACCCCTCCTTCAAGGAGCGCCTCCTGGCCTATTTGACCAACATGGGGAAACACGGGGGTGTGTTTATCCAACAGAGCGTGGAGGACGCCTACGACGAGCTGTGGAACAGAGTCTACAGCGATAAGGACTTGGAGCAGTACGTGGAGGAGGGGAGGATCGGCTTCGAGATAAAGGTGGGCCAGGGGGCCAAGCCCGGCCTCGGCGGCGTCATCAAGATCCCCAGGGAGCAGGCGGAAAAGCTGAGGCAGAAGTATCTAATAGATTACGACGGCGGGAAATACGCCACGCGCTACTCCGTCCCAGGCACCTTCACAAGGGAGATACTGGCGGGCGCCATAAGGTTTATGAAGACTGCCTATCCAAAGGCAAAGATCTGGATCAAGCTAGGGCCCTTTAGAGACGCCGCCGAGGTGATAGAGGTGGCGAGCAGAGAGGGGGCAGACGCCGTGGTGGTAGACGGGAAGGAGGGCGGCACGGGGATGGCCCCCACCGTCGCCCTAAAGGACCTGGGCTACCCCACGGTAGTGGGGCTGAAGTACATAAAAGCGGCTAGAGAGGCGGGGGTGAAGACCTCCCTCCTCATCGCCGGCCGGCTCTACAACGGCGGACACGTGGCCAAGGCGGTTGCCCTAGGCGCAACGGCGGTCTACATGTCAAGACCCTTCCTAATAGCGGCGTTGACAAAGGGAGAAGAGGGCGTGTTGAGGTACATAGAGTCGCTCAAGGTGGAGCTCCAGATGGCCGTCTCCGCCCTCGGCAAATACGACGTCAAAGACCTAGCCCCCGAGGACGTAGCCGCCGCTGCCAAGGACCTCGCCGAGATGCTGTCAATCCCCTATATATACGCTAGCCCTCCAAAACCTTTAGAAGCCTTTCAGCAAGCCTAACCCCGTCGAACCTCCTAAGGGCGTACTCCCTATTTCTAGCCCCAAGCTCCGCCGCGTCCGCCGCCAGAGCCCACTCCAGAGCCTCCGCCAGCGCGTCGGCGTCCCCCGGAGGGACAAGCCTAGCCCCGGGCGCGCCCCCCACCACCTCGGGAAGACCTCCGACGTCTGAAGCCACGACCACCCGCCCCCTCACCAAGCCCTCCAGAGCGGCGTAGCCAAAGGGCTCCCACCAGAGGGAGGGGACAGCCACCACGGAGACTGACCTGTGCACCTCCTCCAGCTCCCACGGCGTTAGGTCCCCAAGCGCCACCACGCCAGGGGGGCGGCTTCTCAGAGCGGAGGCCCGCGTCATATACAGCCTCGCCCCCCCGCCGAGGCGCGCCCACGCGCGCAACAGCACGTAGACCCCCTTCCATGGGCTCAGCCCGCCGAAGTAGCCCACCGCCCTACCCCCCGGCGGGAGATACTGCAGAGGAGGCGCCGGGTTGTACACCACGTGGCTCCTGGGCACGTCGCCGAAGTGTTCGGCGAAGAGCCTACGCTGCGCCTCAGATACGAACACCAGCGCATCCGCCCGCCTCACGGCCTCGGCAAACAGCGGGTTGAACAAGCCGTTTAACACCTGCGAGGCAACCGCCCTCCAGAGGGGCCGCCCCAGCCACCTCTCCTGGAGGTGTATACACCCCCAGCAACTCCTCGTCTCAGGGCGGCAGACGGAGCCCCCCCTCGCGTTGTAAAGCGTCCCCACGGGACAGGCTGGGTCGTAGCTGTGTAGGTGGACAACCGCCCTCCTACCCATCCTCTTCGCCAGAGGCACCAGCTCCCAGTAGGCCGAGGCGAAGTAGGCCACGTCGCACCACTCCAGCGCCCTCCTAGCCCCAAGCGGCGGGGCGTGGAACTTCCTCGTCCCCGCGCCCCCCAGCTCCGCCACATCAAGCCCCTCCCACCTCGCGCCCCCCCGCCTCACGTAGACCCTAACTCTGACCCCCAGCTCAGCGAGCAACCTCGCGTAGAGGTACGTGGCGAGCTCCGCGCCCCCCTCCCCCAGCGGCCAGAGGGATTCGGAAAAAACGGCGACCTTCACCCCCTATACAGCGCGGTGCTGCCCCAGCTGGCGACCCTCACGCCCGGCGGCGGGCCCACCTCGCGTATACACGGCATATACCACTGGCGGGGGTCGGGAGGCGTATACACGTAGAAGTCGGCCCGCGTCCACCGACAGGCCGTCAAATTCACCCTAACGTCGGGCCTGTAGGCGTAGGCCAGGGGGAGGAGCCACGGGTCAAGGCTCCACTGCACCTCCACTGTAGAGTTGCTGGGGAGAGCCGCCAGCACGGCGCGGTAGGCGTCGAGCTGGCCCGGCGTGATCCTATCCACCGGCTGGTAAAGCCCAGGCAGAGCCCCGAGAGCCCACGCCCAGCCTCCCGCGGCTGGGAAGGCTGAATACGCCGCAAGGGCCAGCCCCGTCCAGCCGGAAGCCGCCGCCGAGGCCGGCAACAGAAGAGCCGCCACTCTGTACAGCCTCTCCCCGTAGGCGGAGCTCGCCGCCCCAATGACGAGCAACAGAAGAGACGCCGCGGCCAGAGGAGCTACAGCCCTCTTCCTAAGCCCCAGGAGGGCGAGCGGTATTAGGACCGCAGGCGAGGAGCCGTAGAAGGCGTAGACCAACCCCCACCCGGGGTCCCAGGGCATCGGCGGCGCAGAGGCCGCCTGCCCCGCCAGCTCCAGCACTGAGAGGGCCTTGTGCCAGAGGAGCACGGCGACGAGGGCGATGTAGACGGCGAGGGCCAGCCGGGCCCTCCTCCCGCCGTAGACTGCGTACATCACCGAGAGAAGCCCGCCGTAGGCAACGCCGAGGTAGTTGGTAAAGATAGAGGGCGCCAGCGCGGCGACGGCGGCGGCCGGCCGCCCCCTGGCGTAGAGGTAGAGCGACAGCGGGACAAACACCAGGAGGACCGTCTTATCCGCGATCTGGCCGTCGACGAGGCCGGCCAGAGTTCTCACCGAGGCCGTCACGAGGTAGAACGATGCGAGGAACGGCGCCGGGACCCCCGCCGCCTTGAAGTAGAGCCCGTAGAGCGCCACGCCCAGGAGCGCCAGCGCGGCGGCGTATACGGCGAAGGCCCTCCCCAGCGCCAGGGGGTCCCCCCAGAGGAGACCCAGGAGGTGGGGGATGCCGGGGTACTCCCAGGGAGTTGTGAAAACGGCGGCTGGGTCACCCCTGAGGAGAAGGGCGAAGTAGACGTGTATGGGGTAGTCGTCTCCCCGTGGGAGCCATGACGCGTTGAGCCACAGCTGCTGTAAGTAGAAACACAGATAAGGGATATATAGGGGGAGCATTACATAGCCAATGCGGGGCCACCTCATCACGGCAGCCACAGCAGCCGCCTTCACCGCGGCCGCCCTAATAGCGGTCCTAGCGCCGCCCATAGACCTCCTGGAGCGGCTGAGGGCCGGGGTCTACACCGCCTACTTCTCCTGGGGCCTCGTGGCGGCTGACGGAAGCCACGCCTACGGCGTAGTCCACGGCTACAAATTCGCGGTGAACCTCTGGCGGGCTGTGATATGCGACCCCGAGGGCCGCTGCACCTCGCAGGAGATAAACGCCATATCGCTCTACCTCAGCCTCAAGGCCGCGGGGAAGCTCAACATAGAGGACCTCGGCGGTGGGTGCTACAAGGTCCTCCTCAAGCCGACGCAACTCGCCGGGAGAACCATCGCCTTCGACGGGAGGCTCTGCCTCGCCCCAGACGGATCGCCGAGGGAGGTGTCCGGGGTGCTCCAGATAGACGGCCGCCCCCTGGACGTATCCGGCACACCGCAACGGGTTATCCATGACTTCCCTATGTCTGACTTCCTCGCTGTCCACGGCGGCTGACCACCGCGGCGTCGACGAGTAGCGCAACGACGGCGCCCGCCAAGGCGTAGTAGGCCCACTCGGCCAGCTTGTTAGCTGTTGCGGCGTCGCCGACCCCCAGGTAGTACGCCGCTACGGCTAGAAGCGCCATGAAGGACAAGACAAGCCCCCTCCCCACGTGGAGAAGCGGCGTCTCCGCCTCGCTCCCCTCAGCCGAGGCCGGCGCCGCCGGCGGCGCTGGCTCGGGCATGGGAGGGAGGCAGTCGGTGGGGAGGCGTAGATCCCTCCTCCTCACGGCGGCTTGAAGCCTCAACACCGCCGTGGCCAGCGGGAGCAACGCCACAGATAGGGCGCCGAGCATCAACAGGATCAGGGAGAGGAGGCCCAGCATGTAGTGGGGGACGCCTTGGTAGAAGAACCTATACGCCACCCACGACCCCAGCGCGACGCCAGGCACGAGGAGAAGCGCGCCGAGGAGGGATAGGGAAAGGGTGGGGTTGAGGCGGTATGCAAGCGAGAGGGACTTCAACGCGATGGATAGGCCGTGCCAAGGCCTCAGCTTCTTCTTTCCGACCCTCCTCCTGTACCCGATCTCCACCTCG
Organism: Pyrobaculum neutrophilum V24Sta; assembly: GCF_000019805.1. Taxonomy (NCBI): domain Archaea; kingdom Thermoproteati; phylum Thermoproteota; class Thermoprotei; order Thermoproteales; family Thermoproteaceae; genus Pyrobaculum; species Pyrobaculum neutrophilum. The sequence continues at coordinate 418,078 of NC_010525.1, forward strand.
GCCACCCTAGCCCCGGCCGCCAGAGCCTTCGCGAGGAGGTCAACCTCTAGGTCGAAGCCCCTGGCCTCGAGAGCGGCGTCTCTAAGCACCTCCGTCTTGGCGGCGTACATCCCAGTGAGGGGGTCCCTTATGTCTACGCCGAAGAGAAGCCTGAAGAGCCAGCCCAAGGCCCCGTTGCCCAGCTTGTACACAAGGGGCATCTCGCCCCTTCTAGCGCCGAGGACGACGTCGTAGTGGCGGAGGAGGGGCAACAGCTTTTTGAGGTCCTCAGCCGGATATGTATAATCGGCGTCTAGAAAAGCCACGTAGGGGGTGTCGACGTACATGAGGGCCGTCCTCACGGCCATCCCCTTCCCCCTGCCCATCTGGGGGACCACTCTAACGCCAAGCCTCTTCGCCACCTCGACGCTACCGTCTGTGGAGCCGCCGTCTACCACCAAGATGTTGCTGAACCCCGCCGCCCTAAGCTCCTCAACTACCCGGGGGAGGGCCTCGGCCTCGTTTAAAACTGGAAGCACAACGGTTATACACACGTCGTGCCGAAAACTCACCCTTTTAAGTATATAAGCCTGTAGGCCGACTCGACAGGCCCCTCCAGGGGGCAACCGCAGGCGAAGGAGCGGGCGTACCTCAACGCCCACCCCCAGTCTAGGCCGAAGAAGTAGACCTGGATAAGGTACGGAACTGCGGCGAGAAGCGCGAAGGCCCAGAGGGGCCTCAGCCTGGCGAAGGGGAGAACAGCGGCGAAGTGCCTATATACAAACCCGGCGTATTCCTCCGGCGCCCGCGCCGTGAGGAGAGCCCCCAAGACGCCCGCCAGAGGCACCACGCCGGCTCTACCCGCCGAGACCGCGGCGGACAACACAACGGCCAGCTCCAGCGCCAGCTTTATGTACCAGAACCACTCCGCCCTAAAAGCCAGCTTCTCCACGACCGAGAGGAGGTCCGTCCCCGGTATACGCCAGAGGAGCGACGTGAGAACCCAAGACTGGGGAGCCAGGAGGGCCAGAGGCGCCAGGAGCAGCGACCAGGGCGCGCCGTACAGCGCCACGAAGAGCAGAGCCACCGCCCCCCCGTAGATGTGAAACCCGGCGGCAAGAGCCGCAGAGAGGAGGGCTAACCCCCAGCGCCTCTGCTGGGCGAAATACGCCGCCGTCCACGCCAGAGGCATGGCCATGGCGAAATGCCCAAACACCAGGGGCTCCGGCGCCAGCAGAGGCCACAGGACGGCCCCCCTCCCCCACGCCTCCGCCAAAGCCCTAGAGGCCAGGGCCGCTACGCCAACTGCGAAAAGCGTGCCCTCAACCGCCAGCTCAAGCGGCGGCATGTGAGGGAGGTAGGTAAGCGGGGCGTAGGTCCTCCACACCGGCGAAATCTGCGCCGCGTACCAGAGAGCCTCGTAGTAGGGGATGGGGCGGCCCGCCAGATACGGCAGGAGGAGGAATTTGCCGAAAGCCGCCGCGAGGGCGTAGAGGGCAAGTCTGTCGAGCTTAAGGCCGCGCGCCGCCGCCACAGCCGCCAGAGCCGCGGCGGCGCCGAGAGGCGGGCTAAAGCCGTACAGGACGTATAGGAGGTAGGCGGCGAGGACGCCGTAGGCCGCGCCCCACCTCCCCCCGACCGCCAAGCCGCCCAGTAGGGCTAAGACGATCACGGCGCTTTAGACAGCACCATCTTCACCAGACGGGCGTAGTCCCCCACGCGGAAAAGCCCAGATATGTGCAAAACGGCCACCGCCCCGGCCGCCGCCGCAAGCCCCCCCACGGGGCCTAGGAGGTAGGCAAGGGGCGCCAGCGCCGCCGTTAGGACGAGACCCCCCGCGAGGGGCCGCCTGGGCAGAGACCTCAGCGAGAGGAGGAAGGGCGGGAGGAAGCCGGCCGTCAGCGCTATGCCGGGAGGAAGCAGAGCGGAGGCTGTCGCCACCGAGGCCGAGCCAACCGCGCCGAGCACGGCCAGATCGCCCCACCGCCTCTCCACGTTGTACACAGCCGACGCCATAGACACGGCCGTCAGCTCCACCACAGCCGGCATCGCCGCCGCCAGCGACGCCGCCTCCCCCGCATATTCTCTGCCAAGTAGCGACATCAGGAGGGGGGAGGCGCCGGCCGCCGCCACAGCCAGCGGGACGTTTACGCCGAGGGCCGCCCTGAGCCCCCTCTCCGCCAGCGACGTGCCGCCCTCCACCATCACAGGCACGCTGGCCTGGGCCAAGGCGCCGGCCACCGAGGAGGCGGCGAGAACCGCCATGGCGAGGAGATACAAAACCCCGGCCTGCCCAGTGTTCCCAAGCGCCCCCGCCACCACGACGCCCAGCGAAACGGCGAACCCAACCGAGAAGTTCACAGCGTAGTTGCTGAGGCCAGCCGCGAGGAAGTCCCCCCAGCCCCCCGGCCTAGAGAGGCCCACCCGCGCAGCCGCGTAGATCCCCGCCGCAACCGCCGAGGCCAGAGAGGCGGCTGTGAAGGCAAAAAGCGGGGGGGCGGCGAATGGAAGAGCCAACTTCAGCACAGCCCCCACCAGAGCCGAGTAGAAGTACCCCGCAGAGGAGCCGGAAGCCACCAGAGCCCCGGCGGCCGCCCCAAAGAAGAGGGAGGAGGCGAGGAGCAACGGCGCCCAGTCGAACCCCAGCGCCGCCAGGGCCCCGCCCCCCGCCAGCGAGAGGAGGGCAGCGGCCACATAGGCTGTGGCCAAAGCGGAGCCGCCCCTCTCCGGCACAAACCTAAGCGTGTAGCTCTGGAGACCGATGTTCAAAAGCGCAGAGGCCACGTTGGCCGCCGCCACCTCATACGCCGCCGCCCCCAGGCCAGCCCTCCCCCCCAGCCTCGCGGCGATGCTCCAAAACACAAGGCCAGACAACGTAGTAGCCGCCGTGGCTGCCGTGATCCAAGCCGCGCTTTTTACAGCCCTCTCCACGCCCCAGAGACGCCCCCTATATAAATAGGTAGACGAAGCCCGTTGCCGTTATGAGTAGTCCCATGGCGGCGTCTAGGAGGCGCTGGTTTCCGGAGCAGCTGACGAGGCGTTGGCCTAGGAATATCCCCAGCCCCGCCACGAAGCCCCCCATCACCACCCGGTGCTTAAGCTCCACGCTTAACGCCACCTCACTAACCCTAGCCGCCGGGAGGAGAGCCTCAAGCTCTCTAACAAACGCCCTAGCGAGGGCAAAACTAGCCGCTGTTCCAATAAACACATCTAGCACGCCAACTAGGAAGTTTAACGCAACTCGGGCCGCCGGGTGCTTGAGGTGGAACTCCCTCGGCCCCCACGCGGCGTCTGCCAGCAACCTCCCGCCGGTGGCGAACATGGCGGCGGCTACGAGGTATTTGAGGATGGGAAGGGGGAGGAGTAGGAAGGCTAGGAATCCGGCGGCTATGCCGGCTAGCGCCGTGAGCGACCCCACCCGGAATATAGGCCCCTGCACCGCTTTTCGAGACGCGGCTAGGTTCAGCGCTATGGCTACAGCCGCCGCGATGGCGAAGCCAAGCAACACGGCGAAGGGGTCCTCCCCCGCGAAAATCAACACAGGAAAGAGGACGATGCTTGCGTAGGCCCCCTCTCTACTAGCCGTAGAAAGAGCGCCGGCAAAAAACCCAGCGTAAAACCACAAGGCAACCCTCCCCCAATCCACAGCGGCGGGAGAAAACGAATATAAAACAATTTCGCAAAGGTTTTATCCCCGCGACTCTTTACAGAAATGCCGCGGCGGATCGTGGCGGTGGACGTCGGGGGGACCTTCACGGACTTCGTCGCAGTGGACGAGACGGGGGCGGTGAAAACCCTCAAGATGTTGTCCACGCCGAGGGAGCCGGAGAGGGCCGTGGCGGAGGGGCTGTCCAGGCTGGACTTCGGCGAGGTTCTCCACGCCTCCACCATCGGCACAAACGCCCTCCTCGGCCAGATGGGGCTGGAGCTTCCCAAGGTTGCGCTCTTCACCACGAGGGGCTTCCGCGACGTGATAGAGATAGGGCGGCAGAACAGGCCTAGGCTGTACGACCTCTACTTCGCCAAGCCACGCCAGCTTGTGCCAAGGGAGCTCAGGTTCGAGGTAGACGAGAGAACGCTGGCAGACGGCACAGTGGAGAAGGCCGTCGAGCCCACTGAGGTGGAGGCGCTGGCCGCCCGCGCCCGATCCATGGGCGCCGTAAGCGCCGCGGTGGCCTTCCTCCACTCCTACGCAAACCCCAGCAACGAGAAAGCCGCCAAGGAGGTGCTCCAGAGGTGGTTCAGCTACGTCACCGCGTCGCACGAGGCGGCGCAGGAGCCTAGGGAGTACGAGCGCTTCTCCACAGCCGTCGTCAACGCGGCTTTGATGCCGCTGGTAGGACGCTACCTGTCCCGCCTGAGGGAGTTCGTAGAGGGCAGAGGCGGGTCGCTCTACGTCATGTCCAGCTCCGGCGGACTTGTGACAGTTGAGGAGGCCGCCAGGAGGCCTGTGCAACTGGTAGAGTCGGGCCCCGCGGCCGGCGTCGTCGCCGCGGCTGAGCTGGCCAAGCTGGCGGGTGAGGCCAGAGTAATCTCCTTCGACATGGGAGGAACGACGGCGAAGGCCGGCACGGTGGTGGACTTCCAGCCGTCCATCACCACAGAGTACGAGGTAGGCGGGGAGAGCCACAGAGGGAGGCTTGTCAAAGGCTCGGGCTACCCTGTGAGGTTCCCCTTCGTAGATCTGGCCGAGGTGTCGGCGGGCGGGGGGACGGTCATATGGAGAGACGCGGGAGGCGCCCTCAGGGTGGGGCCCATAAGCGCGGGGGCGGACCCAGGGCCCGTCTCCTACGGCAGGGGAGGCACCCAGCCAACGGTCACAGACGCAAACCTAGCCCTGGGCAGAATCCCGGAGGCCTTGGCCGGCGGCGCGCTGAAGCTCAACGCCAAAGCCGCATTAGAGGCGTTGGGCAAGCTGGGCGACCCAGTCGACGTAGCTGCAGACGCGGTAAAGCTTGTGGATGTGGAGATGGCGAGAGCCATAAGGCTGGTCACGGTGGAGCGGGGTCTAAACCCGGGGGACTTCGCGCTTATGGCCTTCGGCGGGGCGGGGCCGCAACACGCCGCGGAGCTCGCCGAGGAGGTCGGCATAAGCCGCGTGTTGGTGCCCCCCCTCCCGGGGGTATTCACCTCGCTGGGCATGCTCATGGCCGACTTCCGGTTCGAGGCCAGGATGGCCTACCCCAGAGACCTGGAGGGCGGGTTTAGACGGCTGGAGGAGGAGCTGGCCCGGTACCGCCCCGACTACTACGTGAGATATGCCGACGTTAGATATGTGGGGCAGGGCTGGGAGCTCACGATCCCACTAGGCCAAGATCTCACGCCACAGGCCGTCAGGCGGGCCTTCGAGGAGAAACACAAGGCGACCTACGGATTTGTCCTAGACAGGCCGGTGGAGGTTGTGACGATACGCGTGTTCGCCGTCGTGAAGAGGCAGAAGCCGAAGCTCCCACAGCCGCCGGAGGGGGGAGACCCCGCGCCGCAGGAGAAGGAGGTCTACTTCGACGGCTGGACTAAAGCCGCAGTTTACAACAGGTCGGAGCTACCGCTGGGCTACCGGGTGAGGGGCCCAGCGCTGATCGTCGAAGACTACTCCACCACGGTGGTGCCGCCGAGGTGGGAGGCGGAGGTGAAGAGGTACGGACTTGAGCTGAGGCTATGAGGTGGGAGATCATCTACAAAGCCACTGAGTACATCGCCGAGGAGGCCGGGATCGCGCTGAGGAACTCCGCATTCTCGCCCAACATCAGAGAGCGCATGGACCACAGCGTCGCTGTGGTAGACGCAGAAGGCCGCGTCGTGGCGCAGGCCGAGCACATACCGGTCCACCTGGGGTCCCTCCACGTCGGAGTTAGAAACCTGCTGGGGGCCGTCGAGGAGCTGGGGGAGGGCGACGCCGTTTTAACCAACGACCCGTACATCGCCGGGACACACCTCAACGATGTCCTCCTGTTGTACCCAGTCCACTGGCGGGGGAGGCTCGTCGCCTACATAGCCTCGAAGGCGCACTACGTAGATGTGGGAGGGCCCCTCCCCGCGTCGCTTAACCCACGGGCGGAGACCATATACGAGGAGGGGGTCGTCATACCGCCCGTGAAAATACTGAGGCGGGGGGAGCTAAATAGGGAGGCCCTGTCTTTCATCCTGGAGAACTTCAAAACGCCGGAGGCCGCGCGGGGCGACCTAGAGGCTCAGCTCGCAGCCTCGCGCGTCGGCGCGGCTAAGGTGAGAGAGCTCTTCGAGCGCTACGGCGAGAGGGTGCTAGACGCCTGGAGAGAGGCCGTGGAATACGGCAGGAGGCTGGCCCTAGGCGAGATTTCCAGGTGGCCCCGGGGGAGGTACGAGGCCGTCGACTATCTCGACTGGAGGGGGGAGCTACTGCCCATTAGAGTTGCGCTCGAGGTGGGAGAGGGCGGGGTGAGGGCGGATTTCACGGGGACGGCGAGGCAGGCCGAGGCCCCCATAAACGCCGTCTTCGGGGTGACCTACTCCGCGGCGGCTTTCGCGGTTAGGGCGGCGCTGGCCGCCGACGTGCCGACAAACCACGGCTTCTACAGCGTTGTGGAGGTGGAGGCCCCCCTGGGCACCATAGTCAACCCCGTGAAACCCGCGGCGGTGGGCGCCGGCAACCTGGAGACAAGCCAGAGGGTGGCGGACGCCGTCTTCATGGCCCTCTCCAGGGCACTGCCGGGGAGGATCCCCGCGGCGGGCTCCGGCACAATGATGAACGTGATGATCGGAGGCGTCTGGAGAGGCAGATACTGGTCCTACTACGAGACAATAGGCGGCGGGACAGGCGGGCGGCCCAACAGCCCAGGCGTCTCCGGCGTCCACGTCAACATGACAAACACCCTAAACACCCCCATAGAAATAGCGGAGAGGACATACCCCATCAAGTTCACCGCCTACAAGATACGCGAGGGGAGCGGAGGCCCCGGCAGATACAGAGGCGGAGACGGAATAGTCCGGGCCTTCAAGACGCTGGCCCCCGCCACCCTCTCGATAATAGCCAGCCGCTTCGACACCCGGCCGTGGGGGCTAGAGGGCGGCTGCCCCGGAAAGCCGGCAAAAGCCCTAGTCAAGAGGCGGGGCGGAGAATTCGCCATAAGGTCAGACACGGTGTACCTCGACGAAGGCGACGAAGTCGTGATAGAGACGCCAGGCGGAGGAGGCTACGGCCCCCCAGACCAGCCCTGCGATTAAGGCTTGACGTATATATAGCCCTGCTGAACCAACTCCACAATTTTCACGATGCCCGCAGGCACAACCTCCGCCTCTGCCACAAGAGACGAGGGGTCAATCCCCAAGTTCCTAAGCGCGTTGCTACAGACGTAGAACCTCACCCCCCTCCTAGCCAGCGACGCGATCCTCTCCCCAAACTGGGACCCCCTAACGAAGTGCCTCACCCCAGGCCCGTTAGCCACCAGAGCCACCTCCCCCCGCCCAACAGCCGCGAGAAAGTTCTCCGCATTAGACAACGCAATAGACATCGGCCCCACATCATCGCTATCCACATGAAGCAACAGCCTATACACGACCCAAAACACCCACACCCAAATAAACGTTACCGCCTACAAAACGCCACCCCCCGAAAAACCCACTACACCCCTCACCCGCCGAAGCCCAACGCCCTCCTTAGGCCGGCCAAAGCCTCCCCAAGCTCAGACGTCCACCCCACCCTCGTCCTCAAACCCTCCACCCCCTTCGCCAGTTCCGATATTAGCAAGACGACGTCTCTCGCCGCCTCCTCCCTAGAAGTGTACTTCGAGAGGGCGCCGTCCGGGTCCGGCCCGTGGTACTGGTAGTCGTGGAGATCGAGGGCTACAGCCGTATAAGGCGAAACGCCAGCGTGCCCCACCTCTTCGAGCATCTGTGAGAGTCTTTTCATTTTGGTTGTGGGGAGGCGGGGGACGGCCGTGGACTCCAGCCAGCGCCTCTCCTCCTCGCTCTTGGCGGCGGCCTTGAGTCTTTCCAGCTCTAGCCTCATGAGAGCCGCCATGTACGCCCTCCACGCCTGGAAAGCCTTCCCCGCCGCATTCCTCACGAGACCGCGTTGTAGGAAGTCAAGGGCTAGCTTGGCTTCGACGAGAGCCTCAAGAAGACGCGCCGCGACGTACCCCTCCTCCGTGGGCCTAGGAAGAGGTCTCTCCAAAAACTCGGCAGACACCACAAAAAGATACACAGCTTTTAAAAAACTATAGACCTAGGACAACTGCGTCACAAGCCCCGATTGGCGCGCTCAGCCACGGCTTGAGACTCACGGGCTGGCGACACATCAACTACAGGGCCGACGCACCTGAACGCCTTAAACCTCAGAGAACTTCCGCATAGCCGGTTATAGAGTCGTTGCAGTATAGTATTCTCAGCTGTGTGCCGCTTGGCTTGTATCTAGAGCGCTCTCTACGCACGAGCGTAGCGACCCTCTGGAACACCTCCATCGGGATCACTACTACGCAGTTCTTGACAACCCCCACCCCCCTCCTACTAGGCGAGTTGAACCTGTTTACCACCTCCTCGGCCCACCTGAGGCAACTCTCGCACTTCTGCCTAAGCGTATCGGGGTTCAGCGCATCATCTGCTTTATTCTTATCGACAGCTATTCTTTTGAGCTCAACTGAGTAGATCTCCACATAGTTGTCTCTTCTAAGGACAACGACGCAGTCGCAATGCGGCCCCTCAGCTACTGCCTCCTCGCCGTCTGCAAACAGAATCGTGACTCCCCTATCCGACAGCGCCACTGAGCAGTCGTTTTCTCCGCAGATGCAACAGCGCCTACCCACGTTGGGCGTCTGAAGGCAGTCAGGCCGCAGACCCGGCATATTTGCTCACCTCCGGCGGCTCGCAAGGCGAAAGGCCCAATCGGTGAGCTCGTCGATTACCCTGCTTATCCCAGGTACCTCCTTGCCGAGCACGTCCTCCGGCCTCACAGCCGCCACCCTGCCCTCTCTTGTGAATTCGTAGATCCTCAGGTCTACGGCGGCCTCCGCCACGGCCCCAGCCAACACGTCAACGCCCTCCTTCACATGGGGCAGAACCCTCGCCAGCAGCTCCACAACCCATTGCCTGTCCGGCCTCTGCACCGCCAGCTGGCTCATGGTGATGGCCAACAGATCGCTGTGTGTGGTAGCCACGACCCTACACCCGCACAGAGCCGGTAGCGAGACTAAGAAGAGCGCCATCGCTATCTGCGCCCCGGGGTGCAACTGGGCCTCGGGCTCCTCGACAAGCACCAGAGATCTACCGCCCACGCTCAGCAGGGAGAAGAGAAGGCCGGCGACCTCGCCCACAAGAGCGGAAGACAGCCGAATCTCGACAAGCGACCCACGCCAGTCCCTGTACATCACCCTCCCTGCGGCGCCCGGCACCAGCCTGCCCTCCAGCAGAGGCGCGGCGGCGTCGAGAACCCTCGCCCCCGCCTCGTCGAGCCACTCCAACAGACGCCTCCGCCCCTCGCTCGCCCAGTAGACATAGCTCGCCAACACGCCTGGATAGAACTCCTCAACCAACCTACGCAGGTACACAGGCCTGGCATACGGCTCCCTAGAGGCGCTCTCCAGCGCCAAGACGAGCACACTTCTGCCAAAAGGAACAAAACGCAGCCCCTCAAAACCAAGGCGGCTCCTCAAAGCGCCGCGGACGCCCCCCACCACAGCACTAGAAAGATAGGCAGCCGACCTGCGCACAACCTTAGACACCAACTCCTCCACATACTCGTCCAACGCCTTGGACAAACCCCCATCGGTTTTCTCCACGCGGCCGGCGCCCCCCGGCGAGAAAGCCCGCGTATCTATGCGGAACTCAAGCCACACACTCGACCTCCCACCCACCCCAACATCAAAGTGAAGACTCACCGAGGACGAGAACAGCAGACGCTCCAACTCATCACCCCCACAACCCAACCTCCTAAGTACTTCACCTGCCTGCCCAAACCACCCCAACGGATACCGGCGCTCCGCCTCAACACGGAGTCTCTGCGCGCCCACAACATCAAGCGGCTCGAGCGGCTCAAGCCGCACCGCGTCCACCCCCCTCACAGGCACAAGCTCGGCCATAAAGCCGTAAAACGCGTCCACAGCCATCTGCCTCAAGACACCCACGTCCACCGCCCACTCCATCGGCGGACCTCTAACGACAACAGAGCCCCCGGCCTCAGCCACCTTAAGACCCACCTCGCCCATCCGCCCCAAAACGGTACGAGCCTCTTCAACCCCACCCGACCTCAAAGCCGCAACCAGCTCAACCACCCCAGAAACCAACCTCCGGACGCTCGACGACGCCTCCGCCCGGAACTCGCGCTCTAGATACTCCGCAATCCTAGCCGACAGCCTCCTCTCCACACGCCCAGCGGCGTACCTGTCAAGAGGCGACAGCTTCGCATAGATTGCCCGCAGAGCGTTTACAATGGGCCTGGGCTCCGCCGTCTGCAAACCGGCGAATCGCCCTCAGAGAGCTACAAAGATATTAATACGTGTAGCGTGGGGAAGTTCAATGTCGGCTCTGACCCTCCCGCGCAACATCGCCGAGCGCGTCAGGGAGGAGGCGAGGAGGCTTGGGATGAGCGTCGAGGAGTACCTCGTCGACCTGCTCACCCAGGGCCTCGACCCCCGATCCCGCGCCGAGGAGTACATAAACGCGGCGAGGGACCTCCTGGAGCAGGCCAGGGAGGAGCTGGAGAGAGGCGACGTGAGGCAGGCCGCTGAGAAGCTGTGGGGCGCCGCCGCCCTAGCCGTGAAGGCCTACGCGGCGTGGAGAGAGGGGCGGAGGCTCGCCAGCCACGGCGAGCTGTGGGAATACAGCACAGTCCTCCGCAGAGACCTCGGCAGGTGGGCCGCAGACGCGTGGAACGCCGGAAACGCCATGCACACGTGCTTCTACGAGGGCTGGTGCAGGAAGGAGCACGTGGAGGACGCCATTGAGGAGGTGGGGAAGCTGGTAAGAGAAGTAGAAACCAGAATCAAGACCGGCCAGACGCAGTAGCGCCAGGCACCCCTCACCCGAAGGCAGACCCCAGCCACCGGCGGCAACCGCCACAAACAACAAACCCAGCTACAGAAACGGCGGAGCCCCCACGAGGCCCCCCTCAGCCACCGCAACCGCCGAGATGCCACCGAGACGACAAGGCCACCGCCCTACAGAACCCCAAACCACCCGGAGCTACCCAACGCCACCCCCCGAAGGCCCCCCAAGGGCCCCCTTGACCTCCTCCAAAGCCCTCTCCAGCTCCCCCGTCCACTTGACCCTTGTCTTCAGGGCCTCCACACGCCTGGCCAGCTCGCGCAACAGCGCCACGACGTCTCTCGCCGCCTCCTCCCTAGAAGTGTACTTCGAGAGGGCGGCGTCTGGGTCCGGCCCGTGGTACTGATAGTCGTGGAGGTCAAGAGCCTTGTCCACAACAAAAGACAAGCCGACATGCCCCACGTCCTCGAGCATCTGTGAGAGCTTTTTCATCTTGGTTGTGGGGAGGCGGGGGACGGCTGTGGATTCGAGCCAGCGCCTCTCCTCTTCGCTCTTGGCGGCGGCCTTTAGCTTCCCGAGCTCAAGCCTTAGGAGGGCCGCCATGTACGCCCTCCACGCCTGGAAGGCCTTCCCCGCCGCGTTCCTCACCAGGCCGCGCCGCAGAAACTCCAGCGCAAGCCCAGCCTCCACAAGAGCCTCAAGAAGACGCACCGCCACATACTCCTCGCCGGTAGGCTTAGGAAGAGGCCGCTCCAAAACCTCCCCAGACACCACAAAAAGATACACAGCTTTTAAAAACTTTAGAGCTCGGCCATCCACCTCATCCACGCACAAGTCGGGAACTGAAAGCCCTGCCCTAGGACGAGGCTGGACTATCTAAACCACCCACTTCTGGCTAAGCCCGCCCCGCCTTCAACAGCTCCACCAAGAGGCGCTGGATCTCCAGCAGGGTCTTCTGCACGTCGTCTATACGGGCGCTTAGGGCGTCAATCCGCCTGTTTGTCTCATCAATTCTCCTGCTTAGGCTCTCCGCCACCGTGTCTATCCTCTTGTTTAGGCTTTCTGCCAGCGCGTCAATCCTCTGGTTTGTGGCGTCGATCCTCTGTTCTAGGCGTGTGATTTCTCCTCTTATCCCTCCCAGCTCGTTTACGATGGTGCCGAGGTACAACAGAAAGATGTCTTCTGTGGAGAGCTTTTTGCCCTCTCTTAGCTTCTCCACCACCTTGTCCACGGCTGTTCTGAGAGCCTCCTGCGCAACGGCGCCATGGAGTCCATAGCACACCCCCCACGGCCACATATAGACATAACGCCGGCGAGGAGGAGGAAGGCCGCCTTTATAAGCCGCTGTAGGACCGGGCTGGCGCGGAGACCGGAAGAGCCAAGCGCGAGGCCCAGGAAGGGGCGAGCGGTCGACGCGGGCGCCTGGAGACTGGCCCGGGGGCACGTATGCGGCACAGAGCCGACGACCTCGCCCGCGATCTGTAGGCCCCGGGCGACGCCCTTGACGCCGTCTTTACGGCAGTCGGTTATAACCGGGGCCGCTTCTCCGCCAAAAACAAGGCCGTCCTTAGGGCTTACGTCCTCTACAAAGCGAGGTTACGTAGACGCTACGGGTAACCCCGCCGCCACAGCGCCCGGAGGCCCCAGGCCCAATGCGGTCAGCCATACTCACCACATCGCCCGAGCCGGCCGCGCCCCCACAGGCGCATCTGCACGGCCACCACTCCTCACACCACAGTTGACAGCTCGAAAAACCGCGCGGGCGTCTATGTGAGGATTCCCAAAGAGCGCCAAACGCTATCCAGAGCCCACAAGCCCCCGAGCGCCTTTAAAAGGATAACCAACCGACCGACGAACAAAGCCCCAGACTCCGCCCTCGCCAAATCCCCATTTTTAAAAACCTCGCCCCCATCCGCCTCAAAGCTCCTCCGATCATTGGCTCCCGCTGAAGAAAAACGAGGCAATTTCGCCGTCACCTAGAGAAATGTCGGAGAAGAGCCTGCCCCTCCCCAAGTTGGCGATGCTGTTTCGGCAACCACTCCTATAGGCGCATCTACAACCACAAGGCATCTCCGCAATTCACCAATTGTTAGACAGGTGGTGGATAGAACCCCCAGTAATTCTCTATATCGGCGTAAAATCTCAATTCTATTATTTTTTCTCTCATTCGTTCATATTCTCCACTCGGTATTGAATGCCAAAGCAGTAGGCTTATGTAATTAGTATAGACGGCAAACGCTCTCGGAGCCCACGTTTTCGCACCATGCATAAACTCGTTTCTCCAATTGCGAAGTATAGCACGCCAATTTGAACCGTAAATATCCCAAATCCCCTCAATAACCTTATTCATTTCTTGGATATCTTCTCGGAGAGTTTGTGGAAGACGCGGCACGACCTTCTCCTCAAATATTGATAGTATTCGCCCCAGAGTTTTCTTTCCCCCGATCTCTCTTTTAGTCTCGTCGTCTCCATACAATTCGATGAGTAGCTTGACAACCGTTTCGAAGGTAGCCGCCGCTATTGGTATTCCAATGACGAACTTATTTGAAATAATCTGTTTGACATGTCTATTTACAACCGAATCTACTACCCTATTAAGGATAACCCCCTCACGTGTCTGCGGCGTATAGCCTAACCTCGATAAACACAAGTGAAATAGAAGGTATAGAAGTTCAATAGACTCTCTTTCACGAAGAGCCTTAAGCAAGGGAGAGCTGTTTTCAAAAAATCTAAACACCTCTGCGCTCCAAGCCCAGTACTCATAATGATCCCAATTGATTTGTATCTCAAGAGTTTTTGTTAAATATATCGCAAGCCTTCTAAGTATACGCAAGGGAAGCAGAGGTATTGCAGGCGGAATAGCTGGGTTTTCCCTATTAAGAACGGGAAGTCTCGCCCTAAGAGTGAATTCATGTTCTATAGGAGTTACATTATCCTCAGCATACATCTGCTCAAAACTTGAAACATTAATGTATCTCTTACCCTCAGTTTTCCATTTTTCAACGTATTCATTACATACACTCCTTATAACAACTTCAAGACCAAAGTCGTCATTCAAACTTCCCATATATAGCTACAATATTTAAAAGCCTCCCCTCCAGCGTCTCTGTGTAATCCACAACAAGCCTGATTGTGTTGGACACAATCACCACAGTAGAGGAGAAAAAGAGTCATATGGGGTATTCGAAGTTGGTCTCTGCCTCCCTAAGCGGCGGGCACCTCCGGTCCTTCTCGCTGAGGATTGCGTCTCCTATGGGCCAGGGGATGCCCACCTCGGGGTCATCCCACCTCACGCAGCGCTCGTGCTGCGGGCTGTACTCCTTAGTCATGAGGTACATGAAGAGGGTGCCGTCTTCCAGCGCCTGGAAGCCGTGGGCGAAGCCCGGCGGAATCCACAGAAGCCTCGGCTCGTCGGCAGACAGCTCCACCGCCACGTACCTCCCAAACCAAGGCGACCCCCTCCTAACGTCGACGGCCACGTCCAGGACCCGCCCCCTGAGGACAGTCACCAGCTTCCCCTGCTCAGCCGGCTTAAGCTGGTAGTGGAGCCCCCTCACCACCCCCCGCCGCGACATGCTCACGCTCACCTGCACAAAGTCGTAGGGCACGCCCCCCGCCAGGAAGTCGGTGCGCTTGTAAAGCTCGGCGAAGAACCCCCTCTGGTCGGGGAAGACCACAGGCTCTATGAGAATTACGTCCGGGATCTCAAGCCTCTTGAAGCTCCTAAACGGCATACTTCACGAAGTGCCTAAGGGCCTCCCTCAGCGGAGGCAGGGACAGCCCCATAGACGCCGCCCTAGACGTGTCCAGGCTGGAGTCCCGAGGCCGCCTAGCCGCCAGCCGCGCCTCAGACAGCCTCGCCGGCTTCACAAGGCCCCTGTCCACCCCCAGGGCCTCCGCCAGAGCCACCGCGAACTCGAACCGGGTGGCGGGCTCCCCAGCGATGTGGAGAACCCCCTCCACATCCCGCTCCAGAAGATCCGCGAGGCGCTCCGCCAGAAACGGCACATACGTCGGCGAAAGCCTCTGATCCACAAAAGCCCTCACCTCCTCCCCCCGCCTGAGCCTCAGAAGAGCCTCAACCCCAAAGTTCCTCTTCCCATGAGGGCTCACCCCAAAGAGCCCGCTCACCCTCACCACCACCCCACCCCTCGCCAACACAGGCCCCTCCCCCAGCAGCTTAGACAAGCCGTAGTAGTTCACGGGGTTGGGGACGTCCCCCTCCCTATACATCCCCCTCTCCCCGTCGAACACGTAATCCGTCGAGATGTACACCACCCGCCTAGCCGCCCTAGCCACCGCCAACGTCGCCAGGAAGTTAGCCCTATACGCCCTCGCCCGATCCACCTCACACCCATCCACGTCCGTATAGGCAGCCGCGTGGACCACCACGTCAGCCTGACGCACCACCTCCGGAACCCCAGCCTCAAGATCAGCCCTCACCCACTCCACCCCCTCCAGCCCCCCGCCCCTCTCCCGGTACACCCCATACACCCTATACCCCCTCTCCGCCAGCTCCCTCGCCACCCACCACCCCAGCAGCCCCCCAGCCCCCGTCACCACTACCTCCATGGCTCATCCGCAAGCACGTACTCGTCCAGGAGGGGGCGCCACCACCACTCGTTCTCCCTATACCACTCCACGGTCCTCCTAAGCCCCTCCTCAAGAGACACCTCAGGCCTCCACCCCAGCCCCCTCAGCCTGTCGCAACGCATGGCGTACCTCATATCCTCCCCCGGCCTCCCCCGCACGTACTTCACAGACCCACCCAGCGCAGAGGCGATCCTCTCCACCACCTCCCGCACAGACGCCGGCTGCCCCGCACAGACGTTGTAGATGCCCCCGTCCACCCCCCGCTCGATGACCACCTCCAGCGCCCGCACGAAATCCCCCACATAAAGCCAATCCCTCACCTGCCGCCCATCCCCATAGATCGTGGCGGGCCTACCCAACAGGAGCCGCACAATGGTGCGGGGGATCAGCTTCTCCGGATGCTGAAACGGCCCGTAGTTGTTACAAGGCCTAACAATCCTAAACCTAACCCCATACGTCCTCCCATACGCCTGCACCAGCAGGTCCCCAGCGGCCTTAGAGGCGGAGTAGGGGCTACTGGGCCTCATAGGCCAAGACTCGTCCGCCTCGCCGCCGCCTGCGAGATCCCCATACACCTCGTCCGTAGAGATGTGGACATAGAGAAAGCCAAGCCTCCGCGCCGCCTCCAGAACCGAATACACCCCCCAGACGTTAGTCGTAAGAAAAGGCGCCGGGTCGTTAATAGAGCGGTCCACGTGCGTCTCCGCCGCAAAGTTAACCACCACATCCGGCCTAAACCGCGACAAGACGTAGAAGAGGAGCTCGAAATTCGCCACGTCCCCCCTCACAAACTCCACCTCCACCCCCCTAAGGTTCTCGAGACGCCCCGCATACGTCAGCTTATCGTAGACAAGCACCTCGCCGCGGCCCGCCACATGCCTCACGAAGTTACTCCCCATAAACCCAGCCCCTCCGATGACCACCACCCTCATAGCTCCACCCGGCTAAAGTCCGAGATTATAAGCCTTGCCTCCCCCCTAAGATCCCGCCGCGACCTCACCACGCTACGCCTACCCAACACGCTGTCCACAAGCCTAAGCCCGCCCACCTCCACCTCCGCCTCGCTGAGAAGAAGAGACCGCGACGCGCCTCCCGACGCCAGGCGCGCCCCCGACTCCAGCGACACGTAGTGCTCCACCACCGCCCCCCGCCCCACGTACGCCCCCGGCCCCACGTAAGCCGGGCCGAACACCCTCCCCTCAACCACGGCCCCCTTTTCCACGACCACCCGCCCCAGCACCTCCCCCCGGACCTCCCCCTCCACCCTCGCCCCCGCGTGGTCAAGGAGAAGATACACCGCCTCCAGAAGGCCCTCCGGCGTCCCCACGTCCTTCCACCAGCCGTCAACGAAGTCAAACCCCACCCTCCTCCCCCGGTCGATAAACCACTGGATGAGATCCGTCACCTCGTACTCCCCCCTCCACGACGGCTTAAGCGACGAGAAAGCCCTCGCCACGTCCTCCGGATCCCTAAACATATACACGCCGACCACCGCCAAGTCCGAAATCGGCTCCCTAGGCTTCTCCACCAGCTTAACCACCCGGCCGTCCCTAAGGACGGCCACCCCAAACCGGCTCGGGTCGGGCACCCTCGCCAGGAGGATGTAGACGTCGAAATCCCCCTCCAAAAAGGCACGCACGTGGCGCTTGATGCCCCCCGCCAAGATGTTATCCCCCAGATAAACCACAAAGGGGCCCTTTAACTCGGGCAACGCCAGGCTGATGGCGTGGGCGATCCCCAGCCGGCGCTCCTGCCAGAAGTAGCGCACCCGCACCCCCAGGCGAGAGCCGTCCCCCAGATGCTCCTGAATCAGATGCCCCAGATACCCCACAACCACCCCCACCTCCGAAACCCCAGCCTCAGCAAGGTGGACGATGGGGTATTCGATCATCGCCCTACCCAGAAGCGGAATGAGGTGCTTCGGAGTAGAAAAAGTAAACGGCCTAAGACGCGAGCCCTCACCCCCGGCAAGAACAAGTCCGAACATGCTACTTAGGACTTTTCAAAAAATATTTAAGCGCGAAATGAGCAACTTTCCGTCTCCCAAGAATAGGTATGAGTAATAATGCAATGAATGACCTAGGTGTTGGATATTGATTCATAAATATACCCTTAAGAAGTCTAGATATTAATCTATAATACGATATATTATATACCCTTCTACATGTGAAAATAGTGTTAAATATATAGACAGGTATAGCGTTACTAAAGTAAAATTTTAATATCAATTTTCTTAGGTTATTGTCATGAATTTCCTTTAAAAGCAAATCTAGATCTAATGAATATCTATTAAGAGTACATATGATCTTATTCATAGTTGTTAAATCACCGTTTTGTAATTGAGAATTGCCAGCACCAATTCTATAAAATGTCAATCTATCAGGGATATGCTTAACTCTTCCTAACGATAGCGATGTTATAAATAGTGTAAAATCTAATAATAAATCTATATTAACAAATAAATCTTTATATTCATAAAAAACTTCTTTTTTTATTAACATAGAGGAAGGATTATGATGTATTGCAGGAAATTTCTTAAATATCTTAGATGCGTTAAATTTATTTATCGTGAGTTCAACCTGTGGTTGACCTATCTCATAGGAATGTACCAACGATCCATCCTTGATAATGTTTCCATTCACATCGATATACACCTGCTTATGATGTAACGCTACTGTGCCGCCTTCTTTAAACGCCTTCTCCGCTATCTTTAGTTTGTCTTCGTGAAATATATCATCGTCTTCTAAAAATGCAATGATATCACTATCAAGAGCTCTTATTCCCTCTGCCACCATCTCCCCATATTTTTCAGCTTTGCTTTCAACTATATACACAGGATAACTCTTTACCTTTTCTGCATCGTCAACAACGACCACAACCTCGTCTGCCTTTCTTGTCTGCTTCAAAACTGACTCAATAGCTTGCGGCAGAAAATGATAACGCCTATACGCCGAAATAATAACCCCTATCTTCATTGTATCTCGCCCAGTTTTATCTTTTCTATCTTTTCCGCGGTTTGTTTTGCGTTGGTGTATACCTTGTCCATGTTCCAGTAGTGCCAAGCGCCCCATCTCCCGGCGGTGAATATGCCCACCTCCTCGAGCCACCTCTGTACAACCTCGCGGGCCTCCCGGTGGCCTCTGGTGTAGACAGGGTAGCCGAAGGGGTGTAGCCAAGCCTCAGTAAACAACACCCTCCTGCCCTCGAGGATCCCCAGTCTCTCAAAGCCCTCCAGCACCTCCCCCTTTATCTTCTCCAGATCCACCGGCCTCCCCTTGGGGATAGTCACCTCGGCGATAACCGCAGACCTCCCAGGCGGGGCGTTGGCCGGGCTGTAGTTAGAGATCCACGCATAGCGGTGGAAGACCACACCCCTATCTGGCACATACACCCAGTGCTGATCAGGCGCAGGCCCCTCCAGCGCCACCCCCACCACAGCCACGGCGTTCCAGTCGAGCCGACCCACCGCCCTATAAACCTCCTCAGGCGGCGTGGGGCTCGCCACCGCCTCCACAAGCCTAGGCAGAGGAATAGTGGCCACCACCACCTCTGCCTCATACCGCCCGTTAACCACCCACCTCCCCCCGACCCTCCTCAACTCCCTAACCTCCACCCCCCACGCCACCTCAGACCCAGACGCAAGCGCCCTCTTCAACGCCCCATCGTATAGAGCCTGTATGCCGCCAGACGCCGGGTAGTAGAAGACGCTCTGCTCTCTATAGCCCACAGTCTCCACACCCGCGGCGCTCCTAGCCACATCCCTCCAGTCAGGCACAGGCAGCCGACCCGGGATGTAGACCCAGTCCACGTCGATCTCCTCAAGAGGCCTCTTCCAAATCTTCTCGTTGTAGGGAGCAAGGTAGTTGTCGGCAAGCCACCTGCCGAAAAAGCCGTAGACCCACTCCCTCAAATTCGAAGGCCTCCACTCCCCAGACCTCCCCATCCAAGTCTCCATAAACGACACCAAAGCCTCAGCCCTATCGCCCGGCTCCAAAACCCAAAGCCCATTCTCAAAGGGATAAGGCACAAACCTACCCCTAAAATAGACAAAAGCCCTCCTCACCCCCCTCACAACACCATCGACAAGAGAAAGAAGACCAGAGAGGGCCTCCCCATCTCTGGAATAGATAATATGCGTACCTCCTATATCAAAAGCGAATCCATGAATTATTTCTGTTCTTAACAATCCCCCCCTTCTATCGTACGTTGATTTTTCCAAGACTAAACACCCCCTAAGATTTCCAGCAATAAGAACGCCAGTAAACCCCCCACCAAGGATGATACACCTCACAACACCGAAAAATTCCAAAGAGTTAATAAGCATTACTACGACACTACTTAGTGAGACTCATTTAGTATATGGATGCGATAGCCCTTTACAGCATAGAGCGTCTTAACATCAGTAAAATTAACTAAAGTACATCCATTGCTGTAGCTTATGAGAGATTCAATAGATAGAAGAAACGGATATCGATGTTCACCATAATAATAAAACTGATATAAAGGAAGCTCATAAATTTTACCATTAATAAGACATTTATAAGATACTAAAAAACCAAAATTAGGTATATAAATCAGATATCTATATCCTTGTGCTAATATAGACGTAAGATTAACTGTAGTTGAATTCAAACGTACTTTACCAGCAAGCTCTACACTACCGATTTTAGTTAAATTTCCATATGTTTTATTATCTAAAACAAGAATAATCTTTACATTGTTATAACGATTCTGTATTTTTAAAAGTTCAATATAGAAATCAGAACCCAAATACGGAGTAGGTAGCACCGGAGTCCTTATGCCCATTATTTTTAAATTCTTACTGTAGTTCGATATAATATATACATATATTTTATATCCATTAAGATCATATATATATATTGGATTAAAGTATTTAGAAAAATTAACATATTGGTCGCCGGCGATCAAGATGCTGGGCAAGTATATTGCTGTATTCTTGTAATAGAATGGAATTGAATCATCCATTATGGTAACAGGCGTATAATAAGGAGTACCGAGTTTAAGCCCGAGTAGTATGTCTGACACAAAAGGAGCATCAACTAAAGCATGA
This sequence comes from Pyrobaculum neutrophilum V24Sta, assembly GCF_000019805.1. Taxonomy (NCBI): domain Archaea; kingdom Thermoproteati; phylum Thermoproteota; class Thermoprotei; order Thermoproteales; family Thermoproteaceae; genus Pyrobaculum; species Pyrobaculum neutrophilum. Next base: position 438,677 of record NC_010525.1, read on the forward strand.
ACCCAAGGCGTTACAGTCAATTCGTTTATTGCTTTCGAAGAAAACGAAGAGAGCACATAATTCATGCATGTAGCTGTCATACATGGACCAACATCGGCCCAAGGATTACGGTAGTAATATCCCCAATAGAGTGTCCAAAATACAAAAACCAAAAAAGAAATAATTAAAAAGAAATATTTTACTTTTTCAGACTTATCGATAAATAAAACAACGGGAAGAAAAGAAATAAAAATAAAAGCCGGAACAACAAATGAGCGGGACAAAACTTCGGTATATCTACCGACTAGACCAAGAGGTTGACCTACACTTACCATATAATTATAAAACAAAAAGGAAAATAAAACAACAACAACACTAAGTAAAGTAGGAATAAATAGTAATTTATATATAAAATTATCGTTCTTAGAATACATAAGATATATAGGAAACACGTAAAAGTGGAAAAGCAATAAAGATCTTAAATCTAAACAATATGGATTAAAATATATTCTAAATGGAAACAATGTGATAAATATTATGAAAATTGCTGTGAATAAGATATAAAACTTTTTAGTTATTTTCTTTAATATAAACACCAATATATAGATTCCTAATAAATATATTATCAAAAAAACAAATATAATAGGTATTGAAAGTGAAAAAACAGCAAGCGGATATAAAATTTGCCTTCCAAATAAGAGGTACAGTAAAAATATCATTAGTAAGGATAATGAAATAAATTTGATATAATCTATAACATTTAATACTTTATTAAATAAAATAATTATTAGTACAATTACTACAAAAATCATATATAACCCTTCTTGAATATGAACTAATAATCCTAGTGTAAATACTAATGCTACATAAAATAAATTCCTTAATTCTTTTAAGTTTTTTACTAAAACTGCTGATAAAACTAATAAATCACTAATATTTTTTAATAAATTTGGGTTTATTGTTATAATTCTGGGCAAAATAGAATATTCAAAAGTGTAAATCATTGTGCCATTAACGTTTCTAAAATCATGTATTAGCATAAATAAAAATAACAAAGATGTTAAATTTGGAATATAAATCAAAATAAATGCTGATATATATACATGCTTTAAATTTAATGTTTTTAATAAAATTATAATAATCAATGTAAATACATATAATGAAATAATTAAATTAAACCAATAACTTGACAAAATATTAATATTAAACATCTTAGATATTTCTATAACTAATATACCACTAAGTGAAAAAAACCCATTTGGCTTAAGTAATGCTGCACCGATATATCTTATATCATCACCTAGAGGAAGGCTAGACCAAAAAAGGAAAAAATATAAGGGAGAAATTAGTATTAAACCGATAAAATAGTCAAAAATACTAATTTTTAATTCTAAAGATGAAGAAGTCAACCAAAAAATTAGTATAAAAATAAAACTAAACAATATCCATCGAATCCATATATTCAGATTAATGAAGTACATGACCAAAGAACCAATTAATCCAGCAATAATATACGTCAAAAAAATTACAAAGCCTAGATTAATTAATTTATTTATTATAATTCTGTGTGTAGACGAGGGTATCATGGGAGCGGGAACAGGTAGCCTTTTATTTTTTCGCGTTATTATCAGCGCAGCTCCTCTGGCTACGTCTATTCCTCTTGTGGTGTTGTATATCGGTTGACAGTGGGGTTGTCGTCTCTTCTTAGGTAGCACGTGAGTATCACCGTGGCTAAAGCATCAAGGGGGTGGTATAGAAACGCTAGCCAAAAGGAAAGACCCACATATGCAAGACCCGGTGCCCCCCTCCTAGCCAGAAGGGCCGTAAGCGGCAAGAAACAGTATTAAGGAAAGGTTCGGTATGAAGATTGCAAGAAAGGTTCCCAAGTATACATGTCTAACGTCCATTGATCTAAGGATCGCAATTATCGTCAGTGTAAATGTAAATATTGTCAAAAAGACACTAACCCAATAGGCCTCTAAAACCCCCACACCTAGTTTAGATATGGATATCACAGACACGCCGACTAGCGAGAAGAACCCGTTTGGCTTGAGTTCAGCCGACCCAATATAGCGTAGATCATCAACAAGCGGCAACCTAGAAAAAACAGTAGAGAGATAACTGGAAGAGAGAGGACGAGACTAATTAGGAAATCACGCCAGACAAGTTTAACATCTACGACATGTGCCAGATATATGTACATCGCCGGAGTCTAAAGAAATACGAGCAATAAGACTAGGTACTTCCCTACAATATAGTAAACTATTGATAACAATGAAAAAGAAAAGATAAACGACAATAATATCTTATATATGGAATCAGCCCTCAACATCCTTAGTCACTCTTGTAATTTCTGATCTAACGTCATTAAGCAAGCTTTTCATGGACAGATATTTCATCCATGAAGTTTTTACTACAGGGACCCCCCCTGCTCTTCTGCTACCAACGGAGGCGGTAAATCCCTCGTATAGAGCTCTGACTAGATGTCTCAGAACCTCAAGGTACTCCCTAATGCCCCACCTCGGCGTAGGTACACCTGGAGCGGTAATTTCTATATATCTATCTAAAGCCGAGATCTTCTGGTCGAAAACCCGAAGAGGATAGGAGACTATCCAGAGCAGAAATTTTAGAAGCGGTAATGCGCCCAAGTACTCTCTTATGATAAGTAGTCTATTCCTATAGGACAGAAATGTCACCTTATAGACTGATCTACCCGTGCTAGCACTTCGGTAGTGTCTGCCGATCACTAGAGGTATAAGAAGAGAAGGAAATCTCGCCCTCCACGCCCTCAGAGAAAACTCCACATCTTCGTAATACAAGAAATACTTGGGGTCAAACCAACCTATAGTCTCAACAACATTTCTATGTACTATCTGAAACGCCCCATCTGCATAACTGATCGGAGTGAGGCGGCGTATTTCCCGTGGAGTTAAAGCCGCCAGGCGCAGGCCCCAAGTTCCTCCACTGTCGTCGATGAAGTATCCACCGTAATCTATTAGCCCATCGTTTCCGTTTAATAGCAACGGCGCCGCAATGAACCCCTTGGGATAGGCCTTCTCCAGCGCTCTGAGATAGGAGAGCAGTTCGCCGATCTTTTGGGGAAAGAGCTCAATATCGTTATTGCTACAGACGTAATAGTCGTACTCCAGCCCCATTAATCTTGTATATCTGTAGGCGAGGCTACACGCGGCCCCGTAGCCGAGATTCTTAGGGAGGGCCAAGAACTTCAGCATCCCGCCGTAGCGTTGCGAAAGTACGCTGTAAGATCCGTCAGTTGACCCATTATCAACTAGCCACACATCTACGTCCTGGTCCACGACATCTACAAATGTATCAAGAAAATTGAATACCCTCTGGCCCATAGTTGACACTGAATTATAATTTACAACAAATATGGCCATAGATTTTTTCATATTTTTTCAATTAATTTATAATATAATTTTTCAAATTGTTTAATAATATTTTCTATGTCAAATCTCTGCGCCAGATTTCTTAGCCTAGACTCATTGTACTTCTGCAGATCGAATTCCAGTATTGTCTTGGCCAACGTCATTACGTCGTCCTTGGGGATAACGATGCCTGTTACGTCGGGTATGGCTAGCTCATTCAATGGGGGGATGTCGTAGGTGATTACGGGGGTTCCCATGGCTATTGCCTCGAGTATGGCTATCCCGAAGCCCTCTGGGTAGCCTAGGTGTATTAAGGCGGCGGCTCTGGACATGAGGTCAAGTTTCTCCTCCTCTGTGATGCGGCCTAGGAGGTGGACTGTTCGCTCCAGGCCTAGCCGCTTGATTAGTTTCTCGAGTTCAGCCCTCTGGGGGCCGTCTCCGACTATCAACAGTCTGTAGTTTGGCTTTACCTCTTTTACTATTCTGAAGGCGGCTATTGCGTGGTCGTAGTGCTTTCTAGGCTCTAGGCGCCCCACCATGAGGTAGAGCCCCTCTTCTGGCCTCCTTGTGTACTTCCTATATTTTTCTGCGTATATCCCAGGTGGTATGACGTAGATTGGGTTACGGAGTAGCCTTAGTCTCTCCACCTGTCTTTTTACTGATCTACTGAGCACGTGTATGGCAGTGCATGTGGAGTTTGTCTCTGCTAGTTGTACAAGGGGGAGCCCCACGCGAGGCGCTACTCCAGTAATGACGTCCGGACTTTCAAAGTGGTATATGCTACAGACCTTTGGTGTTTTGTTGGGGGATAGCAGTGGCAGTAGGTTTGGAAAATGGCTATCGGTGTGGACTACGTCGTAGTGGTCGCCCATATCTCTGAGGATGCTTGTGGCTTTCCGGAGGTAGCGGATTACGTTGAGCGGCTGCATATATGGGAGCAGGCCGCCACGGTAGATCCTTAGGTCGACTACTTTGATATTCGGCGGAGTTCTGTCGTAGGTTGCGCCTGTTATAACCGCCACCTCGTGGCCTCTCTGAGCCATTCCCTCGGCTATCTGCATTAGGAAACGCGGCCCCCCCGTGTGGTATGTGATGTAGTTGGTGAAGTACGCTATCTTCATAATAGCCTGATGTACTGTTGGACGACGTTGGATATGTGGTACTGCATGAGTTTTTCCGGCTCCAGGGGGCTGGGCCTCGCCTCCTCTATTGCCTTGACGACTTCGGCCGGAGTCTTTGCCACATAGCCGTAGTTGAGGTTTTCTACTATCTCTCTCGCGGCGTTGTAACCCTCCGCGTCTAGGACAATGGGGTAGGCGCCTAGGGCTATGGCCTCCAGCGTGGCTATGCTGAAGCCTTCTGTCTTTGACAGGTTTAGGTAGATTTTCGCCTGCGCCAGCAGGCGCCGCTTGTCTTCTTCGGCTACGTTGCGCCGCCATTCCACCTCGTGGCGCATTCTCTTTATCTCCGCCGCCAACCTATCTCTCAGGGGACCGTCGCCGATTATCAGAACCCGTAACTTTTCGCCTACCGCATTTAGTACCTCTATCAACACGTCTAGCCCCTTGTATGGAACTAATCTCGCTACGTAGGCGAGGTCGTACGTCTTATTGTGTGACCTGTAAACTAGATAATGGTCTAAGTTTAACCCTACTGGTATAATTGCCGTATTTCTATTGTATCTAAATACTTGGTTTGCAACAATCTTTGTTGCTGTTATTACTAGGGGCGCTCGCTTTATAATCGCCTTTTCTCCCCACATCACCATCCTGCCTAGGATCCGGCCATAGTAGTCTTTCCACTTGTCCCCCCAGAATTCCCAGTACGTCAGTATTATTTTTTCTCGTGGAAGGAGGTAGGCCGGGAGGTAAGGCACTGTTACGTCTATTTTGTCGCATCTCAGATTTTTTGCCTTTTTTGCCGCGGCGTATGAGAATTTTACTGTGTTTATAATGTCGCGTCTTCCTTCTCTGTCGTATAGGGGTGGCGGGGGGCCTACTGTGGCGGTGGGGATGTCTGTAGGCCCCCAGTCGTAGGTTATGTAAGTCACTTTGTAGCCCATCTTCGACAGTTCCTTGGCAAATAGGTAGTGTCTAAGTTCTGCGCCTCCGTATGTGTATGGCCATAGGTTAGTGTGTATATAGCATATATGCATTGTTGCATCTTCAGATGGTTGCCGGTCCTCGGCTATGGAGTTGTGCATATCTTGCGCGTGCTTAGTCGCATTATCCTGGTTATTCTGTATTCCATGCGTTTGAGGTATAGTGCTAGGAGGGCTATTAGGATTGTGTTTATGCCGGCGGCTGTGAGGGCTGTGGCGGCTAGGGCTTTCACGTATGTTTTAACGCCAGTGAGGTACATGGCGGCTGAGTAGGCGCCTAGGGCAAGCCCCGGCGCTGTGAGGACTGCATCGTCTAGTTTTAGTTCTTTGATCTCTTTTTCTAGCTCCTGTAGGCTTCCGTCGGTGCTTCCGTTGTCTATGAGTACTAGTTTTAGGCTTTTTAGGTCGCTTAGTCTGTCGAGGGTTTTTAGGAGGAGTTTTTCGATTGGGAGTATGTGGTTTGAGTTGTAGTTGACTACTATAGCTAGGATGTCGTATTTACTTCCTGACATGCGTGGCGAGGGTTGCTGCTATCATTTGTGTAGCTATGACTGGCAGGGTTAGGGCTAGTGTTGTGTAGATTAGTCTCATGTATCTGGTTACGTTGAAGAGGTTTATTGCGTGTATTAGGAGTGCTGTGCTTGCGGTGTAGAGTGCTACTGCGGCGAGTATTGTTATTTTGGGGCTTTTTGTTATTGTGGTCCATATGATCGCCCATGCTAGGTTTAGTCCTTGTATGAGCATGTTTGCTTTACTTGATTTTTCGTGGTAGATCACCTTGCTCGTGACCTCTGTGGTTCTTAGACGTCTCAGGGCGTTGTTTATCTCTATTTCTACTCCGTAGGCTGGGTCGAATTCTCTGTCTAGGAGCTCGAGAGCTTTTCTGGTGAATGCTCTGTATCCGTTGAATGGGTCTCCCATTGGCTTTATGAGTATTGCGTGCAATAAGGCTAGGGCTTTGTAGCCTATTTTTCTTATGGTTGGCATCTTTGTATTGGTGAATCGGTTGGCTACGACGTGATCTGCCTGGCCTTGGATTAGCGGCTGTAGCATCCTGGGTATGTCGTGCGGGTTGTGTTGGCCGTCTGCGTCGATTAAGATGGCGTATTGAGCGTCGGCTTTGAGGGCGGCTTTTATTAGTGTTGCTACGGCGGCTCCCTTGCCCATGTTTCTGGGGTGTCTAATCACGAGGGCGCCGGCTTCCTGAGCCTCCCGTGCTGTATTGTCCTTTGAGCCGTCGTCTACAACTATTACTAGGTCTACGTATCTCTTTGTAGCTGTAACTACCTGTCCTATCCGGCCCTCTTCGTTGTAGGCAGGTATGAGGGCTACGGTTTTTGCTTTTGGTATGGGCGGCATCTCCGGCGGGATGTAGCTTGTCCTCGTCGATGTGTATACCGCAATTGCCGCGGACAGGAGCATGTTTGAAGCCACATAAGCTAGGAAGGCGCTTGCGGCTGTCAACGTGTCTATTATCCTTGACTCGTTAAACTTGTCAATTGTGATAAGTATCAACGCCATTGTCACAACCAACAAAACCAACCCCGGAGACGCAAGATAGACAAGGGGATACTTTCTAACCGACATAAGAAGGGGTCTCAGAAATATTAACCTAACTCACTCACCAACTCCGCCGCCGCCCTTCTCACCGTTTCGAGGCTGTTCAGCCTGGGTCTCCAGCCGGTGAGCTCCACTATCTTTTTGATGGAGAGGAGCATGTACTTCACATCCCCCGGCCAGCCCCTCCCGTCTGGGGTCGCCGGCCTCAGCTTGATCTGTGGGGAGAGGCCCATGGCCTCAGCCACGGCCCTCGCGATGTCTAAGACAGAGGCCACGTCGAAGTTGCCCACGTTTAGCGCTAGGTACGGCTCCCCCACCTCCTCGAACTTTCTCCAGGCTCTCAGCGTTGCCTCCACAGCCTCTTCGACGTGTAGGTAGCTTTTCTTCTGTGTGCCGTCTCCTAGAACCTCCAGCTCCTCTGGCTTCTTCCTCAGCTTCATGAGGAAGTCGTAAAGCGCCCCGTGTCTCAGCCTCGGCCCCACCACGTTGGCGTACCTCAGCGCCAGGCACCTAACGCCGTAAAGCCTGGCGTATGTGGCACACATCACCTCGCCAGCCGCCTTAGCCGTGCCGTAGACCGAAACCGGCTCCAGCGGGTAATCCTCCGGAGTCGGCATAACCCTAGCGTCTCCATACACCGTCGAAGAAGAGGCAAACACGACCATCCTAACGCCAGAGACGCGGGCCCACTCCAACACATTAAACGTAGCCACCACATTCTCCTCAAAATGGACACGGGGCTCCGTAGTGGAAACCCTAACCTCGGGGTTCGCGGCGAAGTGGAAGACGGCGTCCGCCCTCAGCCCAACGCCCCAGCCAGGCTCCTTCAGATCCCGCCTTATGAACTCGGCGCGGGGATTCACGTTCTCCCACCTGCCGGAGGAGAGGTTGTCCACTACGACGACCTCGTACCCCTCCTCCACAAGCCGATCCACCAGGTGGCTACCGATGAAGCCGGCTCCGCCGGTTACCAACACTCTCATGGCCACATTGGCGTGATCTTCGGCCTCCACCTCCCGGGGGTGTTCAATATCTGTAGGCCTAGCGCGAGTGCCGTTTCCTCGTCTAGCTCGACCCCCCTCTGCCTGGCCGCGGCTCTCCCCAGGGCTATTGCCTTTTGGCGGAGGGGGGTCACGAGGTTCATGACCTCGTTTATGGCCTTCTGGAGGGCGGCGAGGAGGGTCTGCGACTTTATCCTCCCGCCCCTCCTCAGGTAGTGGATGGTGGCGTCTATCAGCGCCCTGGCGGTGGGGCTTACAAAACGCCAGACGCCTAGGCGCAGCGCTCTTGCCCTCAGCGCGACGAGCCTCAGCCCCACCGCCAGCGGCATGTCGTATTGAAGGTGGGGGGTTTTTAAGTTTAACAGTGTCTGTTTTCCTGTTTGAGGTAGTAGTTGAGCTGGTCTCTTGCTATGTCTCTCAGCGTCTTGGTCGTGCGGAAGCCGAGGTCCTGTATCTTCCTGGTGTCTGCCAACAAGATGGGGACTTCGGCGGGTCTGAAGCGGGCTTGGTCGAACTCGACTGTTATCCTGCCCCTGTCTGTCTCCACTGCGATGCCTTTGTCCTGCGGCTCGTATTCGAGCTGCTCGTCTAGCATGAGCCTGTCTACCTTGGTTTTCCAGAATCGGATTCCGAAGGCCGGCGATTCGTCGGGCTGGGTGGGGTCGTCCACCTTCTTGCCGCCTGCCAGCGCCTCTATCCTTCTGACCTTCCAGCCGGCCTCCTCTAGGGCGATTAGGATGTACGTGAGCACGGAGTTTGTCCTCATGGAGCCTTGGTTGTAGACCTCGCCGGGGGTTCCCCTCTCCGCCAGTAGCATGTAGCCGGCGACGATGTCCTCTACGTGGGACCAGTCTCTGAAGGCGTTGACGTTGCCTATCTTTATCCTGTCTGTCTCGCCCATCTTGAGCTTCATGACTTGGCACGCCACCTGGGCTGTGACGAACATTATGCCCCTCCCCGCCCCCTCGTGGTTGAAGGCTCTGCTGACGATTGTCCTCAGGCCGTATACGGCGTGGTATGTCCTCATGAGGTAGTCGCCGTGTACCTTGGAGGCGGCGTAGGGGGACATGGGCCTGAGGGGGTTGGTCTCGGCTATGGGGAGCTCTGGTATCTTGGCGGGGGGCGGGTAGACGGCGCCGTACTTCTCCAGGGCTCTCTTGTACTGCCTCTCGCTGGATATGACGAGGCCGTACTCCTCGCTGGATCCCGCGAACACTATGACGGGGTTTGTCTTGTCTCTCATCCTGACGGCCTCTAGGAGGTTCGCCGTGCCTATGGTGTTTATCTCAAGGGTCTCCAGTGGGTGTGTGAAGGAGCGGGGTACGAAGGACTGGGCGGCGAGGTGGAATATGACGTCTGGCTGTGCTCTGTCTATGGCCATGGCGAGGCTTGTGATGTCTCTCAGGTCCCCCTCTATCAGCTTGACGCCGCCTGCGACTCCTCTGTCGACGAGGTTTTTGGGGAGTGTGCCGTCCGCCCTCCTCTTGACTAGGCCGTAGACTTCGGCGCCTGCGTCTATCAGGGCTTTTGCTAGGTAGGAGCCTGCGAAGCCCCCGACTCCCGTGATCAGCACCCTCTTTCCCTGCCAGGTCATGGCCCGCCTCCCGGCCCGGTTTTTAACATTTTTTCTACCTCCTCTAGGTCTTTGTGTGTGTCTATGGAGCGCCAGAAGGCGTCTTTGTAGACTACGGCTCTGAGCCTGCCCTGTTGGGCCAGCTTGGGGAAGAGGGTCTCCTCTATGTTGCCTCTGTCGGGGAGGTCCCTTAGCGCCTCCTTCCTGATGGCGTAGACGCCGGCGTTGATGTAGTGCTCCAGCACGGGCTTCTCTCTGAAGGCCATCACGCGGCCTTCGCCGTCTACCTCCACTACGCCGTAGGGGCTTCTGAGGGGGACGAGGGCTATGGCGGCGTCTGCCTTTTCTAGGGCGGCGGCCAGCGGCCTTGTGTCTATGTCTGTGATTATGTCGCCGTTTAGCGCGATGAACACGTCGTCGGATATATACGGAGCGGCGTTTTTTATGGCGCCTCCGGTGCCGAGGGGCTCCTCCTCGACGCTGTAGAAGAGGCGGACGCCGTATTTCCGCCCGTCGCCCAGCGCCTCGAAGATCTTGTGGCGTAGGTACCCCACGGCGAGGACTATGTCTGTGACGCCCTGCCTCTTCAGCCACTCGATCTGCCACACGAGGATGGGCTTCCCGGCCACGGGCACGAGGGGCTTGGGCACCTCGTTGGTGAGGGGGGCGAGCCTCCTGCCGAACCCGCCCGCCAGAATCACAGCCCTCATGTCGTTAAAAACTCTCCGGTTTTTATCTATTCCTCCGGCACAAGCCCCGGCTCAGAACACCGCGAGTGCCCCTCGGCGCTTCCCCATGGGCGCGCTGGCATGTCGCCTCCTTTGTTGACGGTGATAGACCCGCTGGTGGTCTCCACACCCGGCCCGCGGTGGGGGGCCGCTGAGTGTGCATGTTTCTGCGGCTGGGGGGTTCTGGGGGTTTCGGCGGTGGTCTTGGGGGTCCTCTGCCTAATCGACCGGCGTGGCGCCTCGTCAGCCAGGCCAAAAGCGCCAAACAGACCGCCGATAAGTCTATGGCAATGTGAATCAACGCCAGCGCTATGCTGATCACTAGCGTAATATCGACATTGACGCTTATGTTAATAATATAGGAGCATTGTGCTGTTGTGTCTTGTGCTGTAGGTATCAGACCAAACATATTTGATCTCTTAGTTTAAAAACCTGGAGCTCGCCGTTCTTTTGAGCTGTCCTGGCGGGTCGGGAGCTGGTGGTAGGTCGGCCAAAGTGGACTCCTCCCGCCGATTCTTCGCTGGGAGAAATCGATGGAGAAAAACGGCGAATTTCTCCATCGTTTTCTCCCGGCATTCAATTGTTCTGTGGGATATCTATGTTGAATTTGGGTGGCTTGTCGGGTCATTTCGCCTTTGGCTTCCGCTGTTGTGGATTTCTGGGGGTTGGCCGTTGGGGGTGCGTTCTGGTCGTTGAGGCGCTTTTGCAACTGTGTGAGCGTGTGTCTATTATGGTGGCCGTGGTCAAGGGGCTGTTGAGCCCCGCGGGCTGGGGCGCAGGGAAATAGAAAGCTTTCTATTGTTCTGTATCAGAGACTCTGGTACAGGATAGTAGAAAGCTGTTTGACGTTGGGAGTTTGTCGTTTGTGTGGGGCTGTTTGCGTTTGGGCGTCGCTAGACGTGGTGGCGAGTACAGTCTCCCGGCGCCGGGTGGCGGTTGCGGGTGGGCGGCCTTGGGCTTTGGATTTTCCGTGTGTGTGTGGCTTGTGTTGTGGGGGCCTGGGGTTAAGCGTGTTGGCGGGGGCAGTTTCTTGGCGGTCATTGAGAAAAATTCCGTATTTCTGGCGCAGGCGGAAGGCTTAAATGCGTGTCTATCTACAGCTGTGAGGGGCGGTGTCTCATGAGGGGCTGTGCCCCGATCGTGTCTGGAGAAGGGCCGCGTGCCGTTCGGTCTCATGCCCGATGACCCCGCGTCCGAGACGGCCGGGCTGTCAGTGAAGGCGCGGGCGAGGAGGAAGTCCCTAGGCGCGATTAATCAAGTTGCCAACAGTGGCCGCCTAAGGACAAGCGGTTAGGCTTATTTATTTTTGCAAAATATGGACACATGGGAGGGCACGAGGTTGCTGTTGGGGGCCTTGGGCTTGTGGAGAAGATGGTGCTCTATGTGGTTCACAGGTTGGGCGGGGCGTCGCTTGAGGAGATAAACGCCGCTGTGGCCTATGCCGTGTTGGTTGACGGCGGGGAGTTTAGGCCGGTGGAGGACAGGGCTCTGCTCAAGAGCCTCGTCATCACCGGCGCCGGCTGGATCATAAGGGGGGTCAAAAAGAGACTGCGCTTGCTGTCGTCCCTCGGCCTGGTGGCGCTGGAGGGGAGATACGTGAGGCCCCGCGCCGCTGTGGAGGGGCTTGAGGCAGACCTGGCCGGCGTGCTTGACCGGCTGAACGGGGCGCTTGAGGTGCTGAGGGCCGGCGGGGTTGGGCGGCTCGTGGAGGCGCTGGACGAGCTGACCGGCACCGCCATCGCTAAGTATTCCTTTGTCGGCTGGAGTGCCGCCAGGTACATGAAGGCGCTTAGGGTGCTCGACGAAATCGCGAAGGAGTATGGAGATAGGTTTGCGTCGGTGCCGACCAGCCACGAGTTCGAGAAGCTGAGGCGCAGGATCAAGGAGCCCTCCATCTCCTAGGCGTGCCTCTGCCGCATCCGGTGGTGAGGGGAGTTAGACCCTTGACTCGGCCGCAAAAGGGCTGTTGAATGTAGATAATTATCTGTTTGATACAGCCGGGTGGCGTGGATGAGGGGGGGCGTAGCGTGCCGGCCCGTCTGGCGGTGGGGGCCGCCGGGGGGTGCTCGGTGGGGGCGCCTTTGTGGGGGGTGCGGCGGCCGTCGAGGCGTGTCAGATGTGGGGGAAGCTGTCGGGGGCCGCCGGCTTTCATGAGTCTCTGTCCTGACCGGCTTGTTCTACTATGTCAAGTAGCTCCCGTGGGGTTATGGGCTTGATCTCCTGCGCTACTTTTTCTGCGGCGTGTAGCAGGCGCGTGTCTGCTGTCACCAGGAATATGTGATGTGCACCGTGGGTTGCCAAGGCAGCGATTGCCAGTACTTCTTTGTCATCGTCGTCCATTAGGCTGTCTATCCTGCCCCAGAGCTGTGGGTGGCTTTGTTTGATGCGTTCCGCGGCTGTTCGTGCGATTACACACAATTTATCTTTACCCCTTCCAGCGGCTTCTGTTTGCAGTGCCACGCTTTGGTGTCGGCCGCCTGTAGTAGTTCTTTTGCCGCTCTTTTTATGGAGGATTGTAGTTTCGGCAACGGCTCGTGTAGTGTTCTTCCAAGGACAGTGTAGGCTGTCTTTATGTACTTTTTTGACATGTGCCACACCACGTCGAGGTGTGGAAGAGTGTCTCCGAGTTTCCGTATTGCGTTTTTCTTCAGGCTTGTCGCCGCAGGGTGTGAGCGCAGAGTGGTCTAGCACCAAGTGTTTAGTACAGCACCGAGACTACTCGTTCGACGTCTGGTAGCTCCTCTATTGTCCCGTCTTCGTAGATGCGCAGCTCTCTGACTCTCGTCCATGGGTTTTCGGCGCTTCTCTCAAAGTAGTACACTGCCACGTGTTGCGTCTCGAGGCTTTTGTCCTCTACGGCCTTGAGGAGGGCTTTTATGGTGATGTCGCTGTGTGTGGTCATCACAACTGTTAGCTTCTTCTCCACCGCTCTGGCCGCGATGTGTTTAACTAGGTTTATGGTGGTGATGGGGTTCTTGTGTATCTCGGGCTCTTCGATGACTAGGAGGCTGTCCTCGCGTGCCGCGTCGACGAACTGTTCGATTATGGCGGAGTCTGCGAAGCCGTCTGGCGCCAGGTCGAGGGGTAGCTGGAGCTTCGTGATGAAGGGATCCACGTAGCTGTAGGCGATGAGGCTGAGCAGGGGCATCACCTCCTCGACTAAGGTGCCTATGCCCATCTCGCGGCGCCTTACGAAGCCTCTGCCAAGGTAGAGCTTTGTCAAGTCTTCGAGGAAGAAGTACAGCGGCGGCATTACGGGGATTGTCTTCAAGGTCTCGAAGAGGCTTGACGCGAGCGCGAGAAACGGCCGACCGGGTGTTTGCTCACAGCTTCTCGTATCTTGGGGATCAGCTGCGACATCCTCGAGAAGCTGAGCCTCTGCGAGGGTAGTAGATAGTGGTCTCTCCACGGCTTGGCGTTTGGCGCCGCCGCGTTGTCTGGGCTCTGCGCCTCGAAGCGCGCTCCACCGGCCTCGACCGGGTAGAATCTCCTCGCTCCGTCGCTTCTAACAACGCCGTCTAAGCTAACGCCGTATAGCTGGGCCAGAACCTTGTTGACGCCTCTCCACTCCGGCTCTGAGACCTTTGCCAGGAAGTAAGCTGCGTAGGCTAGGCTGGACTTCCCGGTGGAGTTCCCCCCGATGAAAACCGTCACCGGCCTCAGGGAGACTCTGGCCTCCTCTATACAGCGCCAGTTTTTGACGTACAGCTCCACATCCATGAATATGCCTTAAATCTATATCTCTATATGGGCTCGCCGCCGTCTGCGCTCCGCCCGTCGACGTGGCGCTGTCGGCGAGGTGGGTGTAGCAGGCGCCGGAGGCGGCGCCTTAAACAAGCCGCCGCTGGTTGCTGGGCGTAGGCTTGTAGATCTGCGGAGGGCCTATTGCGTCGGCAACCCCGGCCCTAGCGTTGGGCTGTGGCGGGGCGTGCGCGTGGGAGGCGGGTGGGGGGTGGGGAGGCCGCCTTGGGGGGCTTTGGGTTTAGGTTTAAAAACGATTGTGTGGTGTCGGTTGTGGCCTTGATCGTTGAAAGCCCTGTGAGGAGGGGCTATGTGATGAGGGGCGGCCTTTCGCAGATGTTTCTGGAGGTTGACAGTAAGTACCTCAGCGAGCAGTATAGCATTGGGTTGTTTGTCGAGGCGTGGGCTGAGGGCGAGGTTTTGGGCGTTAGGAGGGTTGGCGGCGTTCTCTCGGCTGAGGAGGAGGGGGCCTTTAGGGAGCACGTCGTTGGGAGGAGGGTTAGGCTTTACGTAATTCCTGGCGTTTTCTCTGGCGTAGACCAGCTGTATTTCGACGAGAGCTCGTGGTCTATCTTTCGGGACGCTGGGGTTTTTCCCGACGAATATCAGGTCGTGGTTAGGCTGGAGAAAGTGGTTGTGAAACCTGACGGCGCGGTGAGGGAGCTGGCTCTGTACCCCTATAGGGATGTAGTTGCTAAGCGGTGAACGCCGTTCTTCAGGAGGTTGAGAGGAGGCTGGCGCTTGTGGAGAAGTATTATGAAAACTACCGGAGTTATCTGGCGCGTGGAGCCTACAGTAAGGCGTCGGAGCACCTGTGGGGCATAGCGAATAACTTGGCTTCGTTGTTGTCTCTGCTGAAGGGGGGTAGGCCGATCACTAGACACAGCGACTTGAGGCGTTTTCTAGACGTCTTAGTCCGCGAGCTGGCGGCTAGAGAGGGGGGCGGGGAGGTTGTTGAGGCGTTTAAAGAGGGCGTCTTGGCGCTGGAGATCCTCCACGCCAACTTTTTCCACGACTTTCTAGAGGAGCGCCAGTTTGAGGAGCTTAGGATAAAGGCCGAGCGGTTGCTCAAAATTCTCGAGGAGGAGCTCTACAGACTTCTCCAAGCGCAGTTCGGCGGCAGCGGAGGGACGCGCTGACGCCTGGCGGAGTCCGCCGCAGCCGGCCGGAGTGCAGGCGGGCGTCGTAACGGGGCTAAAGATAATCGTTCGTTTTTAGCGTGGCTCTACGGCAGAGTGGAATAGGGCCGCGGCGGTTGTTTACAAGCCGCGTCCCCACGCCGACCTGGCCGTCTAGTTTGTCTCGGGGCGGCCGCCGCAGGTGCGCTTTTTAAGCTTCCCCGTGGTGGGGGGAAGCGCCCGGTTTGCCCGGTTGGCGTTTCTGGGTGTGGGGGCCGTCGGAGGGCTGGTGCTGGCGTCTGCTAGGCCGCTGTGAGCTTGTCTAGTTGCTCTACTATGTTTTTCAGCGCCTGCCTCAGCGCGGTTTCGTCTGCGTTTTTGAGTAGGCGCTTTACGGCTTTGTAGAGTTTTCTTATCCCAGGTCTGCGGTTGAGGAGGGCGAGGTAGAGCAGTAGCTTCTGTTTGTTGTCCAGCGCCCCGTGGGCCTCCTCCAGCCTAGCCGCGGCCTGTGTAAGGTCTGGGTGGACAAGTTCGACAAGCTTGAGTAGGTCGTCTTCTATCTGGCCGGTGGCTGTGTCTTCTCGGCCTCCCTGCTCTATCACGTGGATTGGCAACCCGAGCGGGGGTATGACAGTAGTGCCGCCGCTCTCGGCGGGGGTATAGCCCAGCGATTGCAACATGTCCTTAATGGCCTGTGCGGGCCTCTCGTCTCTGTCGGCGGCGATTACAATATGTATAGCGGTGTCTCTGAGCGCCTCGGCTAGTTCGCGTCTCTTGAGTAGGAGCTTTAGCGTTTCTTTGATGTTTTCTACGCCGCTGCAGTTGCACATCGCCACATACACCTGCCTCACCTTCAGGCATTTCCTCCTGCCTAGAGGTTCAAGCAGGTCTCTAAGCTTCTCTGGGGTCTCGGCGCAGTTTGCCTCCTGTGCCTTGTATACCCTCTTCAGTAGGGTGTAGTAGAGGATCTCCTCCGTCTGTCCCTCTAGCAGAAGCACTACGGCTCTCATTTTCTTAGGTCCCACCCCAATTTCTCCAGCGCCCTCCATGCCTCGTCGAGCGTGTACTCTTCGGCGTGGAGTGCCCCGCGGTCCAGGGCGAGTCTGAATACCTTTAGGTTTTTAAGCCCCATCCCCCTGGCCTCCTCTGTTATCATCTTGATGAGCTCTAGGCTGTGTGTTGTGACGAAAATCTGGTTGCCGCGGTCGATGTGGGATCTCAAGATGGCGTTTGCGACGATCTTCATGAGGCTGGGGTGGGTGTGGAGCTCAGGCTCTTCCAACATCACGGCGGCTCCGCTTGGCGTTAAGGCTTGGATCAGGAGCATGAGCGCGTATCTTACGCCGTCGCCTACGGCGTAGAAGGGCACCGAGATGTTTTCGAAGACCAGGTGGAGCACCCACCTGCCGCGGACGTAGAGCGGCATGACGTCGCTGAGGTCCTTGTACTGGGAGCGCAACGCTTTGACCACCGACTCCTTGGCCGCCGCGCCCGCTTTGGCCACCATCCTGGAGTAGGCCTCCTCGGGCGAGCCATATTGATAGACGCTGTTCCAGTCGACAAATACCGCCTCATAAATCGGCCTAGACCATTCTTTAAGGAAGATGTAGTGAAGCTTGCCGTCTTCGTCCATATAGAGTTGTGCCGCCTTTACTCCTCCTACGGTCTCCAGGTCAAGAGCTAAGAGTTCTTCCACGTTTAACCCTCTTTCTCTAAGCACCGGGATTGTATCCGCGCTAGGCATGCCTGGCTTGATTTTGAGCTCTGTCTTCTTTCCCTCTTTTAGCGTTGCAGATATGTGTATCTCTTTCTGCCCGTGGTAAAACAGCGCCTCTGCCGAGGCCAGGCCGAACCAGCCGCGCCTCCTCACGACGTAGGCCAGTCCATCATCTGGCTTGAGAGCTATGTAGAGCGCCTCTAAAATCGAGGATTTTCCAGTGCCGTTTCTGCCAACGAAGATGTTGACCGCGGCGAAGTCTTTTATGCTGCCCTCCCTAACGCCGCGGAAGTTCTTCACCTCCAGCTCTCTCACAACGCCAAAGGCGGACTCGCCCATGATGTTATATGGCCCGGCCTTTATTAACTTTGGGCCATTGACGGCACAAGCCCGCCCGCCTCTGTGGAGCAACATGTGACGCCGCGGCGGGGGCCTGGGCCCGCTCTATGTCTCTCCTCTGGCCATGGTTTTGTGCGTGTGGCGGTGCGGCGGGTTGACCGGCGGCTGAGGCGCTGGTGTCTATGTGGCGCGTCTACCACTCCTCTCCGACGGCCTCCACAGCGTCTATGGGCTCCTGTGTGATTAGGAGTAGGCCCATTTTCGCCAGCGCCTCTCCAGGTGTGTGCCGAGCTCCTCGGGGGTTACGTCTATCTGGCCTGTCCAGTCGACGAATATGGGGATGTTTATTCCGCATACCCTCAGCCGGTCTGATATATCCAGCCAGCTTTTCAGAGCCTCTCGTGCGCTGTGCTCTAGGACTACGGCGATGTACATGCCTATTCTGCGTCGGAAATGCCTCTAATGCTACGGACGGGGATTCTCATGGCCGTTAACACGCGCCTTACTACCTCTACTACGGTGACTTCTGAGGCCGTCGGCGTCTCTGTCTTTGCTTCACAGCTAGACGGCGCTAGAGACGGTGGGGATGTGGTGGGTACACACGCCGCTGTATGCGTCGGCGCCGGTTGCACAGCGGATTGCACTAGGGCGCTGTATATCATCTAGCCGGCTTGTCCCAGCTTTTGTGGGTTTTTGCGCCTCTCCCCCTCTTCTCTACGTGACCCCCTCCCCGCCCTGAAGGGCGGGGCTATCGGCTGTAAAGGCTTAGCTATGTGCGGCTTGAACAGCCGCAGAGACTGGAGACCGGCCCTCCCGACGGTCTCAACCTGCACTGTTAAGACTAGCCTTTGACATATAAACATGTTCATGGAGAGATTCGGCGTGTTGAAGCTGTATGCGGGTTGCCGTTATTTGATTTCTGGCTCTATGAGGTTTAGGATTTGGCTGAGGTCTGGCCTTTTTTTGAGGCTGTCTAGTTTGAGCCCTGCCGTGTGGTAGAGGTCGTGGATGCATGTCCAGTAGTCGCCTTCGTGGGTGAGCTCATGCCTGTGTTTCCACGCTAGGTACATGGCGAGGTAGGCCTTTGCTCTGCTGTCTGTCTCCTGTAGGGCCAGCTGGCGTTCTGCGTCGGTGGGGTTGATGCTTTTGAGGAGCTCGCTGTAGACCAACTCGTCTATGTTCTTCTCGTCTTATAGATGTTGAAGGGGCCTCCGCAGTTGGTGCCTCTTGCGTCTCCGTCGAGGAGGATGTGTATCTCGGCGTCGCCGGCCTCCTCGTGTAGCTCCTGGGCGAGCTGGCATATTCTGTCCTTGCCTCCGCCCTCACATACTAGTGTTGCATCCTCTTGTAGTGTAGCATCTTGTTTTTCTTATGTTTTGACATCTGTGTTTTCTGTTTTATGCCGAGGATGCCTATGTGTTTTAGGCCGCTTCTGTCTTGCACTATTGGGTCACAGGCAGTTGCCTCTGGGGTCTTGTTCTAGCTTTTCTATCCTGTGTAGTGCCTCGTCGCCGGGGTACGTCCTCACGAGGCCTCTCTTGCTTATCTCCACTATGTTTGCCTCTTTGCTGGCGTGTGTTAGTATTATGTTTATGGCTTCTAGGCTTTGGGTTGTGACGATCCACTGGGTGGTTCCGGCCTCTGTCATTAGGGTGGCCACCCTGTCTACGAGCCAGGGGTGGAGGTGGTTTTCTGTCGTAGAGGACTATGTCGCGGGTTGCGGCGAGGGTTAGGAGGAGGACGGCGGCGTAGCCGCTGCCTAGGTATTGGATTGGTAGATCTCTGTCTTTGACGCTTATGTAGAGCTGGGACCTGTTCAGCTCGTCGTGTTTTATGGTGATGGTTTTGAAGCCCTCCTCGCCGTATAGCCTCTGGAGGAGCTCTACCGCCTTTGCCAGATTGCTTATCTTCATTAGGTTGTATACGAAGTTCTGGGCGATTGGGTTGGGGGTGGCGAATGCCACGAATCTTGCGGGTCTCTCCGGCGGAGGGCGCTGGGGGTTGGGGTTTATGGAGGTGTTGTACTGTATCGCCGCCCCCCACGGCGTTGGTATCTGCATGACCGATATCGCCACTTCTAGGGCGGGTCCTTCGCCGTCTTCGATTCTGCCTCCGTAGCCCCCGGGGTAGGCGAGGGGGGTGCCTCTATAGCGCGTGCCGTCTATGGAGATTTCGAACCCGTCTCTCAGCAGGCCGTAGAGCCAGAAGTCGTCCATTCTCATGGTTGAGGCTAGGGCGGCAAGGGCGTACATCTCGCCTCTGTCTGCGCGCGTGAGGAGGGCCGCGGCTACCGCCTCCAGGAGGGTGGTCTTGTAGGCGCCGTTGCAACCCGTTATTATGTTGATGCGGGCCGCCTCGAAGGCCCCCTTTCTGAACGTCAGCCCTCTGAGGCTTCTCACCTCTACCTCCTTTATCACGTAGAGGCGTGGAAGCCCGTTTTTAAGGTTGTTAGGGGGCTAGACCTCGGCCAGCTCGTTGGGTGGGATGAACCTTCTGTACCACCTCTGGAACTGCTGGGGGGTCGTCACGTGCACCTCCACCGGCGCTTCCGTCCTTCTGTAGACCTCCGTCATGATGTCGTATTTCCTCTCGACGGCGTTGGTCACGACGAGGATGTCTATGTCGCTGGCTGCGGTGTAGTCGCCTCTGACGGCCGACCCGAAGACGTACACCCTCGCCTCTGGGTCGTACCACCTGGCCACCTCCTTCACCAGCTCCGCCACCGCCCTGTAGTTTCTTAAGTAGCTTAGGGGATCCCCCACGGCTGTGCCGGAGGTCTGGCTTAAAAATGTGGCGCGCAGAGCTGAACGCCACCGGCGGCTGTCGAGGCGGGAAGGGGGCGTGGATAAGGTAGCTTCACCATTTTTGCGTAGGCCGAACACTCTTGCGTGTATTCGGCAGTGAGGGGCGGCGTATCCTAGTGGGTCTTGAGGGGGCCGCGCGCCGTTGCCCCCACGCTCTGTCAACCAGCGCCCAAGGCAGTTGTGCCGGCGAAGGGGAGGCCCAGGCACCGCCTCGGCGGTGGACAGCGGCGGAAGCCCAGGGGCAGACGGTTGGCTTTGTCAGCCTTCGACTTTCTAAACACCCTACAAACCTCGCCAGGTCCTTGACAACACAAACAACAAGTCTCGCCCTTTAGGGCAGGGAGCACGGTCGTCTCAGCCTCTTCGTATATTACGGGCAGATATCGGGAGGCTATGTAGGCCTCCTCGAGCCTTGCTACGTAGTGAAGGTAGGCGATGTTGTTTACCAGCTCCAGCGCTTGGGGCTCCACCTCGCCGAGCTCCCTAATGAGCCTCCTCAGCGAGTGCGTCCTTGGGTAGCCGCCCTTCTTCAGCAGGAGCTTGTACTTGAGGATGAGCTGGCAGTACTGCTCTAGGCTGAAGGCGGGGCGTATTCGCCCTCCTCGATCAGTCTCTGGGCGTTTTTCAAAAAGGCGTGCTTCTGAGGAGCTCCGCCTCCTCGAAGGACATGTGGGAGGAGTTTTTATGTAAAAAAGTCTCGTCGACTGTGTGGCCGTCCCGGGCTGTATAAGAGGGTTGTGGGCTGTGGACTGCCGCGCGACGGCTAGGTCTGCCTAGTCTTCAGCAGCTCCATTAAGAGGCGCTGTATCTCCAGCAGGGTCTTCTGCACGTCGTCTAAGCGGGCGCTTGGGGCGTCAATCCTCCTAGACAGCTCAGCCGCCACCGCGTCAATCCGCTTGTTTGTCTCATCAATTCTCTTGTTTGTCTCGTCGATTCTCTTGTTGGTTTCGTCGATTCTTCTGCTTAGGCTCTCCGCCACCGTGTCTATACGCTTGTTTGTTTCGTCGATTCTCTTGTTCATTTCCTCCATCCTCTGCTCCAGCCGCGCTATTTCGCCTCTTATCCCTCCCAGCTCGTTTACGATGGTGCCGAGGTATAGGAGGGAGATGTCCTTCGTGGTGAGCTTTTTGCCTTCCTTGAGCTTCTCCACTACCTTGTCCACAGCTATCCTGAGAGCCTCCTGAGCAACAGGCGCCATGGAGTCCATAGTACACCCCCCACGGCCACATATAAACATAACGCAGAGGAGGCCGGCGAAGAGGAGGAAGAGACGGGAGGCCGCCTTTATAAGCCGCTGTAGGACCGGGCTGAGGCGGCTCCTGCGGCGGCCGGGGACTATGGGCGCTGGGGGACGCGCCGCGGCTAGCATATTTCGGCTTTTGCGTCGATGAACCTGCTGTACCACTCTGCGTATTGTCTTGGCGTTGCGTAGTGGAATTCGAAGGGGGCCGCGTAGTCGCCTATGGCTTCTCTGAGGGCTGTGTTTATCTTGGCTCTCTCCGTAGGGTCTTGGGGAGCCTTCTCGCTGATGATTAAGATGTCTATGTCGCTGTCTGGCGTCCAGTCGCCTCTTACGACGCTGCCGAACACCACGACTCGGGCGTCGCCTAGGTGTCTGCGCGCCTCTCTACATATCTCCGCGGCGTAGGTCCTCCAGTTCTCTAGGTACTTCCTCCTCCGCATGGCCGCCTCTAGCCACGGGGGCCGGCGGGGCTCCTCTAGCCGCATGCCCTCTTCACCAGCTCTTTCGCAACTTCTAGAAGTCCCTCGGCGACGTCTCTGGCGTATCTGCGCGGTAGATACCGGGCGCCTATGTAGGCGTCTTCCATCACCTCGAAGGCGTATCTGTGCTCCACGTAGAGGTCCCACAGATCCGGCCTCACCTCTCTAGCCTCTTCAAAGAGCCTCCTCAGCGAGTGCGTATGTGGGAAGTAGCCCGCCTCCCTCGCCAGCACGTACTTGAGCGCCAGCTGTACCGCCTGCTCGCAGTGGAAGGCGGCGATGTCCACCCTTCCGGCTCTAAGGTCATCTTCGGCGGCTTCTAAAAAGGCGAAGGCCCTCTCTCTGAGAATCTCCACCTCCTCTCTACCCACGCCTCAGCCGGGAGTCGGCTATTTATAACTACAGTAGCCTTGGACGGCGCGCGGCCCGCACGCGCCTCCTCTGCGCAACGGGCGGCATCGCAGCGCTTAACGGCTCGGAGCCCGGGCCCTCGGGAAGCGCCGGCCGCGGCCAGTCCGCGGGGGTTTTGTGCAAGGCCTCCCCCGGCCGCCGGCGGCCGTTTGGCTTAACGTCTCTGGGGCCGGCGGAGGCGTGGAGATTTGGGGGGCCGCGGTTGGGTGCCTTAGGCGAGCTGTCTCTTCACCTCGCCCAGCGCCTTTTCCAGCTCCTCTGTCCACTTGGCTCTTGTCTTTATGGCGTCGACAAGCCCGACCAGCTCGCGTATCAACGTGACGACGTCTCTCGCCGCCTCCTCCCTAGAAGAGTACTTGGAGTACTCGCCGGCGGGGTCCGGCCCGTGGTGCTGGTAGTCGTGGAGGTGAAGCGCTCTGTCTGTCCAGAGAGAAAGACCCACGTGGCCTACCTCCTCCAGCATCTGCGAAAGCCCCTTCATCCTCCCCGTCGGCACCCCGGGCACAGCCCTCGACACAAGCCAGCGCCTCTCCTCTTCGCTCTTGGCGGCGGCCTTTAGCTTCTCGAGCTCAAGCCTTAGGAGGGCTGCCATGTACGCCCTCCACGCCTGGAAGGCCTTCCCCGCCGCATTTCTCACGAGGCCGCGTTGTAGGAAGTCAAGGGCTAGCTTGGCCTCGACGAGAGCCTCAAGAAGACGCGCCGCGACGTACCCCTCCTCCGTGGGCCTAGGAAGGGGTCTCTCCAAAAACTTCGGCTGACACCGTTTAAAATTACGAGTGTTTTTATAACTTCGTCGATTTCTAGCTTCTGGTTCGGGTTCCGTCTAAGCGGCGCCGGCTGGGCTTTGGGCGCGCTTCCGTGGCCGCGGGGGGACGGCCACCCGCGCTACCGGGCGCGGGCCGAGGCAACGCCTCTGTGGTGCCGCTTGGCTGTTGGGGGCTCAGCCGTAGGTCTTTACGCCTGTCTCCGCCAGTGCTCTGTCTACCTCGGCGGGGTTTCTGTCCCACCTCTCTACCTCTACGTCGATCCCCCATATGCCGTGGTCGTCGGCGTATATGACGAAGGTGCCGCGGCCTACGAGGACTCGCCGCGGCTCGCCGGTCCTAAGCCTCAGCCCCAGCGCCTCCGCCCGCCTGTCGTGCCACACGTCTGCTACACAGGCGGGGGTCTGTCCGCCTGCGGGCTCCGTGGGGGGCGGCGGGGCGTTCGTCACGGTGGTGTAGACCCTCGGCTCGGGCGTGGCCACGGGGGACATGCCTATGGCTACTTGAATTTTTATAAATCTATCCGACTGGCTGTTGCTACTGAGGGCGGCCGGGGGTTCCAGTGGTTGATCTTCACGTTCTCATTATGGTTTTAGTGCCTTGATTATTGTGTATATCCCCACTGCGGCTAGGACTGCGGCGTAGGCTATTGCGATTTTTTCGCGGGGGGTTTTGGCAGCTACTGCCACGCCTGCTGCTCCTCCTGCCACTCCTCCCGCGAGGTATGCTAGGGAGATGAGGGGGTCTAGGTAGCCGCTTGTGGCGTATTCGGCGGCGGTGGTTAAGCCGAAGGCGGCGACCGCGGCTAGGGAGGTGCCGACTGCCCTCTTGACGTCTAGGCCTGCCCACATGAGTGCCGGCGCCACTAGGAAGCCTCCGCCGATTCCGAGGAAGCCGGAGAGGAAGCCGACGGCCGCGCCTCCCGCCCCGGCCTTAGCGAGGTTTAGCTGCCGGCCTCCGGCGGCTCTGCGTTTTAGGACCCAGATGGAGAGGGCTACCATGGCGGCGCCGAGGGCGGCGAGGAGGACCTCGCCGCGGGTGGCTTTGCCGAGCCACGCGCCTGCCCAGGCCGCTGGGACGCCGGCGGCGGAGAAGACGGCGGCTCCCCTCGGCGATACGTTGCCTCTGCGCCAGTGCATGAGGAAGTTGGCTAGGGCGTTGGCGCCCACAGCAAGCGCCGTGGAGCCGACGGCGAGGTGGACGGCTGTGTTGAGGTCGGTCAACGTGGCCAGCCCCGCGAAGTAGAGGAGGAGGGGTATGGCCAGGATGGAGCCGCCGCCCCCGATGACCCCCAGGACGAAGCCCACTGCCGCCCCCGAGATCGCTGAGGCGGCGTATAGCCAGGCCGGCCACATGGGGGGCGCCTCCTCCCCTACATAAATATTTTTAATGGCGGCCTCGGCCTCGGCCATGTTCCGCGGGTTGTCGGCCACCGCCAGGTCGATGGGGCTGGGCGCCGTGTTTAGGGAGGCGGCCCGGAGGGCCTTGGGCGTGTCCTACACGTGGCGTGGGGTTAGGGTGGACTCCACTGCTCTATTTCGTCTGCTGAGGCGGCTGGCCTCGGCTGGCCACGTGGTGTGGGGGGAGGGGGGCTATGTCTACGTGCGGCCTAGGTGGACGAGGTACGTCCTGAGGGTGCCGCGGGGGGACGCCGGCCTGCTGACGGTCCTCCTCGAGGATCTGGAGGGGATGTACCGGGCGTCGGCGAGGCGTGTGCTCGACGTGGGGGCCTACATCGGCGAGACGGCCCTCCTCTTCGCAGAGAGGGGGGCCGAGAGGGTCTACGCCTACGAGCCCGTGCCCAAGTTCTTCTCTGTCCTCAGAGACGTGGTGGAGTACAACGGCCTCGGGGGCGTCGTCGAGATGTACAACCTGGGCGTGGGAGGGGGCGGGCGCATACGCGTGGGGCTGGAGGGGCCTGGCACGGGGCTCCGCGAGGGGGATCTGGAGATCGCCACCATGCCCTGGGGGGAGGTGCTGAGGCGGCACGGCGTCGACCTGGCTAAGGTGGACTGCGAGGGCTGCGAGTGGTGGCTCATGGCCCAGCCCTGTGAGGTGCTGAGGTCCGTCCCCCAGTGGCTTGTGGAGATCCACGGCCCGGCGGCGCCCCTCATCGAGAAGTTCTCGGGTTGCGGGTTTTCTGGGGTGAAGGTGGCGGATTTGGCTTATTTGATTTCTCTCTACCGCCTCTCCCTATGAGGGGGCGGCGCCGTACATCTTCCTGAGGCTTCTCTCGGCGAGTCTGCGGCGGCCTACTATTGGGGCTATGGCTATCCCCGCTATTGTCCGCCAGCTCACTGGGTGGGCTTTTGTGGCTTTTGCAACGATTAGCCTCGCCAGGAGTTTGGCCGTCGATACTTTGTACGCTTTGTCGCATTTATAGAGGGCGTTGTATATGTAGACGTATTTGGCGTGGTCTACGTAGTTCCTGAGGACGGCCTTCCTCACGTTTTTGTCCTTTACCGCGTGGAGGAGGGTTTCGGCGTCTATCGCGTCTTTGTTTCGGGTGCAGACCACCTTTGGGAGGTCGCCTACGCCCTGCATGTGGGAGGCGCCTCCTCCGACGCGGTAGTAGGTGAGCTTGTTGGGTATGTGTAGCGCCGTGCCGTAGGCGGCTGCCAGCGCCAGTAGGGAGAAGTCGAGCATGATCTCCAGCCTGCTGAGCACGTGGATTACCTCCTGTAGCAGGTCTCTGTGGGCGGCCCAGGAGGAGAGGTTGTGGTGTAGGAGGGGGTACCTCTCCACCAGCGTGAAGATGTTTTCTCTCCCTACCTCCACCTCGGCGGGCGGCTGCCCCGCGGCGTAGCTCCTCGCGGCTGGGTGCTGATCCGCCGGGTTTCCCCCCTCGTCTATGTAGTGTTGCATGTGGTGGAGGGCGGCCGGCCTCCTCCTCGTGAAGATCCTCTCCACCGTCTGTAGCTTCTCTGGGTGGAAGAGGTCGTCGTCTTCTAGGAAGGCGACGACGTCTCCCTCGGCCGCCTTGATCCCCGCCGCTACGGCCTCGCCCAGCTTGTCCGTCTTTGTCTCAAGCGCGTAGACGGGGTAGCCCCTTAGCTTGTCGACGTCGTCGGCCACTACAACAACGGCGTCTGGCCTTCTGGTCTGCCTTAGGGCGGACTCAACCGCTTGGGGAAGGTAGCTGTAGCGCCTGTATGCCCTGACGACAACGGCGATCTTTATCTTCACGCCCATCGGGAGCGGGCGGCTTTTAGGCTTTACTGAGCCCGTCAACTTTTTAATGGGGGTCGGCAGTCGCCTGCGTGGGCTGGCCGCGGGTGTCTATCCTCTGGCTTAACTACAACAGCGGCAGATTCTTGGACGTCGTTCTCGACTCTCTCAGGGGGGTGGCGGAGCTCGACTACCCGGACTACGAGCTGGTTGTCGTGGACAACGGCTCCACCGACGGGAGCAACAGGGCGGTTAGGGAGTTCGTAGAGAGGTGGAGGGGGAGGGGCGGCAGGGCTAAGTTCATCCAGCTGGATAGGAACCTGGGCTTTACGGGCGGCAACAACGTCGCCTTTAGGGCGAGGGACAGGGAGAGCAAATACGTCGTTCTGCTGAACAACGACGCGGTTCCCGAGCCCGGGAGCTTGAGGACCCTGGTCGAGTACCTGGAGAGGGACGGGAGGCTGGGGGCGTGTCAGGGGGTGGTGGTGAAGTACGGCGACCCCTCCGTGGTAGACACCGCGGGTGATTTCCTCGACGAGTTGCTCCGCCCCATGGCTCTTTTCGAGGGGAGGAGGGGGCAGCCCCTCTCCAGGCCCATCTACATCACCTACCCCGACGGCTCCTACTCTATCTACCGGGTGGAGGCCGTGAGGAGGGCGGTGGGTGGAGAGAGGCTTTTTGACGACTGGGCTTTTGCCTATTTTGACGACAACGTGCTTGGGCTTAGGCTCTGGAACGCCGGCTACAGGGTCATCTCCGTCCCCGTGGTGGCCGGGAGACACAGGAGGAGCGCCACCTTCGGCTGGGCTAGCCCCTTCCAGCTGTACCACGCCTTCAAGGGGAAGATAGCCCTCCTCAGAATCACCAACCTCCGGCGTAGGCGGCTGGTGTGGGCGTTCTACGCCAAGGTGTTGGCTAGGCACACGCTGGTGCCTCAGTACGCCAGGCTGGCGTGGAAGGCCTACATAGACGGGTGGCGCCTGGGCGGCAGACTGGCAAAGGCCGGCGCGGTGCTTGACATCTACAAGGCCCCTGTGGTGAAGCTCGACGCTGGCGACATCTACATGGCGCTGTTTAGGCGGGCGAGCCTCCTCCGCGTGTTGGGGGAGGAGAGGCTTCTAAGGCTTATTAGAGGTGGCGTGTTGACCTACGTGGGTTGACCACCGCCAACACTTTTAAGGCCGGCCCCTGGGGTTGCCGTGGTGGTGGTCGCCATGATTACGAAGAATTCTCTGAGCCGGCTTGGGGACCGGCTTGGCGTTGTGCTGGAGTCCACTCTGCAGATCCCCTATAGGACCTTCGTGTTGGTGGACGATTCGACGGATGACACGGCGAAGTACGTGGAGGGGAGGTTGGGGGGCCTGAGGGAGGTGGTGGTGTTGAGGAGCCGGGCGGCCAGGCCCACTAGAGCCACGGCGCGTCAAGCCGCGGTGGACTACTTCCTCCAATATACCAGCGACGAGTGGCTTATGTTTATAGACGACGACGTTGTCCTACGCAGCGGGTGGTGGGAGGAGGCGCAGAGGTATATGGCGGAGCCTAGGGTTGGGCTCATATGGGGCGTCGATTTTACGACGTATTGGGGGAGCAGGCTCGCCTACCTGAGGGCTAGGGGGGTGGACGTTGTGGAGTACGCAATTAAGAGGTTCAACGTGAGGGGGGGTCTACACGACACGTTGCTGAGGCGCGGGGCTATAGAGGGTCTTAGGCTACCTCCGTGGCTGAACGTGTACGAAGACGCGTGGGTGAAGAAGTACGTGGAGTGTAGGGGGTTCGAGGCGAGGGTTGTAAGAACGGGGGCCGATCATCTAAGGGCCGAGGGGGGTTCTGGGTACAGCGCCAAGGATTTCCTCTTGGCGTCGTATGTCGACGGGATACTGAGGCTGGAGGGGGTGACGTATCTATCTCTTCTGAAGTCCCTCCTGGGTCTCCCCGCCTATCTCTACTACGGCTGGAGGAGCGGCTACGGCGGGCTGGAGCAGTGGAGGGCCCGCGTTGTATATAAATACAACGCGCTGAGGGCGCGTAGGAGGTGTAGATGGGAGACATGCCGGCTTCTGCTAGACCCTGACCTACATGAGGAGCTGGCGCGTTGCCTCCCCCGGGAGGTCACGGCTTGAAGACTGTGAGGATGGAGTAGTAGAGGGAGGTGACGAGGTATCTGGCGGCGGGCGGCGCGTAGCCTGTGGATTTGAAGAGCCGCCAGAGGGCTTTGGCTCTGAGCTCGCCGTAGAGCTTCGGAGATGTGGAAGCCGGGTCGCTTCTGTGTCTATCGTGCTTCGCCGCCACTACGAAGGGGACCTCCCGGATGCCGGCTTTGTCGTAGACTATGCCTAGGGTCGTCTCGTCTGCTAGGGGGGCGGCGTAGAGGGGGTCCATGGCCTCTATGGTCTTGAGGACCGGCTCCACGTCTAGGTTGAGCCTTTCCCTGTATCTAATGGCTTGTTTTGGGCCGGCGAACACCTGCATGGTCCTCGCCCAGAGGGCTCTTACCCTCCAGTAGCAGACCTCCAGCTGGCCTCTCTTTTCGCACCGGACGCGGGGGCCGCCCCAGGGCCCCTCGGCGATGTGGTAGAAGGGGAGGTCGAGGGCCTTGTCCAGCTGGTGGAAGTTGGGGATGTAGACGTCTGAGTCCACTATTAGGCCGTCTCCGCCTCTCCTCTGGATGTAGTCCACTAGGCGGAGTAGGCACGACGTTCTGTTTCTCCAGTTTCCGAGGATGAGGTGTGGGCTGTAGCGCGAGGTGTACATCTCGACGATGGGCATCTGCCTCTCGGTGTGGTAGTAGTCCACGCATATCGCCACCTCGTCCGGCTTTATCTCTCGGTGGTTTCTGTCAAATATCTCCAGCTCGTGTATCCTGAAGAGGGGGAGGTATGTGGCCAGTATCATATGTACCTCCGGAGGGCGCTGGCGAAGTTCTGGAAGACCAGCTCCCGGGCCCTCTCCTGGGGGGCGTAGCTGGCCTTCTGGGTGAGGAGCTTCGCCAGCGCCTCTACGGCCTCTTCGGCGGTTGTGTAGCCTAGGCCGTATCTGCCCTCCATGACGAGGTCTGTCCAGGCGCCTCCGGACCTGTGGACCGCCGGCGTGAGGCCTCGGGCCATGGCCTCCGCCACCGCTATGCCCCAGTGTTCGTTTATGGTGGCGTGGAGGAAGGCCCTGGCCTTGTCCATGGCGTCGTTTATGACGCGGCGGGGGGCGTTGGCTATTAGGTAGATGTGGGCGTGGGCGTCTAGCGTCTCTGCCGTCTTTAGGCCGGCGTCCTCCGCCATCTTCCTCACCCTGTCTCTGTAGGCCTGTAGGGTGGGGGTGGCGGCGCCGCCGAAGATTATGATCTTGGCGCCGGGGACCTCCTTCAACAGCCTGGGCGCGACCTCTGTGACGACCCAGTGGTAGCGCTTCTCCTGGGAGAAGCGGCCTAGCATCACGACGGTGGGCTCCCTCTCCTCGAAGGGCCTCGGCTTCTCGACCACCTCTACGTTTGGGGGCAGGGGCGGGTTGAGGACCTGGGGCTCCTGGCCGTACACCATCTTGGCCACCTGGGCGGTCCAGCGGGAGTTGACCAACACGGCGTCGGCGTAGTGGAAGGGGTTTTCTCTGGCGTATCTCTTGAGCCCCCAGACGAAGGCCCTCCAGTAGAGGCTCATGGGGAATCTGCCGTACCGCTCCATGATGTAGGGGTCCTCCCCGTAGGCGAGGCCGGTCCCCCTGTACCTTGGGTCCACCACAACCTCGAAGGGGAAGTGGATGTACTCCACTAGCCTGAACCTCCTCCCCCTGGCGAGGGGCTTGTAGGCGACTTCGTCGATGAAGAGGAGCTCCGGCTTGTACCTCTCGGCGGCTTTCTTGGCGGGGAGCCAGACGTAGAGCCTGCTCCAGAGGCCGAAGGCCCTGGGGGCTATGGGGAGGGTTTCGACGGGGTACCTAGATATGTCTATGCCGTACCACTCGACGTATCTCCGGGGGTCGAATTTGAAGGTGCCGGCTAGGGCCGGCCTGTAGCCCGCCTCCTCCAGCGCCTTGGCGGCGGCGGCGCAGACGAGCTGGCCCCCTCCTGGGGTGCCCCAGTAGTGGTGGGCGACGACGGCGTAGCGCTCCATGGCGTAGCTCACCGGCTGGCATATATCTTTTAATAGGGGGGCGCCCCGCCGCATGTGTCGTCTAGGCTTCTGGCCGTCGGCTCGGGGGTCTTTTCCCTAGTTGCGTCGCTGGTCTTCATGGTGGCCGTCACCCGGCGTCTGCCCGAGGGGGAGCTGGCACAGTTGGCTAGGTTCAACGCGGCCTTCGCCATAGCCTCGGCGGCGCTTGGCTATATAACGACGTGGTACCCCCGGATTCTGGCTAGAGATAGGGGGGCCCTCCCGGACCTCCTGGGGCTGGGCCTGATCTTCTCCGCGGCCGCGGCGTCGGCGGCGGCCCTCTACCTGGCTCTGTCGGGGGTGTGGGACCCCGCCCTCTACCTCTTCCTCTTCGTCCTCACCGCTCTGGCGGGCCTCCCCACGGGGGCCTACCTCTCGGTGTACCGGCAGACCCTTCTGGCGTCGCTGAGCTATCTCTCGCAGGCGGCGAAGGTCGTGGGGGCTTTCGTGGTTAGGCTCTTCCCAACCGCCGACACAGCGCTGGCGGTGAACGTCTTTATGTCGCTCCCCACGGCGGCCGCCTCGCTGAGGAGGCCGAGGCTTAGGCGGGCGGCGGAGCTTTTGAGGGAGGCGGCGCGGGGGGCGTCCTACCAGACGCTGGCCCTCGCGGCGGCCTACGCGGGGGGTCTCTACGTCTACGTCTACGGGGCGGTGGGGGGAGACAGGCTCCTGTCGTATAGCTACGTCCTCTTCCAGGCGAGCAAGGCGGTCTACCCCGCGCTGGCTATCGTGCCGCTTATGTACGGCTCCCTCCTCAGGGCGGGGGACAAGGCGAGGAGGGCTCTGCTCGACGGCGCCGCCGTGCTGTACCTCTATCTCGCCGTGGCGGCGGTGATGGCCTCCGCCCCCGACTGGCTGGTGGCCTTTCTGAGGCCTGGGGAGCTCTCGGGCGAGCTTGTGGAGGCCATGCGGGCGAACGCAGTCGCCCTCCTCCTCTCGGGCTTCCACCTCCACCTCAGCAACTTCCTCCTGGGGGTGGAGGAGAAGGCCGTATTCACGGCGCGGGACAAGCCGGGGCTGGCCCTGTTGGGGGATCTGGCCTTGACGCCGGTTGGGCTGGCGCTGGCCTACTACGCCGCCTCGGCCTTTGGGGCGGTGGGGATGGTGGCGGCGTCTGCCGCCACAACGGCGGCGGCCGTGGCGGTGAGGGCGCTTCTGCTGGGCGCGGCGGCGCGTCCGCTGGTGGCGAGGCTTTACCTCCCGGCGCTGGGGACCCTGGCGCTGTTCTACCTACTGCCCATGCCCCGCTGGTATAAATTCGGCGACGCCGCCACGACGCTCCTCTCTTTTATACCCAACGGCCTTCTAATCGCCGCCTTGGCGCTCGCCGTCTTCGCGGCGCTTTCGCCGGCTACACGCGAGGCGCTTGTCCTCCTCTACAGGCGCCTTAGGTAGAGCCCGCTGGGGCCACCGAAAGAGATATGTAAATTGTTGAGGGGCCACCCGTGGCTTTTGAAGAGTTTTCTAGGGCTCTGGGGGGTCAGGCCAGGCTGGCTTTGAGGTGGAGCGCGTGGTATGCGGCGAAGTGGTGGCGGGAGGCGCGGGAGGCCGCGGGGGGGACTTGGCTCGGGCGCATCCTCTATCTCTCCCTGAGGTTGAGGGGCGCCGTGGATGAAAGGGGCGACCCGGCGCCTGTTTATAAGATAAGGGGGATAATGGGGGAGGAGTTGCTTGTGTTTGAAGAAAGGCCTGAATACCCCACCAACCTCTACGCGGCGGAGTTCGTCGATTTTCACAGCTCTTTCGATAGGCTGAACGTGGTAAACGTGGCGCAGAACAACGTCGATGAAAACACGGTGGCTATGCTCCACTCGGCTCTCCAGATCTCAGGCTGGTATAGGCTCGTCAGAAGGGCGTTTGTCAAACTGGTGGGGAGGGGCGGCGTGGTGCTGGAGGCTTTCGTGAAGGAGGGGCACACGGCGCTTTCGCTTCTGGAGGAGGCCGCCCCCCGGCTGTACATAGGCTTTGACTCGAGGCGAGACCACCTGGAGCTCGCCTCCTCCCTCCTCGGGGCTGAGGTAGGAGGGTGTAGAGGGGGCGTATGTCTCTACCCGGCGTACTCCACCTGCGACGTCTTAGACGTGGTTAAGTCGCTCGCGCCGCAGGGGGTAGACGCGGTGTTGCTTTTTGACGCAGTGAGCTGGATGGTTGACCCAGTGAGAGACCTGTCGTGTGTTGGCAAAATGCTGGCGGCCGGCGGGAAGATCTACGTGGCGCAGCACGTGGCCGACACGGCGCCGGGCCTAGCCGTCATCTCCGCTACGGCCGGCGCGAAGCACGTCTTCAACTGGCGGGGGGTGGAGCAGATGCTGAAGACGGCCGGCCTAAGCCTATTGAGGCGGTACGCCAAGGACGCCCCCCTCTACACAGCCGTGTGGGGGCGCGGCGGGCCGCTACTGGAGCGGCTGGAGCCCTGGTAGCCGCCGGGCGGCGGGAAGACGACGAGTGGGACGTCCGCCGGCCCCCCTCCGCCGTGCCGAGCCGTTTTGACGTATCTAGAGGCCCGCCTGTGGGCCTCCTCCACCTCCTCCGGGGCCGGCCTCCTCCAGGGCGTGCCGGGGATGGGGATCAGCGGGTCGATTATCAACACGGCGTCGGGGCCGGCCACCTCGCCTATGTACCTCGCGATCTCCTCCACGTCTTCTACGTCGTTTAGCCCGGGGATCAGCACCGTCTCGAACTTCACGGCGACGCCGGCCTCGACCAGCCTCTTGACGTTGGCCAACACAGGCCCGAGGGGCTTCCCCGTGTACGCGAGGTGGCGCGCCGGGTCGAGGGTCTTCACGCTGACCACCACCTCGCAGGCGGGGCAGCTCCTCAGTACCCCGAGGAGCTCCTCGGAAATGCTGAAGCCGTTGGTCAAAATCCTCACCCGGAGCCCGGCGAGCGTCTTCACCACCTGGGGAAGCTCCGGGTCCACCGTCGGCTCGCCGCCGCCTAGGACGGCCTCCACAGCGCCGCGCTCTCTCAAGCCAGAGACCACCTCCACCAGCTCGCCCAGCGTTAGATGCCGCCTCGTCTTGAGCCCACCGGCGTCGGGAAGGTGGTGGTCCCAGGGCGTAAGTCTCCTAATACACCAGGGGCAGACGTAGTTGCAACCGTCGAACTGGAGATACGCAGACCTCAGCCGCGGGTAGTACGTGATGTGGTAGATCAACGTCATATGCCGGCGGCCACAGCTCGGCGGCTCTCCCCTCTAGACGCCCTTCTCCCCAACCACACAACCCCTAGCCCCAATTGCAAACCCAACACCACATCCCCTAATACGTCCATTTCACCTGCCCGATGTTATGCATCTCAAGAACGGCCGGTGTCGGTCTTCAGCAGCTCCATTAAGAGGCGCTGGATCTCCAGCAGGGTCTTCTGCACGTCGTCTATGCGGGCGCTTAGGGCGTCAATCCGCTTGTTTGTCTCGTCGATTCTCCTGCTTAGGCTGTCTGCCAGCGCGTCAATCCTCTGGTTTGTGGCGTCGATCCTATTGTTTGTCTCGTCGATTCTCCTGTTCATTTCCTCCATCCTCTGTTCTAGGCGCGCTATTTCTCCTCTTATCCCTCCCAGCTTGTTTACTATGGTGCCGAGGTATAGGAGGGAGATGTCTTCTGTGGAGAGCTTCTTGCCCCCTTGAGCTTCTCCACTACCTTGTCCACGGCTGTTCTGAGAGCCTCCTGCGCAACGGCGCCATGGAGTCCATAGCACACCCCCCACGACCACATATAAACATAACGCAGAGGAGGAGGCGGGAGGCCGCCTCTATAGGGTGTCGCCGGGGGTAGAGGCGGTCGTTGATGTTAGACACATAATGTATTTATTTGGCTTGGGTGGGGGTGCTGGGTGAGGGTTTTGTTGGTGTCGCCTGGTGGGCCGGGGAGGTTGGGGGGTGTGGAGTATGTGGTGTATAGCCTAGCTAGGGCTTTGGCTGGGGTTGGCCATCGGGTGGTGGTGTTGGCGGGGGAGCCCGGCGTGGGGGGGCTTAGGGTGTTGGACTTGGGCGGCGTGGAGGTGCACCTCTGGCCGGTGTGGTCGCCTGGGGGGGCCTACCACATTCCTAGGCGTCTGGGGGAGCTTAGGAGGTACGTGGCACGTCTGGCGGCAGAGGCCGACGTTGTCCATGTCCACAGCGTCCACGCGGTCTTTTCCGTGGAGGCCGGCGTGGCGGCGGGTGAGGCGGGGGCTCCCGTGGTGCTGTCTCCGCACTACCACGGGGGCGGCCACACGCCTCTGAGGGAGGCTCTGTGGACCGTCTGGAGGCGGAGGGTTGCTGGGCTTGCGGGGGCCGTGGGGGCTGTGGTGGCGGCCAGCAGGCCCGAGGCGGAGAGGTGGGAGGAGGACTTCGGGGTTGGGGCTGTGGTGGTGCCGCACGGCGTGGGGGACGACGTCTTTTTGTACAGGTGGCGGGGCGCGTCTAGCGACTACGCAGTATACGCGGGCCGTCTGGAGAGGTACAAGAGGGTTGACAAGGCGTATGAGGTGGCGGCGGCGCTGGGGCTTAGGCTGTTGGTTGTAGGGGACGGGCCGCACCTCCGGGCGCTGAGGAGGAGGCTGAGGGGCGCGCTCTTCCTCCCGCCGCAGCCCAGGGAGAGGTATCTCGACCTCCTGTCGGGGGCTAGATATGCCATAAACATGAGCGCTAGGGAGGTCTACTCCATCTTTGTGGCTGAGGCTCTGGCGATGGGCGTGCCGGCCCTCCTCTCTAGGGAGGTGGCCGAGATATATATGCCGGGCGCCTCCGGCGAGGTAAACGAGGTGACCAGGGCCGAGGTGAGGCCGTGGAGCCAGGTGGTTCCAGAGGTGCTGGCGGTCTACCGCGGCATTGAGAAGCCTTGAAAACAACCCCTCTCCAACCCCGGCGATCACCCCGTGGCACTTCGCCCATGGGCCAGCCGGCCTTGGGGATCCGGCCGTCTGTTGCCTCTGCCGAGCCCATCTGCCCGGAGGCGGCCGGGCCACCTCGCTCCGCATCCGCGGGCGCGCTTGGGGGGAGGCCGGCAGAGGGCCCTAGTCGAAGAGCTCGTCGAAGAACTCGAAGAACCTCTTCTTCTTCTCTCTCCTCACCTCGACGTCTTCGTACTCAGAGTAGTCGCCGAGCTCCTTTACGGCGGCTATGAGCTTGTTGAGCTCGCCTCCGTCGAGCCACACCCCGCCGCACTTGGGGCACTGGTCGATCTCGATGCCGTAGACGACCCTGGGCTTGAGCTCAACTCCACAGACCGGGCAGAACTTCATGTAGGTGAGAAAGTATGTAAATAAAAAAGTATCTTATACACACGGCGACTGAGGGGTGGGCATATGGGGCGTGTACTGCCGGGGTTTGTGTGGGTAGTGTTTTGTAGTCTAAGCGGCGTTTACGGCGGCGGCTTTTCTTGTTTTTGCCATATGAGTTCCTTGTTCCATATGTTTCTCAGGGCGGCTGCCATTAGGTATATCTGGCCCGCCGCCCAGGCTCTGTAGGGCTTGTACAGCAACGCGGCGGCGCCTGCGGCGAGGAGGGCCAGGCCGGGGGGTCCGGAGGCGGCGGCTAGGGCGGCGGCGGCTGGGAGGAGCCATGGGTTAAACAGGTGTAGGTAGGCCTCGGCGGCGAGGATTACTCTGTAGGGCGGCGGGGCCTTGGCGACGTTTGGAAGCGCCCGCGCGAAGGCTTGTATCAGGTGTTGCGCCCGCCTTAGGCGCCACGTGGGGTAGCCCCTCTGGGGCACCGCCTCTATGCACCACACGTCCGGCGGCGTGACGGCGCGTCCCCCCGCTGCGGCTATCCTAATGGCGGCGTAGCTGTCGTCTGCGCCGACGTCTTCCGGGAACCCCCCGGCGATGGCCTCCCGTCTAAAGGCGGCGAGTTCGCCGTGGAAGACCGGGGTGGAGTGGACTAGGCTCTCGGCGAGTCTCAGCCTGTTGTACCACGTGCGGTAGGCCTCCTCCGTGGGGCCTCCCCCCGCCGGCCTTTTTAGGCAGGAGACCGCGTCGGCGGCGGCGAGGTAGGCCACGGCCCTCCTCAGCGTGTCTCGGTCTAGCCAGCGGGAGTCGGCGTCGGTGATCACCACCACCTCCTCGTCGGCGAGGTGGGCAAGGGCCGTGTTTAAGGCGTGGGCCTTCCCCCGCCTCTTGGGCTCCCTCAGCACCACGACTCTGACGTCTCTCCTGCCGGCGGCCCACCGCTCCGCCGCCTCGGCTGTGCCGTCGGTGGAGGCCGAGTCGACGACGTATATAGACATCCTATCTCTGGGGTAGCTCTGGCTGTATACGTCCTCGAGCTTAGCCTCTATGTTCCGCGCCTCGTTGTAGGTGGGCACGACCACCGCCACCTTGGGGTATATAGCCGCCGTCTGGAGGGGCTTCTTCGGGGCGGCGCGTAGGTATAGCAGGTAGAGGGCCGGCGCGCCGAAGTGTACAGCCGCCAGAGCAGCCGCAAGCACAAGCACATACAGCTGGGGGAGGGGGTATTTAAGGCCGGCGGATCCGCCTTACAAACATTTCTCTAGAGGCGCCACATTGTCTACACATCCGGAAAAAAACTTTGTATAGTTGGGCATCGAGAAACTTCAACTACGCATAGATTTTGTACTGGGAAACCGCCGATGTAGCTATCTTTTGTTTATATTTCTCCGTCTGAGGTGGGCATATTGTCCTCCATACAGCTCTTTCTTTTGTATTTTTTCCCAGAAAGTGAATTAGTTTAAACTCTTCGTGGGGCTATGCAGGTGGATGTGGCGGCTACGGTCTGGACGGCTCTGGGTGGAATACTTGTTTTTCTAATGATCCCCGCCGTGGGCTTCCTCGAGGCGGGGCTCGTCAGGAGGTCGAACGTAATTAACGCGATGATGAAGGGTCTTCTGGCGGTTATGGTGTTCTTCCCCATATGGTTCGTGGTGTTTCCCTACTACTACGGCGGCGTTTTACAAGACGGGTTCTACCCAACGTCGCAAGACGCGGGCGTCCCAGCCTACGTCTACGGCTTCTTCATGGGGGCGTTCGGGTCGGTGACTCTGGCTATACTCTTCTCCGGCGCTCCCGAGAGGCTTAAATTCGGCGGCTGGCTGGCGTTCGCAGTGTTTTTCTCCGCCGTGCAGTGGCCTCTCGTCACGTCCTGGGTCTGGGCCAACGGCTTTCTGGCGAACTTGGGCAACTACTTCGGCCTCGAGGGGCTGGGCGTTAGAGATTTCGCCGGGGGGACCGTGGTGCACGCCTACGCGGCTCTGGCGGGGGCCGTGGCCACCGCCCTCCTCGGGCCTACGGCGCTGAGGGCGGTTAGGAAAAACGGGGGAGACAGCGTGGTGGCTTATAAGGAGGCTGTTGAGTATAAAAAAGCCGAGCTTCCATATGCCATCGTGGGCACCACCCTTCTCTTCTTCGGGTGGTTCGGCTTCAACGGCGGGTCGACTATCGTGGTCAGCCCCCAGACCGGCTACGCGATAGCGAACACCGCCGTGGCTGGCTCGCTCGGTGGGCTCATCGCGGCGCTTCTGGCGAGGCTGGGGGAGGGCGTGTGGAGCCCGGTTATGGCCATCAGCGGCGTCTTGGCGGGGCTTGTGGCGATTACGCCTCTCGCCGGCTATGTGGAGCTGTGGGCGGCGCTTCTCGTCGGCGCGTTGTCGGGCGCGGTGGCCTTCTACGGGACTAAGCTGGTGGAGAGGTACATACCGGTGGACGACCCCGTCGGCAGTCTGCCGGTGCACGGCTTCAACGGCGTTTTGGGCAGCGCGCTTGTGCCTGTGCTGGCGTCGCCGGACGTGTCGGGCGGGCTCAAGGGGCTGATCTACGGCGGACCGGCGGGGTGGGTGCTTGTGCAGTGGCTTGGGATGGCCATCGCGCTTGTGTTCGTGGTGGCCACCACAGCGGCGTTCTTCTACGCCTTGGTCAAGCTGGGCTTTAGGGTGAAGCCGGAGGAGGAGCTGGTGGGGCTGGACATGGTTGACCACGGGGTGGCGAGGGTATGAAGCTGGTTAGAGCGGTAATTAGGGAGGACAAGCTGGTGGATGTGCTAGATGCGCTTGTGAGGGCCGGATACACCGGCGCGACGGTGTTTAGAGATGTCGGCGGGATGGGCGGCGAAAGCGGCGTGGTGAAGATCAGGGGGAGGACCTACGAGGCGCTTCTGCCTAGGGCGGTGGTGGAGGTGGCCGTGGAGGACGGGGAGGTGGAGAAGGTGGTGAAGACGATCATGGAGGCGGCGAGGACGGGACACGTTGGCGACGGCAGAATCTTCGTGCTGGGGGTGGAGGGGGCATGGCGGATAAGAAGCGGGGAAAAGTTGGGCTGATCACTATCCAAGACGTCGTCGAGGCGGTGGACTACAGCTCGGCGAAGTCCGAAATCACGGCCTTTATCCACGACTACGTGTCGGCCTCGGGGGCCAAGGGCGTTGTCGTCGGCCTCAGCGGTGGGGTCGACTCCTCAACTGCCTTGGCCCTCGCCGTGGAGGCGCTGGGGGCGGATAGGGTGGTTGCGCTTGTCCTCCCCAGCAGATATACGCCTCAGCAAGATGTGGAAGACGCCGTATCTCTAGCGAGGCAACTCGGCGTGAGGCACTTCGTTGTTCAGATCGACCAGATCGCGTCGGCCTACTCCTCCCTGCCCTTCTACGACGAGGGGGATCAGGTGGCTAGGGGGAACCTCATGGCGAGGGTGCGCATGTCTATACTCTACTACTACGCCAACAGGTACGATATGTTGGTGCTCGGGACTGGGGACAAGAGCGAGCTTATGCTCGGCTACTTCACCAAATACGGCGACGGCGGCGTGGACCTCCTCCCCATCGGCGACCTCTACAAGACCCAGGTGAGGCGTATGGCTAAGCACCTGGGCGTGCCGGACCGCATCGCCGAGAAGCCGTCGGCCCCCCGCCTCTGGGCCGGCCACACTGCGGAGGGGGAGCTGGGCATAAGCTACAGGGAGGTAGACCTCGTCCTCTACGCCCACGAGCTAGGCCTCTCCAAAGATGTAATCCCAGACGCCACCGGCGTCTCTAGGCCAAAGGTGGAGAGGGTGCTGGCCCTGGTAGCTGAAAACGCCCACAAGAGGGCGCCGCCCGTGGCTAAGCTCGCCAGGAGCAGGAAATACACTAAGGATTTAAGATAGTTTAACCCAACGTGGAGGTTGTCACCTTGGAGAGCCCCGAGGTAGATCGTCGTCTAGACGCCCTCCTCGACCTCGTGTGTACAACCTGAAGACCCTCCTCGTGGCTAGAGACGGGGTTGTAGTGCTCCCCGAGGCCTACAGGGGGGTTAGGCTTGAGGAGGCGGTGGGGGAGGTGTGCGGCGTCTGTCTCGTCTTGAGGGGGGCTGGGAGGGCCTACGTCTTTTCCTCATTCACTATTAAGATGGGGGTGGGCAACTTGGCCAAGCTTGTGGCTGAGGTCTGCGGCGGGTCTGTTCAACCGCCGCCGTAGTAGCCGCACATTTTGCAG
This sequence comes from Pyrobaculum neutrophilum V24Sta, assembly GCF_000019805.1. Taxonomy (NCBI): domain Archaea; kingdom Thermoproteati; phylum Thermoproteota; class Thermoprotei; order Thermoproteales; family Thermoproteaceae; genus Pyrobaculum; species Pyrobaculum neutrophilum. The sequence goes on from NC_010525.1 coordinate 478,328, forward strand.
TACCTCTTGTCGTCTAGCTCGGCGCCGCATCTTGGGCAGGGGTTCCTCCGCGCCTTTGGGTAGGTGAGGCCGGCCCTCCTGTAGATGTGGTAGAGGTAGCGGGCTGGGCCGTCGAGGTGGAGGTCCACCTCCGCCCTTCTGCCCAGCTCCTCCAGCGCCTTGTAGAGGGCGCGGAAGCCGGAGCCCACCTCGGCGGGGTCCTTCCGCCTTTGTCCAAGGTCGCCCAGCTCCTGCCTCAGCAGGCATTTGCCGAGGCCGCACTTTGTCTTCTCCTCTATGGGTATAGAGAGGAGGTGTTGGGCCGCCTCTAGGAAGGGTGCTTTAACCTCTACGCCAAGCGCCTTGGCTAGGTCGAAGGAACAGAAGTACCACCGGGAGGGGTCCATATATCTCGCGAGCTCCTCCCTAGGCTTCGCCAGCATGAAGCTGTAGCCTACGCAGATCTCGTCTCCGGCGTCTCCCGTGCAGACGGTCCCCGCACCGAGGTCTCTGGCGAGCTTGAGGGCGATGTATTGGACGGAGCAGTTCACCACCTCCATGGGGTTGAAGAGCTTTATCGCCTTCACCACCTCCTCCACGGCGGCCAGCGCCTCCCACATCGGGACGTACCTAACGACGAGGGGAAGGCCGAGCCTCCTCGCGGCCTCGACGGCGTGTGGGGCGTCCGTGCCGGGGGACTCAGCCAGCTGGACGTTCACCAGGAGGGGTCTGTGCCCGAGTTTGACGTGGGCGAGGGCCACCGCGGTGGAGTCCAGCCCTCCTGAGAAGGCGATGGCGTCGCAGGGCCTCCTCGCCACGGACTCGGCCAGCCTTTCCACAATCATACCAGCCGGGCTATGTAGTAGTCGCCGTGTTTCTCCACGGCGCCGCACTGCACATCCAGCGCGACGGCGCCCACCCTGGTGACCAGGGTGTGGTACTCCCCCCTCTCGCCTATTGGGTCCATGCCGAGTTTTTTGAGGTCGGCGAGGAAGTCGGCGACGTTCTCCCTCCCAACCCGCCTGCAGACTATGGACCTGTCTAGCGCCCCGATGACTATGAACTCCATCTTCTCCGCCTCCTCGTAGAGGATCTGCGCGGGGTCTCTGCCCCACAGGGGCTCCCTCAGCTCGGCGCCTGCCTCCCTGGCGAGTTGCTCCATGTAGCGGAGGTGCTCCTCCACCGCCTGGTCCCCCGCCACCAGGACCCTTGCGCCGAGCCGCCGGAGCAGATCCGCCTTTGTCCTCCGCTCGGCGCCCTTGGGCAGATTCACCACCAGCGTCGGCACCCCGAGCTTCACCGCAAGCTCCACGGTCTTGTGTAGGTTCACGAGGTGGGGAGAGGGGCGTGGGAAGCTGTAGACGGAGATGAAGAACATGTCCACGGGCCACTCCAGCAACGCCGCATAGACGGAGTCTTTACCGCCGGAGAAGAAAGCCACCTTCATAGGCCCGGGATCCCACCGATTTATATTGGTTTCTGCTCCTATATATATTGCCCATGTGGAAAACCTTTTTATATGGAATCGATCAGCTGTTTATGGCAAAGACGTTAATTCAGCAGGCCAGGGAGGGCAGAGCGCCTCCCGAGCTTGAGAGGGTGGCTAAGGCGGAGGACGTAAGCGTGGCTAAGCTCCGGGACCGCCTGGCTCGGGGGCAGGCGGTGGTTTTGACCAACGCCAAGTCGCCGCCTAGGAGGCTCACCGGCGTGGGGAAGGGGCTACACACGAAGGTCAACGTCAACCTGGGGACCTCCTCGGAGGTGGTGGACCTCGGGGCGGAGCTGAAGAAGGTGGAGGTGGCGAATAGGTGGGGCGACACGTTGATGGATCTAAGCGTCGGCGGCGATCTAGACGCGGTGAGGAGGGCCGTGTTGAGCAAGGCGGAGATCCCCGTGGGCACCGTCCCCATATACCAAGCCTTTATCGAGGCCTTCGAGAAGAGGGGCGGCGGGGCTTACATGACGGAGGACCACCTGTTTGAGGTGGTGGAGAGGCAGTTGAAAGACGGCGTGTCGTTTATGACGATACACGCCGCGGTCACGAGGGACCTGGCCTTGAAGGTGCTGAAGAGCGATAGGGTGATCCCCGTCGTGTCGCGCGGCGGCGACATGGTCATCGGCTGGATGCTCTACAACGAGTCCGAGAACCCCTACCTCAAGAACTGGGACTACCTCCTGGAGCTCTTCGCCGAGTACGACGCCACCATCTCCATAGGCGACGCCCTGAGGCCGGGCGCCATCGCAGACGCCCACGACGAGTTCCAGATAGCCGAGCTCGTCGAGGCGGCTAGGCTGGCCAAGAGGGCTATCAAGGCGGGGGTCCAGGTGATGCTTGAGGGGCCGGGGCACGTGCCGCTGAACGAGATCGTCTGGTCTATAAAGCTGGAGAAGAAGCTCACGGGGGGCGTCCCCTACTACGTCCTGGGGCCTCTGCCGACTGACGTGGCCGCGCCCTACGACCACATCGCCTCTGCGGTGGGCGCCGCCCTCGCCGCCGCCGCGGGGGCCGACCTTCTGTGCTACATCACGCCGGCGGAGCACCTCTCCCTGCCCACCGTCAAGCAGGTGGAGGAGGGGGTGAAGGCCTACAGGGTCGCGGCCCACATAGGAGACATCGTGAAGCTTGGGCCAAAGGCCTCGGGGTGGGATAGGGAGGTGAGCGTGTACAGGGGCAGGCTCGACTGGGCCAACATGATAAACAAGCTCCTCGACCCGGAGGCCGCGTGGGCGGTGTATAGGCAGTTCGGGGAGCCCAAGGTGAAGGGCTGCACCATGTGCGGCAAGTACTGCCCCATGATGTGGGTGAAGGAGCAAGCGAGGAAAACCTCTTGACATACATCTATACAATTTCTTTCCACCTCCGCCTCTTTCCCCCGTTAGCAGGCGGAAAAATTTATCATAGTAAAGCTGATAAAGGGAGGTGGGGAGGCCGCCGTGGATTACGCGGCGGAGGTGAGGAGGCTTAAGTCGGAGAAGAACGCAGTGGTGCTGGCCCACAACTATCAGCGGCCGGAGGTCCAAGATGTGGCGGACTTCGTCGGCGATTCCCTAAACCTCTCCCTAGCGGCTAGGGAGACAGGGGCCTCCCTCGTGGTTTTCGCGGGGGTCTACTTCATGGCTGAGACGGCGGCTATATTGAACCCGAACAAGAGGGTGCTTATCCCTGATCCAAACGCCGGCTGTAGCCTGGCCGACGCCGTCGACGTGGAGGCGGTTAGGAGGTGGAGGGAGAGGCACCCGGGCGGGGTGGTGGTGGCCTACATAAACACGAGGGCTGAGGTGAAGGCTCTGGCCGACTACGTCTGCACCTCGGCCAACTGTCTAAAGGTCGTCGAGGCGATCCCCCGGGACAAGCCCCTGTTGTTTCTGCCGGATAAATACCTCGGGATGTACATCGCGGCGAAGACGGGGCGCCCGATGGACATCTGGGACGGGGCGTGCCACGTGCACGAGAGGCTGACGGCGCCTCAGATACTTACCAAGGTGAAGCTCTATAGAGACGCGGAGGTGTTGATCCACCCGGAGTGCGGATGCGGCACCGCCTGCCTCGTGGAGCTGCCTAGGCTGGGGGTGGAGCCGAGGTTTCTCTCCACCGAGGGGATGGTGAAGTACGTGAGGCAGTCTCCGGCGAGGCGGTTCATAGTCGCCACGGAGACGGGCATCATTTACAGGATGGCGAAGGAGGCGCCTGGGAAGGAGTTCATCCCGGCGTCTGAGGAGGCGGTCTGCGAATACATGAAGCTCACCACCATAGAGAAGGTGTATAGGTCCCTCCGGGACGAGGTCTACAGGGTGGCGGTGCCCGAGGAGGTGGCGAAGAGGGCGAGGGCGGCGATAGAGAGGATGTTCCAGTTCGCATGATCGAGGCTAGGCTCTTCGCGTATCAGCTTTTGGAGGAGCTGAGGCGGGACCTTCCCTTTGTGGACTTCGCCGCCGCGGCGGCGCCGAGGCGGGAGGTGGAGGCGTGTGTCACAGCTAAGCAGGGCGGCGTGGCAGCCGGCCTTGAGGAGGCCGTGGAGTTTCTAAAGCTCCTGGGCTTCCGGGTGACGCACGCGTTGCCGGACGGCTCCCCCTTCGCCGCCGGCTCTAGGCTTCTCTGCTTCAGGGGGGAGGCGCCCGAGGTGTTGAAGGTGGAGAGGACCCTGCTCAACCTCGTGGCCCACGCCTCCGGCGTGGCTACATACACAAGGCGATTGGTGGAGAGGGCGAGGGCCGCCAACCCAAGGGTGGTGGTGGCGGCGACGAGGAAGACCCTGCCGTTTCTCCGGTATATAGAGAAGAAGGCCGTTTGGCTAGGCGGCGGGGACCCCCACAGGTACTCCCTAAGCGACGCCGTGATGTTTAAGGACAACCACAGGGCGCTGGCTCCGCTGGAGGCGCTTATGTCGGCTAGGCGGCCCTTCATCCAGAGGGTGGAGGTGGAGGTCTCCTCGGCGGAGGAGGCGGTTAAGGCGGCGGAGCTGGGCGCCGAAGTCGTCATGTTGGACAACGTCTCCCCCGATGAGGCGAGGAGAGCCCACGAGGAGCTGGCGAGGAGGGGCCTGAGGGGGCGGGTGGTGTTGGAGGTCTCCGGGGGGATAAACGAGGAGAACATCGCCTTGTACGCCCCCTACGTAGACGTGATCTCGGTGGGTAGGCTGACGCACAGCGCCCCGGCGGTGGACATATCGCTGGAGCTCGTCAACGCCAGGACCCCGGTGGGGCTTATCGGGGTGGGGAGGCTTGGGGGCGCCATATTGGAGATGGCCAGGGGCGACGAGGAGATCGAGATCGCCGCCGTATACGACGTGGATGGGGAGAGGTGTGTGAGAGCGGCCGGCGATAGGTGTGTATCTACGGTGGACGAGCTTATCGCCAGGAGCGAGTTCGTGGTGGAGGCGGCGAGCGCCGAGGCTCTGCTCCACTACGCCTGCAAGATCCTGTCGGCCGGGAGGCACCTGGTGGCGGCCTCCGTAGGCGCCGCGTTGAAGTTGCCGAGGTGCGGGCCGGGCGTGTTGTTTATCCCAAGCGGCGCCGTGGGCGGGTTAGACGTCGTGGCCGCGGCTGGGGGGCGGGTGACGCATAGAGTACATAAACACGGCCTTGGGGCGGACCGGGGGCCAGCCGGCGAGATGTTTGAAAAGTACCCCCGGAACCTGAACTCCTCGGTTGCCCTATCTCTCGCCGCTGGGTCGGAGGCCTACGTGGAGATAGACGGCGAGGCTCCCCCAGGCGTAAATATACACGAGATCGCGGTGGAGCATAGATGGGGGAGGGCCTACGTTAGGCTGGAGAACAAGGCCGAGGGCCCCACCAGCGCCCTCGCCGCGGCCTCCATCTACACAACGCTGAAAAGCGCTGTGAGGCTACTCAAGGGCCGGGGGGCCGTGGTGGTGGGGACCTTCAAGGTGCTTTAGGCCATCATCCTGTATATATCTCCTAGGTCGTAGGCCGCCGCCCCCTCTCTCTTCCTGAAGCTCCTGGCTACCACCACGGGTACTACGCGGCCGGGTAGGCCCAGCTCCTCGACCTTCTCCCTGAGCTCCTGGGCCACCTCCGCCGCGTCTACCCCGTCTCTCCACCTCGCCTCCACGGCCACCACGACGCCGTCGCCGACGCCGAGGAGGTCAATCTCCCTCGCCTCCCCCCTCTTGGTCCACCACTGGGGGCCCAGCTTCGTCACCCTAGGCAGGCGGCCGGCGGCGATCTCCCTAACTACGACCTCCCTGGCGATTTCTTCAAAGGTCCTGCCGAGGTACTGGCTGTACTCCCTCCGTATGTCCTCCGCGCCGTAGAGGCCCTGCTCTATTAGCCAGAGGTTCGGCCCTATGAAGCGGTGCCAGAAGCGGAGGAAGCCGTCGGCCAGCTCGTATCTATACCTCCCCCTGCCCAGCACGGGCTTCACCTTTCTCACTATGCCCACGATCTCCAGGTTGCGGAGATACGGCGTTATGTCCGTGGATCTAAGCCCTGCGTGGTCTCTTATCTCCCCAAGGGTGTTTTTCCCCGCCGCGATCGCCTCAAGTATCTGCCTGTAGGTGGAGACGTCTTCGAACTCGTAGCGGAGGAGGAAGTCCCCCTCGTCTAGGAGGAAGGTCCTCTCCCTCAGCTCCCGCCCCAGGAAGTCCCAGAAGGGCTCCCTCACCTTCACCATGTAGTACGGTATCCCGCCGGCGAAGCCGTGGATCTCCACCAGCTCATGAGGCGGCCTGTCGGGGAAGAACTGCCTGTATTTGAGGAAGGGTATGGGGTCCACCCTCAGCGACGCCGTCCTCCGCCCGTAGAGGGGGCTCTTGTAGGAGAGGACTTTTGACGTCATGGTGGAGATGGAGGAGCCGGCCAGCACGAGCTTTAGGTTTGAGTGGGCGAGGACTTCGTCCACCACCGCCTGTAGGGTCGACAGGATGGACCTGTCCTCCTCTATTAGGTTTGGGAATTCGTCTATGATGACGACGTCGACTCTATCTCTCAGGTATGTGAAGACGGCCTCCCAGTCGTCGGCGGTCGTCAACACGCCGGGGTCGACCCGCGCCGCCGCTTGTTTAAACCTCCGCAGGTTGCCCCTCCCCACCGCGAGGTAGTAGACCCTCCGCATGTCCTCAGTGGCCTTTAGGACGAGGGAAGTCTTCCCTATCCGCCTCCTGCCGTATACCACAACTAGTCTGAAGCCCTCTCCCCGGAGGGCCCTCCTGAGCTTTTCCAGCTCCTCCTCCCTGTCTAAAAATATAACCACAGTTATATAATCAAGGTTATATTTAAAACATAACTCTGCGCCGTGGGGCCGGTCTTGAGGATCCTGGCGGCGGCGTTTCTCTGGTCCACGATAGGGGTCGCCGCTTCGCTGGGGAGGGAGTACCTCTGGATAGCCTTCTTCAGGTCGCTCACCGCGTCTCTGGCGGCTCTCGCGGCGGAGGCTAGGCCCGGGAGGGGGGCGCTTCTGCCGGGCCTCCTCCTCGGCGGCCTCTTCACGGTTTATCCGGCGGCGGCTATATACGCGGGGATTGGAAACGCCGCGTACCTCCTCTACACGGCCCCCCTCTGGACAGCCCTAGCCCTCGCCCTGTGGGGGGAAAGGCCGTCTAGACGCGACGGCGTGGGGGTCGCCCTCGTCTTCGCGGCCGTGGCGCTTATGGCCTCCTCGGGCGGGATCTCGGGGGTCGGCTTCGCCGCCGGCTTAGCCTCGGGCCTCTTCTACGGCTTGTACATCGCCGCCGCCAGGAGGCTCGCGGCGGGCGGCCGCGCGGTGGACGCGTCGCTTGGGGCTATGCCCTATACGCTGGCCGTCACCGCACCGGCCCTTCTGCTGAAGCCCAGCCCCCCCACCCTGGAGGCCGCCGCCGCTGGGGTGTACCTCGGCGTGTTTGGGACCGTGTTGCCCTACAGGCTCTTCGCGTCGGCTGTCTCCAGGGTGGGGGGCGCCAAGGCCTCTGTCTTGGCCTCCCTAGAGCCGGTGCTCGCCGCCCTCTGGGGGGCCTTGTTTTTCGGCCAGAGGCCCACAGCCCCGGAGGCCGCCGCCTACGTCTTAATCACGGCGGCCGCCGTGGCGGCGGCGCGTAAGTGATAAATATGGGCCGGTGGGTTGCCACGTGATCAAGGTGGCCCATTCTCCAGACGCGGACGACGCCTACATGTTCTACGGGATCGCGTCGGGGGCTGTTAAGATGCCGGCGCCCCACGTGGAGTTTCTGGCCGATATAGAGACTTTGAACAGGCTGGCGGTGGAGGAGCTACTCGACGTATCCGCAGTCAGCGTACACGCCTACGCATACGTCTGCGGTAGGTACTACGTGATGAGGGTGGGCGCCTCCATGGGGGAGGGGTACGGCCCCGTGGTGGTGGCCAGGCCGGAGGCGGATAGGCCGAGGCACGTGGCAGTGCCCGGGCGCTACACCACCGCCGCCCTCCTCCTCAAGCTGGCCATGCCGGGGGTGAAGGCCGTGGAGGTGCCCTTCGATAGAGTGCTGGAGGCGGTGGCGGCGGGCGTCGTGGACGCGGGGGTGCTTATCCACGAGGGGCAGATCACCTATGGGAGATACGGCTTGAGGAAGCTGCTGGACCTAGGCGAGTGGTGGCTGAGGGAGACGGGGCTCCCCACGCCGCTTGGGATAGACGTGGTTAGGAAGGAGTTGGGGAGGGGGCTCGCCGAGGCCCTTGCAGAGGCCCTCCGCAGCTCCATCAGATACGCCGATGAGCACAGGGAGGAGGCCCTTAGATATGCCCAGAGGTTCTCAAGGGGGCTCAGCCTGGAGGACACCGCCCGCTTTGTCGACATGTACGTCAACGCCTACACGAGGGACCTAGGCTCCAGGGGGGAGAAGGCCATCGAGGAGCTCCTGGCCCGGGCTTCGGAGGGGGGGCTGGCGCCCGCGTGCAGGCCTGAGTACGTGTGAAGGCCACAACTTTATTTAGCCTTAGTAGGTGCCCATGTGCTTTTCGACTTAGCTAAGGCCGAGGTGGAGAAGGCGGCGGCCGCCCGCCACAGGAGGCTCTTCGTACTGGTGGGCACTGACGACCGGCGTTTGGCCGAGGCGGCGGCGGAGGTGCTCAGGGGGTTTGAGGCGGCGGGGGGCGGCGGCTCTGGGCTCTACATGTTTCAGCCGGAGTTCGCCGACGCCAACAAGCGTATGAACTACTTCAGAGACGCCATGGAGGGGTCCTCGCTGGAGGTGGACTTCAGGCCGTATAAAGACACGCCGAAGATCCTGGGGACAACCCAAGACTTCGCCGTCTTGGACCTCGTCAACGACCTTAAGCCAAACGACGTGGGGCGCCTCGGCGGCGTCGTCAAAGGCGGCGGCGTCTACGTCTTCCTCGTGCCGCCGCTGGAGACGTGGAAGAGGCACATAACCAAGTTCCAATCCACGTTGCTCGTCCCGCAGTTTACCCCCAACGACGTGAGGCAGAGGCTGAAGGAGAGGTTCTGGAGGACACTCCACGGCCACAGAGGCGTGGTGATCTACGACGTAGATAGGGGGGCGCTCCTCAAGGCCTCTGGGGTGGAGGAGGTGGAGAGGTACGAGCCTAAGAAGCCGGAGCCGCCGGAGAAGGCGGTTCTGCCGCTGAAGATATACCGCCTGGCGGCTACCCAAGACCAGGTCGAGGTGCTGAAGCTCTTCGAGGCGCTGTACGAGAGGCCGAGGCGTAAGCAGGCCGTGGTGGTTATCGCGGACCGGGGGAGGGGGAAGAGCGCGGCGCTGGGCCTGGGGCTAGCCGGCGTAGGCCACAAGCTTAGGAAGGCCAAATCCCGCGTCCAGATCGTCGTCAGCGCCATGGAGTACACAAACCTGGAGACCCTCCTCGAGTTCGCGGTGAGGGGGCTCGAGGCGCTGGGCTACAAGCCGGGCGTGGAGAAGGAGGGGGGAGAGATCAGATCTATCAAGGCCAGGGGGATCTTCATAGACGTCGTCACCCCCTACATGCTGTTGAAGAGGGAGAACGCAGACGTCGTCGCTGTGGACGAGGCGGCCGCCGTCCCGCTCCCGGTGCTCTACGCCGTACATAAGAAGTTCGATAGGGTGGTCTTCGCCACCACGATCCACGGCTACGAGGGGGCGGGCCGCGGCTTCTCTATCCGCTTCCTCAAGTACCTAAGGGAGTCGAAGGACACAGACGTGCACCTCTACGAGATGGAGGAGCCCATAAGATACGGCAGGGGGGACCCGGTGGAGCAGTGGCTTTTCGACGCCTTCCTCCTAAACGCCGAGCCGGCCAAGGCGGAGCCGCAGGATCTCGACTACGTGAGGAGGAGGGAGGTGGTGTACCTAGGGGAGGAGGACATCATGAGGGAGGAGGTGCTTAGGCAGTTCTTCGGCATATACGTGCAGGCCCACTACCGGAACGAGCCCGACGACCTGGGGATGCTCCTAGACGCGCCGCATCACACCGCGCGGGCCCTCGCCCTTCCAAACGGGAAGGTGGTGGTCTCGGTTGAGCTCGCCTTTGAGGGGGCGCTCGACGACCTCTCCATAGACCAAGCGCTTAGAGGCCTTAAGCTCCCGGGCAACATCATCCCAGACCGCTTCCTCAAGTACTGGCGGTTGCCCGAGTTCGCCAAGCTAAGGGGCTGGCGTATCGTGAGGATAGCGACCCACCCAGAGCTACAAGACATGGGCCTCGGCACGCTTATGCTCCAAAAGCTTGAGGAGGAGGCGAGGCGGCGGGGCATGGACTGGATAGGCGTGGGCTTCGGCGTATACGACAGGTTGCTTAAGTTCTGGGTGAGAAACGGCTACGTCCCAATCCACCTCTCCCCCGAGAGGAACCCCTCCTCCGGCGAATACAGCGTACTCCTCGTAAAGCCGTTGAACGATAAGGCGGAGGCCTACGTGAGGTACGCCAACGTGGAGTTTAGGAGGAGGCTGATCCACTCGCTTATGGGGCCCTACGGCGATCTGCTACCCGCCGAGGTGCTCCTCCTGCTGGAGGACTGGGGCTGGGGGATAGAGGGGGCCCCCGTCCTTTCAAAAAACCAGCTGGATAGAGCCATCGCCTACGCCTACGGCCCCATGACCTACGAAAACGTCACAGACGCAGTATATATGCTCGCCACTCAGTACTTCTACAGCCCCAAGGCGAGGAGGCCGGCGCTCCCCGAGCCCGCCCTTAAAATACTCGTCAGCAAGGTGCTACAGGCAAAGCCGTGGAAGGAGGCCGCCGAGGCCGCCGGCGTGAGGAGGGGAGACCTCATGCTCATACTGAGGGAGGTGGCGAAGGTCCTCCTCTTCTACTACTACGGAGGTGAGTTCGAGGTGCCCCTCTTCGTTGTAGGCACAGTCCGGGGCAAAGACTAGCGGCCCTATGCCCCTCTGAGCCTCAGGGCGTTATGGCCCCCTCCCCTGAGGCGGGGTTTCCCAGGGTCTCGGCCGTTGCCCGGGGTTAGTGGGCCGCGTCGGGGCGGGTATCGCGGCGGGGGTGTCCCCCCCTCCGCCGGGGCCATCCTGCGCTTGAGTTTGCCTCCCGCGCGGCGCCCGCCCCTCCCTCTCGTTTATTGCACCGTCTAGCGCCGTCTCTTCGGCGCTTGGTCTAACCTCTGAGCGCTAGATATATGGCGAGGAAGATGGAGAGGGCTCCCGCCGTTTGCCTAAGGCCGATCCTCTCGGCGCCTGTGGCTCTCGCGTAGAGCTGGGTTATCAGGGGTGAGGTGGACACGAGTATTGTGGCTACTGCGAGCCCCGCCGCGCCGACGGCGTAGGCGAATAAGGCCGAGCCCAGGCCTAGGTCTAGGAGGGATGCCGCGGCGAAAAGAGGCGATTTCACCAGGGCGACGCGGCGCCTCGCGGCGAGGTATATCCCGAGGGCGGCGCAAGCCGCGGCGGCTCTGATGTAGGCGATGACGAGGGGGTGCGCCTGGCCCATGGCGGCTAGCTTCACCGCGGCCATCCCGAGGGACCACATTAGCGCTGCGGCTAGGGCCGCCGCTACGCCGAGGGGCTCCAGGCGGGCGGAGCCGCCTTTCGCCAAGAGTGCGGCCCCCACTACGGTGAGGACCGCCGAGGCGGCTAGCCAGTGGGACACCACCTCGCCCAGCAACGTCGCGAGGTACTGGGCGATTACGACGTAGGTGTACGCCAGAGGCGCCGCCGTAGATCCGCCGATTCTCTGTATGGCGTAGAAGTACAGGCTGTCCCCCACCACGAGGGTGATGAGGCCGCTGGCGGCGGCGGCCCACAGCCCCGGCGTGGGGGCGCCCAGCAACAGCACGGGCCACATCAACACTGCGACGTACAGCAGCCTTGAGAAGTTCACCGCGGCCGCCCCCGCTGTCTCCATCTCGCGCTTGTATAGAAATATGACGAGGGCCCAGATAAGCGCCGCCGTGAGGGCGGCCGCCGCGCCTGAGAGGTCCATTACAGCGGTTTAACCGGCGTGGAGGCTCCGCAGGCTAGGCACCTCATCACGTAGATCCTCCCCTCCCTCCGTAGCTCCGTGTCGATGGAGTTGCAGACTGGGCAGACCACGTAGTACCTGATAAACCTCTCGTACACCGCCTCGACGACCTTCGGCGATTTCTCCCCGTGTAGAGTGAACACGTCCCCCTCCACAGTGCCGGGCACCGCCAGCTCCCTCTGGAAGAACTTCGCCATGAAGTATATATCTCTGTTTAGCCTCTTCGCTATCTGGCCAAAGTTCGGTATCACCGTCTTGCGCGGCATGTTCTGAACCTCTATCTTGGGTATCTCAGCCCTCCTCTGGGCCTTGGGCGCCACGAGCTTATACGCCCTGTCTAGCAGGGCGATGTATTCCTCATCCATAGGGGGTAGAAAGGTTGGGCTATTTAAAACTCTAGGCGCCGCCGGGCGGCGTCCCCCTCTCCTGCAGAAGTCTAACCAGCTGCCGGTAAGCCGCCAGCTTCTGGACGTTGTTGGCCCCCTCGTATATCTGGGTGATCTTCACATCTCTATACAGCCGCTCCAGCCCCGTCTCTCTTACGACGCCGGCTCCTCCGAAGACGTCAACGGCGTCGGAGATCACCTCTTCGGCTGCTTCGGTGGCGTAGTATTTGGCGAGCGACGCCACGAAGACGAACTCCCGCCTGCCCTCGTCCGCGAGCTTGGCGGCCATGTATGTCAAGAGCCGGGCCGTCATGATCTTGGCCAACATCTCCACTAGGCTGAACTGGATCGCCTGGAAGCTCGCTATCTTTACGCCGAAGGCCTCCCTCCTGTGGGCGTAGTCGAAGGCTTTCTCGAAGGCGGCCTGGGCCATCCCCACCGCCTGGGCCGCGATGCCGATTCTGGATCTGTTAAAGGCCTCCATGGCGTAGTAGAAGCCCATCCCCTCCCTCCCCACCAAGCTCTCCTCAGGCACCTCCACATCGGTGAGCGAGATCTCGCAGGCGTGGTTCCCGCGGAGGCCCAGCTTGCTGTAGCACTGCTCCACCTTCACGCCGGGCGCGTCCCTCTCCACCACAAACATGGAGAGGCCCACGTGTCTTCTGCCGGCGTCCGGCGGGTCGGAGGTCCTCGCGAGGACGAGGATGTAGTGGGCCACGTCCGAGCTACTTATGAAGGCCTTCCTGCCGTTGATCACCCACCTGCCCCCCACCCGCCGCGCTCTAGTCCTTACGCCGGCTACGTCCGAGCCGCAGCAGGGCTCCGTGGAGGCGAAAGCCGCCAGCTTCTCCCCCCTGGCTATCTGGGGGAGATACCTCCGCCTCTGCTCCTCTGTCCCGTAGAGGAGAATAGGGGCGGAGAAGAGCCTCGCCGAGTTGAAGTACACGCTTAAGCCCGGCGAGGCGCGGGACACCTCCTCAGATAGTATCGCCGCCATCCTGTAGTCGCCGCCTTGGCCGCCGTACTGCTCCGGGATCTCTAGACCGAAGAAGCCCTGCTCCCCCATCTTCCTAAGGAGGTCGAGCGGCGCCTCGTCTCTCTCGTCGATCTCCAGAGCCCTCGGTGCGATCTCCCTCTCCACGAACTCCCTCACAGCCCTCCTAAACAGCTCGTGTTCCTGAGTCAACACCACGGAAAAATCTACGAGGCTTTCGAAGGGAAACACCATGGGGACCTCCTGGTAAGCCATATAAATCGTTTTCGGGGACACGCCGTGAGAATAGGCGTGTTTGAGGTGGGGAGAATCGGAGTCGGCGCTTGGCAGGCCGGGGGAGGGTCTTGGAGGGTGAACTTCGCCGAGCTGAGGAGGGCCTACGAGTACGTGTTAGACAACGGCGTCAGCTTCATCGATACGGCGGAGATATACGGTTGGGGGAGGAGCGAGGAGTTCGTCGGCGAGTTGATCAAGGGGAGGCCCCATGTGGTGGTTGCGACCAAGGTAGCCGGCTTCAACTGGGGGCGCGTCGTCAAAAGCGCCGAGCGGAGCAGGAGACGCCTCGGAAGAATCGATCTGCTCCAGCTCCACTGGCCTCCCCCCATCTACGTCCCGGTGTGCCGCGCGGTGAGGGAGCTGGAGAGGGCGGCCCAGCTCGGCCTAACGGCGGAGATCGGCGTAAGCAACTTCGACGCCGGGATGATGGAGAAGGCCATCTACTGCGCCAAGAGGTACAACCTCGCGTCTGACCAGGTGGTCTACAACCCTCTACAGAGGGCCGCCGAGGCGCTTATAGAGATGGGGAGGAGGGCGGGCTTCGCGGTTATCGCCTGGAGCCCCCTGGCCAAGGGGGCGGCCGTCAAGGAGAAGGTGGGGGCCGACGGGGGGAGGAGGTTCGACCCAGCCGTTAGAAAAGCCGCAACCCCCCAGGGCAGGAGGGTGGTTGAGGCGGTGAGGGGGATAGCCGCGAGGCGAGGGGCGAGCCCAGCCGCGGTGGTTCTCGCCTGGCACGCCGCCAGGGGGTCCTTCCCCATCCCCGGGGTGAAGACGCTGACGCAGGCCAAAGAGGTAGTGGAGGCGCTGAGGCTGGAGCTCTCCGAGGCGGAGGTGGCCGAGATAGACGCGGCGTCTGCGGTTTTCCGCGGCGGCGCCGTCTGGCCGAAGGCTCTGAGGCTTATACCCGGCCCCCTCCAGAGGCTGGCCTTCCGCTTGGTCAAAGTGTAATTTTAATTGTGGACCTTGTTTTAAAAACTCCGCCGTTTGCCACCACATGGGTAAGGTGGCGGTGATCGGCGCGGGGACGATGGGGCACGGGATCGCAGAGCTCTTCGCGATCGCGGGTTACGAAGTGGCGCTTGTGGATGTGGCAGAGGAGTACCTCAAGAGGGCCCTCCAGAACATCGAGTGGTCTCTGAGGAAGCTCGTGGAGAAGGGCCAGGTGAGGGAGGACGTCCAGACGGTCATGTCGAGGATAAAGACCGTCGTCAACGACGTGTGTAAGGCCGTGGAGGGGGCCGAGCTCATGGTGGAGGCGGTGGTGGAGAACCTGGAGATCAAGAGGAAGGTCTTCGCCGAGGCCGACAGATGCGCCCCGCCAGACGCGGTGCTCGCCACGAACACCTCCTCTCTGCCCATCACGGAAATCGCCGAGGCTGTGAAACCCGAGAGGAGGGGGCGGGTGGTGGGGATGCACTTCTTCAACCCACCGCCCCTCATGCCACTTGTGGAAATCGTGAGGGGGGCCCACACCAGCGACGACACCGTTAAAAAAGTCGCCGACTACGCGGCTAAGCTCGGGAAGCAGACCGTGGTGGTAAACAAGGACGTGCCCGGCTTCATCGTAAACAGGATATTCATGAGGGTAAACGAGGCGGCGTGTTGGACGGCGGCGCGCGGCGAAGCCACTATCCAGGAGGTAGACGCGGCGCTTATCTACAAGGCGGGTCTCCCAATGGGGGCCTTCGTCCTAATGGACTACACCGGGCTAGACGTCGTCTGCTTCATAGCCGACTCCATGGCTAAACGCGGCTACAGATCAAGGCCCTGCCCCCTCCTCCAGGAGCTGTGCCAGGGAAAGAAATACGGCGTAAAAACCGGCGAGGGGTTCTACAGGTACCCAGCCCCCGGCAAGTACGAAAAGCCCGCCCTGCCCAAGGAGGCGGCGGAGAGGGTCGACCCGGTGGACCTCCTGGCGCCCGCCATAAACGAGGCGGCTTACCTCCTCCGGGAGGGCATAGCGACGAGGGAGGACATAGACAAGGCTGTGAGGCTTGGCTTAAACTGGCCGAAGGGACCGCTGGAGTACGCGGACGAGGTGGGGATCGACGCCGTCGTAAAAGCCCTCGAGCGGTGGAGGCAGAGGGGCTTCGAGGAGTATGCCCCAGACCCTCTACTCGCAGAGCTAGCCGCCGGGGGGAAGCTGGGCAAGAAGACGGGGGAGGGGTTCTACAAGTACGTCAAGGCTGAGGAGAGGCGGCTCGAGACAATTGTGGTCCGCTTCGAGCCCGGCGTGGCCTGGATTGTGCTAAATAGGCCGGACCGCCTAAACGCCATAAGCCCCAAGATGGTGGAGGAGCTCTGGCGGACTCTCGACGAGATAGAGCAGATGGACTACGACAAGGTAAGGGTGGTCGTGATCACGGGCTCCGGGAGGGCCTTCTCCGCGGGGGCCGACGTGTCCGGTTTCGCCGGCGCGAGCCCAATCGCCATGTTTAAGCTCTCCCGGAGGCTACAGATGCTGGCGGACAGGATCGAGCTCCTCGACCGGCCGGTGATATGCGGCATAAACGGCTACGCGCTGGGCGGCGGGCTGGAGCTCGCCATGGCATGCGACATAAGGATAGCCGCCGAGACCGCGGAGCTGGGGCAACCCGAGGTGAACCTCGGCTTTATACCCGGCGCCGGGGGGACCCAGCGTTTGGCGAGGCTCATAGGCAGAGATAGAGCTAAGGAGCTCATCATGACCGGCGAGAGGATACCTGCGAGGGAGGCGGAGAGGCTGGGGCTTGTAAACAGGGTGGTGCCCCCGGATAGGCTGGAGCAGGAGCTAAGGGCGGTGGCCAACAAGCTGGCCGAGAAGCCGCCTCTGGCGTTGGCGATGGCCAAATACGCGGTGAACTTCGGCGTAGAGATCCCTCTGTGGGCCGCCGAGGTGCTTGAGGCGGCGGAGTTCGGGCTACTCTTCAGCACGAAAGACGTGGCCGAGGGGGTAGCCGCCTTCCTACAGAAGAGGAAGCCGCAGTTTAGAGGACACTGATTTTTATACACCTCCTTTTAGACGCATCCGTGGAGGACTTCGTCGCTCTCCTAAAGACCCTATCCGAGGCGAGAGGCCCCTCCGGCTTCGAGGACGAGGTGAGGGAGATCGTGATAAAGGAGATGGAGCCGTACGTAGACGAGGTGTTGGTGGACAGGTGGGGGAACGTAATAGGGGTCAAGAGGGGGGCCTCCGAGGTCCGGGCCATGGTGGCGGCCCACATGGACGAGATCGGGCTGGTTGTAGACCACGTCGAGAAGGAGGGCTTTCTAAGGTTTAGGCCGATCGGCGGCTGGAACGAGGTGACGCTGCTCGGCCAGCGGGTGTGGGTGAGGACTCAAGATGGGAGGTGGGTCAGGGGGGTCGTAGGCGTTACGCCGCCGCATGTGACCCCCTCCGGCCACGAGAGGGAGGCCCCGGAGATGAAAGACCTCTACATAGACGTGGGGGCTAGAAGCAGGGAGGAGGCCGAGAAGATGGGCATCTCCGTCGGCTCCGTGGCCGTCCTCGAGAGGGAGCTGGCCGTCTTAAACGGGAGGGTTGCGACGGGCAAGGCCTTCGACGACAGGGTGGGCCTCGCCGTTATGTTGTACACCCTGCGGCAACTTGGCGACCTCCCCGTGACCCTATACGCCGTCGCCACGGTGCAGGAGGAGGTGGGCCTCCGGGGGGCCCAGATAGCGGCGGATCGGATAGCCCCCCACTACGCGGTGGCCCTAGACACCACCATAGCCGCCGACGTGCCGGGTGTAGGCGAGAGGCTACACGTGACTAAGCTGGGCGCGGGGCCCGCCATAAAGGTAATCGACGGCGGCCGCGGCGGCCTCTTCATAGCGCACCCCGGGCTGAGGGACCACATCGTGAAAATCGCCAGGGAGGCCGGCATCCCCCACCAGCTTGAGGTGCTATACGGCGGCACCACAGACGCCATGGCCATAGCCTTTAGGCGGGAGGGCGTGCCCGCCGCCGCCATCTCCATACCCACGCGCTACGTCCACTCGCCGGTGGAGCTGGTGGATCTGTCAGACGCGTTGAACGCGTCGCGGCTACTCAAGCAGGTGCTTGAGAAAACGACGCCGGCGGCGGTGGAGAAGTTCCTGGAGAGGAGGGTGAAGTGAGGGGGAAGAGAGTTGCCGCAATAGCCCTATCTAAGCTGGTACTAATCGCGATCGTAGCAGTAAACATATACTACGGCGCCAAGGTAATCCTCCCCATCGTCGGACTCGGGCTAAGCCAGGAGCAGCTGGACCTACTGAAGTCCGCCATTTTGATAGTCGCGGGGGGACTCGGCGTAAACGTCTTGGGCAACGCCGTAGTTCTATACCTCAGGGATAACCTCAGGGAGAAGGCGTTCGCCGTCGGCAACGTCATAAAGATCGTCGGCATAATAGCCGTAGTGCTATACGCGGTATCGATCTCAAAACTAGGCGCCGAGCTGGCTCTACTGGGCGGCACAGTCACGGGCCTGGTGCTGGGTCTCGCCCTACAGCCCATCCTTGGAAACGTCTTCGCAGGGATTTTGATACTCACCACGAGGTTTGTGGAGGTGGGGGACACGGTGAGGATAGTGACCTCCCAGCTACCATACAAGGTGTCGGATCTGCCGCCCTACAAATACTTCTCGCC
Source organism: Pyrobaculum neutrophilum V24Sta (assembly GCF_000019805.1). Lineage (NCBI taxonomy): Archaea > Thermoproteati > Thermoproteota > Thermoprotei > Thermoproteales > Thermoproteaceae > Pyrobaculum > Pyrobaculum neutrophilum. Next base: position 496,434 of record NC_010525.1, read on the forward strand.
AGACTACGTGGTGCCGGGCTTCAAGGGCAAGGTCGCGGAGATAGGGCTTCTCTACTCGACGCTGCTCCTCGACATGGGCCACGAGCTGAAGGTGCCCAACATGGTTCTCCTCAGCTCAGCCGTCGTCGATTACACCCCGCGGTGGACGGAGAAGCAGGTGGTGTACATCAGGGTGGAGCTCCCCATCTCCGTGATAGACCTCGACAGGTTAGAGGAGGAGATTAGGTCTGTGCTCAAGGGCTTCAACGTCGTGGCGGTGGACTACACAGAACAGAGCGACAAGGACCACGTCATAGTGAGAGTTAAGCTCGAGGTTCCACACGGCGAGAACTGGAGGAGGGCTAAGAGCGAGGCCCTCAAGCTCCTCCTCCGCTATAGAAACGAGAGGATCGAGGCGAATCTGCCGCGGTACCTCTGCCTCACCAGGGGCATCCTCTGCGATAGATACGCCCAGGGCAGGCCCTAGCTCCTCCTCGTCTGCCCCGTCAACAGGTAGTAGGCGTGGTTGGCGATGTAGACCGCGTGGTCGGAGGCCCTCTCCAGAAGCCTCAGTATGACCATCTCCACTACTCTACACCTCTCGGAACCCCTCAGCACCTCCATCAAGGCCTCCTCGTAGCTCTTGTCCACCACCTCGTCGTCTAGCCTCTCCACCTCCCCAAGCCTGGAGATGTCCCTAGAGAGGAACATCTCAACGGAGGCGGCCACCATCTCCATCACCACGCCGCCGACCTTCCTCAGCCTCTCCGAGGCGCAGCCGCCCCCCAGCTTCTCAAACACGACAGCTATGTCGTAGGCGTAGCGCGCAACCCTGTAGAGGTCGTAGGAGACGAAAAGCGCCCCCTTTAGGAAACGCAGATCCGTCGCCACGGGGCTGTAGCGGGCCACCGCCTCCATCACCAGGTCGGAGACCTCGTGGTGGATCTCGTGGAGCTTCGAGGCGATCTCCCTCACAGAGCTCGAAGGTGCGTCCCCCCTCAGCGCCATCGACAGAGCCTCCATCGCCAGCTTTGCCCCCTCCCTCAGCCTCTCGGAGATCTCCGCCTCGGCGAGGTCCAAAAGCCTACGCACGCCCCCGCCGCGGGGGGGCTATAAATACTTTACCGGGGGCCGCTAGACGCCTAGGTATATCCGCCGGACGCCGTCGTCTCTGCCGAGCTCCTCAGGCGTGCCGCTCGCCGCGACTCTCCCGCCTTCTATCACGTAGACGTAGTCGCTGATCTCAAACGCCGCCGCCACGTTCTGCTCCACAAGCACCACAGACATCTCATCCCTCAGGCGGGCTATGGTCTGGAACAGTTCGCCGGCCACCTTCGGCGCAAGCCCCGCGCTCGGCTCGTCTATCATGAGGACCCTTGGCCTAGACATCAAGGCGCGGCCTATGGCGAGCATCTGTTGCTCCCCTCCGCTCATCGTACCCGCCTTCTGGCGCCTGCGCTCCCTCAGCCTGGGGAACAGAGAGTAGACCAGCTCCAGGCTGTCGTGCATACTCGCCCTCGCCCTCCTGGAGTAGGCCCCCATTAGAAGGTTCTCCTCCACCGTCATATCGGTAAACAGCCGCCGCCCTTCGGGCACAAGGGCTAGGCCAAGCTCGACCTTCTCATGAGGAGGCGCCTTGGTCACGTCCCTCCCCTCCAGCGCCACCACGCCGCCCCACGGCTTCACCACCCCCATCACAGTCAGCAGAGTTGTGGTTTTGCCAGCCCCGTTGGGGCCGACGATGGAAACCACAGACCTCCTCGGCACCTCCACGCTGACTCCAAACAGCACCTGGAGCTTGCCGTACCCCGAGACCAACTGGGATACGGTCAACGCCATGGCTTCCCCAGATAGACCTCTACAACCACCGGATCGCTAAGCGCCTTCTCAGGGGGGCCGTCCGCAATCACCCTCCCCTGGTGCATCACCACTACCCTGTGGGCGAGCTTGGCCACAGCCCTCAGGCGGTGCTCCACCAGCGATATAGCCGCAACCCCCCTCTCTTCAGCCAGCTTTTTAACCAGGTGCGCAATGGCGTCTATCTCGCCGGGGTTAAGCCCCGCCATAACTTCGTCGAGGAGGAGGAGCTTGGGGTTGGCGGCGAGCGCCCTGGCGAGCTCCAAAAGCCTAAGCTCGTTGAAGGTAAGTCTCCCAGCCAGCGACTCCCTCTTCTCGTAGAGACCCACATATCTGAGAACCTCCTCAGCAACCTCCACGGCCTTCGATCTATCGTGGCCCCCGGCGAATATGGCCCCCACAACTACGTTCTCAAGCACCGTGAGCTCTGGAAACGGCCTAGGCACCTGAAACGCCCTCGCTATGCCCAGCCTAGCCCTCATGTAGGGCGGCATGTTCGTTATATCTCTACCCTCGAAATAGATCTTCCCCCCGTCGGGCTTGTACACCCCGTTGATGAGGTTTAGGAGGGTGGTCTTCCCAGACCCGTTAGGCCCGACGACGGCCAGAAACTCCCCCCTCTCCAGGGCGAGGGTGACGCCGTCTACGGCTCGGAGCCCCCCGAACCGCTTCACCACGTTCTCGATCTTCAGCAGGGTCATGGCAACCACTCCCTAAGCCTAGGCGGCATGTACATCCTCAGCGTGCCCACGATCCCGCGCGGCATCGCAACCACGACTATAAACACGAGAAGCGCCGTCGCCAGCGCTTGGTAGCCGGGGAGAAACGCGCCAACGACGCTCCTAAGGTAGAAGTAGATCAAGCCGCCCACTATAGGCCCCGTGACTGTGCCGGCCCCTCCTAGGAACATCACCGCTAGGCCGTCTAGGATGTACTCCACATAGAACACGTTTTCGGGGAACACCTGCATATTGCCAAGCGGGTAGTAGGCAGCCCCCAGCAGACCCGACAGCGACGCGCTCGTTGTAAACGCAAGTAGCTTGTACCTAGTCGGGTTTATCCCCATGGCCTTAGCGGCGTCCTCATCCTGTCTAACAGCCGCAAGGGCGTACCCGGACTTCCCAGCCTGGATGAGGTAGGTGGCTACCACGGCCAGGAAGCCCGTGGCCACAATGAGGAGGGGCGACCCCACGTTAGCCAGCGTCAGAGCTAGGTCGCGGCCGAAGGCGCTGAACATCTTCGTGCCCAGGATCAAGCCGGCGCCGCCGCCCCAGATGTTAGCCCCAATTATCAAGTGCTTAACCCCCTCGTTGACGCCTATAGTCGCTATGGCGAAGTAGGCCCCCCTCAGCCTCAGCGCGATGGCCCCCACCGCGGCCGCCAGCAGAGCCGCCATCGCCACCCCCAAGGCGAGGCCCACCGGCAACGCCGAAAGGCCCAGCTCCGGCCAGTAGTAGATCGTGACGCCTAGGCCGTAGGCCCCCATGGCTAGAAAAGCCACGTAGCCGAAGTCCACATACCCAGTCAGCCCAACGAAGACGTTCACCGCCTGGCCCAGAGCCATGAAAAACGCCACAGAGGCGATGGTCTTGGCGTATTCCGGGTTTAGAAACGCCGCCGCGGCCAACAAGGCGTATATCCCGAGGGGTAGGTAGGGCTTCATAGCCTAAAGAGGCCGGTGGGCCTGAAGAGGAGGAGCAGGAGCAACGCCACAAACGCCGAGAACAAGGCCATCTGCGAAGGCTCGGCGAAGCCGGCGAGGGAGAAGAGGTAGTAACCCACAGACTCGATGACGCCGAATACCAACCCGGCCACATAGGCCCCCATGACCGAGCCCAAGCCCCCCATCACAGCTACCACGAAGCCTATAAGCGTGTAGGGCCCGCCCATATAGGGGTTTATGCCCACCGGGATGAAGAGGGTCAGCAGAACCCCGCCCATTGTCGTGATCCCTATCCCCAAGGCCGCTGTGATGGCGTACACGCTTTCAACCCTAACGCCGACAAGCTGCGCCCCCAAGGGATCCTGCACCACCGCCCTAACGGCTCTGCCGAAGAAGGTTCTCTGCAACCAGAGATCCAGAGCCACAGCGGTGGCCAACGCCACGAAGGCGCCCATCAGCTTGCCGATCTCCACCTCCAGCCCCCACAGCGAGATTGAGCCTAGGCGCCAGGTGTACCCCACGAAGTCGGGCCCCCAGAGCAACCTCGCCACCTCCGCGAGGGCTGCCCCAAGGGCGAACAGCGCAACCAGCGTATGGAGCTCCCCAGCTTTCTTAAGCGGCTTGATCGCAACTAGGTAGACCAGGTACCCCAGCCCCATCCCCACAGCCGCGGCCACCGCCGCGGTGGCGAGGGGAGGCCACCCCCAGAGCGTAAAGGCGAAAAACGCCATGTAGGCCCCTATCATGATGAAGGAGCCGTGTGCCACGTTCGCCACCCGCAACACGCCGAAGATTAGGCTGAGGCCCAACGTCGTTAAGCCGTAGATAGACCCAATTATGAGGCCGGTGATGAAAAAGGGGGCGATATCCATTACCTACAGAGCTGTCCAGCGGCTTTCTGATCCCACGTCAGAGAGGGGTAGACCAGCTTCCCCTCGGCTACGTCGGCAGGCCAGACGACCAACCTCTGGCCGCCCTGCCACTGGACGACGACCATCGTGTGGGCCACGTTCAAGTTCGTAGCCGGGTCGAGCTTAAACTCGCCGAAGAAGGTCATAAACCTGGAGCCCCTCAACGCGTTGAGCACCTTGTCCGAATCCGCCGAGGCGGCCTTCTGCACCCCATATAGTATGGCCAGTACCCCCTCGGCGGCCCAAGCGGCGTGGTAGCCCGGCTCCACCTCTCTGCCGCCCATCTCCTTAGCCACCTTCTTGAAATACGTTATGAACTCCTCCTTCGTGGGTCCAAACCAGTCCTCGCCTCTCTGCTTGGCGAGCTGCGGGCTGTAGGTGACGCCGGGCTCCCAGTGCGAGGGGCCGACGACGCACTCGGCCTTTGTCCCCAGCGCCTTGTAGAAGTCCGGCACCAGAGGCGCCACAGACAAAGCGATGAGCTTGGCGTCGACCTTCTGCTCGGCCAGTTGCCTAACCACGAGCTGGCCGTCGGCGAAGTGAGAGGCCACTATTATGACGTCTGGCGCCGCCTGCTTAACCTTCAGAATTTGTGGCGTTAGATCCTTGGGAGAGGCGGGGTAGGCCTCGTACAGCACCACCTGGAGACCCAGCTTCTCCGCATAGGCCTTTGCCCCCTCTGCCACCTGTCTGTTAAACTCGCTGTCTCTGTATAAGATGGCCACCCTCTTCGCCGTGGGGTCACGCTTCACCACCATGTCTAACACGGGGACCATGTATTGACTCGCCGGCGCGGCCACGCCAACGACGTACTTAAAGCCCTGCTGGAAGATGCGGTCTGAGGAGGCGCCGACCACAGCCATCAACACGCCGTATTTCTCGGCGATAGACGAGACGCCTAGGGCTAGGTCGGAGCCGTAGGGGCTGAGCAGGAAGTTGACCTTATCCTGCGTCACCAGCGACTCGGTTATGCTCTGGGCCAGCTCCAGCTTAGATTCGCTGTCTCTATACACCAGACGCACCTTCACCTTCTTGCCGCCGCAGTCGACTCCGCCTCTGTCGTTGACCCAGTTCACCACAGCCAGCGCGCCCCAGAGGGAGTATTGCCCCTCGGCTGCGTATCTCCCCGACAGCGGCATCGCTGTGCCGATGGTTATTTCGTCTGGGCATGCGGCGGCGGTTGTCTGCGGCGCCGTGGTAGTTGAGGTGTATTGCGGGGGAGCGACGGCCGGCGGGGGGCTCTTCGGCGCGAAAAGAGCTATTCCCACCAAGAGGGCCGCCGCCACCAACCCGACTACCGCCAAAGCGGTTTTCGAGGCCATGGCCGCGCAAGCGGCATCTTATAAATATAATTTGTCTATTATCGTTAATCTATGAAAATTATAATTATGTTAATACAACCGGCCGGTTACGTACCTCTCGGTTAGCTCGTGCTTCGGGTTCGTGAAGATGTCTCTGGTGGCGCCCCACTCCACGATCTGCCCCCTGTACAAAAAGGCCACGTAGTCGCTGATTCTCGCCGCCTGTTGCGGGAAGTGGGTCACCATGACGATGGCCATGTCCTTCTTCAGCTCTAGAAAGAGCGCCTCTATCTTCGCAGTGTTCTCCGGGTCCAGATTCGCGGTGGGCTCGTCGGCGAGGAGTACCTCGGGCTGGAACGCAAGCGCCCGCGCCATGCAGAGCCTCTGCTGCTGGCCGCCCGAGAGCTTGCCCGCGGGGGCGCCCAGCCTGTCCTTCACCTCGTCCCACAGCTGGGCTTTCTCCAGAGCCCACCTAACCCTCTCCTGGAGCTCCCTCCTGCTCTTCGCCAGCCGGTTGAGCTTAAGGCCCAGGGCCACGTTTTCAAAGATGGAGAGGTTGGGGATGGGGTTGGGGATCTGGAAGACCATCTGGACCCTCCTCCTGAGCTCCACCACGTCCATCTTGAATATGTCCCTCCCGTCTAGATACGCCTCCCCCGCCACTCTAGCCTCGGGGTACAGCTCGATCAGCCGGTTGAACACCCTCAGAAGAGTCGACTTGCCGCTCCCCGACGGGCCCATAAGCGCTGTGATGCTCCTGTCCGGGATAGAGAGGTCGACCCCCGCGATGACCTGCGTCTGGCCGAAGGACACCCTCAGCCCCCTCGCCTCTATCTTCGACATAGCGTCACCTCCAGACCCTAGCCAATATAAATATAACTAGTACTATTGTGAGCAACACCGCGGCCGCCCCATATGCGGACAGTATCTGCACCTCGTAGGGGCTCTGGGCGGCGTACCAGATCCAGAGCGACACCGCGCCGGTGGGGCCTGTGAAGGGGCCGTAGTAGGTGTTTCCAAAGGCCGTGAAGAGGAGCGGCGCCGTCTCCCCCGCCGCCTTCGCCGTGCCGATGAGAGCCGCCGTAAGCACAGCCCTAGACACCACCTTCCTCAGCACGATAAACACGGCGTTGAACTCCCGGCCCCCCACGCCGTAGGCGGCCTCCCGCAGAGGCCTCTCCACGGAGGCGTAGGCGCTCGCCGTGGCGAGGGCCACATAGGGGATCATGACTATGGCCAAGGCGGCCGCCCCCGCGTAGGCGTTGAACCCCTCCAGCGGCCCCAAAAACCAACCCCCGGGCAATTTACTAAGGTATCTATTTAAGTCGTCCACCGCCAGGCTCATGACGGCGTAGACGAAGAGGCCCACCGCCACGGTGGGGAACTCCACGAGGATGTTCACGCCGGCTCTCGTCACCTGGGCGAGGCGCTCCCTCCCCATCTCGCCTATGTACACGCCTAGGGGAAACCCAACGGCGAAGCCGGCGAGGGCCCCAAGAGCCGTCATATACAGCGTCCCCACGAGCATTGGCCCAACCCCGCCCTCCTTGTCGAAGGGGGTAGGCGGGGGGCACAGGAGGAAGGTCCAGAGGCCCCCCAGCTTGGCGATGGCGGCGGCGCCCTTGACGTAGACGTCTACGATAAGCCAGAAGAGGGGAGCCACCGCCAGCGCTGCTAGGGCCACGAAGAGGGCCATCCCCAGCTTGTCCAGAGCCCTCCTCAGCCTCATTGCCACCTCCTGATGAGGTACAGGGCGGCGGCGTTTATCGCTATGCCCAACACCGCCAGCGCAAGCGCCCCGGCGAAGAGCGCCGCCGTCATGTACTTATAGGCGGCGGCGTTGGGGAACTGGAGGGCGATCAGCGAGGAGATGGTGATCCCCCCGTCGAACAGGCCGGCGGGGAGAGAGCCGAGCTTGCCCCCAACCACCATGGCCACCGCCACGGTCTCCCCCATGGCCCGCCCAAGCGCCAGGAAGATGCCCCCCACCACGTAGTTCCTTATGTGCCTAAGCTTGACGAGTACGGTCTCCAGCCTGGTGGCCCCCAGGGAGTAGACGGCCTCCTCGACGGGCCTAGGCACAGCGGCGTAGCCCTCCCTAATCACGGCCGCGGCGTAGGGCGTCACCATGACGGCCAGGAGAACCCCAGCCGTGAGGAGGGAATACTGCGACGGCATAGCGCCGGGCCCAAAGACCGCGTTTACAGCCGACTGGAGGAGAGGCCCCAGGGCGAAGATCCCCCAGAGGCCGTAGAGGACGGTGGGCATAGTCGCCGTGAGGTCCACAAGAGAGGCGAAGAGGGGCCTAAGCCTAGGCGGCAGAACCTCGTTAATCGTCACGGCCACCCCCACCGCCATGGGGAAGGCAAGCGAGATGGCCACGGCCGACGTGACGAGGGTCCCCACCAGGGCGGGCAACACGCCGTACTCCTCCCGCGCCGGGTCCCAAACGGCCGAGGTGAACACGGCGAGGCCCTCCCGCTCCAAGATGGGATATGCGTAGGCGAGAAACATGGCGATGAGGAGGGCCACAGCCACCAGCGCGAAGACTCCGAAGGCCCTAAGCCCCCACCTCATCTTGAGGAAGAGGAGGGCGAAGGCGGCCGCCAGATAGGGGAACACCAACACAGCCAAGACGAAGCCCAGCATAGGCCACACTACTCACACTATTAATGCCTTTCTCCCCTACGGCCTCACCCCTTCCACAGCCCTAAGCCCCACCTCGGCCACCTCCCTGGGGAGGGGGATGTACCCCTCCACCAGGCTCCCCTGCCCCTCCGTGAGAACCCACCTGAAGAAGGCCTTGAGGAGGCGCGTCTTCACACCAGCGCCGCTGTACCCCTCGGCGGAGTAGTCCCTCCACACCACGGCGTAGGTGAAAGTCACCAGGGGGTAGCCCCGCGGCGGGTTGGAAAACTCCACAGAAACGGGGTTCCAGTCGTCGCCGGGGCCAGGCGGGGCGCCGTGTTTCGCCAAATACCTCTCAAGGCCGGCCGACACGGCCTCCGAAACGGACTCGGCAGTGGGGAAGTAGAACCTGCCGTCGTTGTCGTTCCGCACATACGCCACGCCCCCCACCTCGTCGAACCTCCCCCGGTTCTTCACCCAGTAGGCGTACTCCACATAGCCGATGGAGTAGGCGTTCTGCAGTACCGCCTGCGCAACCCCCTCGTTCCCCTTCGCCCCCACCCCCCTCCCCACCGCGTCCACAGGCCACCTCACCACCAGCCCCCACCCCACCGTGCTGTTCCACGGCGGGTAGGCCTTGGAGAGGAAGAGGGTAAACGCCGCAGTTGTCCCAGACCCGTCGCTCCTGTGCACCACCACGATATCTCTACACGGCAGCCTATCCGCAAGCCCCGGGTTGAGCTCCCTAATCCTAACGTCACACCACTGCCTAACAACCCCCATGTAGATCAACGCCAGAACCTCAGCCGTCAGGTTCAGATACCTCCCCGTCACCCCATACGCCACCTCCGGGACGTTGTAGGCAACCACGATAGAGCCCACAGCCACGGGAAACTGGAAAACCCGACCCCCCACGGCGGCGTACCTATCCCGCGGCAGAGGCACGTCAGAGGCGGCGAAGTCAAGCCTCCTCTCCAGAAGCTGCGCAACCCCAGCCCCAGACCCCACAGACTGGTAGTTAACCACCGCCGCCCCCCCGCTCAGCCTATAGAACTCCCTAGACCAGGCAAACATCTGCGGAGCCACAAAAGACGAGCCACCCCCCACCAAAGTCCCCCTAACCCCCAGCGCAACCCCCCCGCCGCCAGACGCCGCCAGACACTTCGGCGGAAAAAACACAGCCCCCACCGCCAGCAACGCCGCCACCGCCCCCACCACCGCCGCCAAAACCACCCTCACGCCGCCCCCAAAACACAGATACAAAAACCTTCAAGAGAAAAACATATAAACAGAGAAAAACAAGAAACCGACGGCCCGTAGCTCAGCGGTCGAGAGCGCCCGGCTGTAGACAGCCCCTGGGGGGACACCCACACAAAACCCCCCAGGCCTATAACGGGCGGTCCCGGGTTCGAATCCCGGCGGGCCGATAGTCCTTTACCCCCCGAGCCAACGTGTCAAAAACAGCGCTCATCACAGGCGCCTCCTAGGTAGAGCACTCGCCGAGGAGCTCGCCGTGAGGAGGTACAGCCTCATAGGTTCAGGAGGGCAGACGCCATGGAGATCCTCGCCCGCGGCGAGATATGGGGTAGAGGCCGTGTATTACGTAAGAGACACCTCCCAGAGGAGATAGACGCCCTGGCGCGCGACGTAAGACAGGGGCTCTACACCCTAGTGAGTGGGGGCAGGTGTCTACGGCCCCCTCCACGAGTTAGACGATAGTTTACCCAGTCTACGACCAGACATATTTCCACAAAAGGCTAAAGACTGGGTAAGAGCCGGGGGAAGTGGGAATTATCTTCTTTTCGCAAGCGCAACCGCCCCAACTATCCCTAGGACAACTCCGACTCCCAACACGACGTAACTGATGGGGTCGACGTACGGCACGTAGACCGTCTGCGCGACAGTCGCCGTGGTCGTGACGTATTGTGTCGCCGTCTTAGTGACTGTGGACGTCTCCGTCTTGGTCACTGTCAACGTCTCTGTCCTAAGTTACCGTGATAGGCCTCGTAACGGTCGTTGTGACAGTCACGGTCTCCGTGACGGTGGCCACGGTGGGCATAGTCGTGGTGGCTGTAGCCAGCGCCCCCTCTATTGAAAGCTTTGTGTCTTGGCACGACGTCAAATTGGCAATCTCATACCCATCTATATACACTTTGTAGACGCCGCAAGTGAGCACTACTTGTGTCGCATTGTCAAATTTGAAGATTCGGCTAGTCGCGACCGACGTAGTATTTAAGACAACTAATTTGACGGGGCGGTCGAAGGCGACAGTGAAGCGCTTGAGCCAGTGCCATTATGGGTGCTCATCCGGCGGGACGTGGAGCGTCCTCTTCACGAGGTCAGGCCTAACGAGCAGAAAAGCCTTCTGTACAGAGGCATACGCCGTATAATAGATGCCGCCGACCTCAAAGGCGCGGTCGCACCAGAGGTAGCCAAATATACGCCCATATCTATCTCTCGGCTCTAGGTCATCTACGTCTAAGTAATCTGTGCCGCCGCAAAAGCCGCTGAGGAAATATCTGGCCTCTGGGCCGCGCGGCTCGTCCCACTCCCAAGCGTCGTAGCCCACAAGCCTAACTCTGCCCACGGACGTTTCCACAGTATCGCCGTCGGTGACTCTAAATACGACAACTTTTTGCACGTCTACGTCCGGCACCTCGACAACGACGACGGTTGCGCTGATCGCCAGAGCCGCAAGCGCCAACAACGCCAACGTGGCTCTCCCTACCATGGAAAAATAGGAGTGAAAAAGCGTCTATTTTTCGCGAGATTTTATCTCCCAAAGGATTGTATTTAGTCTCTCTTGGCTGTATGGGCCAGAGCTGTTGATGTAGGCCTCAACTCTCATTTCTGAGAGCTCGCCTGAGGCGGATTTCACCACAGTCTTTTCGTACAACTCGAAATCTGCTAGACACATCAACGAATTCTCGTATATCGGCCCCTTCTCGCCGTATAGAAGTTCAGCATAGCGCCCCTCTATCTCCACCTCTCTTTCATAAAGCTTGCCTTTTCTACCCGCATATTCACAATCGCCCAACTCCTTCACTGTGGCTTTAAAGCCCGGCACTTCTTTCTTCAAGATCTGTCTAGTAATTGGATGTACCGGGAGCTCGTCTACCCTTGTCTTCTCCACTTGACACTCATCGTTCATACAACTTATCTTGTAGTAGATGCCGTCTTTTACGACCTCGGCCCCGGTGAGTCTAAATTTAAGGAATAGGTACTCTACCTCAAACCTGTAAACCGCATACCCCTCGTCGCCTTTAACGCCGACGATCATCCATCCACTCAACGGGATCTTGTCTTTGCCATATACTGCATAGCCGGAGACCGTGTAGTTAGCTTCATAGGATAAAGAGCCGCCGCGGACGCCGCCGGTGTTGAAAAACAGAATGAACACTACGGCGACCACCGCGCCGACCGCCAGAGCCGACAGTGCTACAACCTTCCTCATGTAGAAATCGTTGTTCAAGATAAAAAACGTTACCACGGCTTCTCCGGGAGCAAGCCTGTACCTCCCCGCCCTGTCTAAGAGTCTACTCTAGGGGGACGCCCCTGTAAGGCTCTGTGAGAGTTGAGACCAACACCTCCGCGTCTGGAGACCCCTAGTCTAGACACTCAGCCAACTAGGCGATCAGCAAGCGTCCTCAGCCGCGCCATCTCCCCAACAGAATCTCGTGGATCTGGAGCTTCCTCGCGTCGATTTCCCAGTCCTGGCAGACGTTGAAAAACCTAAACACCAGATCCCAATCCTCCACGTAGAGGGGGACCCCCCGGAGCGCCTCAAGCACGATGGGACAGGGCGCCTCCTCCCAAATCTCCACAAGGTCGAGGAAGTCCTCATTGACGTCGAGCCAAACCGCTAGATCCCCCAGCAGCTCCGAATACCTCTCCAAGTCAAGCCTCGGGATGGCTATGTCCAGATCCCCCGCCGGCCCCCCAGACGCCGCCGACCCAAACAAAAAGGCAAACTTGACGTAGCGCCCCCACGGAAACGCCTTAAGCCTATCCAGCGACACCCTATAGCACCTCCCCACCAAGATCTCCACAAAAACCGACACTTCCCACCTTATAAACCAACCCGCCGTTAAAACACGGCGGAAAACAGCGATGATCCAACTCTGCCACGTAAACGAACTCAGAGACAATAGAAATCTAGCTTATAAGCCGTCTAGAGATCAGTCCCCCTTCTATGGGCTTTCCATATCGTGTTGGCCGCCTCTTTCGCGGCCAAATCTATCGTGACAGATTGCCGTATGTACGCGGCTAGTTTTTCCCAGTTCGGCTCTATTAGAAAAACGCCGCGAGGACGGAGGCGTCAATCGCGATCACGATCCTCCTTGATGGAGGTCTGGGAAAACCCAGCTGGGACTTCTACGTCGAGGCTCTCCAGCTCCTCGACAACTTTCCCCATATTCTCCTCGGCTTCAAGCTCTCTAATCTTCTCCTCTACAAATTTTCTCAACTCCTCTCCCCAATTCACCTTGTCTTTAATACTTCTCCATCTTCTCTTTCAACTCGCGCCCAACTTTGAAACTCACGGCTTAAGAGGCATACCTATCTATAACCCTTTTGGTCTACCCTCACCGCGCTTCCAACCCCAGACTTTGGTCTGCGCCCTCGAGCCGCCGTCTGCGCTTGGCCGCTACAACGCATCCGCGTCGCTGTAACGCCTGCGCGCTCATGCGGACGAGGTCGTCTAACCGGCGGCTTTGTGGTGGAGGTGCCGCCATAGCCCGCGAAGTCGGCCAAGACGTGCGGCAGGCCACGTCTGTCCTACAGCCGTCTGGCGGAAAGATCGGCGTTTGCCTGTGTTTTTCCCCAGGCGGGAATATGCGAAGCCGTGGAGGAAAGCCGCGTAGAGATCCACAGGGGCAAAACTGTGAGCCACATACGCGCCAACGGCGCCGCATCTACTACCGCTTTATACCGCCTCTGACGAACCACACTCACCTGGCATTGGACTAAGCCCTGACGATGCCAACATGGAAGAGGCTAGACACACCGCCGAGAGGCAAGCGCCATACGCTAAATCACCTGGTCTATACTATTCCGCGGTGATGCCCCCAGCCGCCCTGGAAACTATTTAAAACACCGACACGGGTAGCTGACATGGAGTTTTTGACATACGACGAGAGGAACATCCTCACCATGTTGGTGACTGAGAGCTGGGCCAGCTCCATTGCGAAGAGGCTCGGCGAGCCCCAGCAACCGGCCTGGTACACGCCTAGCAGGCTGAAGGAGGCGGGAGCCGCCGGCGAGCCCATGCACTACGTCAGGCCAGACCACGCCGGGCTTCACTACGCCTCTTTCCAAAGCCCCACAGAGCCGGGCGACGGCGCGTTCGAGACACTAGAGGGGACACACATCTTCGCCATGCCGTTTAGAACTGAGGAGGAATGAGCCCGCTTTCTTTATTTGTTTTATTTCTTTCCCTTGGTTATTCTTCTCCCTTTATTGCTTCGGGCAATCTGATGTTTGCGTGGCGGATCTGCGGTGGACGAGGCGACTTGGTCAGGGGGCACCTCCTCTTCGGCGTTCTCACCCTAGTGGTAAACTATGAATTCGCTCTTATACTTATGTCTATTGGCATCTTCCTAGGGTATTCCATCGGGTATTCCATCCCCTACATCATGGTATATCTCGTTCCGTTGTCTCTCGCGCTTCTGGAGTCGGCAATTTCTATCGCCAGCTGGATATACGCCAGCAAATGTATGGAGAAAGCCAGGCGATACGCCTATATAGCTTTAACCATCGCCAACATACCTGCAGTCTTAATTTACTACATAGCACTCTCCAACTCTATATGAACTACTCGCCGTTTTCTGAAAGAGGCACTGTTAGGTGCTACCGCGCGAGGCACAGCTGTATAACAGTTGCCGTGCCTATAGCGTTGAAACTCGCCAGCGCCGTGTTCTGGACGTCTACGTAGAGGCTGATTAGCAACCAGCTGAAAGAGCTGAACACCAACATCACCTCTACATATGAACTAACCTCAAAAGTTGCCAGTGTTGATAGCCAAGGGCCTTCCGGCGGCGCCGTAGTTACGGTTTTAACACACGGCAGGTTCACGCCGATGTTTCTACTCTCCCGCGTTAGCGCTCCACGAGACAGTTGAAATACTCTCTGTTAACGTCGCATTTCAACACACGCCGGGGATCCCCGCGGTGTTAGCTGGCACAAGCTAACACGCTCTACAAACACAAAAACACCCCCAGACAAATAAAAAACCACAAAAAACACACCCCACAACAACACAACACACAACCCACAAAAACCCAAAAACCAATAATACACAAAAAACACAAAACAACGACAAGGAAAAACATACACAATACAGACAAAACAAACCAAAAAACACAGCAAAAACACTGACACAAAAACAAGAAACTCCAATTACACACCAAGAAAAACTCCTTAGCCGTCGTCTAGTATCTTTTTGGCGGCGCTTGGCCAGTACATTGCCAGCGCAGAGGCGGCGTATTCTATGGCCATGGCCGCCTCCCAGGCGCGTATCTTCCAGCGGGGGGAGTCGCGGCACCGGCTCGCCACGTAGTAGGCCTTTTTGAGGGCGTCGACGAGGGCAGCCACGAGCTGCCTAACGGGGAGGGGCCTTGGGACGAGCCGCCTAACCCTCACAGCCACCCCCAGCAGGTCGTCCACAGAGCCCAGGTAGACAGTGTCACGAGGGCGCCAACTACGCTTCAGATACAGCCGACGGCCCAAAAGCCACAGATAGCCAACGAGAGGGCCAACTCTCACACGGCCGAAATAGAGATACATGCCGATTACAACACCACCCCATTAAAACATTCCAATATATGTCAGTAAAGGATGCAATCGACATTTGGAAAACGCACTTAGGATAACAGGCGAAGAACGGCGCTGGGTTCTTCCTTCGGCTAGGCGTAGTTATGATCGTAAAGGCGAAGAATGGCGCACGCCGTCTCTCAGACAGGAGAATGTGTGAATGTAAAGGGCGGTGGGAAAGCGACCCCCGAGCCAACAAAAAACCACGAAAAAACTTAAAAACCCAAAAGATCCGAAAATACAAGCCCCAGAAATCAAAAGATAGTAGAAACATCATATGATCTAACCATAAGACCGAGAGCCTGCCCAGCAGGCTCCAGAAATCAAAAGATAGTAGAAACAGCGACACAGTCACAGCTGTGGTGCCGCCGTTGCTCACGGAGACCTCCAGAAATCAAAAGATAGTAGAAACCTGTAGCTTCTCCCACTCTGCTGCGAGTATATGTCTTACAGTAGCCAGAAATCAAAAGATAGTAGAAACAATTGCCCGTCCACCTCCTGCACCCTGTCAAGCCACGCGGTGACCAGAAATCAAAAGATAGTAGAAACTGCTGTCCTAGTGGTTGAAGTACAGCGAGGAACAGCTGCGCCACTATCCAGAAATCAAAAGATAGTAGAAACAACGTCGATGCCGACCTTAGCGGCCGCCGTCGCTAGACTTGCCACCAGAAATCAAAAGATAGTAGAAACGTATTTGAACGCCCAGGACGCCTTATACGCTACAATCAACGGCCAGAAATCAAAAGATAGTAGAAACATTGCCTCCTGCAAGATCACGGCCTCGGCCTCCTCGTCTTCGGCTCCAGAAATCAAAAGATAGTAGAAACGAGAGTATGTTGCGCTTGGCGTACTCAAGCGCATACTCGGCGACCAGAAATCAAAAGATAGTAGAAACTCAGACAGAAGCTCAAGGAGCTCCCCGCCGACGACGTATTTCCAGAAATCAAAAGATAGTAGAAACATCTGCCTCAATGAATTCTCTTTCAGTGAGCTCTACGTCGTACATGCCCAGAAATCAAAAGATAGTAGAAACGCATGGCGCCTCTCCCGCGCAGACTTATAAGTCTGCGCTGTGGGCCAGAAATCAAAAGATAGTAGAAACCAATCGATTTTGGACAGCACATTGACAGGTGGCACATTAAGACGGCTTCCAGAAATCAAAAGATAGTAGAAACCAAATACAAAAGCTCAAAGTTGACGAGCAAACAGAGGTAATCAACCAGAAATCAAAAGATAGTAGAAACTTCGTCGACGGTCCGCGCGTCTTCACGCTCTTGGAGCCCGAGCCAGAAATCAAAAGATAGTAGAAACTATAGCATGTTAAAGGGCGCCGTTCCAGAGGAGGTGTACAAAGCCAGAAATCAAAAGATAGTAGAAACCCCTAATGACCTTTTTGGCCTTTTCGGTTACGTTCAAAGAGTAACCCAGAAATCAAAAGATAGTAGAAACTGGCTAGGAAGTCGCATACGCCGTATGCGGCGCTCACTGTGTAGTCCAGAAATCAAAAGATAGTAGAAACTACACCTTCCTCTTCAACGTCGCCCTCGGCCTCATCCCCCTCGCCAGAAATCAAAAGATAGTAGAAACAGCCATAAGCCTGCCAAATGGCGGATAAGAAGCACTGATCCTATTTCCAGAAATCAAAAGATAGTAGAAACGTGCGGTACTTTATATCCGCGGGCGCACAGCTCCCGTGCCCAGAAATCAAAAGATAGTAGAAACTAAAACAGGGGGAGCTACGCCCCCTGCGCTGTTTTAAAACCCAGAAATCAAAAGATAGTAGAAACCTGCTTCGACAGGAGCTCCTCGGCGATTTCGGGCGACACGGGCACCCCAGAAATCAAAAGATAGTAGAAACATTATGCTCTCCTTCACCTCGTTTACAACCGACTTGACTATGGCCAGAAATCAAAAGATAGTAGAAACCTTATGACTTCTCTGTCCGCAACATCGAAGATTCGAGCCTTTCCAGAAATCAAAAGATAGTAGAAACGTACTGAGGCGCCGTGGGCGGCGCCTTGACGGCGATGTGGCCCGCCAGAAATCAA
Organism: Pyrobaculum neutrophilum V24Sta; assembly: GCF_000019805.1. NCBI lineage: Archaea > Thermoproteati > Thermoproteota > Thermoprotei > Thermoproteales > Thermoproteaceae > Pyrobaculum > Pyrobaculum neutrophilum. Next base: position 513,631 of record NC_010525.1, read on the forward strand.
AAGTATAGTAAAAACCTATATCGTAATATTCGAATTGGGCTTTCGTCTCTTTTTCCAGAAATCAAAAGATACATGAAATTGAGGCCTATAGAAGTCGCGATCTACTGCAATGATTATATCGGGGGGCTGTAGATTGGTTGTGGATATTGCGTTGAGGTTATGTTGTTAGCTTGTCCATTAGTTGTATTATAAGTGGAAAGCCTTTTTGATGTTTCAGGGTTTGTTTTTCTGGTCTTTGCAGAGGACGCTTCCGTAGCCTCTCTCTTTGTGTAACCCGACGTTGGTCGCCGCGGTTTTTAGCTTGAGGGCGGTTCCCGGCGGTAGCGCTTGGTATACGGCGCGTCTCCTGCCCTCGGCCATGTTGTAGCCCAGCCCGACGTACGTCGACTTGACCTTGGGGCCCTTTTCGCCGCAGACTCCGTACACTTCCTCGACCTCCTCCAGGCCCTTGGCCCCTCCAACCTCCGCCGTGGGGCCCTCTGAGTAAAACAGCAGGGGGGACAGGAGGACGCCCTCGCTACACTGCTTGGGCCCGCCGGGGTCTTGGTCCACCTCGACTAGGGCCGCTCTGCCCTCTCCGCCGAGTCTAGCCACCGTCTTTATGGGCTTTGCCCTCTCGCAGTCGATGTAGTAGAGGAACGCCACTTCGCCGGGGCTTGCGCCGTTGATGTAGGTGAACAGCGCGTGGTAGAGGTTCTCCACGGCCTTCTCGGGGCCTAGCCTCACGCCGGGCTTCTCGTAGGCCCTCACGCCGCCCTCGGCCCTCGGGCTCTGCCCCTCTCCCTTGGCGCAACTTAGGTACTCGCCCAGCTGCTCCACCCTGTAGAGCCTGCCCTCTGCGTAGAAGTACCGCCTCCCGCCGATCTCGACGAGGGGCCCCCACACCGCCCTGCAACCGAGGATCTGGAGGGCGTCTGTCCCCCCGCCTGCGGCGCCGGCCTCTCTGTATATGTAGGCGAGGGCCCCCAGCGCCGTGCTGGGCGTGGGGAGGTGGGCCACTAGGTCCCCCCCTATGTCCTCTACGCCAGCCACCTGCTTCGCCCCGAGGTGGAGGGGGCCCAGGGGCTTGAACCTAGCCGCCATCATAGCACCCCCTTCAACACGGCGAGTGCGCCGAAGAACTCCCTTATATACCTCGGGGACGCCCCGCGGAGCCATGAGGCTATCTGCGCGGCGGCTCCGCCGTCTTTGGCGTTCCTCCTGAGGACGTGCTCGGCCACTCTGTAGGTGGCGTCTGCGTCGAGGTCCCCGTTAAGCCTCCTCTCGGCGTCGTGGGGGGCGTTTTTGCTGATGGCGTCTTTGAGCATGTAGAGCCACGCGAGCTTCAGTCTGTCCACTGTGGAGACGTCTCTAAGGGGGAGGACGGCGGCGTGCTGGGTCCTCGAGGAGGCCACGGCTACGGAGTCCTTCCTGTGCCTCTCCCACGCGGCGTCTTTTGCGCGTTCTAGGTCCTCGTGGGATTTCCTCAGCTCGATGGACATTATGTCCATCACATGTACGAACCTCACGGCGTAGCTCCTCCCGTAGGCCGCCAGCTGTGGTATGTGGTAGCCGCCGACGCTGTGGAAGCCGCCCCCCCAGAAGTTCTGCCTGGTCTGCGCCACCACGTCCAGCGCCTTTTCCACAGGCGCGAGGGCCACCACGTCGTCGCCTCCTGCGTATATCAACATTCCGGAGGCCCCCTCCACGGCCGCCCAGTCTCTAAGCGACGTCACAACCAGCGATCTGTTTATGGCGACGCGGTAGAGGGGAGTTATGGGCACTGTCTGCTCCGCATCCTCCCCCACGTGGCGCTTAAGGTAGCTCTTCACGGCCTTGAAGTACTCCTCCACGCCGGCCAGCCCCCCGCCGAGCGCCCTCTCGTATTCTTCATACCACCTAGCCGGCAGCCTCCCGTCGAGGAGCTCGCCCATGCTGTCGCCGTCTCCCCTGACGACTGCGTAGAAGAGCCTGGGCCCCAGCGCGGCGCTGTGCGGCCACCCCGCGAGTCCGGCCCCCGCCGCCAACCCGCCGAGGTCCACCTCCGCCTTTTCAAGGGCCTTGATACACTCCTCCCACTCCCTCTTCATGTCCTCGGCGGTTCCCCACACCATCTCCAGGTCGCGCCCCCCGCCCTTCGTTAGATAGTCCGCGACCTTGAGACACGCCCCACTCCTCCCGTCTTTAATCTTCTGGGCCTCCCTCTCCAACGCCTCTCCCACCTTGGCCACCACAGCCACGGCCACGTCCTCCGTGCTTTCAAACCTCTGGAGCTTCTCCTCAGGCAACGGCTCCTCGCCTGGTTGCTTGGAGGGCTTCGCCCTGAGGTATATCAGCCTTTTGGCGAGGCACCTGGGCCCCAGGAACTCCCCGGGGCGTATGACCCTCCTTAGATGCCTCTCGAAGTCTTCGCAGTTGGCCCCCAGCGCGTTTATAAAGGCCTCTAGATCGTCTGGGTTGTAGTCCTCCTTCCCCGTGGGGGTTCTCACCTTCCTAAGCCCAACGACCGCCGGCTCGGAGCCGCAGACTGTACAGACGCGCCACGTCTTCTCGTTGAAAAACACGTGTGTAGAGGCGGCGGGCCCCGGCGTCTTGAAGGCCGGCTTCACCTCGTCGAAGGCGGCGGGGTGGAAGTAGGGCCCGGCCGTGGGCACCCTCCTCCGCTGCCTCTCTAGAGACATCTGAAAGCCTACGGCTGCGTGCGAGTTCCGTAGTAGCTCGTCGAAAAAGGCGATTTTTAGAACGGGGCAGTGGTCGGCGCCGGCGCAGTACTTATCCCTAAGCTCCCGGTAGTACTCCCCTATGTCAATGACTGTGACCCTAAGCGGGAGCCTCACCTCTGCGTAGTCCCCAAGCCTATACAGGGCGTCAAAGCAGCCGCCGCTCGGAATTACGTCTATGTGGCCCCTCAGCAGGTCGCAGACGTGCCCCCTCGCGAGGCCGGTGAGGCAGTCCAGCGCCTTTTTAAACCCCTCCACGACCTCCCTCACCACCTCCTCCTCGCTACTCCACCTGCGGGGGAGCACTAGCTGGATCTTCTCGCCGATGAGGGGCTGCATTATCCACGCCGGCTCTGGGGGCGTGAAGCCGACCTCGCGCATGACGTCTCTGAGATGCTTGTCGAGCTTCTGGGAGCTCCCGCGGATGAAGTAGAAGTAGTACGGGTTGAGCCTCGCGGTTGGCCTCAGCAGTACGTCGGGGCCGTACTTCTCGACGAAAGGCCAGGCGGTCAGCCAGACGGCAATGGAGAGGGCCCAGCTGCCGGCCCAGAAGTCGCCGGCCTTCCTCCCGGCCCCCACGAAGTCCTGGACCCCCGGCACGTCGGCGTTTACGAAGTACCCCGAGGGCTCTCCGCCGTCGGAAAACCAGTTGGCGAGCGTGGCCATGGCGTAGGCCTCGTCGAAGGCGTCGTAGAAGGGCGCCAGGGGGTTGGCCACCCTTGCCGACAGCCCCCTCTTGATCCAAAGCGCCTCGTAGGCGGCGTAGAAGACGTGGTATTTACCGCCGGCGCCCTCGACAACCTCGGCGAGATCCCTCCAGTACGCCCTGACCTCCTCCGCCGGCGGCTTCCTCAGCTCCCTCTTCAGCGTGGGGGAGAAGACGTTGTGTATGTAGCCGTATGGAGCGCCGCCTCTCGGCATGCCGCCCCACACGTACTCCCTAATCCTCTCGACGAGGTCCCCGCCGGCGTCGGCCCCCAGGGCCCTGCGCACCCTCTCGACGAGCTCTCTTACCTGGCCGTCCTCCTCCCAGTGCGGGGGGCTCGACAGCAGGAGAGCCGCCTTTTTTGAAAAGTCCATAAGAGACAAAAAACTAATTAATATAACTTTATTTCTAGTTATGGAAGGGGGTAGAGCCGCAGTGGGCGGGGTCTTGCTTCTACAGGCGGTAACCCCTCTACACGCGGGGGTGGGCAGGTCCGAGGCCGCTCACGTCGATCTGCTGGTGCAGAGGGACGAGTTCGGCCTGCCGGCGATATGGGCGTCGTCTCTCAAAGGCGCGTTGAAGAGCCACGCCAAGATGAAGAAGGACCCCCTTGTCCACTGCGTCTTTGGCAGAGACGCGGTTGGGCAGGCTCCCGAGGGGATCTCCGGCGTAACTCTATTCGACGCGAGGCTCCTCCTCATCCCCGCGAGGAGCCTAAGGGGCGTGTGGATCTACGTAACAACGCCGCATATGCTCCGCGCCTTTATCGTCTACCTGGAGTCTCTTGTCCCCCTCGGCGTAGAGGGCGCGAAGACGCTCCTCGACGTGGCTAAGAAGGCGCTTGACATATCTAGAGACGCGCCTGTCGTCTCTTCGCAGAGCTACCTCTGGGACGGCTCCCTCGTCATAAACGAGCTGGCTATAAAACAGGCGAAGGTAAACGGCGACTTGGCCAAGTTCACAGAGCAGCTGGCGAAACACCTCTCGCTCCCCAAGACGGACCTCGCCGTTGTGGGCGACGACATAGCCAAGACGCTCGTCGACCGCTCCATGTTGATACAGTACAGAGTGAGGCTCACCGAGCGGAAGACTGTGGCAGAGGGCGCCCTCTGGAGCGAGGAGTATCTGCCCCAGTTCTCAGTCCTCCACTCCGCAGTCGTGTGCAGAGCGGCAAAGTGCAGAGAGGGAAACGAAGAAAGGCAGCTCAAGGCGGAGGAGGTGTGTGTAAAGTTCAGAGAGCTTGCGGCGGGCGGCGGGAGGGGCTACGTCTGGGTCGGCGGCAAGGAGACAATCGGCAGGGGGCTGGTGGAGGTGGCGCTGGTATGAGCGAGGAGGTAAAGCTGGCGGTGGAGTGCACCAAGGCCGTGGAGGGCTATAGAGACGACGACGCCAAGAGGCGGTACGCCCAGAGGACTAGGCACTTTCTCTCAGACATAACGACGCTTGGGGTGGCACACGTTGTGGCCATCGCGTCGGCGAGGGCCGGCAAAGACGCCGTCGAGACCGGGCTGAGGGCTCAGACGTGTAGAGAGGCCGTCGAGAGGATATCGCAGATGAAGCTCACAGTCGAGGAGGCCTCCTACGGCCTCTACGGCGCTGTGTTGCTCTACGGCCTCAAGGCCCTGGGCGTCGTCAAAGCCGCCTCCCTCGCAGACGCGCTTCTGGAGCTGGACAGCCCCATGGCGTCCTCCGCGGCGTATCAATACGCCCTGTGGCTTAAGACTCTGGCGGAGGCCTACTTCAAATAATGGAGGCCGCCTTCAGAGTCAGAGTCTCGACGCCGCTGTCCGTCGGCTGGTACGACCCAACGCTCGTCGACCCGGAGAACCCCCTCAGGCCCGCCTCGCTCAAGGGGGTCTGGCGCTGGTGGGCGAGGGCCTTCGTAGGAGGGGTCCTCTACGAGAGGGGGTGTCTAAGGGGGGAGCCCGGCCGCGTGGAGGTGCTCCGGCCGAGCAGGAGGGAGGCCGAGGCGGTGTCGAGGGCGGTCGGCATTACGCTGGGCCTCGGCTACGCCGGGAGCAGAGAGGCGGCCTCGTCGAAGTTTAGAATTACCACACGCGTCGTGAGGGGGCCCCGGGTGGAGAGGGCCAGAGGCGGCCCCATCTACCTCGGCGGGAGGCCCGTGGAGCTCCAGAGGTTCAAGCTCCTCACGCTGGGGAAGCCCCCCAAGACCGTCGAGTACGTCTCAGACGGCGAGTTCGAGATCAAGATATCTGCCGAGGGCATCCCGCGGGAGGTCTTCACAGCCGCCGTGGGCATATTAGCCGTGGCCCTCACGCTGGGGGGCGTGGGGAAGGGGTCGCGGAAGGGCCTCGGCTCTCTTGACGTGGTCTACGCCAGCGAGCCCCGGCACGTCAAACTCGCCGAGCTGGTCAGAGACGTGAAGAGGGCAGTGGAGAGGCTGGTCAGAGACGACTGCGGGGGGAAGCCCAGGGGCCTCCCCCCGATGCCCGTCGTGGCGGACGCGGCGGTGGAGGGCGTGAAGGTGGCGCAGATATATGCGGTGCAGAAGGCCCAGTTCCCAGACCTCCACAACTTCTTCCTAAGGCCCCAGAGGACGCGGGTCCTCCACGGCGACTACCGGGCGGAGGACGACCTCAGGAAGACCCTGTCTGCCTGGGCACTGGGCCTCCCCCGTTCGCAGAGGGGCACCGGCTACGAAAGCGACGTGGAGAGGAGGGCCTCCACCATAATGCTCTCGTACCACGGCAGTGGGCACATCTACGGCGACGGGGCTTTCCTCACGGCGCTCATCTCGGGCGACTGGCCCAGGAGGATAACCTGGAGCTCCGAATACGCAGAGGAGGAGGTTGAGGTAGACGAGAAGAAGATCATAGAAGCGCACGCCGCAGCCCTAGCCGAGTTCCAGGAGTACGTCAAAAAGATAGGCGGCGAAGTCGCGAAGGTATGGCCGTGAAGAGGCCGAAGAAGAGGGAGGAAAGGGAGGTAGACTACGGCAAGTACTTCTCAAGCTGCGCAGGCGACTACAACGTGGTGTCCTGCGTCAACCTGGCGTTTCTAGAGGCTTCTAGAGACCTGGCGAGGCAGAACATCAGGCTCAGGATCCCCGAGTTCTCGCGGTGGGCCGTCTTAACGCTCCACCAGAGGCCGCCGCAGATGTGGGACCAGGTCAAGCGCTACCTCGAGCTGGTCTACGCGGCGGCCAGAGGGGCGTTTCAAAACGTCTTCAAGTTCGAGTTCTCCCTAGAGACCCCGCTCACTATACACACCAGATGGCCCTACCTCCCCCTGGAGATAGGCATAGCGTGGCACCCCATCCTCAACGTGCCCTACATCCCGGCGAGCTCCCTCAAGGGAGCCCTCAGGGCGGCCGCGCCCGAGCCCGTCTGCGACTTCACCAAGGCGGAGCTCTTCGGCACCGCCCAGGAGGAGGGGCTGTTGGTGGTCTTCGACGCGTACCCCACCGGCGGCAAGGCGGTGAGGCCAGACGTGGTGACGCCCCACTACAGAGAGGTGGAGGGCGAGATAGCGGAGACTCAGGCGAGCCCCGTCCCCCTCGTCTTCCCCACCGTCCCCCCGGGCACAAAGTTCCAGTTCATGGTGGGAATTCTGCCGAGAGACGAAAAGAGGGAGGTTGACTATAAGAAGTGCGAGATGGAGTTGTTCGACGCAGTGAAGAAGACGCTGGTGAGGGGACTGGGCGCGAAGACCGCAGTAGGGTACGGCGTCTTCAAAATTTAAAAATCGTTTCTTGACAATTTATGGATATGTTCTTGATAGATTTGCGTAAGGTCATCGCCAAAAACTTCCGAAAGATCGAGGGGGCTGAGGCCTCCTTGCGGCACGGCAAACTCCCCTTGATAGGCCCCCATCGGCGGCGGCAAAAACAACTTCATTTGCGCGCCCCCTATATCAGTTGCCTTATGGAGGGAAATCGGACGGTGGAAATCTACGAAGAAGTAGACCGCGACTACTGTGGGGTGTGCTCATGGTGCTCCTAGTCGTCCTTCCCTGCGGCCGCCTCGCTGAGCTTGAGAGGCTACTCAACTGCGGCTCAGTGAGGGAGGTGGGAGACGTCGCCAGATGCGAGGGGCCCTACAGCATCTATCTGAACTACGTGGAGAGGTGCGACAGAGGCCTCCCAATAGCGGGGACCCCCGCCGGAAGCGCCGGAGAGGGCGAGCTGTGCTACGTCGGCATAGTCCTCACGAAGTACTGGGCAAGCGACTGGGAGTACATGTCGGACAAGGCGGAGAGCGAGGTGGCGCAACACGCGGAGGAGCTCCTGCCCAAGGTCGCCCAGCTGGCGTATATGGCAGTCGCCACGAGGGCCCCCAGCGTGCGCCGGGAGACAGACGACGTGGTCTACAGACACATGCTCTGGGTCTGGGTGAGGAGGGGCTGGGAGGCGTGCGGAAAGGCGTGGAAGATAGCCGCCTTCGCGGCGCTGGACTCCCCCTGGGACCAGGCTTTGGCGTATGAAGACTCCATGCTCCGCGGCGAGGAGAAATACGGCGGCGTATTTATAAAGCTGTAGCCAGTTTTCCCAGTGATTTCGCGCCTTTACATAAGCGGCGTGAGGCAGATAGAGGAGACCTCCCTAGAGCTTAGGGAGAAGGTGCTCCTCGTGGGGCCAAACGGCGGGGGGAAGTCCAGCGTAATATACTCGGCCCTCGCCCTCCTCTACTCCATATCCTCCACCCGCTCTCCTGCTTGGGCGGTGGAGAACAGCTTCGGGGAGTTGCGAAACCTCGTGCGGGGCGATAGGGCTGTGGTGGAGGGTGTCGTGGGCGGCGAGACGCACAAGCTGGTGGTCGACAGGGAGGGGAGGGCTGAGGTTGACGGCGCGCCGGCCCCAGCCGCTCTGCGCCGGATCGAGGTGGGGTACTTCAACACGCACGTGTCCGTGGGGAGGTGGGGGGCCCAGGCGTTTACAGAGGGCGTCGAGGTGAGGGCCGCCGAGGTCGCCGCCTGGGTCGAGGAGCAGCTGAGGCGCCTGGGCATAGCGTCGAGGTTCCACTTCGATTCCTACTACAGCGGCGCCTGGATCCACACAGCCCGCGCCGCCTATGGGGTCAAGAGGGCCCTCGGCATCCTCCTGGCCTCCTACGGCGCAGAGGCTGTGTTTGGAGAGGTGTACGAGGCCGGGCTACACTACGACCTAGGGGCGAAGATCATCGGGAGGGTGCTGGCCCAGCTAGACGCCTTCGTGATGCTGGAGACGCACGTCCCGCTGTACGTCAAAGAGGCGCTGGACAGAGGGTGGCAGGTCCTCTACATGAGGGACGGCAGAGCCTTCGAGATAGCCGACGTGGCGGACCTAAAGGCCATAGACGAAGAGGCGGCGTGGGCATATGCCTACGTTTAAGCTAGACCCAGTCCAGGGACGTTGCACGTCACAGCTCAACTTCCCGTGCGACGGCTACTGCATATGTGCCCCCGACCCCAACAACGCCAAATGCGGCGGCAACCTCCTGTGCGCCACCCCGGGCCAGCTCGACTGGTGTATAGCCCAGGCGGACAGGCCCAAGGTGAAGATAGCGGTTGAGTGCATGTGCGACCTGACGAGCTTCAGAGCCACCCACAAGATCGCGGAGAAGGTCATCAGACAGATAGGTAGCTACGCCTCAATCTGCACTCCAGTGGAGAAGTGGGCCGCATTCCCGCCGGACTGGCCGGAGGAGCTTGAGGAAACGCTGAGGCAGAGCGGGATCAAGATCGTGGACTGCGGCGACGTCCCCTGCGACCTCTGTAGATGCTAGTCGTCCTCCCCTGCGAGAAACTCGCCGAGCTGGCCGCGAGGCTCGGTTGCCCAGAGGCGCCGAAGCACGTCGACGACACGACAAAATGCGGCAGATACGCCCTCTACCTAAACTACGTAGAGGAGAAATGCGCCGGCTGGAGCTCCAAGGCGGCGGGAGAGGCTGGGGAAGGCCGAATGTGCTACGTGGGGATAACCCTATCCGACCTGTGGATAGAGGACTGGGGCTACCGCTCGTACGAAGCCGCCCCCTACGCGGCCGAAGAGGCCGAGAAACTACTGGAAAAAGTAGCAGACATAGCCAACATGGCAGTCGCCACGAGGGCCCCCAGCGTGAGAGCAGACACGGGAGACCTAGTCTATAGGCACATGCTCTGGGTCTGGGTGAGGAGGGGCTGGGAGACGTGTGGAAAGGCGAGAGAGATAGCGGCATACGTAGCCCTAAAGACTCCACAAGACACCTACTGGCTCTACAGCGACAGCATGCTCCACGGCGAGGAGAAATACGGCGGAACGCTTATAAAACTTAGATAGTTGCACAGTATGGGTTCGTCTGAAGTTAAGATATTCGCCATCGCGACCCTGGGCCTAATGAGGAGGTACGATGAGGTCGTATACAAGGTGTACGTCCCGGCAGGCGGCCGGCAGAGTAGAAAGCCGTACTACATCCGCACCTACTTTAGCCCCCTCGCCCTAATTCTGGCGCATGCAATAGAGCACAAAGCAAGCTCGGCCACATTAACAGTGGCGGCCCCCATAACTCTGTACACCGAGTGGGAGAGCCAGATAGAGAAGAGCCAGATAGACTTGGAAGCCGTCGCGAACAGTATACTGAAAAAAGAAATCTTAAGAGAAGAAACCTCAAAAAAGGAAGACACGCAGAAACAATACCTCATAGACGAGGAGGTGAGTAGTGAGTTACAAGAAGCGAAAGAGATCTACAGGATCACAAAACTGGAGTTCCCAGACTCCGCAGGCGGTGGGCGCAGCTCCGACAAACTCCCCTATATATTCACAAGAAAAGCCACCATTCAATACATAGCAGAGAAAAGCGGTGAGGGCTCAAACAAGCTCTCACTAGACTTCTACATGGCGCTACTCCCACTTACGGGAAGCTTCCAGCACGACGAGGAGAAAGTCTGGAAGGGGAAAGTCTGGATATTCAGAGAGAAGTCGGAGGGCGACATAGAGATGTTCGGGAGGTCTTTGGCGTCTTCCTTTACCTACGCCATAAGGGAGTCCCTCAGACGGGTGGAGGGAAAGGGCGGCGCCATAATCCTCGTGGACACAACCCACGGCCTCAACATAGCGGCCGCCCACCTAATGGCCAGCGTAGTGCAGAACTACGGCCTCATAAACTACGAGCTCGAGAGGCGCGGCATAGAGCTCCTCGACATATACTTCTACAACAGCGACCCGTACGACCCAAAAAGAAGAGACAAACTGCAGCTGCTAAGCCACTACTACCAGAAGGTGGTAGGCGCGTCGATCGCGGAAATAGCTCACAGAGCCCCAGAGGTGTGCCAAAGCGAGAAGGGCGGAGGAAGTCCCGGGGGCAGAGAGCCAAGCCAAGAGTTCTGCAACCTGCTCAAAAGGGTTATAACCATGCTCAGGTCAAACCTACTGCTCTGGTCCCTCTACGACATTGAGACACTTAACTACACACCCGACGAGATCAGAATCAGCGAGATCAGAATCGGGTTGAAATATAAGGATAAGGATAAGAAAAAGAGTGAGATCAGCGAGATAAATTACGACATAGAGGGGGCCGTCGACAGCGGCGTGGTGTGGCTGTGGGAAATCCTAAAAGAGGCGGCCCAGAGGGCCATAACAGAGCTAAAGGACAAAGACGTGATGAGCCACATCGAGAGGACAAGAAGAAAGAAGGCGGTGTGCTTCAACGTAGAGAGGCTGGCCAAGGCCGTGAAGGAGTCGACAGACTGGCACTGGAACCTCCTGCGCGAGATAATGGGCCCCACAGCGGAGCTGATACTACAACACGAGCTAGAAGAGTGGGAGAGCTCAAAAAACCTCAAGTACCTCTACCCCAAAGGGCTGGGAGACTGCATAAAATGCGACATCCTCCCCAGAGAGTCCGTCGGAGGCATCACATACCGCATCGCCAAGCCGCAACTTGAGCAGGAGAAGGCGAGGAACATAGTGGCGCACGCCGGCATAACAAAGGTGGTTGAAGACATGTACTTTCTCTTCACAGAACAACAAAACGACTGCAGACTGACGGTGCTATGCATAGCGGAGAAATTCCCAGACAACATCCTGCAAGCCATCATAAAGAGGGGGCAATCCTCCTACGACACCTCTTGACAGCCAACCCAACTAACCGCTTCCCACAGCCCTTCCAGAGCTAATCGTCAGCGAAACCCCCTCCCTAGGAAGGCGACGCCCGCTAAAGACACGCCGGGCGGCAACCGCCGCCAACCGCATAAGCAAGCAGAAGAGAACCCCGCTATAGAGGCCGCAATACACAGAGACGGCAAAGTTGACAATTACAACGCGGTCTGGCGCCGGCAAGCTCTGCAGAAACGCCACTCTGGAGCCAAGGCGGGAGATCTACGCCAATATAGACGGCGCTAGCACCTGCTAACCAAGAGCCTAAAAAACCAAGGCTCTACAAAACGAGCCTTCACCACATCCACACCTCCAAACTCTTCACAACACACTTGTTAGTAAAAGATGTAATATACTCCAGACAAGGGACTAGATAACTAAACGCGAAGAACGGCGTACGCCGGAACTATCGCTCGCCTTCCCCCGCGTCCACACCTCCTTCGGAGAGGGAAACAAGAGGGTGCACGAGTTCAAGACGGGGCTTGCGTACCTGCTCCTCACGAGGGCAGTGGTGGAGGGCGAGGTGCCTGAGGAGTGCGGCAGGGCGGATCCTCTGGCGTTGCTCCCAGTACACGCCGGGGCGACCAGGTTCGCCTACGCGTGGGCTAGGATAGCCGCGTCTACCCATAAATACCTGCGAGACAGGGGGGCTGGCGTGCTGGCGTTTACCACCGCCCTCATTGCGGAGTACGTCGAGTGGTTGGACGAACTCATGCCGGAGCTGAGAGAGGCCGTGAAGCACCTCGACGCGGAGCTCAGCTCGGCCATCTGGCTTCAAGAGGGGGGTGCCGGAAACACGTGCAGGTGGTTCTTTGGGGGCGTACGACGAGGCATGCAAGAGCCTAAGCCGCTACCCCGACGTCGACAGCTGTGAAGACCTCAAGAGGAAGGGGTTTAAGCTAGACGGTTGCCTGGTGCTGGTGGCCACCGAGACGTTCTCCCCGTATCTGTTCGGCGCGATCCCAGCCGACGAGTACCTGGTGGCGTACACCCCCAACTTCTACAGACAGGTGAAGTTCGCCCTAGACATATACAGGGCCTTCGGCGACGGCAAGGCAGTAAGACGCGCCTTAGTCAGCAGAGACAACCCATACATAAGCTACCTATCGCTCAGGAAGGCCCTAGAAGAGAGGGGAGGCCAAGGCCACTGCTACTACATACCAAAGCTCTCCGGGACAGGCGCCACATACCTAGCACTGAAAAAGCTAGAACGCGAAGGCCTACTCAAAAAACCCTAAAACCCCCAAGCCGAGTTAGATATCGATCATGTTTTTACTATCTCTTGATTTCTGGGTGGAGAGATCATCAGGCAAGCCATATATGAGTTAATAGAGTTTCTACTATCTTTTGATTTCTGGAAAGCGTCCAGCGCAATAAGGAATCTTCTGCTAGACATAATATTGTTTCTACTATCTTTTGATTTCTGGGAGCGGGATCCTCATGTTAACGCCGAGTCGGGACGGCGAATAGTTTCTACTATCTTTTGATTTCTGGGCCGCGAGTGCGGCACCGGGCCCACGCTAAGAACTTCGCAAGCGTGTTTCTACTATCTTTTGATTTCTGGATAAGAAGTGCAACAAATGCGCTTTGAAGAGAGACTTTATTCCGTTTCTACTATCTTTTGATTTCTGGGGCTTGTGTTTTTAGATCTTTTGGGTTTTTAAGTTTTTTCGTGGTTTTTTGTTGGTTCGGCGGTCGCTTTCCAGCCCCTCTTTACATTCACACATTCTCCTGTCTGGGTGTAGGCGTACGCCATTCTTCGCCTTTACCATCATACACGCGCCCTAGAGAAGGCGGCCACCCAGCGCCATTCTTCGCGTTTGGCCTTCTAAACCCTTGTCTAAAGTATATTACATCCTTTACTGACATATAGAGTAATGTTTTAATGCTTGTGGGATATCGTAGGCATGTATCTCTACTTTGGCCGTGTGAGAGTTGGCCCTCTCGTTGGCTATCTCTGGCTTTTGGGCCGTCGGCTGTATCTGAGGGTGGGGTGGCGTCCTCGTGATACCGTCTACCTCGGCTCTGTGGACGACCTGCTGGGGGTGGCTGTGAGGGTTAGGCGGCTCGTCCCAAGGCCCCTCCCCGTTAGGCACCTCGTGGCTGCCCTCGTCGACGCCCTCAAAAAGGCCTACTACGTCGCCAGCCGCTACCGCGACTCCCCCCGCTGGAAGATACGCGCCTGGGAGGCGGCAATGGCCATAGAATACGCCGCCTCTGCGCTGGCGATGTACTGGCCAAGCGCCGCCAAGAAGATACTAGACGACGGCTAGGGGGTTGTGTTGGCCGCGTTGAGCTCGGCTTTTTCGACTGCCGGTTCGATGAGTCGCGCGTCGGCTCTGTTTATTTTGGCCCCCGACGCGGCGTATATGCTGTGCCTACCATGAGCTTGTCCCGTCTTGGGGCTGTCACCTGGCGGCGGCCTGCTCTACGTCTCTACGGCCCTTTGACGTCGCCGTATGATCGTGCTTGAAGCCGGCGAGCCTCATCTCGGCCTCGTGTCAGTCGGCTGGAGCGCCGCCGTGTCTGCTGAGGCTTGGCGTCACTAAGTCGGCTCTTCGCCGACTGCGTTTCTCAGCCTCTGTTTGATTCCGGGGCCGGCTTTCGCCTCACTGCGGTGGGTTATCCACCGCGCCTCCTCAGCCGTATCGCCGGGACCTCAGTGCGGTCTGCTAATGGGGGGGGGGGCCAGGCCGGCTTGGGGGCCAACCTTTCCTCAGCTCCACGGCGCCTCCGGCTGCCGGCTTGGTGAAGTGCGGCCTGCCTGGCGTAAGGCGGCTAAGCCTGTGTGCGTCGAACGGCGGGGGTGCGCCGTGTACTGCGTTTTGTTGGGGGTGTGTTCCTAGGGAAGGCGGTTTGTGGCGCCGCTGCAGATTGGCCGGTATTGGCAGTAGGCGCACTTCGGGGTTTTTCTGGGGGGCGGGGGCGGCCCCTCTACTACCTCTGCCGCCTTTATGAGCAGGGCCTCTGCTACCTTGAGCTCCGCTGGGGTTATCTGTAGCCTGGCCAGCCTCTCGCCGTAGGCTATGACGCCGAGGCTTACCGAGTGCCCCTGGGCTTTCACTAGGTAGGCCTCTGCATATAGTTGCCACTTGTGTTCTCTCCGGGGGACTCCCGTCTTTATCTCCACGGGCACCGCCGAGTGCCTCCGCGCCACCATGTCCACAACGCCGTGTGTCCACCCGGCGTCTATATAGACCGGCTTGGGCTCTGCCCCCAGGGCGGCCGCGAGCTTCTTCCTCAGCGCCTGCTCCTCCTGTCTGCCCTTGGCCATGGAGGGAGTCGTGGGGACGCCGTGTCTTTTGGAGAGCCAGAGGTAGCGCGGGCACCACTCCAGCTCCAGCACGTCCCAGGGGGTGGGCCTATATGACGTAGGCTTGGGCATATCTAGGCGGCTTGAGGGGGGCGTAGGGGGGCTTGCCTAGCTCGAGCGCGGCCTCCAGCTGCTCTCTCGACACGGGTATCAAGGCTATGTGCCCCCTTTTTACATATCTAGAGAGGATGTGGAGCAGGTCCTTGGCCCTCCCCCTCTCCAGCCTCCCCACGTAGAAGCTCCTCTGCACTCTGACAAACCCCCACTCCTGTAGCACCGCGGCGGCTTTGGCCCTCTCTCCGTCGTCTTCGATGTCGTAGACGGCCAGCCAGATCATAGCTTATGCGGCGTGTATACCCCCCTGCCCTCTAGGTGGGCCACCGCCAGCCCCACCTGCCTCGCTATGGTGGGCTCGAGCCTCATCTCGAGCCACTTCTCCACCAGC
Organism: Pyrobaculum neutrophilum V24Sta; assembly: GCF_000019805.1. NCBI lineage: Archaea > Thermoproteati > Thermoproteota > Thermoprotei > Thermoproteales > Thermoproteaceae > Pyrobaculum > Pyrobaculum neutrophilum. Next base: position 528,865 of record NC_010525.1, read on the forward strand.
GCCGCCCTGGCCTCCCGCTTCAAGACCCCGCCCTCTAGCCAGTCTGCGGAGGGCTTGGCCTTGAGCACCATGAGGTCTATGTGGGGTCTGAACTCCTCCATTAGGTCCAGCACTAGGGAGGGCCTCCCCGACTTATCCACGTGAAGGTAGCCGGCGTAGGGGTCGAGGCCGTGGATAACTGCCTGTCTCCACACGGCGTAGCGGAGTATCCCATAGCCGTAGTTAAGCGCGAGGTTGAAGGGGTCGGAGGCGTTTGGATCTCTCGTGGGGGTCCCAAAGGCCTTTGAGAGGGCGGCCCAGTACTCAGCCGCGGCGCGCCCCTCGTGGCCGAGGACGCACTGTGGGTCTCCGCACCGGGGGACCGCGGCCGCCGCCTCTGCCACCCTAGACGCAGCCCCCGCGAGCTCTTGGTACAGCTCCCTCCTCCACAAGCCGGCTCTCCTAAGCGCCGCCGCTTGGTTCACGATCTTTCCATACACCACCAGCTTGGCCAGCTCGAGCCCCCTGCCGTTTAGGTAGGCCTCGTACTGAGCCCGCCGGTGTGCAACCGTGCCGTTTGCCTCAGGCGGAAACAGCCTAGCCGCGGGGTTGCCTCTGCCGTCGAAAAACACCACATCTACGAAGCTCCTCGCCAGGGCCCTCACTAGCCTAGACGAGATGGAGACGCCCCCAGTGAGGATCCACAGCCTGTCCACTTGGTGTATGGGGATCCTCTCGGCGGCCCCGCCCCTCCTCCTCACCACCAGGGCCCACCTGCTGTAGCCCAGCGACACCCCGTGCTCCTTAACTACCACCTCCATGGCAGTACCTGTAGAAGACACATCTGTCGTCGCACCTAGGGGAGAGACCCGGGTCGGCCCCCGAGTGTAGAAACTCCATAAGTCTGTCTCTCTCCTCGAGGAACTGCCGCCGCAGCCCCTCGCCGATAGCCACAGGCCTAGCCCTCACCTTCACCCCTCCGTTGAAGGAGATGTATATCAACAGCCCCGCGTCGACGGGGACCTCCTCGTCTGCCTCAACGGCAAGCGCGTAGCCGGCGAGGGCCAAGGCGTGTCTATCGTCCTCAGGCCCCACCTTCACCTCGACGACGACGTTGTGGAAAAGGGCGTCTGCCCTAACCAGGGTGAGCCCCAGCGGCCTTCCGTCGATCACGTATTCAGCCAGCAGAGGCACCGCCCGCGCCGCGAGCATGTAGGGGTCGAAGCTCCCCCGCGCCGCCACCTCGTCTACCCTAGCCGCCACCTGCACCGCCAGAAACCTCGCCAACTCGACCCCCCGCTGATCTGCCTCGTGGCCAACCGCCGCAGCGGCCTCAGCCGCCACCTCCTCAGGCTTAAACGCGGAGATGAGATCCCACCCCCTCAGCCCCTCCTCCACCAGCCTCCTCAGCCTAACGAGACTACGTCTAAACACCTCGTGTATATACCCGCCGAACTTCAGCGAGCCGTTGGCCTCCACCCTCACCTTGGCGACCCTCCGCAGGTACAGGTCACGCCTAGATTCACAAACTCCGCCGACGATTTCAGAAACCGAAAGCCTCACCCCAAGCGGCGGAGGCGCCACAGGAGGCTCCCCCCATCTCCAACCCCTCAACTCCTCCCCAACCTCAACCCTAAGCCCCCTCACAAGTCTAAACTCCCTAAACATACCCACCCCAACATGTATCTTTTAATGCATTCACATATATGTATGTAAAGAGGACGAAAACAGAAATATATGAACATAAAACAGAAACTCAAAATTAGTAAAACGCCGACAGAAGAGACAGAAACGCACACGCGAAGAATGGCGCTGGGTTGCGCCTTCTCTAAGGCGTGTGTATGATGGTAAAGGCGAAGAATGGCGTACGCCTACACCCAGACAGGAGAATGTGTGAATGTAAAGAGGGGCTGGAAAGCGACCGCCGAACCAACAAAAAACCACGAAAAAACTTAAAAACCCAAAAGATCTGAAAATACAAGCCCCAGAAATCAAAAGATAGTAGAAACCGGTTTTCTCACTACACGTCGGCCTTCGCCACTGTCGAGAGCCAGAAATCAAAAGATAGTAGAAACACAGCCCAGGCCGCCCTCACGCCGCTGTGCTTCCGCGCCAGGCCAGAAATCAAAAGATAGTAGAAACATGCCAGTGGGGAGGAGCTCCAGCACCAGGCCGTTGCGCACAGACGCCCAGAAATCAAAAGATAGTAGAAACACAGTATCGGGAATCCCAGCGCCATCGATTGTCTTCACAATCCCAGAAATCAAAAGATAGTAGAAACTGGCTATCGCGTCCATAACCGCACGCCAGTCCTCGTCGCACCAGAAATCAAAAGATAGTAGAAACAATACGTCCTCGGCCTTGCCGGTGTGCATAAGCCGCTCGGCACCAGAAATCAAAAGATAGTAGAAACCGGTGGAGGTTACGCGCCACGCCGTCGTGGTAGTGATGCAGTAGAGCCAGAAATCAAAAGATAGTAGAAACAGAATATTTCTTCTCGACGTAGGCTCTCAGCACGGCGGTCCAGAAATCAAAAGATAGTAGAAACAGTCTTGCACCGCCCAAGAATTCTCCGGTCTCAGCGGACCAGAAATCAAAAGATAGTGAAGACTTTCCATTCTCTTTGTGTTTATGTTTATATTTCTGCTTTTTATTTTGCCTGTGGATATATATTTGGTGGTTATGTGCGGCGTTGGATGTATTTTAGGAGTGTTTTTCCTGCTTCTGTGAGTTTGTCGTTGTTTAGGAGTCCGTGTTTTGTGAATTCTTTTAGGATTTTTTTGTCGTATCGTCCGAGGTCTTCTAGGGGGCCTTCGGCCAGCTCTTCTAGGATTCTTCTTCTGGCGTTTGCGTTGGAGCGTGTGAGTTCGTTGACGTAGAGTATTGGCATTAGGTCTATCTGGACTATCCTCTCGGCGTGTTCTGCCATGGTGTAGACCGCCTCTATTTTGGTGTTCCACAGTCTGACTGCCAGCAACGCGGCGGTGTAGAGGCAGAGGGAGAGGGCCCTCACCCCTCCGCCTATGTCGAGACAGTACTCGCTGCCTCTTTCGCTGAACAGCTCGGCGGCGTCGCCGACGCACTTCCAGAAGTCCTCGGGGTTTAGGGAGGCCTCCTCCAGCGCCGCCCTCCTCGCGTAGAGCCGCACCTCCTCCACGGCGTTTTTTGTCCTGTAGTATCCTGTCCAATGACCAGGACGATTTGTTTGTGATGCTGGCTAACGCGTTTGCGATGCTTGCTAGGGAGCGTGTGGGAGGATGTGTCCGCCGGTGGTGGGGTTTGTCGGGAATCTTCTTTCTTCGCAACGCTCTGGGCGGGCCTGGCCGGCGGCCGTGCCGCCTCACGGCGCCTCCTGCGCTTGTGAAAATTTATTGTATTGTAAGTTATTATAACTGTGGATCAATTTTTTGATCGGGAGAGGGAGCTGGAGTGGCTTGAGGGGCTGTACCGTAGGCCGGGGGCTCAGCTGGTTGTTGTATATGGGAGGCGGAGGATTGGGAAGACTGAGCTTTTGAGGCGGTTTGCGGCTGGGAAGAGGGCGGTGTATTTCTACTGCGAGAGGATGTCTGTGCGGGAGCCTGGCTGAGGGATGCCTTGGCGGCGGGGCTGGGGGCGCCTTATCTGCGGGGGGCGGCTTTTGAGGGGGGCGCTTTTTAGGGCTGTGGAGCCGCTTCTGAGGGGGGAGCGGACGGTGCTGATCTTCGACGAGTTTCCCTACCTGGTTGACGTGGATCCGTCCGTGTTGAGCAGGTTTCAGCGTCTGTGGGACGAGGTTCTTTCTAGGACCGAGGTCTTTCTAGTGCTCTGCGGCTCCAGCGTGTCTGTGATGGAGGGGGAGGTGCTGGGGTACAGGTCGCCTCTGTATGGGAGGAGGACGGCCAGCTGGAAGCTGGGGGAGCTTCCCCTCTCCGCTGTGAAGTTCTTCTACCCGCGGCCGTTTGAGGAGAGGCTCTACGGCGTGGCGGGGGGCGTGCCGATGTATCTCAGGAGGTTCGACGCCTCTCTGCCTTTCTGGGAGAACGTCAGGAGGGAGTTCTTCACCAAGGGGGGCTTCCTCTACGAGGAGGCGGAGTTTCTCCTGCGGCAGGTGCTTAGCCGCGGAACTACTCCCTGGTCTTGAGGGCTATCGCGGACGGGAGGAGGAGGCTGGGGGAGATAGCCAACGAGGCGGGGCTCGACAAGGGGGCTGCCTCCCGGTATCTGGCCGCCCTGGAGCTCCTGGATCTTGTGGGGCACGAGGTTCCTGTGTTGGAGCCGCCCAAGGCGGGGAGGAGGCTCTACTTTATCCGGGATAACTACCTTGCCTTCTGGTTTGCCCACGTCCAGCCGCGTAGGGGGAGCAGGGGGCGGGCGAGGCGGCGCTTGAGGAGGCCAGGGGGCGGTTCCACCTCTACATGTCGCGGGTGTATGAGGAGGTGGCGCGGCGGGTGGTGCAGGCGCTTCACCCGGGCCGGCGGGTGGGGCGGCAGTGGGGGAGGGTGGGCAGGAGGACGTACGAGATCGATATATTGGCCGTGGGGGAGGGGGGCGCCTTCTACGGCGAGGTGAAGTGGTCTGACGGCGTGGACTGCCCCGGCGTCAAGAGGGAGCTGAGGGAGAGGGAGCTGGAGGGGGTCAGGGCAGAGGGGTTCTACGTCTTCGCGTTCGCGAGGAAGGAGGCCGGCTGCTTTGACCTGGGGGATGTGGAGCGCCTCGTGGAGATGTACAGCATCTAGGCCAGCTCCGGCGTTAGATACCATCTTATCCTCCAGGGCGGCCCGGCGAGGCAGAGGGCGGCTGAGTGGCGGAACTCTACGACGTCGGCCCCTAGGAGGGAGGCGGCGAGGCGGGCTAGGTGGGGGAGGTGGCCCACTATCATTGCGTCTTCGGCTATGGCGTTTATACGCTGCGCCCAGGGGGCCGGGTCGTCGTTGGGGTTTAGGCCCTGTGCCTCCTCCAGCCTGGCGGGCTTGAGGGCCTCTGCGAAGATCTCGGCCGTCTGCTTCGCCCTCTTCTTCCCGCTGTGGTATATCGCGGCGATTTTCACGCCGGCTTTCGCCAGCGCCGCGGCCACTCTCCTCGTCTCGTCGGCCCCCTCGGGCGTCAAGCTCCTCTCGGGGTCGACGCTCTCGGGGTAGGCCTTGCCGTGTTGGACTAGGCAGAGGAGGGGCATATCGTCCCCCACTCCCCCTTTTTAATCCCTTTTCGCCGTTTCGCCTGGGGGGCGGATGGTAGACGCAACGGCCATGTACTGCAAGGGCCGTGGGCTGAGGCCCCGCGTCTGTGTAGGCCCGGCGGCGTTTCTCGCGGGCTAGGCGGGGCGTGTCTCAGCTATGTGCGCCTCTATGAGGCATATGTGGTCTAGGGGGGTTGATGTGCAGGCTTTTATCCTTGGGGCGAGGCCGTGTTGGGCTAGTATTTTGGCGGCCTGCTTCACGTCGGTGAGGGTTGAGGCTGTGATGTAGAGCGTACCCCCCGGCTTGAGTACGTGGGTTGCCTGGGCTGTGATTTCTCTTATGGCCTCTAGGCGGCGGCCGGCGCACCAGCTTCTGTCTTTTTCGTCTCTTGGGGAGGTAGGGCGGATTCGCCGTAACTACGTCGTAGGGGGCCGCGGCTAGTAGGGCTTTTCTTGTTGGGCAGATTGCGACTTTGTGAGCCGCTCTGTTTATCTCTGCGTTGACTCTTGCCGTGGCGAGGGCTGGGGGGCTTATGTCGTAGGCGCACACCGTCTCTACCTGGGGGCTTTTGGCTATGGCTATGGCGCCTGAGCCTGTGCCTAAGTCGGATGCTCTGCCTCTGGCGTCTATGTGGCTTATGGCGAGGGCTGTTGATACGGCGTTGAAGACGCCGCGTGGGATGTAGAGCGCCATGTCTCTAAACCTATACACTGCGGCTGGCAATGCGGCGTGTAAAATGCGGAGCTGGCCGCCTCTGCGCGTAGCATATATATCAGCCGCCTCTTGTATTTGTGGCTTGTGGCGAGGCGGAGGTGGTCAACACGCTGAGGGTTAGGCTCGGCTGCTCCGGGGGGCGCCCCATCGACCTGGGGTTTGCGAGGGTGGTGCCCGACTTGGTGTGTGGGGGTGTGCCGGTGGAGGTGGAGTGCCTCTCTACCTTCTACTGTGGGGTGGGGCAGGCCCTGGCGTATCTCTACGGGGTGGGGAGGGCGGCTCTTGTCCTCGTCGCAGACGGCCCGCGGCCTGGCCTTGGGGATTTCCTGAGGTGACTTTCGCAACTCTTGGACGTGTATCTCTACGTGGGGGGCGAGCTTATTCCACTTGGTAGGCGGCGTTGGCCTTTATGAAGTCCATTAGACTTTCGATGTACGCCGTGAACTGGGCCTTTATCGCCTTGTCGTTGCTTCTCAGGGGGTGTCCGCTCTTTTGGTACTCCTCGGCGCCTAGGTCGTTTCTGAGCTTGAAGCCGTAGAAGGGCGTTGGGGTTTTTCCGTAGTAGTGGTCTGCTTTGTCGTTGCGTATTACCGTGATGCCGGGGTACCTCTCGGTGAGGGTTTTGTGGAGGGTTTTCCACTCCCGTTCTATGTCGGCTACGTCGGTTGTCCTTATCTGGTTTAGGAGCACGGCGGCGTACTTCTCCGGCTCTGGGATGGAGAAGTGGCGTTTGAGCATGGCGAATATCCTGTCTAGGAGGAGGACCGTCTTCTCCCTCTCGGGCTGTCCAGGCCTCGTGAGGGCTATGTAGAAGGGGGCGAACATCACGACCATGGGGAAGTGTGAGTAGAGCCAGTTGGGGGAGTCCACGATTATATAGTCGAAGTCCTCCTTTACGGGGGCGACCAGCTCCTCTAGTAGCCACTCCCACCTGGGCGTTCTGAATATCTCCATGGCTAGGTCGTCTAGGTTGCCTCCCGGCAGCACGTAGAAGACGGCGTCTAGCCCCCTCTCTGCTTACCACCTCTATCACCTCGACGGCGTTGGCGATGTATGCGACATCTTCACACCTCCCCCGCCACATGCGCGAAAAAGCCAGGAACATTCTTTCAACTATTTCGATACATCTGCCTGACGGCACCGTCAGGCAGATGAGCCGAGGAAGTGGAAATTGTGAAGAGACCGTGTTAGAGGTGCGGGTGGGTTGGATGGTTTACAGCGGTTATCGCCGCGGTTGGCATCTCGAAGGCGTGGGGCTGCGTATAACGCCGGCGAGACAAGACGGCCCCGCGGCGGAGACCGCCGGCGCTGGCTACGTATGCGGCTGTAAAACTTTTGGCCTGCCCCCGTCTATCCTCCATAACTAGTGGAGAATTCAACCCCACCACGTATACGCACATGTACGCATACAGAACGCTGAGGGTGGAGATCCCCTGGCGTCTCGTCGAGGAGCGGCCGGACGTCCTTGATCTCGTCACGAGGATGCGCCTTGCGGCGGAGGAGTACGTCAGAAGGCTGTTGAAGGAGGTTACGGGGCAGGAGGAGTCCGGACTCACGGCGGAGGAGCTCGACAGACTCCTCACGCCAGACAGGCGGGAGCTGGCTGTCAAGATAATTGAGGAGGTGTTCCCCAAATACGACCTCAAGAAGTATTTTGTAAACCAGGGAAAGGTGTTCTGGCGCGATGTCGTGTTCCACAGGGCGGTTCCGCTTGACGCCCAGCTTAGGATCGAGAACGAGAGAGATGTTGGCAGAGCGGTCTTCGTCGACCTCAGAAGCGAGGTCCTCAAAGTGCGGAGACTAAATGAGACCTTCGTCGTTAGACTGAGACGCAACGACATCGCTTGGATCAGAGAAAGATTAGAAGAGGGCGCCAAATTGAAACTGGCGTTCCTCGGCGTAGAGAGGCGGAGGGGCAGGGAGCCGACTTACGGAAAGCTCTACATAGCGCTCGTCTTTGCCCGCGAGACGGCGCCTGTGGAGCCTAAAGCTGTTGTCGCTGTCGATGTGAACCGTCTCGACCACGGCATAATGGTGGGTCTCCTTGTAGACGGCAAGATCGTAAGGCGGATGAGACTACTAGACGAGGGTGCGGTAAGGGAGCTGAGGAGACTCCACGAGGAGATAAGCCGCCTTGACGAGCGAGCCGCTAGGGAGGCGGACCCCGCCAGAAAGAGACGTCTCGAAGACAGAGCCCGCCACCTCGCATCGAAACGGTTTAGGAAGATGAGAGATGTAGTGATACGAATCGCCGGCGAGATAATTAAGTTGGCGAGAGAGCACCAAGCCGTGATCGTGTTGGACACGATGGAGGACGAGAGTTATCGGGAGCTGAAGGAGGGCGACGGGAGCGGAGTGAGGAAACACTTTCTAGACGGTTTGGGACAACTGAGGAGACGCCTACAGACGCTCGCCGAGTGGTACGGATTGCCTTACCTTGAGGAACGGCTGTATTCGACCATCTGCCCCCGTTGTGGCGCGAAGATGGAGGGGCTGAGCAACAGGCGGATGCATTGCCCCTCATGCGGCTTCTCAGACCACAGAGACAACGTGCCACTGATATGGGCTAAAAAGCGCTACTGGGAGCTACTCCAGAAACAACCCGCTTTTTCGGCGACCATCTTACTTTTAACCTCGTAATTTTCTTCTCCCATGAACCCACCGGCCTTGGGGCACCGGCCGACTGCAGAAGCCGGCGAGCCCGAACGCACGGGCGCGGCCGGGCCCCCGCGCCCGCGGCCGCCCTCTGGGCGTCTCCGCGGGCGAGCCCCGAGCCCCCGGGGAAGGCCGGCGTTGTGAAAGGGGCACATGCATATTGCTATTTTCGGCTATATTTTTAACTTACTCTCTCACCCACCCGGCCTTGGTTCTTTTTAGGCGGCGGCGTAGGCCGCCGCGGCGGCGCGGGCTCTCTCGAGGGCGGCGGGGTCTCCGCAGAGTAGCTTGGCGTCGGCGAGGGCGTCCAGCAGTATGGTGGATCTCTCCAGCGCCTCCTCCAGCCTGTCGAGGGGGGCCCAGACGATCTGCCCCACGGGGGTGTTCTCCACTCTGTACTCCCCCTCGGCGGCCACGGCCAGCATGTCCCAGTCGCTTAGGGGGGTGTGGTCTCCCCTTGCTCTGGAGCCGAAGAGGGCCACGGCGGTTGCCCTTCTGCAGAGCTGTTCGAGTATCTGCCTGAAGCGGGCTTCCCTCTCGGCCTCGACCTCTCTAACCAGTGAGATTATGTCTCTCGGCATATCTCCAGATCGTCTCCACGCACTCCACTGCCCCCTCCGCCTCCCAGTCGTTGACCCTGGCGTCTGGGTACCGCGCCTGGACGTAGTGCTCCTCTGCGCACCGGGGGCGCCCGCGGCCTTCTCCAGTAGCGATAGGAGCTCCGAGGTGGAGTGCGTGATCGGCTTGAAGCCGGTCAGCCTTATCAAGATCCCCTTTAGGAGGAGCTCGGCTGATTGTTGCGAGTAGAAGGCGGCTGAGTCGTACCTCCTCTAGGTCTTGTCTTGCGTATTGTCTGAACCTCTCGGCGCGCTGTATCCACGGCCTCCAGGCCACTGTCTGTGTTGGGTGTGGATTTAAAGGTGGCGGGCCCGATGGGATTCGAACCCACGACCTACGGCTTAGAAGGCTCGGCGGACCGGCGGTCCTCCGCCGCTCTATCCAGGCTGAGCTACGGGCCCTGTCTTTTGTGATTTCTCCGCTTTATAAGCTTTAAGGGGGGTTGCGCCGCCGCCGGTGCACCCCGCTGTGTCCACCGTATATCTTTAAATACTGGCTTTTTCCCCAGGCCTATGGCTGAGAAGGAGAACGAGAAGAGGGAGGAGAACAAGGGGATGAAGGTGATTAAGACCTACGAAACGACGAGGGTAGTGGTCAAGATGGGTATTTTGTGATCCCGTCTGGGCGGTAACTCGACAGTTCTTTTAACCACGCCCAGGTTCTTTCTCCTCGCCTGCGCCTTTGCCGGCGCCTCGGGCGTGGGGTCGCGGGGCCGGAGGGCGCGTGGCCCTCCTCCAGGCCTGGTCGGGGCGCCTCGCCGCTGTAGACACGCGCAGCCGCCTGTGCCGAAACGCAGATTTTTTCAGCGGCTTGGGCCCTCTCAGGTGGTCTCGACGGTGTAGTCTATTTCCTCTCCCGCTATTATCACCTTTATGTGTCTCTTCCTGGTTTTGACTTCGCTTCTGGGCTTGAGGACGGCTGTGTAGCTTCCGTCGGGGTTCTGTCTGTACGACTCGACTGTCCAGTCCTCTCCGGCGCATTCGCTGTACATGGCGGCGAAGTCTTCGAAGTAGTCGACGGTTCCGCAGGTGTAGCACATGTTGCCGTGGAACCTGGCCGTTATGGCTCTCGGCTCGGCCTGTAGGATATCTACGAGGGCCTCGGCGCCGAAGACCGTCCTGAACTTCTCTATGGTTTGTCTTAGGCAGTCCATGGCCTCACTGTGTGACGTGTGGCAGTAGGCACTCGACTAGTTTTCTGCCTTTGTCGGTGATTCTGACGTATGTCTTTATGTCGAGGCGCCTCCTCTCCACGAGGCCTAGCTTCTCCAGCCTTATGGCCGCCGTGTAGAAGGTGGGGCCTAGGTAGCCGTAGTCGAGGGTGTCTATGAAGTCTGCCCACTTTACCCTCTGGTTTACGAAGTAGAGGACGAAGAGGGTGCGGAAGCCGTCGTACCTCACCGCGTGTAGGAACTTGTCCAGTTTTTCGATGACGGCGCGTTCGTCCATGTCCGTGTCTACGCCTCCCTTTTATAGTTACCACCTGTGGGGCTCCGCCTCGCCGGCGGCCGCGATCCTTAGCCTCTCGGCGCCGCCTATTGCCTTTATTATCTCTGCGACGGATCTGGGGACGAGCTCCTCCCACTGGGGGTCGCCCCTCATTAGGAGCTCCCTGACTCTTGTGGAGCTGTACCTCTCCCGCTGGTACATGGGCTGCTGCCTCACCTCGTACCCCGCCTCTCTGAAGAGGAGCGCGACGTATGGGTTTCCGGTGTACACCACCTGGAAGGGGGGCGCGTACGATTTCACCCTCCCCAGCCACTCCAGGTTGTTTTCGACGTTTGGTATGGGGATTGTGCAGACGCGGGATAGGTCCACGCCGGCTTCCCTGAGGGCTTCCCTGAGCATCCATATCCTCTCGCCGGCTGTGAAGGGGTCCTTCGCTATGTAGTTGAACTGGGCTGAGCCGACGGCCACCACCAGCTCGTCTACCTCCTTCAGCACCTCCCGTATGGCGTATACGTGGCCCCAGTGGGGGGGCTGGAATCTGCCGGGGAAGAGGGCCCGCTTCACAGGGTGTACCTCCCTCCGGCGGCCGCGGCGGATCTCCTGTATCTAGCCCAGCGGCTGTAGTACTCCCGTAGCCTCTCGGGGTCCTTGGTGAAGAGCTCCCTGATGTCGTCTATGCCGAGGATTATCATGGCTATCCTGTCTAGCCCCCAGCCCCAGGCCAGCACCCTGCTCTTCCTCACGCCGAGGGGCTCGGTGACCTCGGGCCTAAATATGCCGGCCCCGCCGAACTCCACCCAGCCCAGCTTGGGGTGCTCCGCGTATACCTCCACAGAGGGGGAGGTGAAGGGGAAGTAGGCCGGCCTGAACTTGACCTTGGCCATGCCCAGGGCCTTGGCTATCTGCTCCAGCTGCCCCAGGAGGTGTTTGAAGGTGAGGCCCGGCCCCACCACTATGCCGTCTAGCTGGTGGAACTCCATGCTGTGTTTGGGGTCCAGCTTCTCCGGGCGGAAGACCCTGCCTATTGTAAAGACCTTGTACTCCCCGTCGCCTCTCTCCGCCAGCGCCCTTATGGTGGTGGCGGTGGTCTGGGTCCTGAGGACGGGGTTCAGCGCCTTGTTGGGGTCCCATCTGTAGCGCCACCTCTCCTCGTGGATCTTCCCAACGGCGTCCATGAGCTCGGGGGGCGGCCGCTCCAGGGGGCCCTCCCACCTCACGTAGAAGGTGTCGTGGACCTCCCTGGCGGGGTGGTCCTGCGCTTGAAACAGCGCGTCGAAGTTCCAGAACTCCACCTCCAGTACGGGCCCCCTCGCCTCCTCGAACCCCAGCCCCACCATCACCTCCCTGACGTAGTCCAGGAACTCGTTGAAGAAGTGTGGGACGGGGCCGGGGTGCTCTGGGGGCTCTATGGAGAGGTCGAAGGGCTTTAGGGTGTAGCTCCTCCACCTGCCGCTGGCTATGTCCTCCGCCGTGAGGGCCGTCTTGACCTCCGCGGGCTTGACCGCCTCGGGGGGGACCGCGGCTTTTACATACACCGCCGTCTTCTCCACCTTCTTCACCAGCTTCCTCCGGGCGAACTCCTGGAGCACCTCGGGCGGCGCCTTGTCTATGGAGGCGAGGAGGCGTTGCCTCTCCTCCACCGCGGCCAGCAACCTCCTGTAGGTCTCCTCGTCTAGCTCCAGGCGGCGGCCCCTCGGCCTTACCCCCAGCTTGGCTAGGTTGGCCAGGGCGAGGTCGGCCTCGGGCTGGGCGAGGTCGGCTACGCACAAGCCGCCTTCGCAGCGGGCGGCCTTGAGGAGCTTGTACTCGGGGAGGCCCTCCTCGGCGCGGCGCCTGCCCTCCTCGGTGAGCTCGTAGCTCTCGGCGGTCCGCCTCTCCACCTGGAGCAGGCCCCTGGCCCTGGCCTCCTCCACGTATCTCATGAGGCTCTCCGGCGCTACGCCCATCTCCCTCGCCACCTCCTCCAGCGGCCTCCAGGCCGGGGCTCTCCTGAGGATTTCGTATATCTGTTGCGGGACTAGGGCCACGGGGGTCTGCAAAAGCACGTTATTAACTGTTTCCCGGGGGGCGGGCCGGGGTCTAGCGGCCTCTTATGAAGGCCGCCGGGATGTCCTCCTCCTTCTCCTCCTCCCTTGGCGGCTTTGCCTTGAAGACCTCTCTGTATAGGAGGTCGCGGAGGGCGGCTCTGATGGCCTCGCTACGGTTGGGGAAGATCCCCCTTCTGACGAGGTCGTCGAGCTCCTCGAGCATCTTCTTGGGCACGTGCACCGAGATGAGGGACATCTTGTCCTGGCTCTTGCTCCGCGGCATGGCCTATTTTATCTCCTGCCTTAATAAAGGTCTTCGCCAGGTATTACGGCTGTTATACCTCCGCCGTGGCCTTGGCGGAGGAGAGGGCCTTTATCAACAGGTCGAGGACGTGGTATCTGGGGAGGGTGGAGAGCCTCTTGGCGAGCTTCCTGAGCTTCTCCGCCTCCTCTGGCGTGATCTCCTTTGGCCTCCCCTCGCCGTCGTAGGCCTGCCAGCCTCCCTTCTCGTATATATAGCCCACGTCGTCCATATATACCTCGGCGTAGAGCCCCCTCCTCTTGGCCTCTGCGAAGACCACCACGTTCTTCAGCTCCAGCTCCATGTAGCTGTTTCTGAGGACGAGCCTTAGGAACGGGGCTCTAAGCCTCACGGCCTACCCCACTGCCCTGGTTAAAAATGTATCCATTACGACGCGGCGGGGGGCTGGCCCACCCCCACGGTGTTTCCAACGCCTATCAGCAGGACCGCCTCGCCAGGCTGGACTTGGCTGGTGATGAACTCCAGCACCCGCTTGGTGGTGTACTGCACCGCGTTGTATATCTCGGCGGTCATGGCGGTAAGCGCCTCCGACTGCCGCATCTTTATCAAGAAGGCGTACAGGGGTACGCCGTATTTCGTCGCGTAGGACTCTATGTTGAACTTCTCCACCCCCACCCCGCCCATTGCAACGCCTATGCCCTCAGCCACCTCGCCCGTCTTCTCCCCCTCAAGCCTCAAGGCGGCGTCTACAGTGACGATGTATTTAGGCTTTGCCTTCAGCTCGCCGAAGACGTACTCCACAGCCTCGTCTAGCCTCCCCACGGTGCTGCCGGGCCCCTCGGCCTTTATCACGTAGAGCTTCCTCCCCTCGTATTCGCACTCAGCCACCACCGTGTCTTTCACCGCCTTGTGGTAGACGAGGGAGCCGCAGCGGCTGAGGACGTTGTACGCCACCTGGGGGCCGGCGCTGTCGCCGATGGGGGAGCCTCTTATGAAGGAGGAGACCGCCTCGTTTACCGTCTCCGTCAGCTCCTTAAGCAGGGGGAGCAACATGGTGAGCTGGATGACTAGGTAGAAGGCCTTGTACTTCCTGGCGGTCTTGTAGTAGTGGTCCACCACCTTGTAGATGAGGTTCATGTACCGCAGCGCCTCCACCGCCGTGGCCATGTTCTTCACGGCAACGCCGTCTTCCACCAGCCTCCCGATCTCCCGCTCGTAGGTCTCCACGTAGGTGTTCAGTATGTGTTTATACTTGGGCACTATGCCGCTTGGGTCTAGAGAGGTGGGCTCGATGACTGCGAAGTCCACCATCCTCTTGAGCGTCGCCTCGAGCTCCTGCCTCTGCACCTCCCTCCTCTTGGCCTTCTCCAGCGCCGCCAGGACGTTGGCGGAGGCCGTGTTCAGGAGCTGGCCTAGGTAGGAGAGGAAGCCGCTGACCTGGCTCAGGTACCTCCACATCTGGAGGTCCTGCAACATGAATATCAGGGCGAACCATATGAGCATGGAGATTAGGTACCACATCGAGTCGTAGCCGCCCGTCTGCGTGTACATTACACCGACGTCTGTTTTGACTTAAAAAGGTTTTGACAGACTCAGCGATCGAGGACCAGCTCACACGTCGCAGAGAATCCCCTCATCACGTGCCTCCCCCCGCCCCAGGGTTAAAAACCTACACCTCCACCAGGTCCCCCCGCGGCCTCGGCCCCTCCTCCCCCCTCTTCCTCGCGATGAAGGCCGCTGCGGCTCCCACCGTCGCCGCCGCGGCGGCGATCTTTAGAAAGCTGTGGGGGGTCAAGGTGGGTATCTTGACCTCGGTCTGTAGCTGGACTAGGTAGGCCACGCCGTTTACCTCCACCGCCGCTCTGCTGTCTAGTGGTATCACCCTGGCCACGCCGTCGCGGCCGGCGAACTTCAGCCCGCCCACCGCCACCGTGAAGGCCGGGATGGGGGTGCCCAAGGCGTCCACCACCCTTATGGTGCGGAAGAGGGATGAGGCGTTTACGGCTATCACGGGAGCCGCCCTCCTAACGAACTCGGCCACCTGGGTCCCGTTGTAGAAGAGCTTGACCGTCACGTTCTGCCCCATCTTTGCCACCTCCGGCTGGACCACCGCTGTGAAGCCCGGCGCGTCCAACACCGCCTTGGGCTTCACCAGGTCTGTGTAGGCCTCCACCACGCCGCCTGACGCCTCGGCGGGGTACCTATACACGGACTCCCCCGCCTTTACATATACAGCGTAGGAGGCGCCGGAGACCACACACATCGAGACGGGGGTTCCGTCGTCTGTGGCCACCATATACACAGGCAGATCCTGGCCGTCTGCGGTTTTGGCCTGCGCCCCGCGGAGCCTCCACGTGGTGATGTTCTTGGGGAGGTAGTAGAAGGAGAGGGCGTACTCCTCGCCGGTCTCCAGCTTTACGTATACGCGGAGGGGCCTCTCGGTGGGGTTGACCACGGTGGCTGTGCCTCTGCACTCCCCCACCACGGGTACCGCTATCTGCTCAACAACGATCCGCGGCTTGCCCACCACGGCCCTCTGGCCGGGGGCGAAGTACAGCTGGAAGTCGGGGGTCCACCCTCTAACGCCGTCGACCTTCACCCCCTCTGTGGGGACCTCCACGTAGTAGTCCGGCTTGTCGTCGCTGAGGCTGATGTACGTCACGTTGGCTATGCCGTAGGCGTAGATCTGGGCGCCGCCGTATACCACGTACTCCTCGGCGTATACGCCGAAGGCCGAGGCCGAGTACACCCTGTATACGTACCTCCCCTCCACCTGGGGCGGGGTGAAGGACTTGATCCTAACTATGGCCGTCCCGTTTACCACGTAGGGCACGCCCTGGAGTAGATAGGCCGAGTCCTCGCCTTTGACCGAGACGGGTATGAGGGGGCCGAGGCTCCTCCACCGGTCTACCCTCACCGTTATGTAGTCGCCGCACAGGCGCCCCCTTAGGTATTTGGGGGTGGGGTAGGGGTCGAGGGCGGGCGGGACGAGGGAGCCGCTGCTTGATACGCCGTATACCGACGCTATCCCCCAGGGCGCGAGGGGGTCCACATACGCCGTGAAGTTGGCGCAGCCGCCAAGCGGCGCCGTGTAGATAAACGGCATGGCGGTTATGGGCACTGCGGCGGCCGTGGCGTTGATCAGCAGATACAGGAAGCCGAGCATGGATGTAGGCGGCCCCGCGGATATATAGCTAGTGGGCAAAACCCGGATTTCTGGTGCACAACTCTTAAATACCGCCGTCTTGTGGACGCCGTGAAGTGGACACTCTATGCGATCCTCTACCTCATAGGCGTTTTGACCCTCGGCCTGCTCCTCATGGGGGCGGAGAAGATGGCCGCGGCCGCGCTCGACCTCGTCTTTCTGGTGATCGCGGTGGTCCTCTTCCGGCTGGCGCTTAAGGACGTGTCCGCCGCCTTGGACATAGCCTCGGAGGACAGGGAGAGGGCTGAGTATAGGATGATGCAGGTGATCCTCATCGCGACGTTTCTAATCGCGGCGGGCGTCCTGGGGTACGGCTTCTTGAAGGCCCTATTTCCCTTTATCCCCTAGGCGGCTTCTGCACTCCTCCAGCTGGGCCTTGAGCTGGGCCAACATGGCCTCCCTCAGCAGGAGGCTTCTGTAGAAGGCCAGCGTCTCCCGCTCCTGCTCCAGGAGGCGGCGTTGCCACTCGTTGAGCTTCTGCTCCTCCTCGATCAACCTCTTGGCGAATCTCCCCAGGTTGTCCAGCAGCTCCGTCTCCTTGGCCCTCACCGCCTCCTCAAGACGCTTGAGCTCCTCCTCCTTCTTCGCCACGGCGTTTTCAAAGGTCTTG
Source organism: Pyrobaculum neutrophilum V24Sta (assembly GCF_000019805.1). Taxonomy (NCBI): domain Archaea; kingdom Thermoproteati; phylum Thermoproteota; class Thermoprotei; order Thermoproteales; family Thermoproteaceae; genus Pyrobaculum; species Pyrobaculum neutrophilum. The sequence continues at coordinate 545,539 of NC_010525.1, forward strand.
TACTTCGCCGCCATCTCCTCCAGCTCCTGCCTCTTCCTCTCCAGCGCCGCTTGGACCTCGGCGAGCTCCCTCTCCCTCTGGGCAAGCTCGGCGAGTCTCTTCTCCACCTCGGAGGCTTGGGCCACCAGCGCCTTAGCCCTCTCCTCCTGCTCCGCCAGCTGCCTCTGCCTCACGGCGAGCTCCTGCTCGGCCTTCTTGAGCTCGAACTCCTTGCGCAACAGCTCCTCCCTCAGCCTCCTCAGCTCCTCCTCCTTCTGGGCAAGCTCCTGGCTTCTCGTTGCCAGCAGGGCCAGGGCTTTGCGGGTTTCCTCCAGGGCGTTCTTCGTCGGGTCGGCCAGCTCGGACATCTTCCTCGCGTTTTCCAGCGCCAGGGCGAGCTCCCCCTCCCTCTTCCTCAGCGCCTCCTCCCTCGTCTTCAGCTCCGCCTCTTTGTAGGCGAGTTGCCTTATCTTGGCCTCGTACTCCTGCATCTTCGCGCCGAAGTCCTTCATCATCTCCAGCATGGCTGACGCCACGGTTCTGATCTGCTCGCTCTGGCTCTTGATGGCGTTTAGCTGCTCGGCGAGGCTTTCAACTCTGCCCGCTACGCCGTCCAGCTTTTCGGCCACCGAAATGAACTGGTTCGTCGCGTCTACCACCGCCTTTGCAGACGCCGAGAGCCTCTCCGCCACGGCCGTCAGCTCGGAGGCTCTGTCCGCCGAGGCGTTGAGCTGGGTTATGGCCTTGTTGAGCTGGGCGGCGCCCTCGACCAGGTCCTTGGAGATCCTGCTCAACAGGGAGGCGAGGCCCTCCACCGACTTCTTGAGGTCGAGCGAGTTGGCCTTGACCTCGGCCACCACCTCGTTTCTCACCTCCTCGATGCGGGTGGAGAGGGTGGTGATGTCTGTGGAGAGCTTCGCCAGCACCTCGTCCACCTTCTTTCCCGCGTCTTCACGCCTAAACACAGTGTTAGATATGCCAAGATATATATCTGTTTACTTTAAGATTTTGTTGAGGGCCTCCTGGAGGGCGAGCATCTTCTCGAGCACCGCCGTGCACGCCTCGTCTCTCCTCAGCCGGTCCTCGGCTACGGCGGCTCTTATGAGGCTGGCGTTTTCCACAACGGCGGCCGCCGCGGCGTTGAGCTTCTCCGCCGCCTCCCGGAGGGCGTTTAACGCCACGTCTGCGTCTGTGGAGCGCGCCTGGGGCTCCGCGAGTTTTTTAGACAGCTCCGCCACCTCCCTCCTCAGGTTCGCCACGTCTTGCCTAAGCTGCCTCAGCTCGGCCAGGATCTCAACGGCGTACTCCGGTATGCCGAAGTCCTCGGCCATGCGGCTACCTCCCCCTGGAAATTTATAAGTAACGCCTCTCCCAGCCACATGGGCCTCATCTCGACCAAGGCCAAGGTCTACGCGAGGTACATATCGCCAGACGCCTACATCTACGGCCCAACCGTAGTCGGCAGAGACAGCTTCATAGACGCGGCGGTGATAGGGTACCCCACGCGGCAGAAGATACTCCAGGGTTTCTCCTCGCCGGATGAGGTGAGCGACGGGGCTAGGCTGGGGGAGTCCGTGGTGGTGCGTAGCGGCGTGGTGATATACGAAGACGTGGAGGTGGGCGACGGCGCTGAGTTCGGACACAACGTGCTGGTGAGGGAGTTCACGAAGATCGGGCGCGGAGTCAGGGTGGGCACCCAAGCCGTCATTGAGAGGGAGGTGAAGATAGGGGATAGGGCTTGGATCCAGTCCATGGTGTATATACCAAACGGGACCGTGATCGAGGAAGACGTCTTCATAGGCCCAAACGCCGTGATCACCAACGACAAGTACCCGCCCAGCAGAAGACTAGCCCCCGTGGTGATAAGAAGGGGGGCGGTCATAGGGGCAAACTCGACCATTGTGGCGGGAATCGAGGTGGGGGAGGGGGCGGTGGTGGCGGCAGGCGCGGTGGTGACCAAGGACGTACCCCCGGGAGTCGTAGTGGCGGGGGTCCCAGCCAGAGTGGTCGGAAAAGCCGAGGAATACCTAAGGAAGAGGGCGGTCTACGAGGGCGGTTGAAAAACCGCCGCGATCTTCACACCACCTCGGGGTTGTCCCGCCACGCCCCACCCCCGCGAGTCGGCAAAAACAAAGGGGTTACAGCTGGGCGACCTCCCTCAGAAACTGGGCTAGGTGGGGCGCCTTGGCCTCCAGCTTCTTCACGGCTGTTTCCACGTCGTCGTGGGGGTCTACGCCGTATCTCGCGAGCGTATACGCGTGGACCCCAACACGTGGACCACCGCCACCACGAACGCCGCACACATCCACTTTAAAAAACCCTCCGTAGCGGCGTCTGAAGCAGACACAGCGCCGGAGAGCCGCTTGCTCGTCAGCGCGCCGGACGGCGCGTTGGAGGCGGGCCTCCTCAGGGCTGAATCTACCGGGCCAGACGCGCGTCCGGGGGTAGAGGGCGGAGGGCGTCGTCGGCATGGCGAGCGGGGCGCCAGCTAGGGGCTATGCCACCCCCTTGGCCGCCGACGTCGGGGGCACTTGCGGAGGGCAGGACGCGGTCCGACGCCACGAACTTGCGCCCTGTATGCCGGCGGGTGTCTTCAGCGTAGGTCCTCGGATATTGCCACGAGGAGCTCCACGGCGTGTTTGAGGTCGTCTTTGTGAACCATTTCTACGGGCGAGTGGGAGTACTTGCTGAGTATCCCGATGGCGACCGCTGGTATGCCTGAGACGAAAAACGCGGCTGCGTCTGTCCCCCCTCCGCCTCCGCTTATCTGGATCGGTATACCCCGCCTCTTGGCTATCTCGAGTATCCTCTTCGCCAGCTTGTTGTTGTAGGCGCCGTAGTTGTCGAAGATCCTCAGCACGGGCCCCTGTCCGGGCTTGGCGGAGCCTGTGAAGTTGGGGTGGCAACAGGAGGTCGTGTCTACCACGACGGCGTACTTCCCTTCCAGCCTCTTCGAGAGGGCGCGCGCGCCGAGGAGGCCCAGCTCTTCTTGGACGCTCCATACGTATGTCGCCTGGGCTCCCCTCCGGTAGGCCTCCAGCAAGGCCCAGCACCCCACTCTGTCGTCTAACGCCGTTGCCGATATATACCTGCCCACCTCGGCGTACCGCCTGGAGAAGGCGGCGGGGGTCATGGGGCCGATCCCCATGGACTCCACCTCCGCCCTCCCGGCGGCTCCCACGTCTATATACAGGTCCTGCCAGGAGATCTGGCTCTGTTGTTGCTGGAAGTGGGGGGGCGCGATGCCTATAACCCCCTCCACCTTGAAGCCATCTCCGTATAGGACCACCGAGGAGCCGGGTAGGATCCTGTCGTCAACGCCTCCCACCTTCCTAAACCTCATCCTCCCGTCTTCCTCTATGGACGTCACGAGGAGCCCCACCTCGTCCATGTGCGCCACGAAGGCAACCCTGGACTTGTCCACGGCTAGGAGGTTTCCGAAGTCGTCCGCCTCGGCGTTGGGGACGGCGGAGAGTATCCTACGGCGCACCTCCTCCTCAAAGCCGGAGACCCCCAGGGCGTTGGTCAGCTCCTCTAGGCTCATGCCTATTCTAAAAAGGCCTAATATAATACGTTTTCGTTATATACTCCGGGGTATACAGCTATGTGCCGTACCACATCTGGGCTAGGCCTGGGGAGGTGGCGCCCGTCGTGGTGGGCGTGGGGGACCCGGCTAGGGCTAGGCTGTTTGCCTCCCTGTTGGAGGAGGCGAAGCTCGTGAACGAGAACCGCTACCCCGTCTACACCGGTAGGGCCGGGGGGAGGGCCGTTTCCGTTGTGGCGCACGGCATTGGAGGCCCATCGGCGGCTATCGCCCTGGAGGAGCTCAGGACGCTGGGCATGGAGGTCTTCGTGAGGATCGGGACTGCGGGGTCTTTCGGCGATTTAAAGGTGGGGGATGTCCTAGTCGCGGCAGCCGCCGCGGCTCCACAGGGGGGGCTCCTAAACTCCTACTTCCCGGGGTTCTCCCCGCCGCTCTCGGCGGACCCCAGGCTGACGGTGAGGTTGGCCGAGGCGCTTGGCGCGCCGGTGGGGTACGTGGTGTCGAGCGACGCCTTCTACGCGGAGGATCCGCAGTTTGTTGAGTTCTGGCGGAGGCGGGGGGCCCTCGCCGTGGAGATGGAGTGCGCAACTGCTATGGCGCTTGGGTGGCTCCGCGGCTTTAGGACGGGTTGCGTCTTGGTGGTGTCAAACGTGGTGGGGCGGCACGAGGTGGTCGACCTCCGGGAGAGGTTCGTGGAGGTCTTCCGCCGCGTCGTCGAGGCTGTGGCTTAGTCATCACCCGTCAGCAGCGACGGCCGCCTTCACCACCTCGGAGACGTACTCCACGTAGTCTCTTAAACATTGGCCGCATAGGGCCAGCTCTACCGCCTGGCCGATTCTGATGTACCCCGCGTTGGTGGGGGTAAGCCGGGCTCCGCATAGGTGGCACCGCGGTCTGTAGACGGCGAGGATTACTTTCAGCTCGGTTTCGGGAATTTCGCTGTATGTCCAGGCCCCCATTTTGAAAAAGCGTTTTTTCCTTGTTTTCAAAACTTTCAGTGAACCCTCTCTCAGACCTCTCACGTATATACACAAGACTTTTTAAGATACTGTAGGAGGCGGAGGCCGTGTTCGACGTCGTTAAGTACATGTTGCCTCTGGCCGTGGGCTACGCGGTGGGGAAAGCCGCGCGTGTCCGGCCACCCAGCTGGCTCTTCACGGCGCTTGTGGCCGTTCTCGTCTTCGCCGTATCTGCCAACGCCTCAGGAGCCGTGTTGAGCAACCCCGGCCTCTATCTCGCTGTTTCTCTCGTCTACTCCCTCGCCCTCGTCTTAACCTCGGCCGTGCTCGGCTCGGTCTTTGACAGGCGGAGGGAAGGAAGGGGGGCTGGGAAGCCTCTGGTGTCTCTATACGCCGCCGCCTCGCTCGCGGCGGGCTTCGCCGTAGGCGCCTTCGCCAAGGCGGATTACGCATCCGCCGTGGAGCCCCTCCTCATCGTGTTGCTGTTCGCAGCTGGCGTAGATATGGCAAACGCCGGCGTTAGGCTGGAGAGGGCCGCCTTGCTGGCGCCCGCCGTGGCGCTTGCCGCCTCGGCGCTGGTCGGCGTTTTTTTCAAGGCGGCTCTGGGGATCACGCCCGCGGTGGCCTTCGGCCTGGGTTGGTACACCTTCACGGGGCCCTACCTGGCGAGGGCGGGTGACGCCGCAGGCGGCGCCTACGGCCTTCTGGTTAACTTCTTTAGGGAGCAGCTCACCTACCTCCTGGGGCCCCACCTGGCGAGGAGGTTCGGCAGAGTGGGCGTTTTGGCGGCTGGAGGCGCCACCACTATGGACAACACGCTCCCCCTCTACACAGCTCTATACGGCTCCTCCTTCTCACTATATGCGTTTACAAACGGAGTTATTCTAACCTTTATAGTTCCCCTCCTAGTTCCGGCGGTTCATCAAACGTTTGGTTGAGGTACTTAGAGGGGGCTACACCGCTATTCAGTTAAATATCCGTTATAGTTGTTATAATGCCCAGCGTGAGGGACGTCCTGGGCGTCTCCGCCGTTTCCCTTATGAGATACGGCGTGAGGCCCGAGGACGACGTCTACACGGCCATCAGCCTCCTGGAGAGGCGGGCCCCCCATCTCGCAAAGTTGCTGAAGGCGGTGGCGGGCGTCGGCGGCGCGTCTTAGGCCCTCGCTTGCCCTCCCCACCTCGGGGTGAAGCTGTGTTTTATCCCGAGGGCGTCTAGGACGCGGCCGGCGAAGGTCGTGACCAGCTCGTCTATGTCTCTAGGCCTCGTGTAGAAGCCCGGCGCCGCCGGCATCACTATCGCCCCCGCGAGGGTCGCCAGCTCCATGTTTCTGATGTGTACAAGAGATAGGGGGCTCTCTCTGACGACCAAGACCACCCGCCTCCTCTCCTTCAGCCCCACCTCGGCGGCTCTGGTGATCAAGTTTGTGGTGAAGCCGTTGGCTATGGCGGCCAGGGTCTTGGTGGAGCACGGGACTACAGCCACCGCGTCTATGCCGAAGCTACCTGAAGCGGGCGGGGCCGCCATATCGCCCTCGTCCCAGAAGTGGTGTGCCAGCGATTTGACATACGCCGGGTCGTAGTCCGTCTCCAGCCTTAGGACCCTCTCCGCGGTCTTGGTGATGGAGAGGTGTATCTCGACGCCGGCTCTCCTCAGCAGCTCGAGCACCTTCACTCCATATATCACGCCGGAGGCGCCAGTGATCCCGACGAAGACCTTCATCACACGTAGATATACACCTCGTTGTCGAGGACTACACCGTCGTCCTCCTGCCTTCCGCCGTGGAGCAGGTAGAGCTCCTTCTTCTCCACCTTCACCGCCTTCTTCTCCACGGGGGGCAACGCGGCCGCCGTGTTCAACATCTGCGCCACGTGTCTTAGATAGAGCTCGAAGTCCTGCGGCGCCGGCGGGATCTTGAACACGAGGGCGTGGCTGTATTTAAGCGTCGCCGCCCCCTCCGGCGTGTGCGGGGACGGAACTATCTTTCTCACCGCCAACATCTGGGCGGCGGCGTCCGTAGTGGCGGCTACCTCGAACTCCCTACCCCCCAGAAACACGGCCACAACCCTGGGCCTAGCCCTGTGGTAGAAGGCCGTGATCTCCCTAGCCTCCCAACTCCTAAGCCACAGGAAGTCGAAGTACAGCTCTGCACCGCCGTAGGGGACGCCTCTGAAAGCCCTCTCGTTTACCACGGGCGCCGCCGCGGTGGGAGGAAGCTCCACCTCGCCCCTCCTCCACCGGTAGAGGAGGAGGGTCAGAAGGTTGACGGCTGGCGCGTCCTCCTGGCGGAAGCCGGACAAAGCCAACACGGGCACATCCCCCTTCCCAAAGACGAGGGGGCCGCCACCTAGGTACTGCGCCAGGAGGCTCTTGACGTATTTTACACATGTCGAGTTTGACGCCAGAGCTTGGTTGGGGTGGAGATAGTACATAGGCCTCACGATCTACGCCACTTTAATAGTTATATTCCCCTGCCTGTGTTGAACCATGGGAAGGCGGAGGAGCAAGGTGCCCCTGGAGAGGATAGCCATACGGTTCCCCTCCGAGCTCCTCATGAGGATGGACAAGCTTGTGGAGAGAGGCGTCTTTAAAAACAGGTCTCACCTCGTAAAGGCGGCCATAGAGGAGCTCCTCCGCGACCCCAAGTACCAGGAGGCGTTGAGGGATAAAGACGAGGACTTCCCGGCAATGAGGGGGAGGTAAGCTTTAAAGCCGGCTTCCGGGTTAAAGCGCTGATGACGGCAGGTGTGTGGCGAAGCGGTGAGCGCTGGTGACAAGGCTGATTAAGGCACCTCGATGTTTGCGTGTCTCTTGGCGAGGTCGCTCTCGTTTTTGCCAAGTCTCTTCATCAGCTCCGCAATTACGGCGTCTAGAACCACCATAGAGGTGTCCTCAAACAACGTGCCTAGGGGGGATAGCGGCTCATGTATACCCAGGATCTGCCGCGCGAAGTAGTCGTCCATAGACGCCAGCTTTGTCCTACCTGGGACGTAGAGGACGAGATCCGCCGTCTTCGCCAGAGGCGAGTCGTAGTAGGACGTCACGGCGGCTACCTTAGCCCTCATCTTCTTCGCGGCTTCCGCGGCGGCCACCACCACCTGGGTGGTACCGCTCCCGGAGATCGCGACTAGGAGATCGCCCTCCTCCACCGAGGGGGTTATGGTCTCGCCCAACACGTAGGAGCGGGCGCCGAGGTGCCTCAGCCTCATGGCGAAGGCCCTCCCCACCAAGCCGCTTCTGCCGACGCCGACGACTAGAATTTTCTTGTTCTGGCGGTATATATCTTCTATAGTTTTAACGAAGGCCTCTACTTCCTCAATTTTTAACTTATCTAGCGCATGTATTATAAAATTTGCAATTTCTAGGTATGCCTGTTTGAAGTATGTCACCACGCCTTTCGAAAAACTTCTATTTAAAAATTTATTCCCTATACATCGATCTATCCCCAAAGAACGCCTCGACCTTCCTAGGCTTTAGCTTCGACACTATGTAGTCAAAAGCGGCTTTGGGGTCCGTATGATCGCCGCAGGTATAGACGTCCACCGTCGCAAAGCCGTGCTCCGGCCAAGTGTGGATAGATATGTGGCTCTCCGCCACGACGGCGAACACAGTCAAGCCGCCCTCGGGGCCGAACCTGTACGACCCGATCGAGAGGAGGATGGCGTTTGCCACCTTCGCCGCCTCCTTCACAATGGTGATGAGCGCCGCCTCGTCCTTCAGGATCTGTTGCTCGCAACCGTAGAGGTTGCCGTAGATGTGCCTACCCACTATCTGAGCCCCCACGCCCCCCGCCATGTCATCAGCCCAATTTCGCAGTTTAAAAACTTAACCCCCAAAAACCCTTATACTACTCCGATGTACCTGCATATACCCCACTGGTAGTGTATAGATAAAGAGTTTGAAAAATTTAAAGGGCTAAAAGGGGATGCCTTTGAAGAAGTTACCACTCCTCTTCCTCCTCCCACTCCTCCTCGAACTCTTCCCACAGCTCCTCCTCCTCTTCCCACTCCTCCTCTTCGCGGTAGTACCAAATCGGCATAGAGCCCCCGAAATGCGCAATTTATAAATGTTGATAAAGGCGGCAGAGGTGAGAGAGGCCTACGTGCAGGGCCTTGTGCAGAGGCGCGTGAAGTACCGGATCGACCTAGATAGGGAGATGCCCATCGAGGCGTGGGTTGCCCGGTACGGGAGCGAGGTGGCGAAAACGCTGGAGGAGAGGTGGGGGGCCACCTTCTGCCCCTCCGGCGTTCTGCCCACACTCGGCCTCCTCCTTGTCCACTGGCGCGGGGGGCACCTCCTTGCCGACGTCTCCCTGTGCGCCCCCGTTTCCCACCCCAGCCCTCCGCCCGCCGCGTTGCGCGCCCCAGTGAGGAGAATCGACATATGTGTAGAGCCGGTTGCTCCGCTTGTCCCGCCGGCTGGATATGTAACACTCCATACTCCCGGCGTGAAGATGTTGGGGCGGATCACCCTTAGGAGGAACTACGCGGTGGTGAAACACAGGGGGTTGCTCTTCGTGACGGCGGCTAGCTACAGCCCCGAGGAGAGAGGCGGGGTCGCGTTGAGGCTGGCTTGGTACCTCTGCCACAGCTACGACGTGGGGAAGGCCTTTAGAAAAATAAGGGCGGTGCTCAGGTCTAGGGCGTGGTGAGGTACGCCGCGGTGGTCTGTCCAAGGTGCGCTAGGGCAAGCGCGGCGCGGGCAGACGCCAGGAGGCACCAGTGCCCCTACTGCGGCACTGTGTTTCAGATAGATCAGGCGGCGGTTATAGCGGTGGGCTCCGCCAGAGAGGTGAGGGAGGCCGTGGTGAGGTACAACTCTAACTTTTTAAAGCCGGGTTGGGAGCCGCGGCGATGAGGCTAGACGCCATAGAGGTGGGGGGTAAGGCCTTCCGCTTCTACAGCCTGAGGTCCCTCCGAGGCGAGGGGTACGACGTTGATAGGTTGCCCTACTCCATAAGGGTCCTCGTGGAAAACGTCATGCGGAACCTCGACGGGAGGAGCATAACTGAGGAGCATCTGGAGCGCCTCCTTAGGTGGAGCCCCAAGGCGCCCAGCGGGGAGGTGGCCATAAAGATCTCCCGCGTTGTTATGCAGGACTACACCGGGGTGCCCGCCGTCGTCGACCTCGCCACCATGCGAGATATAGCTGTGAAGATGGGTATGGACCCCAGCGTTGTCAATCCGCGGGTGCCCGTAGACCTAATCATAGACCACTCAGTCCAGGTGGACTTCTGGGGCTCCCGCGAGGCGCTTAGGAAAAACCTCGAGCTTGAGATCCAGAGAAACAGGGAGCGGTACCGCTTCCTCAAGTGGGCGCAGCAGGCCTTCAAAAACCTGAGGGTCTTCCCCCCCGGCACCGGCATAATACACCAGGTTAACCTGGAGCACTTGGCGAAGGTGGTGGTGGCGGATGGGGATCTGGCCTACTTCGAGACGCTGGTCGGCATGGACAGCCACACCACGATGATAAACGGGCTTGGGGTAGTGGGCTGGGGCGTCGGCGGGGTGGAGGCCGAGGCGGCCATGCTGGGGGAGCCCATAACGATCAAGGTGCCGAGGGTAGTCGGCGTGTACCTATACGGCGAGCCTAGGCCCGGCGTAACATCGACCGACATCGTTTTGGCCATCACAGAGACCCTCCGCAAGGTCGACGTGGTTGACGCCTTTGTGGAGTTCTACGGCGAGGGGGTGCGGAGGCTGTCGGTGCCGGACCGCGCCACCGTCGCCAACATGGCGCCGGAGTACGGCTCAACCATGGGCTTGTTCCCCGTCGACGAGAACACGCTCTCATACCTCAGAGCCACGGGGCGACCTGAGGAACACGTGGCGCTGGTTAGGCGGTACTACGAGTCCCAGGGGGTCTTCGGAGGCGTGGAGGGGGCCGAGTACAGCCAGGTGGTTGAGTTTGACCTATCCGCCGTGGATCGCAACGTGGCCGGCCCTACGCTTCCCTGGCAGAGGCGTCCGCTTTCAGAGGTGCCGGCGAGCTTCGCCCTATTTCTACAGGAGAGGAAGAAGAGGACTAGGAAGGCCGTCGAGATAGAGATAGATGGGAGGCGTGTACAGTTTGGAGACGGGGACGTGGTCATCGCGGCGATCACCAGCTGCACAAACACCAGCAACCCCTACCTCCTCGCCGCGGCTGGGCTCGTGGCGAAGAGGGCTGTGGAGCTCGGCATAAGACCTCCGCCGTATGTCAAAACCAGCTTCGCCCCAGGGTCTAGAGCCGCCGCGGAGATGCTGGAGAGAAGCGGCCTCCAGAGGTACCTAGACGAGCTGGGCTTCCACGTCGTAGCCTACGGCTGCACTACGTGTATCGGGAACTCCGGCCCTCTGCCGCCTCCTGTGGCAAAGGCGATAAGGGAGCACGACATAGTCGCCGCCGCCGTTCTATCGGGCAACAGAAACTTCGAAGGTAGGGTCCACCCCGACGTCAAGGCGGCGTACCTAGCCTCGCCTCCCCTAGTGGTGGCCTACGCCCTAGCTGGCACAGTGCTCCGCGATCTAGAGCGGGAGCCGCTGGCGTATACGCCCGAGGGGAGGCCCGTATACCTACGGGACCTCTGGCCTAGGCCGGAGGAGGTGAACCGCGTTGTAGAGGAGGGGATGGACCCCAGCGCATACGTAGAGAAGTACAGCAAGATAGGCGAGCTCGTGCCGGAGTGGAGCGCCCTGGAGGCCCCCTCCGGCTTGCTCTACCGGTGGCGCGCCGACGACACCTACATCCAGCCCTCCCCCCTGTTTGAGGGCGAGGCGGGCGTCTCCGACATCCTCGGCGCTAGAGCCCTGTTGATATTGGGGGACAACATAACCACCGACCATATATCGCCGGCCGGCGGCATATCGGCGGATAACCCAGCCGGCCAGTACCTGCTCTCCCTAGGCGTTAAACCCGCCGAGTTTAACACCTTTGGTGCTCGTAGGGGCAACTGGCAGGTCATGGTCCGCGGCGCCTTTTCCAGCAAAGGCTACCGCAACAAAATCGGTAACCTGGAGGGCGGTCTCACCGTGAAGCAACCTGAGGGCAGAGTGATGAGCGTGTTCGAGGCGGCGGAGGCCTACAGGAAGGAGGGCACCCCCGTGATCGTGATCGCCGGCAAGAACTACGGCGCAGGGTCCAGCAGAGACTGGGCGGCCAAAGGCCCCAAGCTCCTCGGCGTTAAGGCCGTCGTCGCTGAGAGCTTCGAGAGGATACACAGGTCGAACCTCGCCATGGTCGGCATACTCCCGATACAGCTACCGCCGGGCGTCACAGTGGACAGCCTCCGCCTAGACGGCACCGAAACCTTCGACATTTTAGGCATCTCCGACGGCCTAGCGCCTGGAAAGGAAGTCACGCTCAGAATACGCAGAAGGGACGGGAGTGCCGAGGAGGTGAGGGCGAAACTGGCGATATACACATGGGCCGAGGCGGAGTACATAAAACACGGCGGGATACTCCCCTACGTGCTGAAGAGGATCCTCGGCGCAGAGCTTAAAAACCGATAGGCGCCAAAGGCCATGGATAAAACCTTAGCCGCCCTCCTAGCCCCCCTCGTCCTTGGCTACATCGGAATAAACTTCGTGGGGTTGCCCCCCGCCCTTGTAGCTGAAAACCTGACGCTCGCCGCCATATACGCCGCCTTCGCCGCGTTGATGATCCGTAGGCCAGACCGGCTGACCTACACGGCGCTGGCGCTGGTGGCGGCTTTCAACGCCGGCAGAGTCTCACGCACGGTCTGGTCGCCCGTGGAGGGCTTCGGTAGGCTAGCCGAGGAGCACATCCCCCTCCTCCTCTACCTACTGTTGGTGGCCGCCTTTGCGTTTGCGAGATCTGTAAAGAGATGAGGCTCCCCATCTTGATCATAAACTTCAAGGCCTACGCCGAGGCCGCCGGCAGGCGGGCTCTGGAGATAGCAAAGGCCGCGGAGAGAGCCGCCAGAGAGCTGGGGGTAAACATAGCGGTTGCCCCCAACCACCTGGAGCTAGCGCTGGTGGCCCAGTCCGTCGACATCCCGGTATATGCCCAAGGCGCCGATGTCGAGACGCCGGGGGCGCACACGGCGCATGTGGCCGTGGACAACGTTAAAGAGGCTGGGGCGGCGGGCCTCATCTTGAACCACAGCGAGGCCCCCCTCGCCCTCAGCCAGCTGTCTAGGCTAGCGGCTAGGGCAAAAGCCGTGGGTCTAGACCTGGTGATATGTGCCCCGGACCCCGACACGTCCCTCGCCGCGGCCGCCCTAAAGCCGCACGCCGTCGCCGTAGAGCCCCCCGAGCTCATAGGCACGGGGAGGGCGGTCTCTAGGTACAAGCCCGAGGCCGTGGTGCAGACCGTGGAAAAGGTGTCGAGGCACTTCCCAGATGTGGCTGTTATAACGGGCGCCGGCATAGAGTCCGGCGAGGACGTTGCCGCGGCCCTCAAGCTAGGCACCAGAGGCGTACTGCTCGCCAGCGCCGCCGTCAAGGCCAAGGACCACTACCAGAAGATCCTCGAGCTGGCGAAGCCTCTGGCCGATTAAATCGCGGCGGAGCCGCCTGCGGTGTCCGCCGCTCATATGCCCCCGATACGGGGGATTTACAATACACCCAGATTTAAGACTTTTCACACCCCGAGACCCCGTAGAAACGCCCCACGAACTCCTCAAGCGCCCTCTTGAGCTCCCCCAGCAGTGGGAGGAGCTCGGGCGCCGCCTGGGCAAGGAGGAAGGCCCCCGCCAGCGTCCTAATCCCGGCGGAGGCAACCCTGACGCCCCCCCACTCCACAACCACACTTCCGACGGCCATGACCCTGGCCTTGTTTTCGGCGTGCACAACCGCGTCTGGAAAAGGAAATGCGACGTAGCTAAGCGTGAGGGAGTGGCCGGAGTACGGCATATACACCCGCCTTAGGAACCTCCTGACGGAGAAGGGGCCTACCCCGTCTATAGCCCTGCCCCATCTGGCCCCAGCGACGTCTACGAACTCCACGTGGCTCCTAAGCCAGCTAAACAGATCCCTCCCGCCCCTCGCGTATTCAACCCCCAGCGCTCTGCCTACCTCGGAGCCGAGCCAGTCATACAGCTCAAGATAAGGCTTGAGCAGGTCTGAGACCTCTTCCGGGGCCACAGCCCTCTCGTCGTACCCCTCCCTCGTCTTGCCCACAGCCACCACCCGTCCTTCCCTAGCGATGAAGGTGACCTCCTGGAAGTCTCTCCACGGCCCGCAGAGGGGGACTATAAGCTCCACTGGCTTACAGAGAAACATTTTTAAAACCGTTTCTCCACAGCGCCTCATGCCTACTTTTAAGCTGGTGCTCTCTGACCCCATGTCCGGCAAGGCGAGGCAGTTCGAGGTAAAGGACCCGCTCGCGCAACGCTTCATCGGCTTAAAAATAGGCGATGAGCTTGACGGCCAGGTGCTGAAGGAGCTCATAGAGCTCCCAAAAGGCGCGAAGGTCAAGATAACCGGGGGTAGCGGCATCGAGGGGGCCCCCATGCACCCCGGCATCCCGGGCCCAGTGAAGAGGTACGTCCTAGCCGACTCCAGACCCGGCTACCACCCGCCTAAGAGGGGCATGAAAAAGAAGAAGCTCATGAGGGGAAACACGATATCTGACACGATAGTTCAGATAAACGCGGTGGTGGTTTACCCGGAGGGCTACGCCGGCCCTCCCGCCATCCCGCTTGGGGCAAAGGAGCTACAGAAGGAAAAGAAAACCGAGGAGGCCCCAGCCCAGTAGCACTACTTTACTATAGACTTCGCTATTATTAACGTGGTTGTGCTCTTTATCTTAGACATCTTCCTAATCTTTTCGGTAATCAACTTCCTCAGGTTCTCGGCGGTGTCCGTAGAAATCCTCACCACCAGGTCGTAGGGCCCGTAGACTATCATCGCCTCCTTAACCTCTGGGATTTTAACCAACGCCTCCATCACCTCGTCCTCCGCCCCAATTTCGGTGTTGACGAACACAAACGCCTCAACCATGTGAAAAAATAGCCCCTCCTTTATAAATATTGCCGACTGCCGTAGCTGAGGAGTCATAATGAGGTGGTGCCCCGGCCGGGATTTGAACCCGGGTCACGGGCTCGAGAGGCCCGCATCCTTGTCCGGGGTGGAGGCCACCCGACCGGGCTAGACTACCGGGTGGGGTAGCCGGCTGGCTACGGCCCCCGGGTCGCCAGGGCGTGCCTACGTAGTGGCTAGTTTATAAGCTTTTCTTGCTGTATCTTTTGCATCTTGGGCTAAAGATTTTTTAACTCCATGGCAATATCTGTTTTATGGAAGTAGGAGCGTTGGTCCGGAAAAACCCAATAGTTCTCAAACACGACGGGACTATCCTCGAGGCCGTCCAGCTTATGGCGAAGCACAACGTGGGGGTTGTGCCCATAGTTGACGCAGAGGGGAGGCCGCTCGGCGTGATCTCAGAGCGGCACGTGCTTAGGGCGCTTGCCGCCGGGGTGCCTTTGGATAGGCCGGCTCTGGAGGCGGCCAGGAGGGAGCTGGTGACGGTTACGCCCGACGCCAACGTCTACGACGCCCTGCTTGAGATGAGGCGGCGCGGCGTCCGCCATGTGTTGGTGGTCGACCGCGACGGTCGGCTGATCGGCGTGCTATCTATCAGGGACTTCATGAGGGAGGACGTGCTGGCCTACATAGGCTTCCAGGCGTGGCAACCGCCAGACGTGGGAGGCCCAGAGATTATGTCTCTGTAGCGCGCCGGGGTAAAACGTTTTTACCACCTCATCATTACACCTATGGTAGGGGGGAGCGAGTCATGGGAGATCTATCTCCGACGTGATGCGGCACGTGTCGGCGCCTGCCTGCCAGCCGGCTTGTCTTACATCTGTGAGGGGGCCATATGGAGAGAGTGGTGAGGTTTCTAGGGGGCGAGCCCATAGTGGCCACGTACGTATTTGAGGTGGGGGGGATGCGGATAGCGGTTGACCCCGGCCCAGCCTCCACCTTAGGCTCTCTCGAGGTGGACGCAGTATTATGCACACACATCCATCTCGACCACTGCGGGTCGGCGGGGCATCTGGGGAAGCCCGCCTACGTCCACGAAAGGTACGTGAGACATCTCGTGGATCCCGCCAGGCTGTACGAGGCCAGTTTAGCCACGCTGGGGGTCTACGCGGAGGTGTTCGGCCGCCCTCTGCCGGCGCGTGAGGCGGTGGGGGTACCCGACGGCGCAAGGCTGTTCGATGCCGTTGACGTGTTTCACACCCCTGGGCACGCGCCGCACCACGTTATGTACTACTACAGAGATGAGAAGGTGCTTTTCGTGGGAGACGGCGCGGGCGTGTATATACCTGAGCTCGACGTCGTCATACCCACCACGCCGCCGCCGTTTAGGCTTCAGCAGTATCTGGAGTCGCTTAGCAGAGTGAGGGGGCTTGACGTAGATCTCCTCTGTTTTCCGCATTTCGCGTGCACCAGGAGGGTTGAGATACTTGACGTGCATAGGGAGCAGATCGTGGGTTGGGTCGAGGCGCTGAGGGATCTCGTAGGCGGCTCCGTCGACGACGCGGTGAGGGCTGTGGCTAAGGTGGACGAAAACGCGGCTAAGGTACTGCAGACCGGCGGCTTGTATGCCGACTTCTTCTTGAGATACAGCGTCGCTGGCCTTCTCGACTACCTAAGAAGCGCCTCCTCCTCGTAGGCCGACGCGATGGAGAGGAGCACCTCCTCGTCCGCCGCAGCGATCTGGAGACCTACCGGCAGTCCAGAGACGGGAGCGGGGACGGAAATGGCTGGGTGACCCGTTAAGTTGAAGAGCTCTGTGTATGCCAGTAGCTTGGGTCTAACGGCCACGTTTTCCACCTCCTCTATACGGGGGGCCTCGGTGGCGGTAGTCGGCGTTACGACCACGTCGTATTTCTTAAACAGCGAGTTGAAGTAGGCGGTGGCCTCCTCTTTGACGCGGCGGGCTACGATGTAGGCAACTGCGGGGAGGGCGGCGCCGGCGCTCAACAACGTCGCTACGTCGCGGCCCATCTGGCTTCCCATGCTTCTGAGATATCCGTAGTAATTCGCCGCGGCCTCTGAGAGCAAGAGGGCGGCTCTGGCGGCTGAATACCTCGCCGCGTTTAAAAATTCCTCGTCTCTCTCGCCCCCTATCGACTCCAGCGCGGCCACCGCCCTCCAGAAGGCCTTCTCGACGTAGCGCGTCGGCTCCGAGATCCCCAGCAACACGGCGAATCTGAACCTCTTGGGTCTCTGTAGCCCGCGGGGCGCCCACCCCACCGCCGATAGAACGTCCACAAGCTCCTTGACGGTTCTGGCGAGGAAGCCGACGTGGTCTAGGCTCTGGGCTAGCGGGAGGACGCCCTCGGTTGGGATCTTCCCATACGGCGGCTTGTAGCCAACCACGCCGCAGAGCGCGGCGGGGATCCTCACGGAGCCCCCCGTGTCAGTCCCTATCCCGAGGTCCGCAGCGCCTACGGCCACCGCGCCGGCGCTCCCCCCGCTTGAGCCCCCGGTTATGCGGCCAGGGTCGTGGGGGTTCTTGGCCGGTCCAAAGTGTGGATTTACGTTTGTGGCGCCTAGGGCAAGCTCGTGCATGTTTGTCTTTCCCACCACCACAGCCCCCTCGGAGAGAAGCGTTTTCACCACGGGGGCTGTTCTATCCGACATCTTCTTCATGTAGGGGGCGCCGTTTGTCGTAGGCATCCCGGCCACCTCTATGTTGTCCTTCACGGCGAGGGCGACTCCGCACAGTGCGCCGCAACGCCCGGACCTCCGTAGCAACTCCAGCTCGTCTACAGCCCTCTCGTTGATGTACAGGTAGTGGTTCAGATCGGCGCGTCTCTTGGCCTCCTCCAACGCCTTCTCCACCCCCCTCATGTCAGCCCGAGCTCCCTCAGTATCCGCTCCACCTGCCTCCTCACCTCTTCGCTGTCTGGAGCATGTATTTTGAGCGTCCTCAGTATGGCTTCTACGTACTCCATCACTCGGGGCTCTGCCGGCAGGTTGTTGCGTAGAAGAGCTTTTCAGAGATCCAGTTGGCTTGCGAACCCACGTAGTCTACCTTCTTCCTGAGCTCGTAGTCCCTCGGCTCGAGCGCTAGTAGGTCTAGGTAGAGGCTCTCCACAGCATCTTTGAGGCGCCTAGCCGCCTCCACGTTTTTCTTAAGCAGCTCCTCGGTGGCGCTTCTCCCAAGCTCTCCCGCAATGTCGGCTATCCCCATGAGGTAGGTGTAGACGTCTACCCCCAGCTCCTCCTTCGTCGGGAGTCTGCCCTCCTTTATATATAAATACAGCGCGGTCGCCTCGACGTACTCCTGCAGCCCCGTGGTCGCGTTTCCGTAGAACATTGGCCACTCCTGGATCAGCCTCTTCAGCTTCGCCACAACCTCCTCCATTTCCCTAAGCGCTTTCTCAGCCGAGGAGAAGTCCTTCCTTATCGTGGAGTATACAACGGCTTTAGATAGGCGGGCCACCTTGATGGAGGTCTGGATCACCTCGTCCTTCGCCTGCTCATACCTCCTAAGCTCCCCGTGTAGCTCCTCTGCCTTAATCACACCGGATCTCACGCCGCATTATTTAAACTATTCTAAGAGAGCTAAGGCTAGGAGCGGCGAGAGCAGAAGCATCGGTATCGGCAACGCCGGTCCGTACCCCCACCTCTTTACGAAAACCGCCACGGTGAGCCTCAGCCCCAGGTAGATAAGCGCGGCGCCGACCCCCACGGAGAGAAGCGCGGCGAGCCGACTCTGGTGTATAATCCGCGCGGCGATGAAGGTGAGCGCCGCCGCATATACGACGAAGTCCCCCGTGCCCAACGACAGCGACTTCATCCTCACCACGAAGCCGAAGAGGGGCGAGTCGGCTGATGCGCCGCCTCCTTTTGAGCCGGGAGTAGCGGCCTCTCTAGACCTCTTGATGAGTTTGCCCAGCAGGCCCCTGCTGACCATGAAGTAGTCGTATATGGGCAGAGCCGCCAACAGAGCCGCCACGGTTGCCTCTGGCAGTAGCCAGGCGAACATCGCGCCGGCGAGAGAGCTGAGGAACCCCAGAACTACATCGCCTCTCCTCTTCTTGACCATGTACAAAACCGCAACGCCGAAGGGGAAGGACAGCCAGAGGAGCAGGAGAGCCGCCGTGTCGCCTATGAGGCCGCTCCAGTAGTACAACACGGCGTAGAACTGGACAACTCCAACGGATAGGAGGAACCACGTGAGAGATACGAAGAGGCTCATGAGCCTTCTCCTGGAGAAGATGACGTATATCAACACGGTGGCTCCCACGAGGAGGCCGAAGAAGACGGCTAGGTTGTACACCGTGGCCGCGGCGTCCTCCGCTCTCACATAGGGCGTCGAGGCCACGGGCGGAGGCCCCGCCTCTCCGGCTAGGAGAAGCGGCGCTACGGCCAAGAGTGTTGCCGCAACCACAACCGCCACCGCCACCAGCACCTGCCTCTGCTCCACTGATGTATATAAGCATGACGGCGCTACGTAAAAGTTTTTAAACGGGACTCTCGGCGTGGCATGCGGACGGTGGAGAAGCTCGGACCCCTCTCAAAACTCCTGATAGAGATCGGCGTCGACCCCAGGCTACCGATACAGCTACTTGTAGCCAGGCTGTACACGGTGGCGCCTAAGCTGGTCTCCAGACTCGCCGACGCCTCGTAAAGATTTAAACTAAACAGGCAACCACAGGCGGTGATGAGGAACCTGGGTCTGCGGAGTTTGAAGAGGACATAGGCCGCTGAGGCTACTTGAGCAGAGCGGCTATGAGCTTTACGCCGTATCTAGGCCGCTTCGCCGCCGCCGTAAATAGGGTCTTCGCCGTGAGGTTCTCCTCTATGTAGTCCCTCAACACGGCGTCATCCGCGAGCTCGAGCAACGCCTCTCCCCTATTGAGCAACCTCTCGGCGAGCTTCAAAAGCCTCTTCTGGAACTCTATCTGCTCCACTATCTTCTTCACGGCCCGTCTGTAGCTATCCAGGGGGCGTTTTGTGGACAAGGCCTCGGCGAGGGCGATCGCCGAGAGCACCCCTGGGCGGATGCCCTCGCCGGTTAGAGGATACACGAGGCCCGCCGCCTCCCCCACCCTATAACCTCTGCCGTCGTGGAGAACCACCTTGGGGAACGCGGTGAATGGGGCGCCTCTGACATCCAGTATTTGGCCTCCCCCGAGCCACCTCTCGACAAAGGCGTAGAGACGGGGGAGGGGGTTGTCTACGCCTAGGAAGCCGCCGCCCACGTTGTAAACACCGCCGTGGGGAAACGCCCAGTAGAAGCCGACGGCGTCTGGAGGGAATATAAAGTAGGCCGTCTCGTCTTCGAGCCTAGGGCCTTTGACGTATGCCCTAGCTATGTATATCTTGTCGCCTAGGCTCTGGTAGGGACCCCCCGCGTTTACAACCACCTCGGGAGGGTCCTGGACCTGCGGCGCGGCCCTCATGGACTCCACCCACGCCCTCTTGTCGACTATGTACCACCTGGGCTTCGCGTACGCCACCTCCCCCACCTCCCTCTCCCAGTGGTAGAACTTGAACCGCTTGACCTTGTCCACGACATATCTCCCATCTACGAGGGGGGTCTCCACGGGCACCGCCTCGCCGCATGCCTTGAAGTAGCGGGGGCTGAGCTCCACGGCGGCGGCTCTGCCGTAGCTCTTTAAAAAGGCGGAGCCGGAGGGCCCCAGCCCCACCACCTTCGCTACCGGCTTCATCAAGCCGACATGCCGGGCTCAAATGTCCAGTCGTAGTAGCTGGCTATTTCCCTAAGCGCCGAGTCCTCCCTGAGGATATCCCTTATGGACAACACGCCGTAGAGCCGCCCCTCCCTGGTCACCACGACGTGTCTAATGCCGTACCTCCTGAAGGCCTCAGCTGCTTTAGCAACGCTCTCTCTATAGTCCAGGGCAACGACGTTTTTCGTGGCTATCACCTCGCAGGGCTCCTCTAGGCTGACCCCCTGCGCCACGGCTCTAACTATGTCCCGCTCCGACACAACCCCCACCACCCTGTGGGGGTTGCCAGGTTCTACCAACACCACGAGACCCACCCTCCTCTCCGCCATCAGCCTAGCCACCTCTCTGATGGGGGTGGAGGGGTAGGCCTTCACCACGTCCACCTTGGCAAAATCGCCTAACATGTGGATACCCCCATCTGGAGTTAATATACGATTCGGCTATGGGGGGAGGCGCATTATCGCCTTCCTCACCGTCCTCCCGTCGGGGAGCTTAAACAGCGCTATGACCACCCCCGGCTTGCCGGGCGGCTGGAGGACCCAGGCCTTGCTGGGCCTAAGCCAGTACCTCTTCCCGCCGTACTCCACCTCGTACTCCCTGTTTAAGATCTCCTCTGCCATGTACAACGATGCTCCCCCAGCTTATAAACTATCGCCCACCTTTATCACGACGTCGGCCTCGGCGTCGGCCGGCTGGAATATGGAGTCGATGAGCTCGCCCAGGGGGCCCTCCACCCTCGCGATCACCATCTTGTGCACATACCGCCGCGCTCCAAGCAACGGCGCTCCTGAACAAGCAATGCCTACGTCGAAGGGGCCGAACTCCTTGAAGACGTCTTCCGCGGTCCAGCCCCCCTCCAACATCACCAAAGCCACCCTATCTGGCAGGGCGGCGACGCCGTCGACGACGGCTGTGTTTTCGAAGGGGCCTACGGCTACCACATACGGCGCTATGAACAACACATCGCCGTGCCAGCCGCAGGGGTATGTGAACACGAGAGCTCTGGCGGGGGATAGGCGGGCGATCTCCTCCAGTATCAAGGCCCTCTGCCTCTGTAGAAGCACCGTGAGGGCTCTGTAGAGCTTGAGGGTCCTCTCGTCGCGCCACTCCCTCGAGTATACCACGAGCCTCCTCACGTCTTTCCACACACGCGGCTTTTTATAGCCGGCGGCAAAGATTTATAACTAGCCGCGGCGGTTTGGCCATGGCCGTTAGATCGCCCTTTGTCGTCGTCATGGGCCACGTAGACGTGGGCAAGACCCTTCTGCTCGACAAAATAAGGGGCACCTCGGTGGCCTACAGAGAGCCGGGGATGATAACACAGCACATAGGCATGAGCTTCGTCCCGTGGCAGGCGGTGGAGAAGTACGCGGGTCCTCTAGTGGATAGGCTGAAGCTGAGGGGGAAGATCTGGATACCGGGCTTCCTGTTTATTGATACGCCGGGGCACGCCGCCTTCTCAAACCTCCGCAAACGCGGCGGATCTGTCGCAGACCTCGCCATTTTGGTCGTGGACATAACCTCGGGCCTTGAGGACCAGGGGGTGGAGTCGCTTAAGCTCATCCAGAGCCGCGGCGTCCCCTTCGTCATAGCTGCTAACAAGCTGGACAGGGTATACGGGTGGAAGTCCGTGGAGAACAGGCCGTTTCTAACCGCGGTGGAGGACCAAGAGTGGCACGCCATAGCTACCCTCGAGGAATCCATTGGAAAGCTCGTGGAGCAGCTATCCAAGCTGGGGGTCGAGGCAGATAGGTACGACAGAGTGAGAGACTTCGGCAGGCAGGTGCCTATAGTTCCAACAAGCGCCGTAACCGGCGAGGGCATAGCCGACCTCCTGCTGGTGCTGGCGGGGGTAAGCCAGAGGTTCATCCCCAGGGACAAGCTCACCGTTAGGCCAGGCCCCGCACGCGGCGTCGTTATGGAGGTGAAGGAGGAGAGGGGGTTGGGCGTCGTCGCAGATGCCATATTGTACGACGGCGTGTTGAAAAAGGGCGACACTGTCGTCACGGCTGGTATAGACGGGCCGAGGGTAGCCAAGGTGAGGATGTTGGTAATGCCGAAGCCGCTGGAGGAGATGCGGGACCCGGAGGACCGCTATATGGCTGTGGAGGAGGTTAAGGCCGCCGCCGGCGTCCGCATCGTAGCCGACGGCCTAGAGGGCGTCGTGGCGGGCGCCCCCCTGATGGCGGTGAGAGACCCAGGCGAGGTGCAGGAGGCCGTCAAGGTGGTTGGGGAAGAGATCTCGGAGATAAAGATAGAGACCGATAGAGAGGGCGTAATAGTGAGAGCCGACACCTTCGGCACGCTGGAGAGCACCGTGCTATTCCTCAGACAACAGGGGGTGCCCATTAGGAAAGCGGACGTGGGCCCCCCCACGCACAAAGACGTAGTGGAGGCGGTCTTAAGCAGGAGGAAGAACCCGGCGTACGGCGTGATCCTGGCCTTCAACGTCAAAACGCCGCCGGAGGTTGAGAAGGAGGCTATGTCCTCCGGCGTGAAGATAATAAGGGGGGAGATACTCTACCGGATATTCGACGAATACATCAAGTGGTCCCAGGAGGTCAAGACTAAGACGGTGGAGCAGATCCTGTCTCAGATGACTAGGCCTGGGAAGATCCAGATACTGCCGGGGTACGTCTTCAGGAGGAGCAACCCCGCCATAGTGGGGGTGAAGGTGCTGGCCGGCACGATAAAGCCGGGGGTCACCCTCGTGAAAGACGGAAAGGAGGTGGGGCGCGTCATGCAGATCCAGAAGTCGGGCAAGCCCGTGGGGGAAGCCGCCGCCGGAGACGAGGTGGCGGTCTCTATCCAGGGGGATGTGATGGTGGGGAGGCAGATAAAGGAGGGCGACGTCTTGTACGTCTATGTGCCAGACGAGCAGGCCCGCCAGTGGCTATTCCAGTACAAGCAGTACCTAAGGGAGGACGAGCTGAAGGCCCTCGAGGAGTTCCTAAAGGCGGGGAGAAGGAGGTGACGGGGTGGTGCGGGGGGTGGGATTTGAACCCACGCAGGCCTACGCCACAGGGTCTTGAGCCCTGCCCCTTTGGCCTGGCTCGGGCACCCCCGCCACTTCCGCCTTATCTAGAGACTTTTAAGTTTAACTCCCTCAAGCCCGCGCGGATCGGCTCCACTACCTTGTCGTAGCTATCCCTTAAAGCGGATATGTAAAACACGCCCACCGCCTCTACAGCCCGCGCCACCTCCTCGCCTCTGACCAGCGGCCCCGCCAGATCCACCTTATTGCCCACGACCACGGACCTCCTATACGGCTTCACCAGCCGCCCCCTAAGGTGGCTGTTGATCTCCAGCAACGCGTGGAGGGTGTTGACGTCGGTCACATCATACATAAAAACCGCTAGGTCGAAGTAGAAAGGCCAAGCCCTGGCGAGCGCGTCGGCCACCTCCAGGGCCTTGTCCCCCGGGATGTCCACTATACAGAGGGGAATCCCCTCCAGAGACCACCGGTAGATCCCAGGCCTCAACGTGGTTTTAGGCTGTACAGGAACCCCCACAAGCCTGTATATATAGGTGGTCTTGCCGACCCCTCCAACGCCGAGCACAACCGCCAGCAGACATCTCATGTACCTTGGCCACAGCGGCCGCGGGACGCCGCCTCCACCTCCAGAATTGCGTAGTACTGGAGCTCTGTGATTGCGATGGCTGGGTTCACCGCCTCCACTCTTCTTATCGCATCGTCTGCGCCCATGCACCTCTTCGCCGCTAGATACGCCGCTAGAGCGGTGGGCGTCCTCCCCATCCCCCCTACGCAGTGCACCACCACAGGCCCCCTCCTCAGCTCCTCATCTATCAGCTCCACAAGCGCCAGGAGGTCCCTAGGCGGATAGCCGTCGGGAGTAGGCCAGTGGATCCAATCTACGCCTTGCCGGCGGAGTACGTCGCGGAACTCCGGGAGCGACCAGCCGCCGTAGTACTCAATTTCCCAAGCCTCTGCAAGCGTGACGACGGATTTTACACCGAGGGAGATCCACCTCTCTACGTCGCTCCGCCTCGGCATACACGAGCCGCCGAGGTTCTCCACCACCCAGTAGGGACACTCCACTCTCCCCACGGCATTAGATGGCAACTCCTTTATAGGCTATAGCTTGAAAAGTGCGGAAAATGTCCCAAGCCCGGCCGCCTCCCCTATGAGGAGCGCGCCGAGGGCTATCGAGGCTATGCCAACGGCGTATTCAAGCCTTCTGCCCCACGCCGCCCACTTCATGCTCCTAGACGCCCGGCCCGCGCCCCTCTTCAGAGCCCCCACCAGGAGGTGGATAACGACGGCGAGGCCCGCGGCGTAGGCCAAAGTCGAGACGAAAAGCGCTATGTAGTTACCGCTTAGTGCTGAAGCCACGAAGTTCGCCACAACGACGGCTCCGAAAAACGGAGCTATACAGGGGGTCCACACCGCGCCGAGGGAGGCGCCTAGGAGCACGTCGCCGGCTCTGCCCACGGCGCGTTTTGACGCCTTGTAGGCCGACGTCTGGAACCTAGAGGCCCACAAGACGAAGGATCTGTTCAACCTCTCCACCACCAGCACAAGGCCCATGGCAATTAACACGGCTCCTCCCACGAGGTACAGCGCCGTGTTGACCGCCTGCCCCACCCACGAGGCTAGCGCGGTAACCGCGGTGGCTAGAGCCGCAAAGGAGGCGGCCATGCCGGCAAGAACCAGAGGCAGACTCCGCCTAGCTAGATACGTAGTAGCGGCGATCGTAAGCACAGGTAGAACACAAGGCGAGAAGACGCTGGCTGCTCCCGCCGCAAAAGATGCGGCAAGTTGAACCGCGACGTTGGGCGTAGGTTGAGGCGCCTGCTGGGGCGCTTGCTGGGGGGTCTTCTGCGCCGCGCCGTAGGCCATCTTCACGAATTCTAGAAAGGTGGGCACATCGGCGGCCCCGATCATGACAAAGGTCACGTGTAGCTTGCCGTCTTTCACATATCCCATAACCAGCGTGGGGGTTCCCACCACCGGGATCCTCTGGGGGCCCGAGGCCCGCTGTACAGAAAGCGACCTTTCGTAGTAGATGTAGACCTGGCCGTCTGCCACCACGTCGAGGCTCCGGAGTAGGTACTTGGAAAGGTCGATGGAGATAAGCCTAACTCCCTTGAGAGCCGCGGCGACTTGGCCGTTTGGGAAGACTTGGGTCTTCATATATATACAGCCTGGGCAGTCGGGCTGGTGGATAAATATCAAGACGGGGCCCTCCCCCAGGGCGTTGGCGAGGTCCTGCGCAGAGTTGACGTCTATAAACTGGAGCTGTCCTATCTGCAACGCCAACACAAGAGCTGACGCTATCAGCAGAGCCGTCAACGCCCTCATCGTTTATGTGCCCGAACTTCCTATAAAAACATGGAAGTCGAGGTGGTCACCGCCGGGCCCCTTGAGACCAACACATATCTCGTCTGTAGAGGTGACGAGTGTCTAGTGATAGACCCAGCCGAGGCCGCGCCGGTCGTTAAAGCGCTTGGGCGTAGAGGCGTCGCCGCGGTTGTGGCTACCCACCTCCACTTCGACCACGTCTCAGGCGTGGGGGAGCTGGTTAAGCTCTACAACGCGCCGTTTTACGCGCACCCCGCCGACTGGGCCGTGTATAGAGAGTTGAACGAGGTGGCGGTCCGCTGGGGATTCGGCGTGCCTGATATCCCTGAGCCCAAGCCCACGCCGCGGAGGCTCTGGGATCTCGACGTGTTACATACGCCGGGTCACACGCCGGGCTCGATTTCGCTAGTGGCAGAGGGCTTCGTCTTCACAGGCGACACCCTCTTCAGAAGGTCCGTTGGTAGGACAGATCTACCGCTAGGCGACTGGAGAGCGCTCACAGCGTCGGTCTGCGCGCTGTATCAACTGCCCAAACACTACCTGGCGTATCCGGGACACGGCCCCGCCACGACCATAGGCGAGGAGGCCTCAGGCAACCCCTTCATTAGGCACAGCCAATGCAACACGTTGAACAGTACGGCATAGGCCCAGAGGCGCTCCGGAGGCCCGCTCTCCGGCCTCTCAAACGGGGCCCCGCCTTCGCGCCCTACGGCGTTTCTCTCAGAGAAGCCCGCGGTCTACGCCGGTTAACAAATATTAACGCGTGCCGCAACTCTAGTGATGCAGACGGCCGTCAGAGCTAAGCTCCTCCAGTACCCCCCTCCGCCGGTCTTAACTCCTCAGCTGATCACCACGGTGTCTCTGATCTCCACAAGGCTCTACGGCCTCTTCGACCTCGGCGTCTTCCTCGCTAGGCTCGTAGAAGCCGGCGTGCAGAAGTTCGGCGACAGGCTCGACCCCTGCTGGCTCTACGTGGTTCTCCCCAACGGCTATAAACACTTCGCCTACTTCTCAAACGACGTGCCGGAGGCGTCGACGTATGCAACGCTGTACCCCGACCCCTATCTGGGGGCGTTGTTCATAGCTGGGTCGGGCCGTCGTGCGGCCTTTAGACCGCTGGGCAACGACTACCTAGACGGCCTTTTCGAGACGCTGGCGCAGAGCGAGGGGTGGAACATCCACGTGTCTAACTACGTTGAGTACGAGAGCCACCAGAACAAACACGTCGTAGATAAGGAGTGTATCGTAGAGCGGCTAAAGTCCGTTTTGCCGAGGGAAGCCACCTACGAAAAAGACGCGTTGCTGAGCGTCCTCGTCCCCACCATGCCCCAGGCCTTCCTCACCGACCCCCAGCTGATGAAGCTGATCTCGCTGGGGCTGATGGAGTACCGCGAAACCACCATCGTGCCTACCCAACTGTTGGTGTCTCTACTCGGGATGCTGTTTTAAACACACCACTGGCGTGCGGCTATGAAGGCAGTGGTGGTGGGAGGCGGGATAGCCGGCGTATTCACCGCCTACTTCCTCAGGCAGGCTGGATTCGAGGTGGTGGGCGTCGGCGGCGAGGTGGCCTACCCGCTGGTGTCCCTGGTGCTTACTCTCTCGATGCCAAATCGGGAGGACGTGGAGCTGGCGGGGAGAAGCCTCGAAATATATAGGAGGTTTGTACAGCCGCGGGAGATAACCTCCGTGGACATACTCCCCAGGTGGGTAGATCTGTCGCGGCTGGCCACGCCCCACAGGGTGGCGGACTCGGTGGAGGGCATACGCCTGGAGGAGGGGGAGATGGCGGTCATCACGAGGGACTACCTGATACCGGTTAGAAAGGTGGTGAAGATGCTTAGGGAAGAGCTGGGCTTCAGAGACTCGTACGCGTTGCTGAAGGTGGAAGACGGCAGAGCATATGTCGTGGCCGACGGGAGGAGGCTGGAGGGAGATGTCGTGGTGCTGGCGGCGGGGTACAGAAACAGCATACTGGCGAGGGAGGCCGGCATATCCCTGCCCCTTGCCCCCTACGAGTGCTACGCAGTGGTTTACATAGCCAGTAGGAAGATCTGGAGATACAGCGTAGGCGACTACGTCCTCGGTTGGTACGGGAGGCCGCTTGCGCCCCCCCTCTACGCGGCCGGAGACGGCTGCGGCCGCTACGGGCAGGGGCCTCCCCCCAACTACGTCCAGAGGATAACTAACCTGATAAGGCAGAGGGTCGGCAGAGTGGTGCCGCTCTATCTGAAGACCGGCTACTGCGAGGTGGCCCCCCACGGGGGGCCTCTATACGGGAGGCATCCAGAGGTCCAGAACCTCTATGTGATAGGCGGCTTCAACGGCTACGGCGCCATGGTTGGGCCAGCTCTCGCGGAGCGGCTCGCCGACCTCATAGCCGGGCAGGGGAGAGATGATCCCTACCGGCTTGAGAGATACATGGGTACAACAAGCTTTGACCCCTGCGCCGTTTCCGAGCGCCACGACTGGGGCGCCGTCTTGCTACGCAATGCTTAAAAGACAGTCAAAATAGCTACGCCGTGGAGAAAAGCCGAGAGAAGATGGTGTTGATATCCTTCCACGTGCCCCAGTCCTACGTCGACGTTTTAGACGAGCTGGTTAAGATGGGGCTTTATCCAAGCAGAAGCGAGGCCATAAGAGCCGCTCTAAGGGAGCTTCTGAGCAAGTATAAACTAGACGGCTAGATTTATAGACCTCGGCCCCCCACCCCCCGATGTTTGGACTCGCCTTCGCCGTAGCGGCTGCTGTGGCTTTCTCCATCAACGCACCTCTTGCATATGCAGCGACCAGGAGGGGGGCAAGCCCCACCGCCTTAGTTGCGGTGAGAAACGTCGTAGCCGCCGCAGTTCTGGCGCCTTTTGCGGACTTCAAGATTTCACAAGGAGCCCTCCTAGCGGTGGTTCTCTCGTCTATCTTCGGGCCAGGCCTAGGCGACTACTTCTACTTCAAGGCCATGAAAAACAGCGGCGTAGCTACCGCGGTAACAATCGGCTACACCTACATATTTACAGCGCAACTCTTTTCTGCGGCTATAGAGGGGGAGAGGATAAAAGCCGGAGCTCTCCTAGGCTCTGCGCTGGCCTTTGCCGGCGTAGCAACCGCGCTGGGGGGAAGACCCACCGGGAGGGGGGTCCTCTACGGCGTAGCCACGTCGCTGTCGTGGGGGATGGCCTCGGCGCTCCTTGGCGCCGCGGCGAGAGAAGCCACGCCATATACAATTGCCGCGGTTAGAGCAGCCGTCTTGATACCGCCATTTCTGGCACTAGCTAGAGGCATCGGCAGGCCAGGCCTCGTTTACGCGGCTCTGTCGGGTGTTGTGGGGCTGGCGGCGGGCACGCTGGCGTTTGTCAACGCGATAGCCCAGATCGGGGTGGCCCCCACCGTGATAACCACATCCCTCACCCCTCTGCTCTCCCAGGTCTTTGACAGGGCTATAAACAAGTCGCCAATATCGCCAAAATATATAATGGGGGCGCTACTAGTGAGCCTAGGCATAGCCTCGGCCGTGATGATTAACTAGACGGCGGAGGTTTGAAGAGCTGACGACGGGCTGACCGAGAGAGCTACGCCCCTCAGTTACATATAGAGAGACAAGAGGTTAGGAGGCCTTCTTCAGCTCAGCCAGCTTCTTATTTATCTCATCCAACAGCTGCTCCTTTGTCTTGCCCTCGGTCTGTATACCCAACGACTTGGCCATCTCCACTATCTTCTGGTCTATCTCCTCCTTCTTCTCCGTCCTACGCGGCTCCTCCTCTATGCCGGAGGCGGCCTTTCTAAACTCCCTGATGGCCTCCCCCATCCCCCTGGCTAGGGAGGGCAACTTAGAGGGGCCCCAGATCAAGATTATGACAATCGCGATGAGAACTATCAGCCATTCCTGACCTGCTAGTATCAGATACATAGAGACACAGTGAGGACAGCTTTATTAATTTTCTCCCTCCTAGGCGGACGCCTTGTGACTTTAAAGGCTTTTCAGAATCGAGTTGACGAAGTTATCAACAAGGCTAGGGCGGCGTCATGATTTGAAACACCAGAAAGTGGCTAACGAGGTTAACTGTTGTGGCGCCCGTCCTGTGGAGCTACCATCAAAGAATTTAATATCCCATGTGGGGCTGTCTGTGGAATCTAAGCCGCCGCGCGACAAGGAGATGCCTTTGTGGGAGCATCTCGCCGAGCTTGGCAGAAGGTTAAAACGGGTGTTGATAGCCTTCGTCGTCGTTTTTATCGTAATGTGGATGCCTGCCCCCAATCTAAGTGGAGGGAGCTTGCTGAGTGTTGTCACATCCTTCTTCGTCTCCGGCGAGTACAACCCTCTCGCCTATTGGATGTTTATGCAGTCGATTAACCCTCTCTTGGCTGACTTGAACAAGACGGGGAACGTCAAAATCGCCCTAATTGCAGGTGAGGTGTGGAACCCTCTTGCGGCTGTTATGTACGCCTCCCTCTACCTAACAGCGCTTGTCGTATTTCCGTATTTCGTATACCAGATGTGGCTGTATGTACAGCCGGCTCTGTATCCCCACGAGGAGCGGGCTGTTAAGAAGTACCTCTGGGTTGCCCTGCTTCTGTTCTACGCCGGGAACCTATTCGGGATTTTAATCATCTACCCCTCCCTCTTTAGGTTCGTCGTCGGTCTTTCCCACGTCATTAAGGTGGAGCAGATATTCAGCGTGGCCTCAGTGGTGAGCACGTGGATCCAGATAGCCTTCTGGACCGGGTTGATCTTCGAGACGCCTATTGTGATGGCTATACTGTCCGAAATATGTCTTCTAAACCCGTGGACGTTGGCAGAGTACAGGCCGTTGGTCTACGCCGTGGCGTTGATCTTAATCGCCGTGGTCACGCCCGACACGACTCTTATATCTACCTTCCTCACGTTTATACCCTTCGCCATATTGTTCGAGGTTGGGCTAGTGTGGAGCAGGAGGATTGTGAGGAGGTGCCCCGACGTTCAGCCGCGGCGGTAGAGGCCGTAGAGGTAGAGGAACTTGGGGGTTGCGCCCCAGCCGCCGGGGAGCTGCCTCACCAGGCCCCATTTGGCTAGGTACCCCAGCTGCAACGGCGTAAGCAGGTCCAACACATAGCTGTGGCTGAGGACGCTCTGGGCGGCGAGGTCCTCTAAAACGCCTTCTCCCACGCCGAGGATCTCCGCTATCTTCGCCAAGGCGTCTGTGAAGCGTGGTTTTTCGCATTCGGCGTGGGTGGTGGCCTGCGGCCTCCACTCCCTCAGCTCCACTGGGCCCCTCTGCACGGAGACGTCCCCAGCCGCCCTTATGTACCTCTCGCGGAGGTGCGGCGGGACTGAGGAGTGGAAGACCAGGTCGCCGTGTAGGCGTAGGGGCACCGCCACGATCAGTTGGACCTCTGCGCCGAGCTCCGCTGCGTGTTGCGCCACCAAAACGCCGTATCTCTCGAACCCTCCCCGTAGATCTACGGCGATTTTCCCAACTCCGTGGGACATCAACGATAGCGCAGCCGTGACGGGGTCCGGCCTCGGCGCGGCGCAGCTTGCGGCCACGCTACAGTGGGGGAGGGCTTTAGCTATCCAGGCATGCTCAAGGGGGAGCTGGCCGTATAGGAGCACCGGGTCCAGCCGCTCAAGACCCAGGTCGGCTTGGTCCTCCAGCGCCGGACGTATATCTACGCCGTATATGGAGCGGACGGCCTTAGCCACCGCTGTGAACGATATACGGCGGGGAGCCGGCGGGGGGCTTCCGCATGCGGGGGAGATCAGCGCGTCTATTTCCCCGAGCGTGTGAACGCCGGTTGTGTGATCCACGATCTGGATCACGTTTATATAGCCGCGGTTGTTTAAAGCCATGAGCGTAGCCGGGATAAGGTTTGACTATATACACGCGGAGAGGCTCGGCGTGCCGCCCCCGGGCGCTCAGCTACAGATGAACGTCCAGATAATGATAGAGGGCGAGAGGGCTGTGAAAAGGGGGGGAGTAACCGAGATCCCCTTCACAGTGAGCATATCGTCGAGCCCCGGCGTTGTGACCGTGACGATACGGGGGGTGGCCGCCGTTCAAGGCGACGTAGATGTGAAGAACCCCCCGCCCCAGGTGGCGGGGCCCATCATGCAAGCCGCGCTGTTTGAGGCGGCGCTGGTGATGCGGGAGCTCGGCTTCCCGCCGCCTCTCCCGGTGCAGACCCAGACTCAGCAGACGCCGCACTACGCGTGATGAGCCAACCCCGGCACCGAGGCGTGAGGTAGTACTCGAATGCTGAACTTATTTCTCCTCGTGCTACTGTCTAGGGGAGTGTATGCGTTGATGTGGTTCTACATAGCGCCTCTCCTCCCAGCCATGTTGAGGGACTACGGCGTTGATCCAGCCTATGCGGGGCTCCTCCCCGCCGCCTTCGTCGTGGGGGCCGCCTTGATGCAACTACCGGCGAGCTACTTAGGGGCTAGGTACGGCCACAACAAGGTAGCCGGCTTTGGCATGGTGCTGTTCGGCGTCTCTTCCGTGCTCATGGCCCTCGCCCCCAGCTGGGGCTGGGCTCTGGCCTTCAGAGCGCTGGGGGGAGTCGGCGCCGGCCTCTTCTTCTCCACCGCGGGCGCCGTCTTGGTGGCTCTAAGTCCAAGCTCGGTAGGCTCCGCCCTGGGTTGGTACGGCGCCTCCTTTAACCTGGGCGGCTTCGTAGGCTTCTACTGGGGGGCCGTCGCAAGCGTTCTTGGCTGGCGCCCCGCTCTTGCGCTTCCTGGGCTACTCTCAGCGGCGTTGGGCGTGGCACTTGTTAGACACGGCGCTGTTAAAAGCAGACCATCTCTCGAATGGAGGGCGGCGGCCTACGGCTTGGCGTCTTTCCCCTTCTGGGGGGCGGTCTACGCCGCGAACAACCTCGCCGCCACGTGGCTCCACCTCTACCGCGGCGTTGGGGAGTGGGCGGCGGGGGCAGTCTCCTCGGCCTCAATGCTGTCGGGGCTCCTGGGCGGGTTGACGGGCAGGCTCTACGACGCCGGCGGCAGAGGCCGGTCGGCCCTACTTGCGGCGGCTTCTACTGCGTCTATCGCGTTTCTGGCCATGCCCTGGGCTCCGCTGGAGGCGGTTCCGTTGCTCGCCTTCCTCTACGGCTTGTCCTTCTCGACGTATATGACCGGGGTCTATGCGGCGTCGTCTAGGGCTGCGCAGAACCCCGCTTCGGCTCTTGCGGTTATAAACGTCACAAACATGGCGCTTGGGCTCCACGTGAGCTACCTATTCAGCTGGCTTATGGCGCAGTCCCCGGACTACCCGTGGCTTTTCCTCGCCTCTCTCGCCCTGGCCTCGGCCGTTGCCACATACGCCGTGGTGGTAAGGGCTATATAGACTTGACATACTGGACGTATGCTCGTCGTTGTGGCACTTGGCGGCAACGCCTTCAGCAGGCCGGGGGAGCCGGTGAGCCAGGAGGGACACATGAGAAACGTGGCGACTGCGGCGCAGGTAGTGGCGAGGATAGTGAAGGAGGGACACAGGGCGGTGGTTACACACGGCAACGGCCCCCAGGTGGGGTACTTCGCGGAGCTTCAGAAGGGGCGGGAGGCCTTTGGGCTAGATGCTCTAAATGCTGTAACGCAGGGCCTCCTCGGCTACCTCATAGCGCAAGCTATAGACAAGCTCCTGGGCGCCGGCATGACGGCGGCCTTGGTAACCAGGGTGGAGGTGGACTGCCGAGACCCCTCCGCCGCAACGCCGACAAAGCCGATCGGCCCCCTCTACCCAGAGGAGGCCGCTAGGGAGCTGGAGGCTAGGTTCGGGTGGCGGTTCGCCGCAGATCCAAGAGGGGGGTGGCGCCGCGTGGTGCCCTCGCCCACGCCGGTGAAGGTGGTCGAGGTAGACGCCATAAGGAGGCTTGTGGACGCCGGGTTCGTGGTCGTCGCCGCCGGCGGGGGCGGCGTCCCTATCTGCGGCGGGGCTGGAGTTGAGGGGGTGGTGGACAAGGATCTCACCTCTTCCCTCCTCGCCGTTGAGCTGGGCGCCGATTTGTTCATGGTGCTTACTGACGTAGATGGTATATACCTCAACTACAGGAGGCCCGGCCAGAGGCGGCTTGGGGTGGTGGCCGCAGACGAGCTGGAGCGCTACATGTCCGAGGGCCACTTCCCGCCAGGCTCCATGGGGCCTAAGGTGAGGGCCGTGGTGGACTTCGTGAAAAGGACCGGAAAGAGGGCGGCTGTGGGGGCTCTGGAGGAGGGGTACGAGGTGTTTAAAGGCCTTAGGGGGACGCAGGTGGTGCCCTAGAACTCTGCCAGCGGCTTCTCGAACTCCTCGCGCCTCTGTAGATCGCGTATCTTCACGACCCCCCGCTCAAGCTCCCTCCTCCCCATGATGATGAGGTACTTGGTCCCGACCTTCAGGATGTACTCAAACGCGTCTTTTAGGTTCTTCTCGCCGAGCTCTATGGCTACGCTGTGGCCAGCCGCGCGGAGCTTTTTCGCCAACGCAACGGCGTGGGGATATGCGCCGTCGTCGAAGATATATATGTAGTAGTCCAGCGGCTTCTCGACCCGCTCGAGGCCCACCGCCTCCATAAGCCTCTCTACGCCGATTGCGAAGCCAAGAGCTGGCATCTTGACGCCGCTGTAGAGCTCCAGTAGGTCGTCGTAGCGGCCGCCGCCGCCTACCGCCAGGCGGTATTTTCCGACGTAGGCCTCGAAAACCACCCCCGTGTAGTAGTCTAGGCCTCTGACAATCGACATGTCGAACCTCAGCCTATCAACAGGAACAGCGGTTGCGAGGTAGCCCACCAACTTTTGGTAGAACGACCCCAAGCCGGCGTCTAGCCTCAATACGGCGTCTACG
The DNA here is from genome assembly GCF_000019805.1 of Pyrobaculum neutrophilum V24Sta. NCBI lineage: Archaea > Thermoproteati > Thermoproteota > Thermoprotei > Thermoproteales > Thermoproteaceae > Pyrobaculum > Pyrobaculum neutrophilum. The sequence goes on from NC_010525.1 coordinate 579,791, forward strand.
GCCTCCTCAAGCGTCATCTCCTCAGAGGCGTCGTATATCCTCTCGGCCTTGTCGATGGGGACGCCGCCGTTTGTCATAATGTCTACGACCTGCTCCCTGGGGAGCTTGTACTTCTTGTCCAACGCCCTGTATATGACGTCTCTGTGTTGCAGAACCCCGAGGCTCTCCAACAACTTGTCCACAGCTCGTCTGTCGTTTATCTTAACCACGTAGTCCCTCGCGCCCGCCGCCTCCAGGGCCTCTATAAACACCTGTATAACCTCAGCGTCTGCCCTGGGGCTCGCCGACCCCACCAGCTCAATGCCAAACTGGTGGAACTCCCTGTATCTGCCGTGTTGAGGCTCGTCGTAGCGGAAGACCTTGGTGAAGTAGTACCACCTGACGGGGCGCGGTAGATCGAGGTTATACGATATGACGCGGGCCACGGGCACCGTCATATCGAACCTCAAGCCGACGTCTCTCCCAGCCTTGTCTTTGAAGTAGTAGATCTCGTTGACCACCTCCTGCCCGGCCTTCTTTGCGAGCACCTCGAAATGTTCAACCACCGGCGTCTCCACGCGCCTGTAGCCGAACGACTCGGCCACCTTTGACAGCCTCTCCTCCATCTCAATTAAGGCGTACAGCTGGGGCGGTAGCCAGTCCCGCATCCCCCGGGGCGGCCGCCTCAGGTGCTCCGGCAGACCGCTCATAGCTCCGCCCTCTCTACGACCTCCTGGACCGCCGTGACGCCCTCCTGCTTGATATAAGCTAGAAGCCTTGGAAAGAGCTTGTTAGACATGCCGATGTGCTCCGGCGGCGTCACCCCCGGCTCCAGCTCCTTTATTACGTAGGTCGTTGCGACCGCCACGCCGCCGGCGGCTATCTGCATCGCGGACCAACCGCCTCTCGGCCTTACCAACACCTCGTACTGAACTCTCCTCGCTCCTTTTGCCCCAACCACCTTCATGTACACGACGTCTGGAACGTTGAACCTAAGCCGCGACAGCAACCTCGCCGTGATTAAGCGCGGGGGCGGCTCCCCAGCCTCGTCTAGGAAGCCGAGCTCCTTGAGGAGGCGTATCTTCTCCACGTGGCCGGGCCACCTTAGCGTTTTTTCGTACATGAGCGAGGCCCTGTCGGCAAGCGTCCTCAGGAGCGTGCGGAGGCCGTCTGTGTAGAAGGCCTCGAGGGGGCCCATGGGCGACTCCACGCGCTCCACTTCCCTAAGAGGATCCACAGTCTCAACTCTCCCACCTCGTATGACGCGCGCCGGCCTAACGTACTCCTCTATGAGGTCGGTGGGGCTCCACGTTATAGAGTAGCCTAGGGGCCCCACCGGCTTCTCCGGGATGCCGCCGACGTATATCCCCAGCTCGTCTAAATACCCCAGCTCTGCGACTAGCCTGCCCGCCAACATGTTGCTTAACCCTGGCGCAACCCCCGCGTCTGGCACATACCGGGCTCCAGACTTGGCCGCCACATCTTGAAGCGTGAAGGGGTCTTCCCCATAGTACGAAACGTCTATGGTATCGATACCCGCCTCCACGGCTCTCCGGGAGGCCTTGTAAGCAACGCCGCCGGGCAACGCGTTAACTACGAGGTCGTACGACCCCAGCGGGATCTCCAACGCGTCTTGTGGAACCGCCGCCGGGCAAGCCTTCGCCTTGTCCACCGCCACGACCTCGTGTCTCGCAGACAGCTTCTCGTAGATGTATCTCCCTATGTTGCCACAGCCCAGCAACAGCACCCTCACGCACTTGGGCTACGCCCTTCTATTTATACTTGAAGACTACTACCTCAGAAAGCGCGTAGTTGGCGGCGAAGCCCAGCGTGACGCCGGCTAGATACGCGACGTAGAGGGGAGCGCCCAGCATGTGGAGCGCCAGCGTCGTTATATAGTTCGTGGCGTTTCCAACCGCCGTGGCCGCGTGGTACCTCAGCCAGCCTGTTAACGCCGGCGTCTTCCTCCCCGCGAAAGTCCAGAGGCGGTTCAGTATGTAGTTTGAGGTGAGGGACGTCTCTATGGCCGCGGCCACTGAGAGGTGGGGCGGCAGTGGTAAGGCGTAGAGGACCGCCCAAGCCACAAAGACGCCGCTTGCCCCCACGGCGGCGAACTTAAGGGGGCGCCACCTGCTCAGCCTAAACAGCTGCCTTAGGAAGTCCAGCACGTGTCTAGTGCCCAGCTTCGACCGGCCGCGCGTCCTTAGGCCGAAGACGTAGGGCACCTCCACGACGCACCTCGGCCTGCACTGGACGAGGACGTCCAGCAAGATCTTGTAGAGGCCGGTGGGCTTTATCTGGGCTAGACACTCTCTGCTGTAGGCGAAGAAGCCGGAAACCGGGTCGTGGACCGCCCTAGCCTCGGGCAGTAGAAGCCTCGCCAGGAAGACGGCGCCTCTAGACACGACACGTCTATGGAGAGGCCAGCCTCTGACCCCGCCGCCTTTCACATACCGCGACGCCACCGCCAGACAGCCCCTCTCGGCGATCTCCGCCAGCTTAGGCACTAGCTCGGGCGGATGCTGGAGGTCCGCGTCCATGACGACAACGACGTCGCCGCCCGCGCGCCTAGCCCCCTCCACCACCGCGGAGGACAGCCCCAGGCGGCCTTCCCTCGTGATGACTACCACTGGGTAGCTGTGTGCCAGGCTTGCCGCTATCTGGGCCGTGCCGTCTGGGCTCCCGTCGTCCACCACGACCACCTCGTAGTTGTTCTGTAGCGCCTTGTGCAACCTCTCCACAAGCTCTCTTATGTTTTCCGCCTCGTTGTACGTTGGAACAACGACAGATATCATAACGCTTTTGGGCCCACCTCCATCTTGCGTGGGTTTTCCAACGCTTTTAAAATGTGCTAACCGCAAAACTTTAATAAACTCTGCCCAGCACCCGTGTGGACTTGAGGAGAGTTTTTGCCGAGAGGGTATCCTTTGTCTACGGCGCAAGCGGCTCCGGGAAGACGGTGCTTGTCTCGAAGGTAGCTTTCGACTTCGCTAAGGAGGGGAGGAGGGTTGTCTGGGTTACCTTCAACGAGGGGAAGGACACCCTGTATGAGACCTGGAAGAGCTTTGGGTGGAGGGCGGAGGACGTGGTGGTGTTTGACTACCCCTTCGTCCCCCAGTACAGGGAGACCCTTTTTAACCAGGTGGTAGATCTGGCCTACAAGGAGAGGGCAGACGTCTTCGTCGTAGACGGGATAGAGGCTATAGTGTTCGACAGAGCCTCCGCAGACGCCTTGACCAAGATAGGGCTTTACAGCGTGATAGGTATCGAGGCCAAGTACAACCCCCTGGCCGACATAGCCGACGTGATAGTAAAAATGGAGGCGAGGTACACGGACCACGGCACCATAAGGCGCATCAAGATCGAGAAGGCGAGGGGGATAGAGGTGCTGAAGCCCATCTACTACCTGGCCATACTCCCCACAGGTCCTGTGGTTCTCACCAACGAGTTCACGCCTACCGCCGAGGTCAGAACCGTGCCCCCGCCTGGCCTCCTGGGTCATCTAGTGAGGGAGATCCCCCTTGGGGCCCAGATCGCCGTATATGGGCCGCATCAGAGGCTCACCGCGGCTGTGGTAGATAGCTTAAACGCCGTGGCGTACGTCCACAAGCCTCACCAGCTCGGGTATTTCAAGAAGGCGAGGCCGCGCCTCGTCTCACTTGCTGAACATAGGAGGCTGGAGCACTACGCCCAGAAGGTTGTCTCCACCTACGTGATTACTCTAGACGCCGAGGAGGTCCCGCGGTGGTTTAGGAAGTTTAGAGAGCCTAGACACGTGTGGATAGACGTGTACACGTCTGTACCCGACCTAACGGGCTACGACTACGTATTTTATGTAGATGTTGAGAAGATCAGAGTAGAGCGCTCCCCCGACCCTGTCACACAACAGGAGATCCGCCTACAGTAGCTCAATACAAAACACGGTGAACCATATATAAGCTTTATCAGCCTGCTGGGTTCCCCGCGCAAACCTAATTCTACGGCGAAAAAGACGCGGTGAACCAGCTTTAGCCCTTAAAACGGGCGCTTATGGGCCAGAACGATGGAATATATAGCCCTCACCCGGGGGCCTGCGCGTGGGCTCTACTACATTGCGGCGGGCGCCCCCCGTTGCGGTCAGATAAGAGTGAGGTTGGCGGAGTTGCCTACAGACGCTGAGCCGCCTTTCAAGGCCAGGCCAATGAAATACGGCGTGGTAGTGGAAAAAACAGACCTCGAGTCGTACCTCCTACAACACATCGATCAACTGATAGAGGGGGAGATACGCGGAGGGGTTTTAGACGGCGTTGTGTGCAACAGGAGGGTAGCGATTAGGGTGCTGGACCCAACAATCTCCGGCCCAGTTCTGGCGGCCATTCCAGTGACTAGGATTGGTAGGTTTCCGCCTAAGGCCGCTCTCACGTTGCTGGCCTACAAGCTACAGCTAGTCTAGGATCTCCTCTTCCCTAAACCAGAACTTTATCTCCCGCTCCGCCTCGGCGGGGCTGTCCGAGGCGTGAACTAGGTTATAGACAACTCTGTCCTCCTCTGCGGCGAGGTCAGGAGAGTCTATCGAGTAGTCGCCTCTTATTGTGCCAGGCGGCGCCGCATGGGGGGAGGTCGGCCCAACGAGCTTCCTCACGACCTCCACAGCTCTATTCCCCTTCAGCACTAGAACAACTATGGGCCCCGACGTCATGTACTTCACGAGTCTTCCCTTTATGAGTCTGCCGGCCTCGGCTGGGTCATCGGTTCCAATCCTCAGCCTTGGGTCGACGCCTATCTCCTGATAGGCCTTAAGGAGCTTAGAGCCCGCCGATCTGTACCAATCCTCGCTGGAGGGGTAGAACCTCTCCATCTGTTCTGGGGTAGCCCTAACCATCTTCATCGCGACGATCTTGAGACCCGCCTTTTCGAACCTCGTAATTATCTCGCCCACGAGGCCTCTAGACACCGCGTCTGGCTTGAGTATAACCAGTGTTTTCTCCACAGGCATGCCCCCCAGCCCTCAACAGGATAAAAAGCTATTAGACAACGAAGAGCCAAGCCGCTACGGGGGCCGCCAGGCCTAGTGCTATGGATAGCGCCGCCGTGTAAGTCGATGTGGCGTTTTCCGCAGGGGGGCCCGGCGTGTCGAGCATTATCTTAACCGCTCTGAAGTAGTACGGCGTCGCCAACACGCTGTTTATAACCACCCAGAGGGCCACTGCAAGCGCCTGGGGAGTGCCGTAGGTCAGCGCCAAGAGGATTAGCAGTAGCTTTGGCCAAAAGCCGAGGAGCGGCGGCGCCCCCAGTAGAGATAGGGCGTTCACAACGTTTAGTAGGCTTTTCCTCGGGGGCGCCACGTCCGCAGTGGGGGACCCCATATGGCCAAATATGCCGGCCTTAGCCAGGCCCGAGGCCAGGGCCTCCAACACGACCACTAGGGCGGCCAGCTGCGCCGTGTCTCTAGCCCCAAAGACCTCGGCGTTTTTCGGCCCCAGCCACCAGACCATGGCCACCGCCGTGAGGGCGTACGACATATGGGCAATAGAGGAGTAGGCCATTAGGCGGCCTATCGTCCTTGCGGTGAGGCCTGCGACGTTGGCGACAAACATGGAGAGGAGCGAGATCGCCAAAAGCATTTCCCCCACCGCGGTAGGGCCTCCAACGCGGTTGAAAACTGAAAGGAGGAGGTAGAGGGCGGCCACCTTGCTGAAGGCGGTCAACGCGGCTAATCCCCGAGGAGAGCCGGTGGCGTAGGCGTCTACCACCCATGCGTGGAATGGGAAGATACCCAGCTCAAACATGAACCCCAGGGTGGCCAAGTAGAGGCCCCAGTCGGTGGGATAGAGGAGTCCGAGGACTATTAATAACTTCCCCACGCCGGAGAAGACTAGGTATTTCACGGCCCCCTCGACGTTTTCCCTCGTCTTCTCCATGGCCAAAAGACCGTAGACAGCCGCGGTTGTTAGAAATAGGCCGAGCAACGCATAGAGGGGAGATGCCGAGCTGTAGTAGGCATACATCGCAAGCGCCGCACCAACAGCAGACATCGCAAGCGCTACGCCCAACGTCCCCCACCGCCAATCTAGGGCCAGGGTTAGCGCCACCGCTACTATGACCAAAGCCGCCGTTGCACCGCCGTAGGCAGACAGGGCGAGAAGCGCCAGAGATATGGCCGCCGCTATGTGCCTACCTCCGCCCCGTAGCGCAAGCGGCGAGAGAAGTATGGCGGCAACCGCTAGATACGTCAGCTCCATCATAGCGCGGCCAGCAGAACCAACGTCAGAAGTATTCCAACTACGGCGTATAGGACGTAGGTGCTTATGTTGCCCGTCGCAAGCCTCCTCAGACCTCCCGAGGCGGCCTTGAACAAGCCTGGCAAAACGACGTGGTAAATCCCGTCAAACAGCGCTTTATCGAACACAACGTAGACGGCCTTCGCGGCGGCTGTGTAGACATATGGGAATACTCCGTCGTAGAGAATGGGCAGGTAGAACCTCCTATATGCAACCTCCCAGAGCGGCCTCAGCGCTTCAGATCTAACGCCGGGCGCCACCACGTAGAGCGCAACGCCAACGACAAAGCCCGCCAATGTGGCAAAGAGGGCGGCAGATAGAGGCGGGAACTTACCAACGGCGGCGAAGTAGCCCCCCAGCGCCGCCGTGGCCGCCGCCAGCGCGGCGTATGGGATCCACATAAGCGCTGGGGCTTCGTGGACCTCCTCGGCCTCTCTGCCATGGAGGAAGGTTAGGCCAAACAGGCGTAGTCCGTAGATAGGCGTGAGGAAGAGCAGTAGGTAGAGCGCCGGCGCCAATGCAACTAGGCCTAGCTCGAATACGTTTTCTAGGGCGAGCTCTTTCGTGACGTAGCCTAGGAGGGGCGGAATTCCAACGAGGCTCAAGGTGGAGAGGGCCATCGCGGCGGCTGTTATCCTCATATGGCGCCCAAGCCTTCCAACTTCGCCTATGAATCTGGTTCCAGCTTCGTGTATAACTGCGCCGAATCCCATGAAGAGGGATGCCTTAGATACGGCGTGTCCTACTATGTGGAGGAAGGCGTAGGTAAGCAGGAGCTCGAGCTCGTGTCCCCCGTGGTGCGCCAGAAGGCCGGCGGCCCCCGCGGCCGCCGCTATGACGCCTAGGTTGGCAGCTGTGGAGCCGGCGAGCACCAGCTTAAACTCTACCGAGGTCAACGCGATGAGTGTAGCCACAAGGGCCGTGGCCACCCCGAGTGCCGTCAGAACCCAGAAGTAGAGGGAGGAGCCGGCCACGTGGAGGAAGATGGGCGTTGTTATAATCAACACGTAGACCCCCGCCTTGACCATGGTGGCGGCGTGTATAAGGGCTGACACGCTGGTGGGTCCCGTCATAGCCGTGAGCAACCACTCGTGGAAGGGGAACTGTGCGCTTTTGGTCAACGGCCCCATGGCGAAGAATATCAGCGGGATAACCCCCAGCGCCTTTAGGCCTTCTGCGGAGAGCAGGCCTGTCAACGAGGCGGTGCCTGTGGCGACGTAGAATATGGCCATGGCCGTGAGGAAGAAGGAGTCGCCTAGGCGGACGGTCAATATGGCGCGGAGGCCCGCCTTGCTCGGCGTCCACCAGTAGGGCACCCCCAGCACCCTCTCCTCTTTTCCAACCCACTTGTCCTGCTCGTCGCGGTACCAGTGGCCTATCAACGCCCAGGAGGCGAGCCCAACCCCCTCCCAGCCCGCCAGGAGGAGCCACAGATTGTCTGCATATACCACTACCAACATCGACGTGGCGAAGAAGCCGAAGAAGAACCAGTACCACCCCGGCCTGTAGTCTCCCTCCATGTATTTGACAGAGTAGAGAGAGATGGCGGCTATGAGCCAGGTCACGAGGAGGCCCATGGGGAGGCTGAAGCCGTCTAGCCTAACCTCTATCCTCGCCCCGACCGCCTCTATCCAGTTCACTCCATATGTGCCATGGGGGGCTGAGAAGAAGAGGTGGGTCGCCAAAAGCGCCGATACGAAGGCGCTTAGAGTCACGATCCACGATTTGAACTTCTCCGAGGAGCTAAACAGCGAAATTACCGACGCAAGCAACGGGATGAAAATCGTAAGTAGCACTACCTCCATAGCCCCAACTCCCTGGCCGTGTTATATATGTTGTCGGCTAGAGCGCTTGAGAAAGGCGGTAGTAGAAAAAGCACTGAGATGAAGGCCACCGCTGTGATCGACGCCAGCGCGATGTCTATGGGTCCTTTCCCCTCGTACCTATGCGGCCCGAAGAACACGAGACGAGTCGTGTTAAAGGCGTAGACGCCGGTTACGACCAACATCAGCGCATAGGGGATGTAGTATACGTAGTTGCTTCTGAAGTAGCTGGCGTAGGCCACCGTCAGGAGGATCTCCGAGATCATGCCGATGGTCAAAACGCCGGCTAGATTTAGGAACCCCACCACGGAGGCCCCCGCCAACTCCGGCCGCCAGCCGTAGAGACCGCCCATCTTCTCCAGGTCACGGGTATGGAGGTGCATTATGAGGTACCCCGCCGTCATGAAGAGGACGGCTTTGCCTAGGCCGTGGCTTAGGTAGAGCAGTGCTACTGCGGTGTAGCCGTACGCATTCTTTAGGGATACCCCGAGGAGCATGTAGCCCATCTGCGACACCGTCGAGTAGGCGAACAGCCTCTTGAGGTCTTTCTGGAGGTACGCCATGAGGCCGCCGTATACGGCGGTGGCCAACGCGTAGTATACAACCCACCTTTCCCACCCAGGAGGCACGAGGTACATGCCCACTGCCGCTATTATGTACCCGCCGACGCCCACTAAGACGGGAGACAGCAAGGCGGATAGGGGAGTCGGCGCCTCAGCGTGGACGTAGGGCAACCACATGTGGACTCCCAGGGCCGCCATCTTTATCAGAGATCCAACTAGTATCAGTAGAAACGCGGCTTGGTCTACCCCTGGGGCTACGCCGCTGAGGAGCGGCACGTAGTAGACCCCTCTCAGGTAGAGGAGGAGGAAGCCTGCGAGCATAAGCAGCGCCCCAACGTGCGACCACACCAGATACATAACAGATATCCTCACCCTGTCTCCATACCCGTAGTACAAGATCTGGAAAAGCGAGGCAACAAGCGCCACCTCTATAAATATATACACGGTTATTAGGTTAGCCGCGGCAAACGCCCCGGCGAGCCCGCCGAGGAAGAACCCGTAGGTTAGGTAGAAGATGGAGGTGTCTCTCCCCAGCTCGTGGCCTCTGTGTTCCATATACGGCGGAGAATACAGCGCCACGAAGACCCCGACAAGCGCCACAGTTAGTAGGAAAACGCCGTTAAACGGCGTGACTTTAAACGACAACAGGTTGAACCCATCCATAGCCCCCTCGGCCACCGTCCCTCCTCCAAAAGCCACGGCAGATGAAATAGCTAAGAGGGGCAATAGAGCGGCGGCTGATATATAGCCCGCTATATACGGTGACCTTTTAGCCGCCACGTAGGCCGCCAGCGACAGCGCCATCGGCAGTAGCAGAGACGCCAGGATCGTCATACCTCCCGCCCGCTCGTTATCGAAGACACATCTGTGTCCTTCGTAAGGCTGTAGTTACGGTATATCAGAGCCGCCAGTATGGCTGCCTCTGACACAGACGCCATAACTAGGAACAAAACGCCGTATAGGGCCGATGCGGGGTCTTTGACGGCTACGGGCGCCAGCGCGGCGAACGCCCCTACTGTGGCCAACTCAAGAGATATCAAGATCCTCACGAGGTTTCTAGTGACCGCTATTCCGTACAAGCCGAGGAGTATCAGGACGAGCCCTACAGCTGTGGCCACCGTCATGACCTCCTGGCGATCTCAACGCCCACTATCAGCGAGAGGGCCGCCACGCTGAATAGTAGAACGGCCACCTCGGCGAGGTTTACGCCCTGAAGAACGCCGACGGCTTCGCGGTGCCCCATCTGGAGGAACAACGCGGCTAAAGCCGTGGCCGCCAGAAGCACGGTAGAAGCCGCGATTCTTCTGGCTCCCCACCTATGGACTCCCCCGTACATCGCCGCTGTGACGATCACCAAGAGCATCACTGCGCCGATGTATATGACGAAGATGAGAAGGGCAGGCGCGAACTGACCGAGGTACGCGTAGTAGGCCCCCACCGCTCCGGCTGATACAGCTAAGGATGACGCCGAATATACATTATCTCGCGAAAAAACAGCTACAATACCGAAGAGGAGAGCCGCCAAGAGAAGCAAGTCGCCTAACATATCGCCGGTTTGGAGTAGCATTTTAAAATATTGTTACTAGTGTATGTGCTACTGAACTCTGACCTTCCTAGGGAGACCCCCGACGTATTTTATAGCTACTTTTACAGCCTTGTAGGGCGAGTGTATCTTCGGCGGTTCCCTCTCCATGTCCGGCGTATAGATCATCTCCTTGTAGTCGTACCAAGCCAGCTCCTTAATGTCCGTGGGGTATAGAGCGTCAGTTGGACATACGTCTATACAGAAGTGGCACATTATACAGCGTCCGTAGTCTATGCCGGGGTAGCGTTTTCCGTTTGGCTCCATATACATCTTAATAGCGTTGGTGGGGCATATACGGGCGCACAACATACACGAAGTGCACTTCTCTGTCCAGAGCCCTATCCAGCCTCTCATCCGCCCATATTCAAGCTTCTCGTATGGGTAGAAGACCGTGATGCGCTCCGGCTTTGCGAAGTTCCTCGCCGCTACGGCGAGCGCGTCCAACGTCGCTTTCACAATATAGCCGAGCTTCCCGCTCATGGTATACCCAGAAGTCTCAGCACTGCTGACCAAGCCACGGCGGCTAGGCCCAGCGCAAACAGGCCCCTCCACCCCAACACAAGCGTATGGTCTAGCCTAAGCACCGGCATCGCGGCTCTCAAGAAGGCGTAGAAGAACATGACAAGCCCGGTCTTGGCCAAAACCCAAGCCGCAAGCAACAGGTGGCCGAACATGTCTTGAGGCCAGGGCCCGGCGCTATACCCAGGTATTGCCCAGCCTCCGAGGAACACAAGCGACGCCAGGAGGGAGTAGGAGAAGGTGGCGTAGTAGGTACCTCCGGCGAAGGAGAGCACTAGGTAGACGCCGCCGTAGTCGCTGTAGGGCCCCGTGGCCACATCGCCTTCGTAGTCCGCTATCTCGAAGGGAAAGCGGGCGGTGGCCATGGCTACCGCTATTATGAAGACTAGGAAGGCCAGGGGGTTGAGCAACGCCCCTACGACAAAGGTCTGCTTCTCTACGATCTGTATGGGGTCTAGCGTCCCGTAGAGTATGGCCATCGCCAGGATGGAGAGGAGGAGGGGGAGCTCGTATGCGGCAACCAGCAACGCCTCGCGGGCCGCTCCCACGTATGCGAACTTGTTGTTAGCGGCCCACCCTATGACGACAACCGCTATGGAGACTAGCAGAAGGATGACAATGGAAAAGAGGAGGCCGTACTGGAGGAGGCTATTGTCCTTTATCAGCTTAAGCGAAGGCGTGAGAGGTAGGAGGAGGGAAGCGCCGAAGGCCAGCGTGGTGAATATGGCTGGGCCCAGTGTAAATAACGTCTTGTGGGCGCCTCTCGGCACTATGGGCTCGCTGGAGAGGAACTTCAGCGCGTCAGCTAGCAACTGCAGATAGCCGCCCAGTTGCGGCGACACGTGGTACGGCCCGACGCGCATCTGCACCCTGGCTGCGGCCTTACGTTCGAACCACACCACGGTGAGCAGTATGCCTCCCGAGGCCGCTAACATCAGTACGAAAAACCAGAGGCGAGGCGAGAGGAGGAGGCCCCCTAGATCCATAGCCCAATCCATGTTCTCCATTTTTAACCTTACCTATCTTGCTCGGGCGGGAAGTAGCCGAAGGATCCGTATATGGCTGGGAGATCCATCAGCCTAGATCCCACGAAGGCCTTCACCATCGCCCGGACGTTTTGCCAAGAGGGGGTGGATATCCTCACCCTATACGGCTTCTCTGTGCCGTCTCCAAAGACGTGGAAGAAGTAGCGGCCGCGCCCCCCCTCGCTCACGCCGAGGCCCTCCGCCTGAGGAAGCGTCGTTGTGAAGAAGGCGCCTAGCTTGATGTGCTCGTTCGCCCTCTCCTTGTGCTTAGGCGGTAGCCTGTGGAGAACGGCGTCCCCTACTAGGGGGCCTTCCCTGGGGACGCGGTCTAGGGCCTGCCTTATTATCTTGACGCTTTCGCGGATCTCGCAGATCCTAACCATCGCCCTAGCCAGGGAGTCCCCCCCGTCTTCAACGCAGACGTTCCACTCCAACTCGTCGTAGACGCCGTATTTGTAGACCCGGCGGGCGTCCCACTCTATCCCGGAGGCCCTAGCCGCCGGCCCCGTCGCCATGAGCCTAGCGGCGTCTTCTCTACTGAGGTACCCCACGTCCTTAAGTCTATAGTACCCCACCGGGTTTTTCACGACAACTCTGACGAACTCGTCCACCTTCTTCTCGAGGTACTCCAGGAAGCCTCTGGTCTGTTCGTAGAAGGCGTCCGGCGGCGCCGTCCTCACGCCCCCGGGCACGACCCAGCTGGGCGTTGTTCTCGACCCCGTTGCCATGGCCCACAGCTGTACCAGGAGCTCCCTTAGCCCAAACCCCCACATAAAGCCTGTGGAGGAGCCGATCATTATGGCGTGTAGCCCCAGGTCGTAGAGGTGTGTAGATATGCGGCTCAGCTCCCCCATTATGACGCGCAGATACTGAGCCCTAGGCGACACGTCCAGCTTGGCCAGCTTCTCGACGGCCATGGAGTATGCCCAGGTGACGTTTATCGCATCTGGCAGAGAAAGCCTCTCGAAGAGGGGTATGTTCTGTATCCAGTGGCGCGTCTCGCCAAGCTTCTCCATAGTTCGGTGGACGTATCCGGGGTCAGGCGTCACGTTTACAACTATGTCTCCGTCTACCTCCACAATAAAGCGGGTGTGCCCCGAGGAGGGGTGTTGCGGACCCCAGAATATGTCTAAAACGCGGCGGCCGCCCCCCAGCCTCTCCTCCCTCAAAACAAGGCCATAGTCCTCCTGCCTAATCATGTAGACCCCAGGTTTTGGAATATTTATCTGTGAATACCTGGAGACCGTGGTGCTTCCGCTCATAGCCGCCATCGCTATATACGACTTTATACATCTACTTACAGAAATTCGGATACGTCCAGGCCGGCTTGCGCCATGTCGCTCCGTGGTGGTCATGGCCACGAGGGGGGTAAAGGGATGGGGTCGGTATCGGGACTTCGTCGACTATGTCGTTGTTGACGATAGGCGCACAGCCGAGGAGGCGGAGGCCGCAGGTCTAAGGGCTCTCCTGAATAAATACGGCGGAAAATCGGGGGCTTTGGCCACAGCCTTGGAGGAGTTGGAGGCAGAACTTTACATCTTCGTAGACGACGACGCCGTGCCTGGCCCCTGGCTGGACCTCTTGAGGAGGTCGTGTGGTAGGTTCGCAACGGCGTATAGATGGGTGCTAGACCGTTTTCAAAACGCCTTTTCGCTGGGGGGGTTCGACTGGATGGTGTGGAAAAAGACGAGGTTTATGTACGGCGGCGCGATGGCCATACCTGGCCATCGGCGGAGGGAGGTCGCCGAGGCGCTTAAGGTATGCCCCGTGGACGACATGGCGGTCACCGCCGTCGCGGAGGACATAGAGGTCCTGCCGTATCTGGTGCCCATGGAGCCCGCCGACGGCGCTTGGGAGTTTTTCATAAGGCAGGCGACTGCGGCTAAAATAGGCAACGCGGCGCTGTGGGCCATGGAGCTGGTCTACTACGGTCTGTGGACGGCGGCGGCTGTATTATTCCCTCCGCTTTTCCTGCTACAAGCGGCGAGAACAGCCTTGAGGTCGCGGAGGGCCTTGGGTAGGGTCGACTGGGTGCAGGTGCTCCTCTCGCCCATAGAGCGCCCTCTGCAGTTCGCCGTATTCCTCGCCACTATCCCACGGAGGTGCTTCCGGTGGAGGGGCCGGATTGTGTGCGGTTGCAGTAGGCAATCCAGGCTGCCGTCTTAACATATTTTTAAATTGACAGTTCGGAGTCGTGTCCGTGGTTTTGGAGAAGAGAGGCGTGGTAAAGCCCGAGGAGGGGGTCAGGGCGCTTCTGGAACACCTCGGTGAGGATGTGACAAGGCCTGGGGTTGTCGATACGCCTAAGAGGTTCGTGAAGGCTCTTGGGGAGCTCACCAGGGGGCTGAGGGAGCCTCCCCCCGAGGTGGTATTTTTCCCTCTTGAGTACGACGCGGAGCCCGGCCCCGTCGTGATTGAGAACATAAGCGCCGTCTCCCTCTGCGAGCACCACCTCCTCCCAATACTCTTGAGCGTTTCTGTGGCGTATATCCCAGGGGATGGGGTGCCGGGGCTGAGCAAGGTGATCAGGTTGGTGAAGTGGGCGGCCGCCAGGCCCATAATGCAGGAGAGGTTTACGGAGTGGCTGGCTGATCTGCTTATGGAGAAGCTGAGGGCTAGAGCCGTAGCCGTTGAGGTCTGCGGCGTGCATATGTGCTCGTTTATCCGCGGCGTACGTGATGAACACCACAACATGGTCACGAGGGCGAAGAGGGGGGACATCGACGTGAAGCTGAGGTGCAGGAGGCCCCCCCTCTGTAGATGAGGATTGTCGTAACTGGGGCAAGCGGGGGGATAGGGGGCACCCTCGTCAGATTGGCTAAAAGCCGCGGCGACTATGTGGTTGGGATCTCCAGGGAGAGGTCAGACGCCGACGTCCACTACAGATGCGATGTGCTTGACGTGGCGTGCCTGAGGGGGGTGGCGGAGGAAGTGGGGAGGGTAGACGGCTTGGCTCTGGCCCACGGCCACGGGGAGGAGGGACTGTGGAAGAGAGATGTCGCGTCGTTGTCGGCCGAGGATCTCCTCGACGTCTTTAGAGTCGACGTCGTGGGGAGCTTCAACGCCGTTAAGGCCTTCCTCCCGGCTCTGGGCCCCTCCGCCTCCGTTGTCCTCGTCGCCTCTACGCCAGGTATAGTCGGCGATAGATACGGCATACCCTACGCCGTGGCTAAGGGAGCCCTCATCGCCTTAGCCAGGAGCTTGGCCAAGGCCCTGGCGCCAATTAGGGTAAACGCGGTGGCCCTCGGCCCAATAGAGACCAGGTGGACCAGCTGGGTTACGCCGGAGGAGCTCGACGAGTTCAGATCTAGAACAGTGCTAAGAAGGCTGGGGCGGCCTGAGGAGGCCGCCGAGGCGATATACTGGCTTCTCTCGCCCGCCTCTAGCTACGTCACCGGCCACGTCCTTGTCGTTGACGGCGGCGAATCCCTATAGCGACGGCCACCAATGCGGCCAGCGCCATCGCTGAAACTACCCCGGCAAAGGCGTAGGACGTTGGGGCCTCCGTCTGCTCTTGTCCCCTCCCCTGCTTCGCCGGAGTTATGGTCAGCTGTACAGTCTCCCCAGGCCTCAGAGTGACTATGTATGTAGAATTTCTGCCTCCCGCCTCCACGTAGACCTTGTATGTGCCGGGGGGTAGCTCAACCCGGCGCGGTATCTGCGCCACCGTCGTGTAGTTCCCAACTATGTACACCTTGTCGACCGGCTGCTGGTAGTTGAAAATGAGGTAGGCGTTTTCAACCTCCACAGTTAGCACCTCTGTTGGGTTAGACGCCGCCACTGTCAAGTTTCTTCTGGCGAAGCCGGCGTCTACCGCCACCGTGTAGATATCATGCGGCAGAATCCACAGCTCCGCCTGACCTTTATACGCCCGCCCGGCGACGTAGATAGTCCAGTCGGTTCTAGTAACGCCGAACGAGTCCACAGCCCGTATCACCAGCCTCGACGCGTTCACCACGATAGTCCGGCCGCAGTAGAGCAACGGGTTGAACTCCGCCCTGTAGAAATCGCCGTTTGGCAGAAGAACGCGGGTCTCAGCTACGCCGAGGTAGGACGCGCCTCTGGGTAGGTATGCTGTGACGTTTGCCGCCCCCGACGCGACTGTTGTGTTGCCCTGCAAAATGGCGATCCTCGTCACCGGGGACAGAGACGCTATTGTGCACCTCTCCACTAGGCCTAGGGCCAACAGATCCGCACCCATGTTCCAGAGGTCTCTTCTAACAACCGTCGCGTTTCTCAGCCTCACTCCGCCCACCTCCGTGAGGTAGATCTCCACGGGGTAATCCACCCCGCCCACGGGGATGGCGCGCTCCAGCTTGTTGTTGGAGAACGGTATCTTCAACTCGCCGTATGTCCCGTTTAGAAACTTCACAATCTTAAGCACCACGTAGCCGCTTGCGTTCACGGGCGAGATGCTGACATGGTCTATGTCGCTAACCGTAACCACGTCGTGTCCGGAGGAGTAGGTCTTCCACGTCAGTAAACCTCCGACGTAGATCTCCACCTCCGCCCCCAAAGGCACGACGGCGACCCCCGAGGCGTTGGTGCTGACGCAACGCCCTTGGAAGCAAACGGTGGCGTTAGGTATGGGGAAGCCTAAGCCGTTGCGCACCTCCACCACAGCCCCCAACGCGACAGCCGTGAGAAGGAGCGCGAAAGCCAACCTCATGGCCTACCCACATCAGCCTTGGTTTTCACGCTGGGGGATTTTCCGCAGGATTTAAAGCTTACCGTCCGGATAGCCCGCAAGCTTCTTGCTGTATTTGCCAAAGGATTTGTCTGGAGTAGTTTCCGTCTTCTATATCTTTCGATACGCCTGCCTTACTGCGTTAGGAGATCTAGAAAAAGTTTTTATATGTACAGATGTTTGGAAGGCGCCGTCTGGGATGCGCTTTTCTACAGCGTTATTCTTAACTAAATAAATACAGAAGCCTATGCCTTTCAATTTAGCGATACATTTAAATATCTCTAATTCACTCGATTAATATGACCGAGGAGGTAAAGCTAACAGACCGGCAGTACCAACTGCTGAACCACCTATTGCAGAGGGCTCAGCCTATGAGGGTGTACACCGTCTACGGCGACCAAGACGAAATAGCGAGAGAGCTCGGCATGACTCGGCAAGCCCTAGCTATACACCTCAAGCGGCTTAAGGAGCTTGGCCTCGTGAGGACTGGCAGGGAGTTCGTGGACATCACCGAGAAGGCCGTTAAGCTTCTGAAGGGCCAATCCAGCGATGTGATAATCCTCGTCAAGATAGAGCCTAAGTATAGGGAGAAGGTCTACGAGGCCACGAAGAAGCTGCCTATCGAGAAGGCCATGAGGCTAGCTGGCGACTACGACTTAGCCGTCATCACGCAGGAGACGGTGCTAGACAAGGTGCTCGACGCCGTGAACAACATGGAGGGCGTGAAGGAGACGAAGACCTTTATCTCCATCGGCGCGATTAAGGAGTAGCTACAGGTTTTCAACCGGAGTGTTTAATATAGCGAAAAACGCCGGCGTTACATATTTCAACTGTTTTAGCCTTGCCACGTCCTGGGGAAGCTCTACATCGCGTGCCACAAGTTTACCCTCCTCGGTGAGCACGTACCTATTGCCGTCTCTCATGACGTAGCCCTTCTTCTCCATTTCGGCGAGGACTCCAAGGATTACGGCGTTGTCTAGGACTTTTTCAAGCGGGGGCAGTAGTCTGGTTCTTGTTGCCATAATATGCCACGTGGATGCGAGAAGCTCAGGCGACGTCTCCCCGAGCGCTTTGATGATGCCGGCAAGCGTGGGCACGAGGCTGTCTATATCTATCTTGTTTGTGAAAACCGCAATCTCGGTAGGCATTACGCCCCTCTCGACGTAGTTCACCACTGTAGTGAGGCGGTGGTCCCCTCTTTCAACGTCGTAAAGCGCGAGGCTTAGGATAAACGCGGCTTCCCCCTGGCGTAGGTACTTGGCTATGTCGTAGCTGTAGAGTCTCATAAACGCCGCTTCGCAGAACTTCCTGTCTTTTTTGCTACACCACTTAGCCGCCATGGCTTTTGCATACAGCTCCTTCAACGCGGGAAGTCTCTTGTGGCTTCTCACGCCGATGGTGTAGAGTAGCCACGCTATCTGGTACTCTATCTTCGTCTTTAGCTCCGCCAAGAGTAGCTCCATCTCCGCCTTCCTGTGAGGTTGAGGCTTTAAGTTTTACGGTTTCGGCTCAACACTTTTAAAGGGAGGTCTCGGCCCACGCGATGAAGTACCTAGTGGGGAGGGACTTCGCCTTTCCCGAGTACACGCCGAGGTTCCCCCCGTTTTACGAGTTCGAGGTTCTCCACATGCGGCTAGATGTGTCAATAGACGTGGCCAACAGATCAGTCGACGGCCTCGTAAAATACAGGCTGAGACCTAGGAAAGACGGCGCTAGAGTTGTGCTAGACGCCGTTGAGATGGACGTGTTAAGCGTAAGCCACGACTTCTACTACGACGGGGAGAAGATAGAGATTAAGCCGCAGTGGAAAGCCGGCGAGGTTGTTGAAGTGGCGGTGAAATACAGAGCTAGGCCTCGGGCTGGGATATACTTCGTCACCCCCCACGGCCAGAGGAGGGGCGTCTACGTGTGGACCCAGGGGGAGAGCGAGTACAACCGCTACTGGGTCCCGTTGCCCGACTCCCCCAACATAAAGTTTCCTTGGACCGTGGCGGTGACGGTGCCTAAGCCCCTCGTCGCTGGGAGCAACGGGCTGTTGGTTGAGGTCAAGGAGGGGGAGGACAGCCGGACCTACGTCTGGGAGATGAGACACCCCATGTCTCCATATCTCTTGGCCATAGCCGCCGGCGACTTCGAGATATATAGCGAGAAGTGCGGCGAGGTTTTGCTGGAGTACTACATCCCGAGGTACGTCGGCGGCGAGTGGCGCCACAGCTTCTACAACACCTGCGAGATAATGCGGTTCTTCTCTGAGTACCTCGGCGTTCCCTACCCCTACGAGCGATATGCCCAGGTGGTGGTGCCGGAGTTCATATACGGAGGGATGGAGAACACGACGTTTACCATACTGACGGACTGGACTATACACGACAAACACGCCCACTGCCCCTACGGCGAGTTCCCCTGCCCCGGCCAGGAGGACTTCTCCTCCGATCCGCTGGTTGCCCACGAGATGGCCCACATGTGGTTTGGCGATTTAGTCACGGCAAAAGACTGGGGGCACATAGCGATAAACGAGTCCTTCGCGACCTTCATAGAGGCGCTGTGGACCGAGAGGTCCAAGGGCCGGGAGGAGTACCTCTACGAGATCTACACAAACTTCAGGACGTATCTGGGCGAGTACTCCCGCCGCTATTCGAGACCCATCGTCACCAACGTCTACAAGATCCCCGACGAGGTGTTCGATAGACATGCCTACGAGAAGGGGTCCGTCGTCCTCCACATGCTGAGGAGCCTCCTCGGCGACGACGACTTTAGGAGGGGGCTGAAGGTGTTTCTAGAGCGGAATAGGTATAGGGCTGTCGATATTGAGGATCTTCGGAAGGCCCTGGAGGAGGCGTCGGGGAGAGATCTGGAGTGGTTCTGGAGGCAGTTCTTCTACGCAGCGGGCCACCCGGTGTTGAAGATCTCGTGGAGCTATTCAGACGGCGTTCTGAGGTTGCAGATCAAGCAGAGCCAGGGAGAGGATAGCTACCCCGTGTACACCATCCCGCTTGAGGTTAAGGTCGTGTATGAAGACGGGAGGAGGGAGGTGAGGGAGCTTCAGCTGGGCGAGAGGGAGGTGGCTTTACAGATCCCGGGGGGCAAGCCCAGGTACGTATGTGTGGACCCCGCCTTCAAGGTCATGAAGGCGCTTGACCTACAGTATCCTCTGGAGTCCGCTATAGCTATGTTAAACGACGAGGATCTCTACTGCAGGTTGCAGGCCGTAGAGGCGCTTAAGAGAAACGGGAGCCCTAAGGCTGTGGAGGCGCTGGCGAAGGCGCTTGGCGATGGGTTCTGGGGGGTGGCTGCTGAGGCCGCGCGGGCTCTGGGCGAGATAGGCACGGGGGAGGCCGTGTATAAGCTCATTGAGGGGTACTGGAGGGCGCGGCACCCCAGGGTTAGGCGCGCCATTGTGGAGGCTCTTGGCAATGCCAGACGGAAGGAGGCCGCCGAGTTCCTCGACAAAGTTCTCCACAGCGCCGAGGAGAGCTACTACGTGAGGGCTGAGGCCGCGCGGGCGCTTGGCAGAATCAGGTGGGAGTACGCCGAACACAGCCTAAGGAAGGCGCTGGAGTACAGTAGCCATCTAGATGTGATAAAGAGGGGGGCGCTGGAGGGGTTGGCCGAGCTCGGCTCTGACGACGCGCTAAGGGTGGTCCTTAGGCATACCGAGTCCGACATGCCGACGTATGTGAGAGCCTCCGCCGTGCAGTCTCTCGCAAAGTTCGGCCCACGTAGGGAGGTTCTCGACGCCGTTAAGGCCGCCCTCCGCGACGAGAACTTC